>NZ_MKQD01000065.1 GCF_001913705.1 Thalassotalea sp. PP2-459 | reverse complement strand
TGTAAAAAAGAGACCGACAGTTTCCCTTGGTAATTAGCAATTACGACAGAATTGCTTGGTAATTAAGATACGACAAAGTCGCTTGGTGTTAACAGCGGTGTTTGTAGTAGCTCAGACTTGATCTGACAGTTATCCGTTTTTCTATCGGTGACTGTCAGTTTAGATTTGAGCTAAATTCTTATCGGCCCAAATCGATTTTCCATCAAGTAATGTTTCAAATGGCGTTCTGCCACAGCACATTTTTCCTTGATGAGTTCGCTCATTATTGTAATAAGCCATCCATTCGTCCAGATCTTTTTGCAGTTCTTCAAGCGAGCTATAAAGCTTTTTACGGAACGTAACCTGATAGAACTCGTTAAGTATCGTTTTGTGGAAGCGCTCGCAGATACCATTGGTTTGAGGCGACATCGCTTTAGTTTTGGTGTGGTCGATATCGTTAATCGCTAGATATAGCTGATAGTCATGATGCTCAACCTTGCCGCAATATTCCGTGCCTCGATCAGTTAAAATGCGTAGCATTGGTAGTTCGTTCTGCTCGAAGTACGGTAGAACCTTATCATTGAGTATGTCAGCCGCCGTAATTGGGGTTTTGGTCGTATACAGCTTAGCGAACGCTACTTTTCTATAGGTATCGATAAACGTTTGCTGATAGATACGGCCAACACCTTTGAGATTGCCAACATAGAACGTATCTTGTGAGCCTAGATAGCCCGGATGTGCTGTTTCGATTTCACCACAGGCTTCGTCATCGTTTTTCTTTTTCTCAAGCGCAGCGACTTGGCTATCGGTTAAGATAATGCCTTCGTTAGCGACTTTTCCTTCCAGCGCCTTTAAGCGCTTTTTGAAGTTTTCTAAGTCATGACGCAGCCAGATTGAGCGAACGCCACTGCCTGATACAAACACGCCTTGTTTACGAAGCTCATTGCTTGTTCTGTGTTGACCGTGAGCTGGATAATCAATTGCGTATTGAACAACAGCGTTTTCCGTTACTTCATCCACACGGTTTTTGATGTTTGGTGATCTGCGACTTTTATCAATTAACGCATCCAAGCCTCCGTCTTCGACTAGTTCTTGGTATCGATAAAATGTATCTCTTGAAACGCCCATAACTTTGCAGGCTTTTGACACGTTACCTAATTCTTCGGCTAGATTAAGTAATCCAGTTTTGTGTTTTATGATTGGGTTGTTAGTATGCAACATGAGAGTTACCACCTTTTGGGTTGTTTTGATTAAAAGATTCGACACCTTTATCAAAACGGGTAACTCTCAATTTTTCAAATCGAAATGTCAGATCTTGTCTGAACTAATACAGTTTAAAGTGATGATAATCTCACATTCATCTCTGCTACGGCATCTGTATGTATGGAACCATGAATAATGACTGGCTCTGCACATTCACGTTTAAACTCAGCTGTTAATTTTTTCTTTCGTATATTACCTCGTTAGTTAATTTAACTTAATCCCTAACGAGGTCTCTAGTTAAACTTTACCGTTATAGAAGTCTACGGACTAGTTTTTTCAAAAAGCTTTAAAAACAAACAATACTGAGTACCAATGGAGCGTAACGATCATTATTCGATATTCTGGATCTGCTCGCGTAGTAGAAAAATAAAAACCATTATTTCCAGATTGTTAAGCTTTATTTGCATAGGGTGATTTAGCTTTATGTCACCAATCATGTCACCACTTAGTTTAAGTATTTACGCTTAGCTTGTTTGCTTGCGTTTTCATTCCTGCAAAGATCTTATCCGATACATCTATTGGAAAGTCTTCAGGAAGGTTTGTGTTGACATTTTCAATAACAGTATCAAGTACTCTAATCACTGAGTCAATAAGCTCAATTACTTCTGCCTCGGTAAACCCCACTTCTTTGCCTTGCACAATGAAATGGCGATATTGTATTTTCTGTAATTGATAGTAATTTTTGCTACCACGAATGGCCATTGCCATTTTTACTTTCTGTTTAGCAATTTGATTCGCCTTATTGCCAATAAGCGGGTGAATAGAAAGTACATCATATAGCGGTGTTAGTTTGTATTTATTGTTTGGCAAATGGGTAATGCTAAAGTTTTTTGCGTGGCCATCGGTTGCTGCAAGTAAGTAAAATACAATTTGTGCTTTAAAAAAGTGCTGCTTATCCAAAGTTGCATTTTCACTACTGGCAAGTAGCTTCATACAATCTTCAATACTTAAACCACCATCGCTTTGATATTTAAGTAATGACGACAAACCAGTTGCTTGACAAAAATCTTCTTGAGGCAATCGAATAATCCATGAGCCATCACTTGATAATTTACGATCAAAGCGCTCAACAATAAGTGCTTTTTTACCCGCAAAAGATCCCATATCACAATGCGCAATCGGAATATCAAATTCCGCGATAATCTTCGAGCATAACCATTCATTTTCAACAGAGGCTTCCATGTCTGCTTTCATATTGCCAACTAACCCTATTGGCAGCTTAAATATGTGTGTAGTTGGCGTTTCCCCTAAAGGTTCACACCATTGGTTTTTGTGCCAAAGCAGTGCGGTTTTTTCTTGTGCGCCAGCAAGTGAAATTCTCAATTCATCATCGTCATCTAATCGACCAAGTGGGTAGCTATCAACGGCTTTATTTAGTACCCCTGCAACTTGCTGTTCATTTAGCGGTTTGTACTGAATTTTTTTAATATTGTGAGGCTTATCGCCTTCTGGTAGTAATTGAATAGCCCCTACACAATCTCGACCAAGCTCAACAAGCAAATCAAATACTTTAGTGCTAGCGGTACTAAACCGTCTTGCTAATCGTTCACGTATATCTCTGCTATCAGGAAGTAAATTATCAAAGTAAAATGAAACGATATCGCCTTTGATTGGCTGGTTTCCTGGGGTGAAAGGTAATGATAAAGACAAAGGACGACCACGCGGGTTTGCTAGCCATTCATCTGCGTATTGCAACTCATCAATCCCTGACTTTATTCGCCAAGTGCCAACAAACTCTGCGTTCATCCAAATAGTTAATGCGCTTACTTTACGTTTTGCCATTACCATTCATCCTGCGCGAGTTCGTTACTGGGTAGGCTATTCTCCAGCGGTTTATTTTTTTCTACAAATTGTAGCTTTATATCCAACATAGAAAGCACTTTAAACAGACGTTCTATCGTTACCTTTTGTGGTGCGCTTTCAAGTGTTTGATAACTTTGTTGGCTAATACCCAGTTTTTCGGCTAACGCTTTTTGGGAAAGCCCATTAGACTTTCGAAACCCGACTAGAATCGGTTTAATTTGATCAAGAGTATTAATTGTGTAATTCACGCTAACCACCAAAACAATGTATAGGCTGTTTTATCTAAAAACAGTATATAAGCTGTTTTTTAAAATAACAACTTATAAGCTGTATTTAGAATTTTAGTCAATTTAAGCGCAGAAAAGTGTTGTTATTAGCTAAATTTATCCGCAGAAAAGTGTGGTTTAACTATTTTTTCCTAATCCACTCTTGCACATCAGTTAACCGCCACCCAACGTTACTCGCAGTTAGTCGCACTCGTGCTGGAAACTTTCCTTCCCGTTCTAAGCGCCAAATGGTGGTTCTTGATAACCCGGTTAGCTCTTGAACTTCTTTCGACCAAATAATTTTGTCTGGTGGTGGAGAAGTATTTGATTGGTGATTAGATGAATTGTTCACCGGGGCGCTTACTTGAATATTACCTAATAAATGATTAAGTAATTGAAAGCCAAAAAACTCTGTTTTTTTTTCAGTTAATTGAATGAACTCAATTTGATGATTCGCTTGTAGTTTAGTTATTTCAGCTAGCGGACACCGCAAAAATAGTGATGCTTCAGTAGGCGTAAATCGCTGATATAACGATATACCCATACTATCTGCTAGTTCACATAAATTTGGGGTAAACGGCTTATTCATTGAGTCGTTTAATTCCTTATCACTACTTAATCAGCCACATAAATACGTATGAAAATATCGAGTCTTCGAATGTGATCTGCTTTAATTAAACAGGACACTTTAATAATGGAATATAATCCAATTATTGAGGTGTTAAATGACAAAACGAACAAACAGAAGTTATACGACAGAATTTAAACAAGAAGCTGAACAAGACATTAAACGACAACGCAGAGAAGCGGAAGAAGCAATTCGCCGGGAGGCTGAGAACCTAAAGCGTGAGCAAGAAAGAGCGCGTTCAAATCGTAATAATAGTCAAAACAATTCTAGACAGGAAAGTAGCCAAGATAGACACAATCAAAATCAATCTAACAGCTCTGATTCAGGCCACTTAAACCCTAAATATTTCCCCGATGCTTGTGAAATATTAGGCAAAGGCCAAGGCTGCACCAAAAAAGAATATAAAGTTGACTATATGCAACTAATTAAACTTTATCACCCAGACAAAATTGCCGGTTTATCAGGCTCTAGAAAAACCCAAGCCGAAAATGAAGCTAAGTTAATCAATGCGGCTTGGGATACAATCAAGAAGAAGCTAAGGTAACCACTTGCAATCTTGATGAAATAATATTTTTTATCATTTAAGATAGCGAGAAAAGTTACTAATAATAAAAGGATTTAATTTTGTTAAAAAAATCTCTTATTGCACTGTCAATCTATCTAATGTTAATGAGTTATGGCTCAACAACACCTCAAAGTTCAAATTACATTTCACCAAAATCAAGCATTCATACAATTAAAAACTATTTTGAATATGTGTCAGAGATTACATGGGACTTTTATGACGAACCATATTTCCTTGAATACGATGCCAAAACAAAATTGATTTGGGCAATTCAAGATGACTTATATGAGCTACCAGAAAAGAAAAACTTTACTCCTTTATTCCAACATTCTATTTATGACGCAACAAAGCGTCATTACTCTTATACAATACGTAGCATTTATTTACCCACAGTATTTTTTTATAAGAAATGGAATAGTGAAAAGGATGCCTTTGATTTACAACTTCATAAATATCCTATCGCATTACAAGGTTCAGCAAATTTAAAGTTCGATGATTCTGCTTTTATTGGAACAATTGATAATTTAGTCATAAATGGGGTTAAGCAATCATTTACATTTCCAACAATATCACAGCTTGAAAAATCAAAGGAAAAGTATAAAAAGTTAACAGCGTTTTATGAAAGAAAACATCACATTTTTATTAATGATAATTCTGGTTCAATCAAGGTTAATATACATAAATCAGGTCGCTACGAAAAGGAATATGCTGTAGTAGATAGTAAATGTTTGGATACGCCTAATTATTCAGGAACCAGCGAACGCTGCAAAAAATGGTCAAAAACAGAATATGAAAAGCCACGCTTAGCTCAGGGATACGGTAATAAAAACGTGATTGACAATATTCCTATGTTCTTAGTAAAGGTGCCCTCCTCAAAATATGAAAAAGTTATTCATAGTAACTTAAGTTCAAGCGATAAATTAAAAATAATAACAAACTTACTAACAGAGGAAAGGCTTAAGGTTAAAAAACCTACTTTAAGCAAAGTTTCAGAACCTCAATATCTTAAACAAAACGTTCTAATAAAGGGGGAGTTTGAGAAATCAGCAGATTATCAAAAAAGAAAAACTTCGCATAAGTTAGATATTAAGCAAAAAAATCAAAATTTAAGGAATCAATTTGAACTAGCTAAAATTTCAGCAAATCAAGATTTTAATAGCAAGATGGAGGCATATAAAAGTGCTGTTACCCGAAATAAGGAAGAAAATATAATTACTCAGGCTGCAAATGAATCGGCAAAACAAGCAATTACTATGGTATATGGAGACCCAAAGTTTAAAGACATTAAATATGATGCAGATAAAGAAATGTTTTCTGCTAACGTTTACTCAAGATTGAATTCTTTTAATATGAACGTAGACATTCCTGTTCATATCGATGAAGCGGAAAGCTTTAAAAAGAAAATGAGCGAGCAATATTATGTTCCTTCGATCAAGTTCAGCGTCAATAGCGAAAAGCTAACTTTCAACAATTTGAAGGTTGTTAGTAATCAAACAAAACAAGAACAAGATTTCAAAATAGCTAAAAGCAAAAATACTGTTTTGTCATATTCTGATTTCATTACGCTAAACCCTAAAGCCCCGCAAACTAAAATTGCAAAGCAAAAAATAGATGAAATTTTGGAAGCTAAGCGTATTGCTAAAGCTAAAGCTGAAAAAGAAGCAAAAGAAAGAGCTAAAAGAGCAGCAGAGGCTAAAGCGCGTGAACAAAAAGCCTATATGAAAGAAAAGTTTGTTGGTGACAAAGTCTGCATGAGTGGGAGTATGGCATTTGGATTTATCAACCCAACTATTAGTGGATTCGTTGAAGGTAAAAATGGCAATAATATTCAAATTAGAATAGCCAACACAGATGGAACTTCCCCTCATTATAATGGCGTAACATTACGAGCTAACCTCTTAATTTGGGATAGTTATTATTCATGGAAACATTGTAATTAGCTGGTAAAAATCCAGAATAGATGAAAATAAGCAGCTGGTAATATCAAACGTCAGCTGCTTTTTAAAGGCTTAAAGTATATTTTTTGCAAAGCCTCTCGCCTTTCATCTAAATAATCATAGCGATCATAAATACCTACCACACCTTTTAATTTGTGGTTGAGGCAGCGCTCAGCAACATGACCTGCAACACCCACTTCAGCTAGCAAACTTCTGCAAGTACGGCGAAGGTCATGCACGGTAAAATGTTCAACAGGCATTTTTTCTTCTCGGAATAACTTTTGAATAGCAGCATTTATAGTATCTGGACTGATATGATCAAAACGCTTACTAGCGCGCCTATTTGGGAAAACAAACTCTGAGCCGTAAGCTCGAATCTATAACTCTTTCAACCATTCAATAATTATTGGTGCTAACGGTACTGAAATTCCACGCCCGGTTTTACTTCGCTCTTGTGGTATATGCCAAAGAGCAGCATCAAAATCGAACTCTTGCCATTTAGCTGCCACCAATTCGCCTTTTCGTACTCCTAAGCAAAGCAATAACGCCACAGCTAAATAGTTTTCACGAGTAAATTAATTGTGGTTTTCACGTAAACATTTAAAAACGAGTGATAGCTCATCTATCGATAATGCTCTGCTACGGCTTTTTTCAACGCCTCCGGCATCACTTACAATAAATGCTTCAGCGGGGTTAGAAGTACGTAAATCGAGCTTTATAGCGTGCCTAAATATCTGCTTACAGTACATCAAGCAATCATTCGCTACAGTTGGTCTATTACTTTCCGCTATTTTATTGATTATCGCCCTAATATCTCTGGCCGTAACTTGATCAAAACCAAGCTCACCGATAGTGGGGGCAATGTCTTTGGTGTAGACACGCCTTGGGATATTGGGATGTTGGGATGTTGGGATGTTGGGATGTTTAAGCCGTTTATCGCACTCTTTCAACCAATCTTCGGCAAGATCATCAACAGTATTAAACTGAGGCGTTTCATTGCGTTTTTTCTCAGCGATTGGATCAATGCCATTGCTAACATCTACTTTTATTCTTGCAGCTTCTAATTTCGCATCAGCCAAAGATAACTGAGGATATTTACCAGTAGTCACTTCTCGGCGTTTTTTATTAATGGTGTAACGAATAACCCAATAGCCGATATTGTTATTTGCAATACGTAGATATAGACCATTACCTACCGCGTGCCGCCCATGTTCACCTTGTTTAATCAGAGATTTAACTTGTTTATCATTCATTTTTCTATGTTACTCAGTTAGTTAAGTTTAAAGTGGTGACATAATTTAGAAAAATGGCTAAAAAAAGTGGTGTTTTTAAGTTTATGTCACCACTATTCTGAAACAAAGCGTATAACTAGTAAACAGTCTGAAAAAACAAAACCGCCTAAGTGGCGGTTTTTATTATAAATTTTAATCAAGTGAAACAGACTGAAACATCATTCGATATTTTGGATCTGCTCCCGCATCTGTTCAATAAGCACTTTAAGTTCAACAGCTGAATTAGTAATATCTGCATTAATTGATTTTGAGCCTAATGTGTTTGCCTCACGATTAAATTCTTGCATCATAAAATCTAAACGACGGCCTTGTGCACCACCTTTTTTAAGTATATTTTTAGTTTCTTTTACATGGCTATATAGACGATCAATTTCTTCGTCTACATCCATCTTTTGTGCAAGTAATACTAATTCCTGTTCGACACGAGTAGATTCAAGTTCAATTTTAGCCTCAGTAAATTTGTCAATTATGCGGTTGCGTTGCCATTGAATAACTTCTGGCATGAATGCTTTCACTTTTTCAGCTTCAGCACTTATGCCGTCTAAGCGCTGCTCTATAAGTTGTTTCATGTTTTCGCCTTCGCTTGCTCGCGCGGCGATGAAGTCTTTTAATGCTTGATCAAATCCTTTTAAAATATCGGTTTGAATGATATCAAGATCAGCTTCTTCTGTTTCCATCACGCCTGGCCAACGCATAATTTCTACAGGGTTTACTTGGCTGTTAAGGGTTTGTTCGTTTATCCAACTTGCATGCTCTAATAACTGTGTGGCAAGTTCTTGGTTAAGTGATAACTTACCTTTAGCTGATGGATTCGGGTTAAACCTTAAATTACATTCAACTTTACCGCGTGCTAAAGCTTTACGAAAACGCTCCCGTAATACGGGTTCAATGCTGCGAAATTGCTCAGGTAAACGAAAGTAATTTTCTAAAAAGCGTTGGTTAACACTGCGAATTTCCCAAATTGCATTACCCCAAGGTTCTTTAACTTCTACGCGAGAAAATGCCGTCATACTGTGGATCATAATCTTTCCTATTAATTAATTTTATAAGAATGAACAGGGGAATTATGCCTGACATGAAACATTACAGCTATGTTTAATACGCTAAATAAAGACACCTACAATAGTTAATTGAAATTTAGGGATATTATTATCGATAAATAACATAGAAAATCACACAAACTTAAAATAGAACTCAAAAGATAGAATTTTATAAGTATGATAAAACAGTCATCATCAAGAATGAATTTGTATTAGAATAAGCCTACAATGCTCTTTTCTAATATTTAAATGTATTTTGTTTAACTTTATTTATTTTTTATCTTTCATCATTTTCTTTTCAGTGTTTGCTCAAGCCACAGAACAGAATTGCGTAGATTGTCATAGTGAACAATATAGTGGTTGGCAACAATCAGATCATTTCAAGGCAATGTCACTCGCCAATAGCAAAACAGTATTAGGGGACTTTAACAACGCAAAGTTGTCACACTTTTCTCAAACTGCTGAGTTCTTCACGAAAAATGATGATTACTTCATAAGTCTTTCGAATAAAAACGAAAAAAATACATTCAAGGTAGCGTATACCTTCGGTCATTACCCTTTACAGCAATATTTAATTGAAACAACCTCCGGCCGGTATCAAGTCTTTCCCTATTCTTGGGATAGCAGATCAAAAGAGTTGAATGGCCAACGTTGGTTCCCAAACCATCCAAATGAAGAGATCCTGTCAAACGATCGTTTACATTGGAAGCAACCCTTGCAAAATTGGAACGGAATGTGTGCTGATTGTCATTCTGACGGATTAAAGCGAAATTATAATGAAAAACTAAATATCTTTAATAGCACGTTTGATAATGTAAATATTGGTTGTCAGTCGTGTCATGGAAAATTATCTAATAACCATGGAATTCAGAAAGTAACCGTTAAAAAAGAACAAAAACTTCCAAATAACTATTGGCAGTTATTACCTAATAGAAGTGTAGCCAAATGGAGCGGCACTAAGCGTAACAACAACTTTATGAATAATTGTTTTTCTTGTCATGCACTGCGCACTCCTTTAACCGATGGGTTTGATCAAAATAAACATTTTCTAGATCAATTTTCACCTACCTTGCTACAGTCGCCATTTTATCATGCAGATGGACAAATAAATCATGAGGTGTATGTATACGGTTCTTTTCTTCAAAGTAAAATGTATCAAGCCGGCGTTAATTGTCTAGATTGTCATGACGCACATACAATGAAAATTAAAGCAAAAGGAAATGCTTTATGTTTGCAGTGTCACAGTACACAAGTTTATCAACAGCCAGCACACCTTATTCATAAATCTGATTCTGCTGGCAGCTTATGTGTAAATTGTCATATGCCCAATAACCGCTACATGACAGTAGATGACAGAAGAGATCACAGTTTAAAAATACCTCGTCCTGAGCTTACGATAAATTATCAAACACCGAACGCTTGTAATAATTGCCATCAAGATAAATCACCACAATGGTCACTCGAACAAATTAAGTCACATTATCCACGAAAAAATAAGCTATCTACAAATGAGAAGTTGTATATAAAACTACAAGCACACCAGAGATTGTCTTTAGCGCATCACAAAGCCGTTATTAACGACAATACATTAAGTGAAATTCATAGAGCGAGTGCAATTTTATTACTACCGAATTCAACACAAAGTCTACATGATGAAACGATAGCGCCTTGGGTGAATAGCCCATTACCGCTAATTCGTTTTGCAACAGCACAAATTGGCTATTTGTTAACGCCTGAAGACAGAAAGAAAACATACATAAAGTTACTCTCTGATGAATTTAAAGCCGTTAGAGTTCAAGCCGCTCAACACCTAATTAATCTGGTAGAAAAAAATAATGCTGCATTCAAGCTTGCCTTGAGTGAATTAATGACAACGAATGATTTAGCAAAATGGCGAGGCGAAGGCTGGTTAAATGAAAGTTTAATAAAACTTCAACTAAATCAAATAAAACCAGCAATAATATCTCTAAAACAAGCAATAAAAATAGAGCCATACCTAGAATCTTCATATATTGCGTTAGCCGATATTTATCGCACACTACATGAAATGAATAAAGAACATAGCATCCTTCAAAAAGGCATTAAGGCTAATCCAAAATCTGGTCAATTACATTATAATTACGCGCTTTCATTAATTCGAGCATTCAAACATTCAAGAGCTATTGAATTTCTAGAAAAAGCAAAAAGCCTATCCCCAAATAATATACTATTTGCCTATACGTATTGGTTGGCTTTAGATAATTTAAACGATACCCAAAAGGCACTTAATTCGTTAATTAACGAGTTACCCCATTACAAAAATGATCAACAACTAATTACATTAGGAATTTCTTTAGCTCAAAAAATAAATGATGAAAAAAGTTATAAGCATTTGAATAACTTATTAGATTAAAATACACACCTATTGTGCAGATTACATAGATACATTTAAAAATTTTCTTCGCAGTGTGGACGAATAACCAATTCATGTATGTGCGTATTATTATCGGTATTTATTTGTTGAAAAATCGCCTTTGCTACTTCTTCAGCAGATAAATAATCTGGTCGGCTATTGTCACGGAAATACGTATCTACACCTCCTGGGTAAATCGATAACATTTTTACCCCTTGGTGTTTAATTTCTTTACGCATCACTTTTGTATAACTATCAAGCGCAGCCTTACTGGCTGTATATGCAGCAATGCCTGGGTTTGAAAATAAGCAAACGGTTGATAGTACATTTACTATTGTTCCACGTTCGCGGCTTAACATTTGAGGAAGGACTGAATTGATACACTGCACGGGGGCATAGAAGTTAACATCCATTATCAATGCGAGTTCTTCTGTATTAATATCTTGTGCTTGTTTTCGAATATTGTTGAGCCCCGCACAATTAACAAGCACATCAACATCTCCATGCTTTGCATTCGCTTTACTTAAGAAGCGTTTAAAACTAGAGTTCTCAGTAATACAGAAAGAGTCTGCCACGGTATTAGATGAACGTTTAAGTTCCTTTAGGGTTTGGGTTAATTTGTTTTCATTTCGGCCACATAAACTTAATTTACAGTGATGATTCTCAGCCAGAATAGCAAGTGCTCTACCAATGCCTGAAGAAGCTCCGGTAATTAACAGGTGTTTTTTCACAAAACCTCACAAATATTGTATAACGGACAAAAAAGAAAGTGTTATTTCATGGTCGATGTGATTTGTAATACCGCTTTAGGCACTGTTAGAGTTGCCCAAAACGGTAATAACTTAAGCGAGCAATAATTTAATCATCATCGTAATTTTTATCATTAACGCGTTTAAATTTCGCATTTTTAAGCGGAAATTGCGAGCCAGAAAGGTTGGGATATTTTTTACGTAACTCATCGTATTCTGGGTTTATCGCTAAATCCCCCCAAATACCTAGCATCAACTTTAATGCGGCTTCATCCTCAGGGAATTGTCCTTGATCACCACTGGTTCTTATCCAGTCTTCTAATACGTTCCGATGCTCTAAGAGTACTGAATGATAAGCGGGATCTGTAGCCAAGTTAACAATTTCATGTGGATCCTTTTCCAAATTATACAATTCTTCCACCGGCCTTTGAGGCTGAAAATGTTGAGCTTGGATTTCGTTTAACTTTCCTTGTTCATATAATTCTTTTGTTACTTTAGTAAGTTGCCAATAATCTCGATAACTAGGTTGCATACCAGAGCGTTCAGGATAGAAATTCTTTATATATTTAAATTTTTCAGAGCGAACAGAGCGTATTCTATCAATCGTAAAATCACACCTATCTCTCGCTGAAATAACATATTTTGGCGCTT
Source organism: Thalassotalea sp. PP2-459 (assembly GCF_001913705.1). Lineage (GTDB taxonomy): Bacteria > Pseudomonadota > Gammaproteobacteria > Enterobacterales > Alteromonadaceae > Thalassotalea_C > Thalassotalea_C hakodatensis. The sequence continues at coordinate 184,536 of NZ_MKQD01000065.1, read as the reverse complement.
GATAATTTTGGGCGAACAAGTTATTTCCTTCGAAATAATCGGGTTTTTCAATACCAGCAAGCGCTAATGTAGTTGCACTAATATCAAGTAAGCTAATTTGTTCGTCACGAACTGTTTTCTGTACAATATTTTCGTGACCTTGCCAGTAGGCAATAAAAGGCACTTTAAGTCCGCCTTCGTATAAAAACTGTTTATGCCTTAAAAAACGCATACCATGATCAGCAAAGAAAAACACCACGGTATTTTCAAGCTCACCATCATCTTTCAACCGTTTTAAAATACTCGCAACTTCTCTATCCGTTATTTGCAATGACTCTAAATAACGTGCCCATTCATTAACAACAACGGGATCATCAGGATAATACGGCGGTAAAACTACTTTTTCACGGTCGATAGGATAAAGCACCTTATCTTTCATGTTCCGATTAAAGATATGCTTTCCACCCTTAAGTTGGATTTGTCCAAAAAAAGGCTGATCTTTATTTTTTCTCGCATTCCAATCAATAGGCACTCCAGATTTACCGTACAGAGGGTGCACTTTGTAATCGCCACTGTATAAATCAAACCTATCGTACTCAAAGTTATAATCATCTTTGCCGCTATTAAACGTAAAGTATCCCTTCTTTTTCATAATTTCAGGCAAAGTCTTCACGTGTTCAGGGAGTTGAATCATTGATTCTGGTGTTCTAGAACTATGATGATTTTGAATCCCTAAATTAGTCTGCATTTGACCGGTCATCATAGCTGAGCGCATCGCTGAACAAACTGGCGCAGGTGCAATAGCATTCGTGAACTTACTCCCTTTCTGTGCCAATTGATCTAACGTAGGAGTTTTAACTAGCTTTTCACCGTAGGTTCCCAAATGTGGAGAAATATCTTCAACAAATATCCATAAAATATTCGGTGGTTTTTTCGTCGTTGATAACTTCGTGTCTGTTGTTGTAGCATCAACACGACAAGTGAAGATGATAAAAATAGCGATTAACAGTAAATTTAAATTTTTCATGTAAGTACCTTAACAACAACATAGCCCCAATAAAGGGGCTATGTTGAACTTCTTGCGTGATAGTATTTAGAACTGCGCTCTTACACCTAAGGCATAACGTGAGCCAAAGTCTTCATATCCAGATAATAACTTTTTATCTAAGTCATAGAATTGGCTTAACGTTTCATTCGTAATATTAATGCCTTCAACAAATACCTGGAAGTTATCATTAATATCGTAGCTTGCTCTAAAATCTAATTGACCAAAGTTATCAGTCGATTTAGGACCGCCAATCCAACTTACCGCTTCATTGATAAAATCTGAACGGTAATTGTACGCAAATCTTACTTTTACTTGTTCTTTTTCATAAAATAAAATTAAATTTGCGTTATGTTCTGAAAGTCCTTCAAGCGTTAGCTCTTCACTATTGCCTAAATCACTATAGTCTGCACTACTATCAATATTTGTATAATTGGCTTGGATACCTAAACCATCAAATGGTGCTGGCAGGGTATCAAACACTTGCTGATATGCAATTTCATAACCAGTGATCTCACCTTCACCACCGTTACGTGGTCGTGTATCACCGAACTCAACACCTAAAATAGTAACAGGCTCCGTTGAAACGGTAAGAAATGAATCTAATTGCTTATTAAAAGCAGCAAATGTTAACGAACCAACGTCATTGAAATACCATTCTAATGACATGTCATAGTTAGTAGATTTGAAAGGCGTTAAGTTCGGGTTGGATGCACTTACTCGTTCTGCACCTACATTGGTAGAGTAACTAATTCTAGTTGATAAGCTACTGATTGTAGGTCGTGTTAATGACTCTGAAAATGCACCACGTAATAATAGGTCACCTTCTTCATCCAGCTCTATACGAATACTTGCACTAGGTAGTAGTTCTGAATAGCTATTGTTAAAAGAGGTAGCCGTAGGATCACTTAAGGTTACAATTCTGTTTTCCACAAAACCATCAGGGTCAACAATATCTACTAATTCGATAATTTCTTGGAATTGACCTGTTGATACTTGATCCGTTTCAATATATCGAGCACCAATTAGCGCATCCCAACGTTCACCCATTAGTGATAATTGAAAATACGCCGCTAAGCTCTCTTCAGTTACACTACCGCTACCACCAGGGTTAGCTTGTGGCTCAAAACCACCTGCAGCAATGCGTGCTTCAATACTTTCTCTGTCAGCTGCTGATAACTGACTTAAAGCGGCTTCACTAGTTAAGTAAGCAGGGAAGTCATCAAAATTAAAGTCTATCCAAGCATTCGTGAAGTTACCACTCGCTTCACTCATATAATTACTTGGTTTGAATGTGCTGAAAAATGAAGTGTCCGTATAATTTATTTTTCCGCCATTATAACAAGTTGCACAAGGTCCGCGTAATGATGCGTTGATGTCTTTTTCACGGTCTGAATAGTAAAGACCAAATTTAGTGCCGTAAAGCACTCCCATATCATCTATCACATAATCAAAGTCGACTTTCGCTTCAAGCACGCTATCGTTCGTGTCATTACCTTGTTTAGCAACAACATGCGACTCCCAAATACTTGGATCAGTAAGATCTTGCCCAGTCGTAATTTGCGGGAAGTCACCTACCATATTAAAGGTTACGTCAGTATCTGCTCTAGCGATAAAAAATCTATCTTTACCATAGCCATTACCTTCAGCTTCAGAGTAAGCAATATCCGCTACCATGCTGAGGTTTTCGTTTATGGTCCATTTATGATTGTAACCGAATTGGAACGTTTGCGTATCACGCGGGTTAGCCCCTTTGATCACGTCAACTCGACCATCTTTGGTAGCCGATGTCACAAAATTATTGCTATCAACAACAACATCGCTAAAGCCAAGAGACCTACCCGCATCTAACGGGAATGCCGCTTGATAACTTGTATCATCAACATCAAACAATGAAAACAAACCATCGATTGTAATTTCATGATCGTCTGCAGGTTTCCATTGGAATACCGCAGTACCACCTAAACGTTCACGATCTTGGTTAAAAAGTTGGAAACGCTGAGCTGCAAGAGTTTTTGCGCCTGTAATGGCCTGACCATTAGCTGTTTGATTTGCATCAAAGTCCATATCTCTATAGCCATCAGAAAACACGCTGTCTAATCTTGCCGTACGTTGACTATAGGCCAATGAAAACAAGAAACCCATGGTGTCATCATCAGATGTTGTACTGTAGAGTGTAGAGGCTTTTATATCATTTTTTTCTGAATTAGTGTCATATGTACCAGATACTGAGCCGATCATTTTCGAGCCTTCAATCTGGAAAGGACGCCATGTTGTAATATCTACCGTTCCACCAATCGCCCCTTCCGTTAATGCCGCATTTGAACTTTTGTATACCTGAGCACCATTGATTAAATCGGCTGATAGTACATCTAAGCTAAACTCTCGACCTGCATTTTCTGTTGCTAACATACGACCATTAGCAAGCACTGTATTGAACTCTGGCCCAAGCCCCCTAACAGTAATAAATCGACCTTCACCACCAGAACGGTCAATCGAAACACCGGTAATACGCTGAAGTGATTCAGCAACATTACCATCAGGAAAAACCCCTAAATCTTCCGCAGAAATACCATCAGTAATACTATCAGAACTTCGCTTAGCATCATTAGCTGAAAACATGCTTCGTTTGATACCCGTTACTTCAATTACTTCCACTTCTGATTTTTCAGCTTCTGAAAGCTCTTGACCGATTGCGATAGACAATGGGGAAAGAGCAAAACTGCTCGCTAGTACAGCACTTAAATATGTCGCTTTATTTTTCATCATTTACCCTTAATTATCTTGTTATTATCAAAGCGACATCTATGATGTATATTTCCTAAAAAATATCAGGAATAAAACATTAAGACTTTCATGTTCGTCGCTAGGTATACTATTGATAGCAACTTTGCTGTTTTTTTGCTTATCAGAAAAACACTAATGATTCTTAAATAATCACATTCGTATATTCTTGCTGAAAAAAATAATGAATTTTATTGGCACGAGAGTATCAACACGATAAAAAATTAGACACAAGGCTAACAAATGAAGAACTCTACCAGGCGTGCGAGCATCTACTGTAGAGGTTAATTATGGAATGTTACGCAATAAATAACACATGTTTTATGTGCAGTAAGCCTTACTGCACACATGATAAAGCATTCGATAAATCGTCAATGAGGTCTTGAGGGTCTTCTAATCCTACAGATATTCTCATATCTCCAAGTGATATACCCATTAACTTAAGTTGTTCAATTGGTTGCTCTTTATAACAACTAATTGCTGGCGCATAAATTAAACTTTCATGTCCGCCCCAACTAACACCTCGTTGGAATAAAGCTAATGCATTAAAGAATCGCTTAATCTCAGCAATATTTTCTGTTGCTAATTGAAAACTCAATAAACCTGAGAAACCCGTCATTTGTTTACGAGCTAATGTTGCTTGTTTAAAATCATCGAGACCAGGGTAAAAAACCGTTTTAATTTTCGGATGTTGCTGTAAATAACGCGCAATTTTTCCTGCACTATCACTATGACGTTGCATTCTTAAGCTCAACGTTCTTAAACTACGTAATAATAAATTGGCCTCAACAGACGCTAGCTTACCACCTAATAGCTCATATTCTCTTAGGTGTATTTGTTCAAGGATTTCGGTACTGCCTATGAGTACACCTGCCACAATATCACTATGCCCACCTAAGTATTTTGAACATGAATGCACCTCAAGATCTACCCCGAAGGTTAGCGGTTTTTGGTAGATAGGTGTTGCCCAAGAGTTATCAACTATTGTTGCAATATTATGTGCTTTAGCCAAATCGACAATCGCTTCAATATCTTGCAATGAGAACACAACAGACGAAGGACTCTCTAAGTAAATTAGCTTTGTATTAGGCTGTATTGCTTGGCGAAATTCTTCAACATTATCCCCTGATACATAACTCACTTCTGTGCCCATTTTAGGTTTCATAAAGCTATTAATGAAACTCAACGTAGGACCATATGTATTCTTAATGGTGATCATATGATCACCTTGAGACATAAAATGTAAAATCCCTGCTGATACCGCTGCCATGCCTGATCCAAACAACTTTGCTTTTTCGCCTCTCGCTAATTGAGCAAGCTTTTTTTCAACAAACGTAACGGTTGGGTTGTTTCCTCTTGAGTATATGACACTGTTTGCTTTATCTGTAAAAGCATGCTCAATTTCTTCCCAAGTTTGAAAAGTAAACAACGAATTTTGATAAATAGGAGGGACAACCGCACCATATTTATCACAATTGTCATCGCCATCAAAAACTAACTCTGTTTCAAAATGTCGTTTAGGTGTCATGAATCATTTCTCTTAGTTCTTTTCCAAAGATATTGCACACCAAGCTGCGCAAAAATAATCGCTATTGCCATATTGATTAACGATAAAAACTGCCAGCTCCAGTATTCTCCAACAGAAACTCCCAATGAGGCATAAATAAATACAGCGGTCGTACTCCAAGGTACTAGACTTTCAATCATCGTCCCCGTGTCTTCTATTGATCGAGATAAAATAGGTGCAGGCACCCCCATCTCTTTATATTTAAGTGAGAATGCTTCTCCGACAATAAAGCTATTTGCATACTGGCTAGAAGTTAATGCATTGGTTAATCCAGACGCGAATAAGGTGCTTGTGATAAGGGTCTTTTGATTATTCACTTTATGAAGCAACGAACTTACAATGGTTGGTATTACTCTCATTTGATCGATAGTGCCAACATAAATAAACACTAAGATAGTGATCACTATCGGTTCAATAAGTGCGTATATTCCACCACGATTTAGTAATCCATACACTAACGTCATTTTGTCACTAGAGACAGACGAGAGCATTTCTACGTTAAAGCCTTTATGTAAGGTATTGAATAGATCAGTAACAGAAACCTGTTGAAACATTAACGCTAAAATACTGGCAACAATGGAGGAAAGAATCAGTGTTGGTAATGAGTGCCAACGTTTAATAGAACCCCATAAAATAAGCACCGGAGGTAATAACAACCAAACATTAAAATCAAATAACGAGGTTAAATAAAATTTCGTTGATGTTAAAGTTTCCATTTGATCTGACGTGATCGTTGTTGGATATACATAGCCTAAAATAAAATATAAACAGGCAGATAAAAGTGCTGCCGGCACCGTAGTCGTTAACATGGCTTTTATATGCTGTTGCACTTCAATTTCAACGGCAATCGCTGCTATGTTTGTGGTGTCAGACAAAGGCGATAATTTATCTCCGAAATATGCCCCTCCAACAATGGCGCCAGTTAACATCGCCAAATCAGCATTAACCACTTGTCCAACCGTTATTAATACTAAACCTAACGTTGCTATTGTGCTCCAAGATGAACCTGTGCAAAGTGAAAAAATAATCGGAACAACAAACGCTGTTAAATAGATATGCTGCACAGAAACCATGTCTAAGCCAAGATAAATCAACATCGGGATAGTGCCAGATACCATCCAACTACCAATGAGAATACCAATAGCAAACAAAAGTAAAATAATGGGAAATGCTCGGTTTAATTTAATCAGAATAGCATTGATAAGTTGAGGCCAAGTATGCCCCATCAACAAGGCTTGGCTGACAACAATTGCCGAAGCAATTAAAAAGACAATTTCTAACGCAAGTGCTGGTTGCTCAAGAACGATAGGTCGATAAATCAAACCGTAAACAACAGTTAATAGCAAAACCGCCACTGCAAAAAATGAAGCGGATAACTGACCCTTACTATTAACTGCTTTCATTATTAATGTTTACTCTGTTTTTTCGAAATACGTGCTACCCAACCACCACTTGGGGCTAAGTGAATAGAAAGAGAGCTATGTTGATTAACTGATTGGTACTTTTTCTTATAATCGCTTGCATACTTATCAGCATTTACACCATCTTGGAAAAATTCCATTTGATACTCTCCCTCACTTAAGAAGTCTAAGTCAATCGTATGATTTGCTGCTTTACTATTACCCAGCGCAGCCAAAAACCATTCCTCACCAGAACGTCTTGCCATGACAATATGATCTGCAATTTTTGCTGATAATATAACTGTTTCATCCCAAACGGTTGGTACTTGGCTAATAAATGCGGTTGATTCATGTTCTTTAAGATAGTTTGAAGGGCTATCTGCCAACATTTGCAAAGGACTTTCAAACACAACGTATAATGCCATTTGATGCACACGAGTAGTTTTACTCATCGGCCTATTAAATGATACATGGAAGTTTTCTGGTTGAGTATTTACCATTGCACCCGGCGTGTAATCCATAGGCCCTGCCACCATTCTAATAAATGGCAAGGTTAAGTTATGCTCAGCAGTGATATATTCAGCCCATTTGTTATGTTCTAATCCTCTTACACCTTCGCGAGTAATAACATTAGGGTAAGCTCTTCGAAGGCCTGCTGGTTTATATGAACCGTGAAAATTAACCAATAATTGATGTTTTGCAGCAACTTCCGCGACACGCCAGTAATAATTCACCATATGTTGATCATCGCGTTGCATAAAGTCCACTTTGATGCCTTTAGCACCCCATTGTTGATAGGTAGCGAGGATATGGTCTAAATCTTCTTCGATTGTTTCCCAGATCACCCATAAAATAACATCAACACCTTTTTCGCGACCGTATTTAATAATTTCTTGCAGGTCAATCGTATCTACGATTTTTAATGCATCACCGAGTTCATACCAACCTTCATCTAAAATTATGTATTCGATGCCGTACTTTGACGCAAAATCGATGTAATACTTGTAAGTATCAGTATTAATACCAGCTTTAAAATCTACACCATATACATTGTTTGCATTCCACCAATCCCATGCAACTTTCCCCGGTTTTATCCAGCTAGGATCATCAATTTCCAGTTCATCAGCTAAAAGGTAAGACAACTGATTTGTTAATAGCTCTGCATCATTTTTACTTATCGCAAAAATTCGCCATGGAAACGTAGTTGGTGAATCAGTATTCATTGTTGCAATATCGTTCGCACGTTTATTGATCACTTCATTGCGATCAGAGCCAGGCTTCAATGCAGACGAAAGCACACGTTTAGGGTGTATTCCTTCTAATGCTGTTTGGCTAGTTCCTCTAACCCAAAGCCCTGGATAATTCCTAAGCCCACTCTCAGTAAAAACAAGTTTATACTCTTGTGTGTCGACCAATAAAGGTAGGCTAGCCATCTGCTTATTATTGATTTTTTTCAACTTAAGTGGCTGATATGTCCTTTCATTATGAGAGTAAAAACTCTTCTCTAATGGATATTGAACTAAGTGATCGTCAACAAAGTTTACTTTAACAACTTCATTATCTACGGTGAATTTTCCGTGTTTATTTGTGATAAACCGATAAGCAACACCTTCATCGAATACGCGAAACTCTACTGATGTGCCATTATCAAAATGTAACGTCAATTGATGATAATGTTCAGTGATAGTAGCTGTTTTTTGCTTAATGTACGGAGTGATGGTTGAATCAACATATTTTTTGTCAACGCTAACGACCGACGCTGTAGACAAACTTTCTGCATGACTTAGCGAAATATCAGCTTGTGCGTTTTCTATAACAAGGTTTTTTTCAATAGAGACAGAGTAACGTAGGTGCTTACCGCTGGTATCAATATTGACGAGAATTTTTTTATCTGGAGATGTTACAGAGTATTCTTTAGCAACCGTTAAACCCGAAAATGCCAAAAGAAAAAGAACTGATAAAACCTTGTTATGCATTTGCATTACCTTCTTTACTTTTTAAAGTTAGTTGGCATCCTTGCTAACTAATGGGAGATATGTGCCTATGTACACACTATTGATTCAAATTAAAACACGCTGAAATAGAAATGGCTTTCTGTTTATTCAGCAATCCCTCCCAAAAAGTAACCTTTATACTGTTAATTTGTCTTAATGATAGATGACCTAAACTCAAGTGGTGACATATGTAATTCTTTTTGAAAAATATCATAAAAGCGGCTTACAGAACCAAATCCAGCAATGTTAGCAACATTAACCACAGGCTCCTCCGTATCAACAAGTAAGGCCTGTGCATGCTGTAAACGTAATTGATTAACATATTGTTTAATGCTAATTTTCATCACGCGGTTAAACAATTTCATTGCATAATTTTTATGTAAACCCGTTGCGCCAGTAACATGTTCTATCGTTATTTTTTCATCATAGTTTTCTGCAATATAAGACAGCATGGTTTGCACATGGCTAATACCGCTTACAATGCTTGATTTTTTACTTTTACAATGGCGTTCAACCAAGTCAAATGTTGTAAAGTTTTCAATGGCCATACGGTTAATACGGCTACGAATTTCACTAATCACTTGCACCGTCAGTTGTGGATCATCTTTGTTTAAATCGTTCTCCCAAATATCGGTTACTAAACGATCGCTTTCATACAAGCTTTCCGACACTAATACTTCACCATAAAGTAAAAGCTCAATAAATCGGTGAGGGAGTTTCCATGAAAGAAAGGCCTGTAAAGGCAAATATAAATTCACCATATAGCCATCTCCTTTGTAATCCGTCATTTGGTGCGGTATTGATGCCCAAAACAAAATCATCTTACCTTCCGGAACTTCTATATGGTTACCATTAATTAGATAGCTTGCCGAACAGCCAAAAAGGTAATTGATTTCAATATGGCCATGCCAATGGCTATGCTCCATTATTTGAGGCGTATGTTTTTGAAAGCCAAACTTTGCATCTTCACCTTGAACTTCCAGAGGTCCAGACTCTCTAGGAATAATCCTATTAATCCAATTCAACATAATATCCCCTTCAACTAATGCTTTTGATCATCATATTTATGCCACATAGCACGAATATTACCACCAAGTTGCATACAATATAATTAAAATTACGATTATCATCACCGCTGAAATATTAAACGTTGTCTTAGTATCGAACGACACTTCTTGAATGTTCACACAGGTATTCTTCTGCTTTTCTGTGGTAAGTAGAGAAACAACGACACAGCTAAACAAACATAAAACAAAAACCAAGCCAACACGATCCATGAAAGGAAGCCCAGGCCATAATATTTTAAATATCAAAGAAAAAACTGCAGAACCAATTGCGGCCGCAAGTGCCCCTTTAGAATTGGCATTACGCCAAAACATACCCAGCATAAAAATGACAACAATACCTGGGGTAAAAAAGCCAGTAAACTCTTGAATATATTGAAAGGCTTGATCAAATTCTCCCAATAGTGGTTGGGCAACGACCAGTGCAATGGCAAGCGCGATTAACGCTGACATTCTGCCTATTTGTACATAATGACGCTGTGACTTTTCAGGCACAATTTTAGCGTAAATATCCATGGTAAAAATGGTTGAAATACTATTTGTCATTGAAGCCAGTGAAGAGACAATAGCAGCAACTAATGCAGCAAATACTAAGCCTTTTAACCCAACAGGCATTAAGGCCATCATTGAGGGGTAAGCTAAATCAGGAGAGGTAAGTTGAGGATACAACACCACAGCAGCGATTCCTGGCAATACCACGATAATGGGCATTAATAACTTTAAAAAAGCAGCAAATGCAATGCCTTTCTGCGCTTCGTTGATATTTTTTGCCGCTAATGCTCGCTGGATAATATATTGATTAAACCCCCAATAACTAAAGTTCATCACCCATAAGCCGCCCACAAGTACAGATATACCAGGTAAACTCATATAGTGTTCATTGTCAGCGCTAAGGATCATATCGAAGTGACTAGGCATTTGCTCAGTCAGAATCGAAAAGCCAGCAATAACACCTTGACCATCCGACACAGCATTTAACGCTAAATAACTCAACAACAAACCGCCAAATACCAATAACACTACCTGTAAAATATCGGTATACGCCACAGCCTTTAACCCACCATAAAGTGAATAAGCAATTGAAAAAACGGCTAAGAATATCATGCCAAACATCCAATCAACGCCAGCAACAGTTTCGATCGCTAACCCACCTAGCCATAACACGGCAGTCAAATTAACAAAGATATAAACCGCTAACCAAAATAATGCCAATGTCGTTTTTACGTTGGTATCAAAGCGTTGCTCTAAATACTGAGGCATGGTGAAAATTTTGTTTTTCAAAAAAATGGGAAGTAAATACTTACCTACAATTATCAAGGTAATTGCCGCCATCCACTCATATGAAGCGATGGCTAAACCAATAGCATAGCCAGAGCCTGACATACCAATAATTTGCTCCGCTGAAATATTTGAAGCGATAAGTGATGCACCTATTGCCCACCAAGGAAGCGCCTTACCTGCTAAAAAATAGTCTTCGGTATTTTTACCTTCTTGTTTTTCTTCCTTTGATATCCATAACGCTATTATTAGTAGACCAATGACATACGCAATAAACACACTTACATCTAACATTTCGAGTTTCACAACGAACAACCTTTACGCAAATTAACAAACCCTCAGACGTTATAACTTGCTTAGGTTTGCTTCAACTAAACTCTTATCAATTACTACTTATTAGGAGCATTTAGTTTTTTATCCGGACTACCCAAAAGAATTCATGTTTGTCTTTTATATTGGCCACTAAAAAAAGCCGCATTATTTGCGGCCTTTTTTTAGTGCAATGTCCCGTCCTGAAATGTATTTACATTTTTACTATAGACAATAATCCTGATGCAGGTACCTCAACGTCAAGTAAAGACGATTGCAATCGTTTGATAGTTTTACTCACAACGTTACCTTCACAGTCTTGAACAATTAATTGTACCTTCTGCCAGTCATTCTCAAACTTAACAATAACAGACGTGCTTTTCTTTGCATTAAGGATATCTGTTTGATTGACATCGTGTTCACTGATATTAGCGATTACGTCATCATAAAGTGCAATGATTTGCTTTTGCCCTTTCTCACTTGAAATAAGCGGATAATTAGCAAAAATACCTTTAGGTTTAAATGAACCATTAAGTAAAACATCTTTATTTTCAGACCAATATTGCGTGTAATGCGTAACCATATTTAAGTGGCTTTTGGGTAGCTCCGCCAGCCTCACTGATAACTGTGGTACAGAATGGAAAATATTCAATAATTGTAGTGCCGCAATTTCTACAGGCTCTTCATAATGCCACATTAGCATATCAGAATGTACCGCAGTGTCTCCGCTCAGTAATCTTAAATCAACGATTCTTCTTCGGTTCGTTACTGCGCCATTTGGAATATCTGTTGCGCGAAACATATTGCCATACTTTCGCATAGCCGGCCCTATGTATCTTTGTCTAAATTCCACCATGACATCAGGGTTAATCTCTGTCAGTTCAGTGATCAAATCTGACATCAGCTTGTCTACGGCTTCATACACTGACGCAAAGTCACGACCATCTCGCTTTTCAAGTACGGTATCTTTATTTGTTTTAAATTGATCAATAAAATCTAACTTTAAACCATCCCATTTCCAATCTTTAATCGCGTGAACATAATGATCAATTAAGTACTTTCTTACTTCAGGATAACGCGGATCTAATACATAAGTCTCTAATGATTCACTATGACTTAAGTATTTACCTTTAAATTGTTCAGCTACTTTTGCTTTTTCTCCTACAAAAGGAATGGAATACCAAAGTAACGCTTTCATGCCTAACTGATGAATGTCATCGACAAATTTTTCAATGTTATTTAACCGCTCTGGCTCCCAATCACCTGTGTATGCGTATCCTCTATTACTGTCTTTCGTTTGCCAACCATCATCCACAATAATAGCTTTATAACCTAACGAAGCCGCTATTTTCGCTTCAGCAAGTAATTCTTCATGATCAATAACTTGATGATAGCTATACCAAGTAGAGTACATAGGATCAGTAGCATCATTTGGCACATGTGTCGGTTTAAATTCAGGCATACTAGCCCACCAACTAGCAACATCGCTTAATGATTGATAGAACGGAACGCTGCGCATATCGATTCGAATTTTTACAGAATAGGTGTTCACCGCTTTATGTTTTTCAGATAAAAACTCAAGCTCATGATAAATCATTGAGTCTTCTTCTCGCACTTTCGCTGAGAGGTGTACTAAATTTACCGCGTCACTAACAGCCACAGTGTAGCGATTAACATCATCGTGACCAAATAATGTATAAACAGGAGCATTTCGCGTTAGCATTGAATCTAGCGCTTTGCTACTCCAGTCTGCTGGAATAATATGATCATTATTAAAGATAGGGTTCCACACACCAGCAATGTCGTGTGACGGCGTTTGCCATTTTACAGAAAACGTTGTTGGTATTGCTTTTTCATGCTTATCATTTAACGATTGATGAATTGTCGCATAGTATATGCCGTTTTCCATTCGAACATCGCTGGTCGAAAATGAAAAATCACTTTTAAGCGATTGTATTTGGAACTTTTGTCCGTTAATTGAAAACTCTTGCTGAACATTTTCAGCGCGCACATTGTTTAAGATAATTAACAATGTAAAAAATAATAGTGCTTGTATGGCTTTCAAAAGAAAACTTCCTAATCATATAAAACAGTAAGCCAAATGCTATCACTAAAACCCTCAACGTCCGTCTCATTTAACATGAAAACACTCCCAAAAAATCATCTTTTTTGACAATTCATAAAGACTTTAACGATATAATATCACTAAAAACGTCGAGTAAATTAAACACAATATTGTTAACGCATCTACATAGAATGTAAAACTTCTTCGTATATTAATGAAATAATACTGCCGTACTTCCCTGTTTCAAACTGCTTACCTTTGAAACTGTAGTGCTTTTCATCACCTTCAATTAATGTATGTCGTGCATTTGTCAGTAACACAATGGCTAAATCATGCTCTGGATCTATCACTGTAACTGTTCCTGTCCATCCTGTGTGACCATAAGCGGAAGAACTAGCATAGGGACCGAAGTGCCATTTTAAGGCGCCGTTATTACTACGACGCCAACCTAAACCAAAACTACCATCGCTATCATCAGGCTTAGTAAATTGATCTAAAATGCGCTGATTAAAAAAGTGTTTATCGCCATAGCCACCACCATTTAAAAGTGTTTGCATCAGTACACCGATTTCTAATGTTGTTGAAAACAGACCTGCATGTCCGGCTACGCCATTAAAAGAATGAAAGGCTTTTTCATCGTGTACTTCACCTTGCAATACATACTTACGGACATTACTAAAATCAACACGACCGCCTCTGGTTGTGCCATGTACTTCTGTTGCGGCAAACTGTTGTTTATATTTACCTTTATCTAAAGGGTTAAATAATGTGTCGGTTAGCCCAAGTTGTTGGTATATGTGTTGTTCGACATAAACATCTAATGACTGTCCGGTTATTCTTTCTATTAACATGCCAAGCAACATAAAGTCTGTATCGCTGTACATGTGCTTAGTATTACGCCCAACAACAAAGGGCACATTATTTAGAATGAGTTGCTTGGTTTTTTTATGGTGTTGAGAATAAAAGCTCTCACCTAATTTATTCTCTTTGGTAAAGAATCGTACTTGAGGTGCGTAGCCTGCTGTATGCGTTAGAAAATCTTTAACTAAACGGCTATCTCTACCTCCACCACTGTAATCTGGTAAGTAATAAGAAAGCGGCTTAGTCACATCGAGTCGTCCTTCTTCTGCCAATGTCATTAAGGCAAAATTAGTCGCAAACATTTTCGTATTTGAAGCAATATCAAAAATGGTATTTTTCTGCATTTTTACCGGCTGTGCTAAAAGCTCACCACCATCTGCAAATTTTCTGGCATAACCATATGCCTGATGTTTAATAATGTTGCCATCTTTTATCACTAATAAAGCGGCGCCAGGAAACCCTTGCTCAATATCATCAGTAATTTGTTTATCTACCGCTGAAAAGCTTTTAAGGTTTTTAGCATTTTTATTCATAGACTTATCGACGAGCGTAGGATAAGGAATAACAATATTAATTGTGGCACCTTCAGGTATTACATTTTCAACTCTAAGCGTGTTATCACCATTTTTAGTGCGTCGTGCCAAGCTGTATTGATAGCGGTTTCCAGCAACCATTGGAGAAGCAATAGAAATCTTTTGGCCATTAATGTAAATATCAGCTGATGTAGCGTTCATGCTATCAATAATAATTTCGCCGCGCCCTTTATACGCTTTAAAAATTGCTCGGTCATTTACCAATTCTCTTTTGCTGCGTTTTTCTTCCGCGTCAGGGAATACTCTATCTATTTGCCCGCGTTTGGCACGATATACAGGTTCTATCACTGGTTGCAGTTCAAACTGATAGCGTTGCCATAACGCTTCAAGCTTATTGGGCTTGTATTTTTTCAATAACGCAAACAATGTCGCGACAGTTTTAGCATCAGCTTTCCCATTAATATTCCAAGGAATAAAATGCATTTGAAAAGCGGTCAATGTATCAATGGTATTACTATCTAAAATCCCAGTTTCAATGATCCCATATCCATAGCGATTAAGCGCTTTTTGTACTAGGCCGATATTCGGAATATCTCGCTGAAATATTTGCCAGTATTGATCCATATCTGACTTTTCATACCAAGCACCGATGCCGGCTTTGTATAACTGATACCAAGGAAATCTAGGGCCTGGATCCGTCTTTCGAGCCGGTGCAATATCGGCATGGCCAACCACTTGCGTAGGACCAATATCAGGGTTTCTTGCTAATATGTCTTTTGATAGTTTAATTAATAGCTGTATTTGTTCAGGGTCATAATCAGGAAAAATACAATTTCGGCTATCACTGCTTCTACCTATAAGTGCTTTATTTTCAGTACGTTTACATTCTGGTACGTTGACTATTTCTATACCAATTGAATGATCATTTAAATCTCGTCTTCCTTGCCAATAACTTGAACCCGCGTGCCAAGCGCGGTCTTGTTCATCAACAAGTCGATAAATATTTAAATCACTATGATCATAGGTGTTGTCTAGTCTTTCAGGTAATAGATAATGGGAGCTCACACCGCCTTTATCCACTAGCGCCGTTACCGAGCGTTCATAATTGATCGCCGTATAATGCATCACCAAAAATTTAATGCGTTTGCTATAGTTTTCAGAAGGTAATTCTTCGATGGAAAGCGAGCTACAGCTTGAGAGAAAAAGCAAGTATGTTGCCATCAATGCTGTAAGGGCTGTTGGTTTTTTATACGGCGACAATAAATTATTTTTAAAATAAGACACTAGCATGATGTAACGTTCAAAGTTCCTGTTTAATGTTATTGTTTAATCAATGATAATTAACAATGAGCAAACAATAAAATTAAGAAAAATCCCCGTAATTACGGGGATTTTTATCTAAACCATTTATCAATAAATATTGGCTAATCTCAGTTTAAAAACCAATATTAACCGATAGCTGTAAGCGGCGTGCATTAATCAAGTCACGCGCTTTACCGAAGTTCTCACTGTCGGCAAATGGGTCGTAGTTGTAACCGGTTTGGTTATCAAATACATTAAATAAATCGGCACGGAATCTCACAGTGTAGTTATCAAACACGGTAAAGTTTTGCGTATAATTTAAGTCCATTTGCCAATGACTCGCTTCGCGGCGACTGCCGGCATGCTCAGCATAACGAATGGTGTCACTTGCATAGCCAAAGACCTCACCATCCCATTTTTCCCATACATCACCTGATTGGTAGACTAAGTAAGCACCAATATTGGCTTCCCAGTCGGTGGTGTAATAGCCATACGCTTTAAATACGTGAGGTTTATCACCATTTAATTTACCGTATTTACCATCCCATAGTTGACGACCTATACCATCCGCTAAGTTAGATGAACCGATAAATAAGTTACCATCACTGGCACCACTGGTAATATCTTGGTCATAGTTACCGTAGTAATGGCTCCACGTATATGAAACACTAGCAAAGTATCTGTCTGCGCTATATTCAGCTTCTAAACTCACTTCATAGTAGGTGTTTTTAGCGCCATCAAGTTCTGCAATAACGTAAGACGAACCGCCGATTTCATCACGCATTGCAGCTAAGTTTTCGATATATAAACCTTTTTCAGCAATATTCGCTGGCACACCACCAAATGGGCCATATTCACCATAAAGCCTTGCATTGTTCGGAGTATCTTCCCAAGGGTGTGATAATTCGCGGTGACGAACATGACCTTTTACGTATAACTTGTCTGTGACTGACTTTGTTGCACCAATGGTAATTTCATCGATACGTTTTGGCTTGATGCCTTCCTGGAAGAACTTACCCGACGAGCCACTCGCTGGTTGGTCAGTAATATAATCACCGTTCTCATCAAAGAGTACATCGATAGATTTTTGTGAATTACGTGCCCAAGATGCCGCACGCGCCAAAGACGATGCTTCAGGGTTATAACTTGCGTAGTTAGCAAACACGGTTGCATCTTCGGCATAATTCCAGGTAACGCCTAAGCGCGGCTGGAAGGTATCTTTAAAGTCAATGGTATGCATTTTGTATTTATGACCCAATGCAATTTCATAGCCTGATACATTTGAAGAGTTAGCTTTTAAATCTTGTCCATATAGCACATCTTTACTAATGACAAAACCCACGTTATAAACAAAATCACCATGTTCGATGGTGTCATTTACTTCGATGTTATATGACTTACTCGAAGAGGTAATTGGTGCAACGACATCACCCGTTTCACTTTCCAAACTCATTTGTTGCACACTAGCCGCATAGTAAACAGGTATATCGCCTTCGTAGTCATCAAATTGCTCACCACCAACATATGAAATTGAGCCCCAGCCATTTGATAAACGACTTAACACTTCAGTACTTTCTTTAAATTGAAAGCCTATGTGTAGGTTATGGAACGCATCACCAACTTCTAATGCGTGATCAAGTGAAATTTCAAAACTATCACGATAGAAATTTTGATTATTAAACTCATTGTCACCACCAATTGAACCACCACCACGTTTAGTGCCGTCATCACCAACATAACCGTACTGGTCAATCAGCATTTGTGCAACAACGTTGTCATAGATATCAGAATCTTCATCAAGCTCAGGGACTCTAAATAAGCCACTTTGATCAAGCTGACCCAATGGTAATGAATCACCGATACGCGGGTTTACATCATCAAATGTAGTATCTGGCGCACCCGCTGTTTCATAATCAAATTCACTGTATTTAAACGATAAGGTTGTCATATCATCAATTAGGTATGACCCTTCAATCAGCAAAATATCTTGTGTGGCATCATCACCGTTTGAGGTACTGTCGTGATCAAATGAACCAACCGATTGACCGCGGCCATCTCTATCAGAGGTCCGGTAGCTTAAATCTAATAATAAATCTTCAGTAGGTGCCCAAGTAAATTTACCAAAGTATTCGTCGCGAACACTTTTATAATCTTTTGCAGGACCATACGCGGTTTCTTTATTTACTCGCGTAACATCTGGGCGATAAAAAGAACCATAGAAAAACAATTCGTCTTCAATAATTGGGCCACTAATGCTACCGATAATCCAAGACTTATCTGTGGTAAATTGTGCTAGTTCTTTATTTTCAATATCTCTGTCGGCTACAAAGTTTTTATTTTGAATTTTGTATTCTAGGTTGGCATGAAATTCATTGGTACCCGATTTAGATTTAGAGTTCACCGCTACGCCGCCAGAACGGTTAAAGCCTACTGCTTTAGCACCACCACGGTCCATAGATACATGGGCAATATCATGTGTAGATGGTTCTGCAGATAAGTTACCGAACATAGGTAATGATACATCTACACCATCAAAGCCATATTTATTATCACGGCCAGAACCACCTGCGTTTACCCCTAACGTGGCATTTTCGCTGTATTGCACTCCAGGAATAAGCTTCATCATGTCACGAAAATCTTGGCCAACGGGTAGTGACTCAATCGCTTTTGAACCGATGGAGTTTGTTAGTGACGAGTCACCTTCACGCACAATATAAGATCCTGAAACTGTAATCACTTCGGTTGTTTGTGAAGGATCGATTAGAACCATATTCAGTTTCGATGTTTGATCTAAGAATACTTGAACTTGCGCAGTTTGCACGGTTCCATCTTTGGCTTTAAATGAGAGTTCATAGTTACCCGGTAATAAAGCTGGTAAACTATAACTACCATCGGCGCGAGTAACTGCCGTTCGAGCTTTTGGCATTACGTTACTTTTAGCGGTTACAACAACACCTTCTACTGAAGATCCTGTTCCTTCGCTCAATACTTTACCTCGAATGTCTGTGGCTGCGTTGGCGCTGGCAATGGCGCCTAGCCCTAACCCTATACATAAGGCTATTTTTTTAAGTTTCATGTTTGGCTTCTCCTAATTTATTATTATTTAATAAATCACTTGGTTAGCGAACGCCTCATTCTAAAAGTAAAGTACTATTAGTTACGTTATCCATGAGTGATCATTAATTATCCAACATAATTAACTTACCACACAACACGACAATGTAAATAATTTATTATTATAATTTTGCTATTTTAAAATATTTTAGTACGAAAATGTTGCTAATTTGTTAACACAAAATAAACAATATGTATACTTATCATAATTACTTGTGCATGATCTAAAATACATTGCTTTATGCAGACTCACTTACTTCGTCCAATAAATAAATAATAGACTGATATGGAATTCCACTATGTTGACTTAGACCTATCTCGCAGGTTCTACTATTACTAACCCCACGTTGGCAATTTTTTGGAACTTGATCAGACAAAGGACCTAATGCAGCTTTATTTAATTCTGGTAAGAAAAAACCTTTATCTCCAGCAAAGCCACAGCAATTAATGTCATTAGGAATAATAACATTATCGCAACACAATTCAGTTAGCATCGTTAACGCTTTAGCACCATCTTGTTGAATACTACTGCAGGTTTTATGCAGCATAATTGGTTCAGCAGTTTTTGTAATCGAAAGAGAGGGCACCACAGAGGTAAGTAAGTAGTCAGAAAGCTCAAAAATTCTGGATTGCTTTAATTGGCTTAACGTTAAAGCACAAGGGCTTGCATCAATAACAACAGGCCAACGTCCATTCTCAGAGGCAACATTTACTGCATCAATCAATTGCTGGGCTTTTTGGTCGGCCACCGCTTCATTCCCTTTAGACAACCAAGGCTTGCCACAACATAATGCATCAATTGAGTTAGGAATAATTAATTCTATATTTGCCTTCGCTAACACTGAAGATAAAACTGTGATTAATGAGCGCTGATCTTGCGCATTTTCGTCTGTTGCAAAAACTCGGTTTGTGCACGAAGAAATAAAAACAACTTTGCTTGCTTGCTGATTGTTTTTTTCACCAGAAGATGATGAGTGTGCTTGTTTAAGGTCGCTACGACTAGCACCATTCGGCCAACTATTTTGCCAGAGCGGAATTTTGTTATAGCTAAGTTTATTTAGCCATTTAAACATCATCTTTGTACGCTCTGGCCCCAACACCCGTGAAGTTTTGGCGATTAATGTTACCGCTTTGTTCGCACCCCATAATACCTTATCAAAATACTTAGCACTTAATTGCTGCGCCCATTGAGACTGGTTATTTCTCTCTCTTAAGGTATGAATAAACTTTCCTGTATCAATACCTACTGGGCATTGGTGAGCACACAACCCTGTAGCTGCACAACTATCAATACCGAAAAACTGATAACTTTGTGCTAATTCTTTGTATTCTAGCTGTTGCTTTTCAGACAGTTTCCCACGCTTATCTCGCGCTTTTAAATCGCTAATATGTCGCCAAACAGCAATGCGCTGTCGTGGCGTTAAGGTATAATTTTTTGACGGACATACCGATTCACAAAACCCACATTCAATACATTTATCAATAATGTTATCGGATTGCGGTAAAGACTTTAGATCTAATAAATGTGCATTCGCATTGTCATTAATAATGACTCCAGGATTCAATATATTTAACGGATCAAAAGCACTTTTGATTGACTGCATGACTTTGTAAATATGTTCTCCCCATTCCATTTCTACAAATGGGGCCATGTTTCTACCTGTGCCGTGTTCAGCTTTCAACGACCCTTGAAAATCAATCGCGATAAGATTAGAAACCGAACGCATAAATTGACTGTAGCGCTCTATTTCTTTTTGTTCTTCAAATGACTGACTGAAAACGAAATGTAAGTTTCCGTCTAATGCATGACCAAAAATTATTGCATCGTGATAGTTGTATTGCTGAAAAAGTTGATGCAACTTATCGACGCCATTTGCTAAATGCTCTAATGGTAAAGCAACATCCTCTATAATTATCGTCGTACCTGTTGTTCTAGCTGCGCCTACGGCTGGAAACATACCTTTGCGTATTGCCCACAGTTTTTCGATATTTTCTTTGCTTTGCGTAAATTTTTGAGCAGCGATCAAGTGAGAACCACAATCAGTAATGTGTTGTTCAATTAAGGCTAGCTTATTTACTAGCTCATCCGAAGTATCAGAGGATACTTCAATAAGTAGTCCTGCATGACGATGCGATAGCTGCTCTACTGAAATAAACGCTTTTAATTTATCTGTTACTGAATTTAGTGCCGTGCCATCCATTAACTCAATGGCAGATACCGACTCTGTCGCCAATTTGTGCACAAGTTCGCAGACTATCTGAATATCGTCAAAAACAAATAAACCAACCGCTGAGAATGGTTCAATTTCAATCGTGTGGTAGGTGATATCAGAAATAAAACCTAAAGTTCCCTCTGATCCAATCATCAAATGGCTAATGATATCAATAGGATCTGTGTATTCTAATAGGGCATTAACGCCATAACCCATTGTATTTTTCAATCGATATTTATGAGCAATTTTAACAGCAAGCTCAGGGGTTTTCTTAACGTTTTCGGCTAACGCCGATATTTCCGCAATTAATTTAGGATTCTCTCGAAGAAATTGTTCTCGCGACAATAAGTTCGCTGTATCTAGCACACTTCCATTCGCCATCACGATACGCATATCAGCCATAGTATGGTAACTGTTATTCTTTACTCCACAACACATACCAGATGAGTTATTTGCTGCAATTCCACCAATTTTACAACTATTTATCGATGCGGGATCAGGGCCAATTTTACGATCATAGCTTGCCAACGTACGGTTTGCATGTGCGCCAATCACGCCAGGTTGCAATCGTATTTTTTTTCCTTTCTCCAAAATATCAATTTTGCTCCATTCATGAGACAAAATTATCAAAACTGAATCCGTGATCGCTTGACCAGACAAGCTTGTGCCTGCGGCTCTAAAGGTAACGGGAACACAATATTGATATGACGCTTTCATCACATCAATAAGTTGCTGTTCGTTATCGATGTTAATGACAAGCTTTGGCACTAAACGATAAAAGCTTGCGTCTGTACCAAAGGCATAACGTTGAAGTTTATCAGTAATAATTTGGCTTTCGTCGAGAATCCCTTTTATTGCTTGTTGAAAAGCTGGGAATGATTTTTCTAACATTATTGCACGCTCGTTTTCTATTCCACAATTACAAAGTTAAGTTCTTATTCCATCAATTATGAAAACTGGAATAGTACACTGCTATAGACTAACGTTATTATTAATATTTTTAAATAAAATATGAATATTTTATTCCAAATATTTTTTATAAAAATATGCTTATTTATTTATTACTCGCTTATTAAAATGCGATGTCGCAATATTTTTTCTGGAAACTTTATTAGCAGTCATGATATAAATCCAAAAATAATTTATTACTTGTGAACTTTTAATCGATGTCAGCTCTTATCAAAATTAAAGCAATACAAAATTCGTTATCGGCAAGTGAGGCTAAAATAGCGTCGTTCGTATTAAAGTCCTCTAATGCAATAAGAGATTTATCTTCTCAAGAGTTATCAAGTGTTATTGGTATCAGTCAATCAAGTGTTATTAAGTTTACACAGAAATTAGGCTATAAGGGGTACCCTGCATTTAAGTTAGCGATAATAGATGCCCTGAATAGCGAAACTAATGATCCAAAACTACACGGAGAAATTACGCTTAAATCTAGCCTACCGCAAATATCTGACGTACTACTTAATAGTAAAGTTTCAGTGCTAACCGAAACTAAAATACTGATAGAGCAAGAATCTTTAGAGCAAGCTGTTAAATTAATTACTTCCGCGAATCGTATTCTCATCTGCGGATTAGGTGGCTCTGCATTAGTAGGTAAAGACTTTTCATATAAGTTACAAAAACTAGGCTATTCTGCATATGCGGAGCCTGATGGTCATGCTCAATTAGCTTTTGTTTCCACGTTCAAAAAAGGCGATCTTGTTTTTGCTATAAGTGAATCAGGACAAACAAGAGAAATTAGATCCGTCACTGAGCAGGCAAAAGCAAATAACAGTTCGGTTATTTCTTTAACAAAATACGGCTCAACTCCAGTTTCTGAGAATGCTGATGTCAAACTTTACTCAATAGCAGAACAAGAGTCATTGCGACTTTCATCTATTCTTGCAAGAACATCACAAGAATTTGTCATCGATATTTTATTTATTGCTATTACACAAGCATCAAGTCAAGGGCGTAAACTCCTAGAAAAAAGTAATATCGCCGTAAAAAGTTTTAGAGAAAGCTAAAGCGTACTAGTCAGTGCTAGTCAATGCTAGTCAATGCTAGTCAATGCTAGTCAGTGCTAGTCAGTGCTAGTATGATATTGTGTGATCTGTTAGCTAGCACTGACTAAAAACCAAATTCATTTGCCTTGAACACAACGTATACGTAAAGTGCAATACACTTTAAACAGTCTTTTGTTACTTATACAACAGATATTGTTTTCTTTGACGTTTAAATTCAATTAAGTCTTCTTTCCATGTCTCAACAATTTGTTCCTCACTGTTGCCAGCAAGTATCATCTTTCTAATTTTATCTGTTCCAGAGAGTTTATCCATAAAGCTCGGAGATTTGAAAAATTCAGCATCATGTTGCTTAAACTGTTGGTACCACTGGATAAGTAAACTTAAATCGAGTCCTTTTATATCGACATTTCGCAAGTCTTGACCTGTTAATTCTTTATCCATTAATTTAGGGTTAAGTGCGCTTCCAGGCATCGAAACAGGCGTAAAGTTAAAATTACCAATAAAGTATTTATCATGTCCTAACACTTGAAAAGGGTACACTGTTCCTCGACCTAAGCTAACATATGTTGATTCAAAAAACGTCAATGAAGGATAGAGCCTTATCGCCTGGTCATTAGGTAAATTGGGACTTGGCTTTATCGGCAAAGAGTAACGTTTATCTCGCGTATAGTTCTTAACGGTTATTACATTTAAATTCAGAGTGTTTTCCGTGTTCAACCAACCTTCACCCTGTATCATCAACGCCAATTCAGCTAAAGTCATCCCGTGTAAGATAGGGATAGGGTGCATTCCAACAAAAGAACGAAACTCTTCTTCTAAAATGGGCCCGTCAACAAACGCAATATTTGGGTTAGGTCGGTCGAGTACAATAAACTTTATATCAGCATCTGCTGACGCTTCCATCATATAATGCATTGAACTTAAATACGTATAAAAACGTAACCCAACATCCTGAATATCAAAAAGAATGACATCTAAATCCGTTAACACATCTTGTGAAGGTTTTTTATTTTTTCCGTATATAGAAATAATAGGTAGATTCGTTTTTGTATCAATGTTGTTATCGACAACTGCACCTGCATCATGATTCCCTCTAAAGCCATGTTCTGGCGCAAAAATGGCCTTTACTTTTACGTTTTTACTTAGTAAAAAGTCGACCAAATGTTGTCCGTTAACCAATGAAGTTTGGTTGACGACTAACCCCACTTTTTTATTTTTTAATAATGGTTTATACACATCCCACTGTTCAGCACCAACAACAATTGACTGCGCATGGCTATTAACACTTAACAATAAAGTAATGCAAAACAAATAATGTAGTGCGTATTTTATCAATTTCATTTTAAGTTAACTCGTTAATTGATTGATCAACCGCTTGTCTTAAAAAGCCATTGTTATTGTTCAATAAAAGCTTGGCTTCATCGACAGACAAACCCGTTAACACGAGTAAAATGGCAAGCTTCGCATTATTGCCTGCATTCGCGAGGGCACGAGTTGCTGTTTGTATATCACACCCACTTGCTTGCATCACAATACGTATAGCTCTTGCTTTTAATTTTTCATTACTCGCAAATACATCAACCATTAAATTTTCATAAATCTTGCCGGTTTTAATCATACTTGCAGTAGTCAGCATGTTTAGTATTAACTTTTGCGCGGTGCCTGATTTAAGTCGAGTGGAGCCTGTTAACGCTTCAGGACCTACTTCAGCACAAATAGCAATATCAGCTTCCTTGAGTAGTTCAGAAGCAGCATTACAAGCAACACCTATCGCTTTAGCGCCAACCTCTTTCGCATACTTTAACGCTGATATGGTATAAGGTGTTCTACCGCTTGCTGCTATACCTACCACAATATCATTTTTCGACAATTGCTTTTGCTTGAGCTCAGCGATTGCAAGTTCAGGATCATCCTCAGCTCCTTCAACCGCTTTATACATCGCACTTTCACCACCAGCAATTAACGCAGTTATTTGCTGATCAGTAACGCTAAACGTAGGAGGGCATTCAACTGCATCAAGTACTCCTAAACGACCACTTGTACCAGCTCCAATATAAATTAATCGACCGCCTTCACCAAAGGCCTTAACAATTTCTTCGACAGCTAATGCTACTTCCGGTATTGCCTGCTGTACAATCGCAGCTACCTTATGATCTTCTTTATTCAAAGAGACCAACAAACTTGTTGTATCTAATAAATCCAAATCCATGGTGTCAGGGTTACGGCCTTCCGAAGCCATGAATTGTAGTTCTTCAATCAATTTTGACTGGTCATTATTTACGTCGCCATTCATAACTACGTATTCTCCTTGTTTTCTTTATATAACAGTTGTTCTGCTAAAAAGCAGGCTCCGTCCAAAGCATTACCCTTGGGGGAAATTAAAAGTTTTAAAACTAATGGGTTTAAATAGGGTTTAGTTGGTTCTGCAAGGCCACCCAATAAAACGACAGGTAAATGATGGTCACCTCTCGTTATATCAATCAAAGTTTCAACATTCTTTATATGTTGAGATAAGACAGTTTTAGCCGTGAAACATTCATCATATAGCTCAAAAGCTAATGGCGCTATACTCGCAAAATCTACAGGCCGAGCCATTGTCGACCATTGGATGAGCTTATCTCTACCGCCAGAAATTTTATCGCAGAGCGCCTTACCTAAAAGACTGACTATTTCATCATTTGCTTCTAGCTCTGATAGTATGGACTGAATAATTAAAACGCCTAATTTGGCGCCGCTTCCTTCATCCCCTACCGTAAAGCCCCAGCCTCCTTTTAAAGCGCTATGACCGTTACCAGTCAACGTAGCTCCAACCGATCCTGTTCCTAATGAAATCATTGCTACTGGTTGCCCAGCATTCGCACCATACAGAGATGTTTTAGCATCGGTACAAAGTTCAAAACAACGAAAGTTTTTAGACAACCTATCAGCTAGTTTAGCTGACTTCTCTTTGTTACCAGCTCCAGCAAGCCCTACAACAATAGCAATTTGTTCTTTACGAGCACCAGAGAGCGTTAATAATTGTTCAATTAAGCTTTCACAGGTTTTGAGCGCTAGTTCATAGTCATTGGTTAACGATGCTGCCCCTCCTCTCACTTCCCATTTTTGACGGGTCTCTATATGTTGTAATCTAGCAATGGTTTTAGTACCGCCACCATCGACGCCTAAAATATAGCTTGGATTATTATTTTTAAAATTCATGCTTATCGCTCCATACAAGCATCAACCGGAATATGTGTCTCTTTGTTAGTCCCAAAACAACAGACTAAAAAGGAAACAAAAGCGCCTATGCATAATTGCCATGTAAAGCCTAAATCAAAGAGTAATTCTGCAGGTAAGAGTATCGACATTACATAAGGCTGAAAACACAATGTGATTAGAAAACCCATCACTAAAGCAGCAAGCACCGATGTTGAATTACCACGTTTTGTAAACAGTGCCGTTAAAAAGACACCAATTAGCCCACTATAGGAAAAGACCATGACACTCAGGGCAAACTTTAATAACGGCATATCTGTATAGCGTTGCCAATAAAAACAAAGAACAGCCATTAAGAATAGCGTAATTGCAACCAACGACATTCCCATTTGCCCTGTTTTAACATAATGTGATTCAGGCAGGCTAGCTTTGTTCTTTTCTTTGTAAGGTCGATAAATGTCATTTACCAAGACAGATGACATCGAGTTCAAACCAGAATTCAACGTTGATAAAGCGGCCGCTATTATGCCGATTGTCACTAAACCGCGAACACCCGCAGGAATTTCATTAAGGACGTAATACATAAAGATAGTGATTTTTTCCCCCTGAAAGCTTTGAACGAGATCACTACCTGCAGAAATTTGCATAATGTCGGGGCGTTGATACAAAATAAAAAGCAACAACCCAATAATGATAAATAACAGCATAACGGGTATAACTAAAACAACAGATAACAACATCGCTTTGTTTGCTTCTTTAACATTTTTACAGGTTAAAATTCGCTGTGTCATGTCTTGATCTAAACCAAATGCAGCAAAATTAAGTAAAACAAACCCGGTAATTGCTGACCAAAAGTTAAATACACCTGAGGATGAAAAATCCCAATCAAATTTGAATAAGGTTAATTTTGAGTCAGCGCCCGGTGCGGGATGTTGTAAGGCATCAATGATTTGCGTAAAGTTCGCTGGTATGGCTTGATATAAAAAATACAGTACAAAAAAAGCTGCGCTAACATAAACAGCGCATTGAATCACATCACCGTATATCACCGATCGAATACCGCCAAATACGGTATATAACAAGCCTGCCGCTGTTAATACCATTGTTGAAATAATGACGCTATTGGCATCAATATTACCAAATAAGATCATTGATACCGCGAGGGCTGCCATATATAAACGCGCGCCACTGGCAAAAATACGACCAAATAAATACATCATACCAGCTTGTTTTTTAGCCGCACTGCCCATGCGTTTTTCCAAGAGTTCATAGACAGTAAATACTTTGTTTTTATAAAATTTAGGGATCAAAATAATACTGACCAATATAGCGGCAACTACCGCACCTATATTAGTTGCTAAATAGGTGAGATCGCCTTGATAACCTTGATCTGGTCCACCTAAGAAAGTCGCTGCAGATTGTGATGTTGCTAATACCGAGATAGCAACCATCCACGTTGGTATCGTGTTACCGCCAAGAAAGTAATCTTGTGTATTGGTAGATTTCTTACGATTAAAATAAAGACCTGAGCCGATTAATAATACGCCGTAAAGACCGAATACAATCCAATCCAATTCAGAATATACTGAAGTCATAATCCCTCTATTCAAATATAGAAACAATCTAAGAATAATTTATTCTTATACTAGCACAATGATGTAATTAAATATAACTATTTAATTACTGAAATTTAATTAATCCATCGATTGATTCGATACCTAATCCAGGAAGGTTATTCAATTTAATAAGAGAGTTATCAAAAAGTACTCCGCCTTTAACAGGATCAAATCGTCCTAACGCAGGCCCATCTAAGTCGATTTTGGTAATAACCGTTGATTTTGCGACTGCTAAATGCGCTGCCGCAGCTACAGCAATACTTCCTTCGAGCATACAGCCTATCATGCAATCTACCTGATAAGCCTTAGCGATATCCGCAATGGTAATGGCTTTAGATATACCACCGGTTTTCATCAATTTTATATTGATAATATCAACACATTGGTTCGTGATAAGTTCAATAACTTGAGTGGGTGAAAATGCACTTTCATCGGCCATTATCGGTGTATTAATGCGATCACTAATATATTTCAAACCAGCAAAATCGTCTGCTTTAACCGGTTGCTCAATTAGTTCAAGTTGTATGCCTGCATTTTCAAAGAGGTTAGCGGCATAAACGGTTTGTTTAGCGCTCCATCCCTGATTAACATCTAAACGCAATAAAGCTTTTTCACCTACCGCTTGATGTATTGCTTTAACACGTTCAACATCCTCTAAAATATTGTGACCTATTTTTATTTTTAAAATATCAAAGCCATTTTCTAGCGCTTCCATTGCGTCTTTAACCATTTTATCGATCTGATCAACACTAATAGTAATATCAGTACGTAAGTTATTAGCACCTCCACCTAATAACTTACTCAACGGGGCTTTGTACTTTTTTCCCCAAAGATCATAAATAGCAATTTCTAATGCTGCTTTAGCGCTGGTATTATTCACCATACTCGTCTGAATAATTGTAATAATTCCGTTGAGGTTCTCAATTTCCATTCCACGTAGCTTGGGCAAATAAACTAATTCAACAGCCGCTATAATTGAGCCATGTGTATCACCCGTAATCACAGGTGTTGAAGGGGCCGAACCATACCCTACTTCTCCTGCATCCGTTTCAATGATGACAA
Source organism: Thalassotalea sp. PP2-459 (assembly GCF_001913705.1). Classification (GTDB taxonomy): domain Bacteria; phylum Pseudomonadota; class Gammaproteobacteria; order Enterobacterales; family Alteromonadaceae; genus Thalassotalea_C; species Thalassotalea_C hakodatensis. The sequence continues at coordinate 155,143 of NZ_MKQD01000065.1, read as the reverse complement.
CTAAATCTTCAATATTTTCAACTGTTCTCATCGATGTTTTAAATGGCGTAATCAAAGGAACAACTAACTTTGCAAAACGAATATTAGTAATTTTCATTAGATTTCCTTGGGTTGCAATAGCGTTACATTAACGATATTTAATGACTTCTAATACGCTTAATATTATAAATTTTATCGATGTAACTTGTGTCTTGTGAAAGCTGTAATGGTAATAAAGGCGTTACAGACACCCCGTTTAATGTACCTCGATAATATTTATTATTACGATCAAAATACGCCATGCCTTTTACATCATGAATAACGTAAGGTTTACCTTGGTCATAGCCTAAAAACATTACAACATGTCCAGGAATATAGATTAAATCTCCGACTTCTAAGTTACTGAGCGCAGTTAACTTGTCATCAAGGGTTGAGTCATGGTTGAAATTGATATTAACGCCATATTGTCCCTTACCCTGCCAGGTTGAATTACGCGGCATTAAAATACCAAAGGTTTTATAAATTTCGCCAATAAAACCGGTACAATCTCTAGCGTTGTAATCATGGCCCCAACCATATCGCTCACCTAAAAACTTAAATGCTTGGTTAATGATGTTTTCTTTATTAAAAGCCAAATACCCGATATTAATATCCTGATTTTTAGCGATAAGTGCTAATGAAAACACTAATTTTCCGTTTTCATTTCGTGTGGGCATTTTTACGACATGAGAAGCAAAAGGATTTTGACCATGCAATTCTCCGCCTAAGTCATCAGCGTTTATTAAGGGGAGTTTAACCCCCATATCTAATTGCACTTGGGAGATTCTATTATTATTCGGCACAAAATTCGTAAACACTTTATCGCCCGTCACAACAATAAAATCTTCAACTTGTGTAAAGCTCGCAATTTCTTCTTTTGAACCAATGGCAATCGCCTGTTTAGGCACCCAAGCAAGATAATTATAGCTTCTTACTAACAACCATTGTTTGTCGGCACTTTCATGAATTATTGCGACCGCCTCACCTGGAAAAATACCTGTTTCTTGAAAGCGATCAAGATCTGTGTCCATGGCACTGTTAAATACACGATCGTAGGTAGGAAACGTTCTCAAAGCACTGCGTTCTACTGCAAGTCCCCATTTCGTAGCGTAGTTTTCTTGCACGTTTTGCAAATTTACGTTTGCTAGATAGTCATCAAAGTGAGACTTTTCTAATAACGTACCATCAGCATAATAGCGTTTACTGGTTGGAATAGTGCTGATTTTATTAATTAAACTGACAACTTGTTGTTTCGTCAGTAACTCATCCATCGATAACGGATCTATGACATAAGGGTTGCTGTCGAACAATTGCTGATTAAATTGACTAATCGCTTGTTGTTCCATCAAAACAGTTTGGTGAACTTGCGGCTTTTGCCAAAAAGTCGCAAGCAAATGTCCTTGAGTAACACCAATAACATCAGACACTAGTGTCTTGTGAGTATTATTGACACTATTGACATCCTTGACACTACTACATGCTGTTATAGTCATTAACGCAAAGGCAGCAAAAACTAATGCAGAGAAGTTCAGTTTCATCATTTTTCCTAATTACAAGCTGTGAATATACTTAAATAGAGATTGGCAACTTTCCTGTCGCTTTGATTTGACCAGTAATAATTTCAGCTAAACTATTAAACGCTGGGCCTGTGTACTCAGGTGAATCAGCTACTTGAAACACCTTGCCATCAAAACTTGCTAATACCCAGTCAGAAATTTGATTAAACTTTGCTAATTGGTACGGCGCTTTAAGTGAAATAAAAATACTGTCTACGTGTTTTTCTTCCGCATACTTTAAAATATTAAGCGAGAAATCAGCGTTGCTGTTCTTGCTGTTATCACTGCTGGCAATAACATCAATTGCTTGACCAAGCTCCACTGCCGTTTCCTGGCTATCACTTGCAACAATCAATAAGTCACTTTCGTTAATTTGTTCGAATGTAATGGGTAAATCTATATCTTCTAAACTTGACGTTGTGATTTCCCAAGGTTGTCGACCCAGCTGTTGCGAAATATTATTTAACGCAAACATCATCGCGTTAGCTTGCGTGTGTTTAGGGAAGACTAAATGTAACTTTTTAGCTAACTTAATTTGTTGCGGTATCGATTGGTTTGCTTTGATCTCTACAATAGACTGTTGTGCTAACGCTTTTTCTTTTGCTCGATGTTCTTTAGATGACAATAAAACATTTGCGTGTTGAAGCTTGGCTTCAACCGTTTTGTTAGAAAGCCTTATTTCTTGTTTTAATTGGTCAATTCTTGTTGCTGATCTCTCTAGTTCCACTAGCGATATTTCACCGGCCAACACTTTGTCAACTAGATGCTCAATCAATGCTTTAAATCTTGGAACATCTGATGGTTGTCTGATCTTCATAGGCATCATCGCAATATCAGCCCCAGCATTAAAGGTTTGGACAACCGCTTCTTCTTCAGTAAAAAAATTAGCAATACCTGCCATATCTAAAGCATCAGTGATAATAACACCCTCAAAGCCCATGCGTTCTCTTAATAAATCCGTTAATATTTTTTTAGACAAAGTCGCGGGTTTTAACATACTTTCCCCATGACGGTTGATTAACTCACTATTATCTAAAGCAGGATACTGAATATGTGCTGTCATGATCATTTTGACGTCACTATTATCAATGGCATACTGAAAGGGTAATAAGTCTACTGACTCTACCGTTTCGAAAGAATGGTTAACTTTAGGCAGCCCTGTATGGCTATCAGTATCGGTATCACCGTGTCCGGGAAAATGTTTTAAAGTGCCGATCACTCCTTTTGCCTGCAATCCTTCAAGCATTGCAGCGCCTAATTTTGCCACCACCTCTGGGTTTTCGCCAAATGAACGCACATTAATTACTGGGTTATTTGGGTTAATATTTACATCAACGTTAGGAGAGTGGTTTACGTTAACACCTAGCGCAGATAATTCAGACCCAATCACCTCGCCTACAATGGTTGCATATTTACTTCCATGGTTTTCAAAGGTGGCTCCAATTGCCATATTACCAGTAAAAGAAGTTGCGATTTCTCGCGGTAGACGCACCACTCTGCCACCTTCTTGATCAATCGAAATCAATAAAGGTTTAGCACTTTTTGATGATACAGCGGCTTGCTGTAAATCTTCAGTTAATTGAATAGTCTGCTTAATACCTGTAAAGTTTTCAGCAAATAAAATGATTGAACCTAGCGAGGTATCTTTAATGAGATTTTTTAAATCATCGGGTAATTCGGTGACGGGAGTTGTACACTTATTGTCGCTAGTCAAATCGACATGTTCCGTATAGTCAGCGCAATAATAGCGAATATCTAGCATTATTTTTTGCGCAACTTTTTGTGCAATAGCCTCTCGTTCTAATTGCCCTAAGAACCAGACACTGAATGCCACGATAACACTCAAAATAAGACCTAAAAATATTTTACTTTTCATTCGATTTAACATATTTCCTCACGAATTCTATCGAGATAGTAAGCGCGATATTCGCACTTGTTCTATTTCACATTGAGATGATACTAATTACTCGGTAATGCGACTGAAATTCAAATCGTCGTAGTCAAAACTTGCGTCGATATCATCATTCAAACGTTCCATCATTAAGCCAGTAACTTTGCCATTTTTATCGATCACAAAGCGTGCTATCGCATCACCTTCTAAACTTCTATCGTTATACCAAACAATAAACTGGTGCTCTTTGTACTCAAGCATTTCACCAACGAGTTTTTTTGATTTAAGCGACTGAAAAGAGAGTTGTTCATTAACAAGTGAGATTTTAACTTGTCCAAACCATGGATCTTGATAAATACCTGCGTAAGATGCTAAAGGTAAAAGCACACCTTTTCTTTCAGGTTTAGTGTTAGATAAAGCTTTAGCAGTATTATCAGCAGCCCGTCTTGCGTGTCTTTTTTGTTGTTTAGCCACCTGTATCGCTAGCCAGTCTTGTTGTTCTATATCCATAAACATTTGTACAATACTATTCATGAGTGTACTGCGAGCATAATAGGAGCTTTGATTTATCAGTACGATAACACCAAGGTCTAGCTCAGGAATTAATGTGATGTAGGCTAAATTCCCAGATAATGTACCCGTATGAGATACACGTTTATAACCATGCGTATCTGCTAAGCCCCAGCCTAAGCCGTAAGATTTGAAATTTGTATTGTGATATTTCTTGTCATTTGTAGAGACAGACAAAATGGTATGAGGCGCCCACATTGCTTTACTTTGTCTTTCACTAAAGAGCCTGACTCCCTCGGCAGAAACACCTCTATTTAATTGTGTTTCAACCCAAGTAAGCAAGTCATTAACACTACATTTAATTCCGCCAGCTGCAGCCATAACACTCTGTTTATGGTAAGTTTGATTACGTTTAATAATTTCAACGTTACCGTTTATTAAACCATGAGGTTGGGCAATATTTTTCATCTGTTTTTGGGGAACCGCTCCAGCAAAACAACGCTCCATACCTAAAGGAGCCATAATGTTTTGTTCAACGAATCGTTCCCAAGACATACCAGTAATTTTTGCTACAACTTCACCAGCAACAATATAAAGCAAATTATCGTAGGCGTATTCGCTTCTAAACCCAGAGGCAGGCTTCAAAAACTTCAAGTTATTGATGATCTCTTCACGGCTAAACCCTGCTGGTTCAGGCCATAACATTAAATCGCCAGCAAAGCGTGCTAAACCACTACGATGTGTTAGCAAATCCGCGATGGTGAACTCCTTTGTTACCCATTCATCATACAGGGCAAAGTTAGGCAAAATATCAACAACCTTGCTATCCCAACTGAGTTTATTTTGATCAATCAGCATTGCTAACGCCGCACTATTAAATGCTTTTGTTGTAGATGCAATTTTAAATAGCGTATGTTGATCAACCAAGTCAGGCTGATTTATATCTTGAACACCATAGCCTTTATTCAACAGGATTTTTCCGTTTTTAATAACGCCTACTGCAGCACCTGGTACTTTAAATGTTGATAATGTTTCTTCTACTAACCTATCTATCTTGTTTTCATTGAAATGAGTTGTTTTCGCATAGGCAATTTGTGATGCCGTCAAATAAGCAATGGCAAAACTGAGTGATAGAATGTTCATATAAAATAGCCCTAAGTAACGTTGAATATTAACCTGGTCGAAAATTGCGTTTATAAAAAAGCGATACCGTATAACGTATAAAGAATTAGTGTTAACGTTCCGCCAAATAACGCATAAGGCAATTGTGTTTTAACATGCTCTAATAATTCACAACCTGAAGCGATTGCTGAAACCGCTGTAGTGTCTGAAATCGGAGAGCAGTGATCACCAAAGACTCCACCACCTAGTATCGCTGCGATAATAAAAGAAGGTGGTAAATCGAGCGCTTGAATTAATGGAACACCGATAGGGATCAAAATCGCGAAAGTCCCCCAAGAGGTTCCCGTTGAAAAGGCAATAAAAGCGCCTGCTAGAAATAACATTGGTGCGATCATAAAGACAGGCAATGAATCACCTACAATTTGAGCCACATAAACACCCGTACCAAGAATTTTTAAGCTGGCACCTAAGGTTAACGACAACAGAACAATAGTGACTAAAGGCAATAACTCTCCCATGCCATTAAAGCCAATTTTAACTAACTGGCCATGAGTGAATTTTTTTGTCGACAGCATCATTGTATAGGCGACTAAACATGCACAAATAGTGGCATATAATACCGACTTGGAGCCGCTGCCGTCGGCCAATGTACCGTTTCCTGTCCAGAACATAAATCCAATCATTCCCAGTACCATCGTCAACAATGGAACAAACATAAATCTCGCTTTTGTTGGTGCAAATTCATGTTTATGCTCTAACTCTTGTTCTACTTTTGACTCAGCGCGCGCTAAAGGCCCATGTAAGTTGCCAGTAAACGCGGTATACCAAACCATCATTAATGCGATAATAGGGTAGAAATTTAACAAGATCGTACCCCACATTATTTCAGCGGCGCTTTGTTCAAATTCGTAATTACTGAGTAACCCTAGTACAAAAGCACCCCAGCCATTCAATAACACTAAAATACATATCGGTGCAGCACTACTATCGATAATATACGCTAACTTAGCTCGGCTCATTTTATAGCGATCAAATAGGCCTCTTGATACGATACCCGCTGTTAACACTGATAAGTTACTTTCGATAAAAATTGCCATGCCGGTAAAATTGGCCATAAAGGCGACTTGGCGTTTATTTTTCCCTAACCCTTTCGAGATGACATATTCAACCATGGCAGTTACACCACCTGAATGGCGCATAAACGCTAATACAGCACCAATAATTAAACTAAACATTAAAATACGTGTATTACCTGGCGAGCTAAAAATAGAAACAATACGTTCTATTGTTGCGATGGCACCATGAAAAATTACGCCTGAGCCATTTTGAGATAACAAGAGTTCAGAGGTGAAAATAGCTAATAATAACGCTAAGATAACTTCCTTTTTCCATAAAACAATAACGACAGCAACAATTGGAGGTAACAATGAGTACCATTCCATACACAACCCTCAACACAAATAATATAAGCATGAATATACTTACAAATAATAATATAATATTCAAGATATAATAATAAAATGTAATTTTTTATTATAAAACCTAAAAGAGATAATACGAAATAACTTAACTAGAGCCGAATATTTCTTGGTATGCAAATAATCCCTGGCTTCCCCCTGTATGGATAAAAAGTAATTTACTGTCTTCTGCAAAGAAATCTTTTCGGCAGAGATCAATCATTCCTGACATGCCTTTACCCGTATATACTGGATCCAAAATAAGTCCCTCGTACTGAGCACAAAGTGTAACGGCCTCAATCATTTCCTTAGTCGCTATGCCGTAACCTTCACCGTAATAATCACCATTTGCGAAAACCTTCCCGTTCGCTAAGTTTTCATCAAGGCCTAGCAACACAAGCGTGCGCTCTAGTAATGCTGTCACTAATGCCACTTGTTCTGTAGCTGGCCTACTGACACAGATCCCCATCACTGGAATATCAATGCCCGCTATAATTAACCCTGCTAGCAAACCTGCTTGGGTTCCCGCACTTCCCGTTGCCAGTACAATATGATCAAGCTCGACGGCTTGTTGTTTGATTTGACTGATAATTTCTTGTGCACATTGTACATAACCTAAACTGCCAATTTCATTTGATCCTCCTACCGGAATAAAATAAGGCGTTCTTCCTTCTTTAGTCAGCTGATCCACGAGATTGTCAGTATATTTCTCACAAGTAATGCCGTCAGGAATTCGATGAATATTCGCTCCTAACAGCTTATCGAGCAAAATATTACCATTTTGATAATAATCTGCTTTAGGCGTGCCTTGTACATCTTCCAACACCAGCTCACAATGTAAACCAAATTTAGCGGCTGCGGCTGCGGTTTGGCGCGCATGGTTTGATTGTAAGCCACCAACAGTAATTAAAGTATCAGCGTTAGCCGCAAGTGCTGCGGCAACGAGGTATTCTAGCTTTCTTGTTTTATTACCGCCTCCCGCTAAACCAGTGCAATCGTCCCGTTTTACATATACACTTCTTTTCAGCACTTTAGATAATTGTGGCATTAGCTCCAATGCAGTGGGGGCATGGGAGATAACCACCCGAGGAATAGCATTTAAATTTGACATTTATGTTTAACCTTAATGTTGAAAGTATATGTTTACATACAAGAATATTGTTCACCAACCACACAAAAAATACTATTAAATTCTAAATAAAATAAATTTTAGTAATAATTACTGTTTAACCAAGCACCTTATTTTGTTATGTTAAAACAAAAATAGGAATAATTATGAGTGACAGACGCACGTTTTTCAAAGCATTAGTGAGTACCGCTATTGCGACAAGCATTTTACCCAATATAGCAAATGCCGACGACACAAATACGCAAAGATCTCATTTGCCAATTAAACCAAAACGATTGAAAGCAGGTGACACTATCGGCTTAATCGCTCCTAGTAGCAATACGTGGGAAGACGAAGAAATACATTTCGCTATAGACGTATTGAAATCTTTTGGCTTCAAGGTGAAAAAAGGCAAATATATTTTCCAACGTAGAGGCTATCTTGCAGGGAATGACAAAGACCGCGCATGGGATATAAATGATATGTTCCAAGATAAAGACGTTGACGGTATTTTTTGTTTACGTGGTGGTTATGGTTCTCCTCGGATACTACCGTATCTAAACTATGATGCGATCGCAGCTAACCCTAAAGCATTTATTGGTTATAGTGATATTACCGCATTATTAAATGCCATTTACGCACGTACAGGCTTGGTAACTTTCCACGGCCCTATTGCCAAGCAAAATTTCAGTGAATACACCTTACAAGGCTTTAAGGATATACTTTTCACGCCTAAAGCCAATATAGACCTAGGTACACCACCTTTATTTGAAGCAAGAGAAGGTCAAGCTGAGAAAAAAAATAGATTAACACTCGTCACTGGCGGTAGCGCACAAGGCCGATTGATTGGTGGCAACCTTTCGTTAATGGTAAAACTTGTCGGCACACCCTTTGAACCCGATTATCGCGGTAAAATTTTATTTCTCGAAGACGTTGAAGAAGCCCCTTATCGCGTTGACGGCATGTTAACGCATTTAAAAATATCAGGTAGGTTAAACCAGCTTGCTGGTATTGTTTTTGGTAAATGTACTGATTGTACCGCCAGTGGTGATTCTTTAAGTATTGAAGAAGTGATAAAAGATCGCTTAGGGGATTTAAATATCCCTGTACTAAAAGGCGTCATGATCGGTCATATTAAAGATATGTCTACGATTCCTGTTGGTGCTATGGCAACGCTTGATGCAAACAACAAACGATTAATATTAACCGAAACTGCCGTAAGTTAGGAATAATTAATATGCTCAGTTTAGCTTTAGTTCTCTCTAGTGCACTCACATTTCCCCAGCAAACGAATATCTACCTTGACGTTGTTGGCGATAATAATGACGACAAAGATTGGGCTTTTTTTGCGCCTCATGAAAATGAAAACGTCGCAAATGATTACGTCGCGAAAAAAATCGTAGAAAAAGGAGGGGTTTTTGTTGTACTGCGACAACATGGCGATCGACTCATTATTTTAGAGGTTGAAAATCAAAAGATCGCAATTGACCCGAATAGAATGTTTACCAAAGCCGGCAGAATATCTAGTATCGCTAGGTTGAATCCAACCCTTGCCAAACAGCCTTTATTACTGACTAAGGCGGAGCAACATGCTAAGCAATTAAGTGAATTTGTTCTTGAAACACTTAGCGGTAAAGAGCCGCCAAACACATTCGTTGCCATGCATAATAATAGTAATGGTTACATGGGTGACGGCAAAAAAGGGATTGGCAATGTTTCCATTGAACGTTATCAAACCAAACTAGCCTCTGGCGCACAATATTTAATAGATGTCGCAAGTGGCGCACATGATGAAGACGACCTGTACTTTGTTACCGATAAAACCGACTTTAGCAGTATGAAAACTAACGGTTGGAACGCTGTATTGCAGAATCCTAACGTGGCTCATGATCCAAACGAGGACGATGGCTCACTTTCTGTCTATGCCGAAATGAAAGGCTATCGCTATATTAATGTTGAAGCTGAACGTGTTACCGACGGCTTTGGTGAAGATCACCTAGCAACGCAAATGAAAATGGTCGACTTTACCTTTTCACTGTTAGAGCAAACCGATTGATTAAAAGGGGGAAGGTAACCTTTTTGTTCACAGCGTAACTTTATATACCTTTTTAAAGTTACGGTTTTGTGAGGGTACCCATTCCCCACCTATCACTTCAATATTGTTAACTCCCATCTTGCTCAGAGACTTTAAGTCATAGTAAAAACCAATATATTCATACGATTTATAACGAGCTTTATAATCTCCTATTTGTCCATAATAAGGTAACTTGGGGTCTACATTTATCTGAGCAAAAAAATCTCGCTCAAGTTTTTGACGAAACTTCAAACACCTTTGAGCGGATTTAACAATAACTTCTATAATTCCATCTGGTTTAGCGCACGCACCTTTATCGGCAAAAAATTTATGCTTCAGCTTGCTTTCTAATGTAGATATCTTAAGTAAAAAAGCTTCTTTATTTTCATAAGAATCATTATATATATTTGGAAATTTGTGTTTGGTAAGCATTTTATTTAACAGGTTTTTTTGGAGCATCCCGCCGTGATAAACGATTAGAGAATCGTTTGATAAACGCTTTTTCTTACCTGCAGGAAACACATAATTTGCACAACTAGACGCGCAAAATCTCCGTATCTTTATATCCATGCCCTTTTCTTGAAGAAAACGCCCAATTAATATGCCGGCTAATCCATTCCCACCACCACTAGTAATTTCTAACGTCGACGGCTTTTCCTTCGCGTTGCTGTATATTTCAATAAGTTTTTCATAGCCTTCAAAGCTTATTCTGCCCGAATATCGAATATGATTGCCTTGATTTGAAGAATAAATCCAAGGATCTGGCCTAAATAGAAAAAACATAATGAGCAGTAAAAGTAAGATTAATAGACTTATTCCAATAGTCTTTAACAATTTCAGCATATACATTCCTTTGTATCGAATAGCTATATGAGGTTATCAGGCAAATATCTAAGTTGATGCTTTATTAATTTAGTAATTTAGCAGCTAGATAGCTATTATTTCTAGCCACAGGGAAATTTGGCATATGTCGGTTCTACTGCAATCTTTCAATTACTCAGTCAAATATGTAACTACTTACATGAGGTAAGCCGTTAAAAATAAATACTAACGTGCAAAAGCCCTAATTACCACAAACACTTATTGTGGCAATTCTGGGACGTTTTTAAGGTTTAAATTGGTTAATGAAGCACGTATTTGATTGATAAATGTTTCACCGGGATCGGTTTTCTCAGTTAAATAGTTCGGATTAACTTCTTTCCAAAGTGGATGGTTAACAAAGTTTTTATATTCATAGTGACCGATCACATATTCAATCGGAAAATCTTGGCTCAGTTGCTTGATCAGCGCAATATTCGCATTTAACTGCTCAGTGGTAAGTGGTAACGTACTGCCATTACCAACATTTTCAATACCAATGGCACTATGGTTTAAACCGATAACATGACGCGCAAACGTAGTATTCGGCAATAGTTGATAAATAGTACCGTCGCGGTCAATTAAATAATGCGCAGAAACATTTAATTGGCTTGCACTACTAATTTTACCCCGAGAACTTGGTAGCATGGGTGAATTAAACGCATTAAAAGAAGCCTTTAACGTTGGTATGGCAGTCCAGTGTACCACCACCATTTTCGGCGTTATTTTTGCTTCTTCTGCTTTAATATTATAGCGTTTGTTCAAATACTCTAGTGACAATTCCTCTCTTTTGTCATTGTAGATGATAGGCCATTGAACTACGGTCAATGCTGAACTTTCCTTTGTTTCAGTCACTTGCTGATCGACACTAGCAGAACATGCCATTACCCCTAGTAACGACGAAATCATGCAAATTTTTCTAACTGTTAACAACATCGGTTTTCCTTTTTAGTATCGAACGCGCTACACCCTAAAGCCTATTGTACGCCGCACCTTAAAAAGCAAAATAACGGCTCAATATTGAATAAAGCTTGAAAGCGCGTAAAGATGTAAATATATTATTCCTAAACACCAACACAATAGTAATTATTTAGTAATGAAAATACAACCTCATATCTCATATCAAGATAATACAATGCATGTAGAAAACGTTTCAATTGCATCTATCGCCAAAGACATCGCAACGCCTTTTTATTGTTATTCTTATGCAGCAATAGAAGAAAACTACTTAGCGTATAAGCATGCATTTAGTCAGCAGAACACTTTAATATGCTATGCAGTAAAAGCAAACGCTAATCAAGCTATATTAACACTGCTAGCTAATTTAGGAGCAGGTGCCGATGTGGTTTCTGAAGGAGAAATTAGACGTGCATTACAAGCAGGGGTTCCAGCCAATAAAATTGTTTTCTCTGGGGTTGCCAAAACACGTGACGAAATAGCTTATGCATTAGATCACAATATTCTCCAATTTAATGTTGAATCTGAGCCTGAATTACAACTCATAAGTGAGCTAGCGACAGCCAAAAACACAATCGCGCACATATCAATCAGAGTTAACCCTAATGTCTGCGCCAATACCCATGAAAAAATTACTACTGGTAAATCCGAAAACAAGTTCGGTATACCAATAGCAAAAGCAAGAGACGTATATCAATACGCAGCATCATTACCGGGTGTTAAAGTGCAAGGGGTAGACGTTCATATTGGTTCTCAATTAACCGAGTTAACGCCATTTGAACAAGCTTTTAGTAAAGTCGCAGCATTTGTTACCTTATTAAGAAGTGATGGCCACGATATTTCAGTCATTGATATTGGTGGCGGTTTAGGTATTAATTATAGCGAAAATGAAACCCCGCCGAATAAAGAGGATTACGCCCAATTAGTTCAAGCCTTGCTAGGACATTTAGGATGTAACATTATTGTTGAGCCTGGACGCTCTATTGTCGGCAATTCAGGCATATTAGTTTCCAGCGTGGTATACGTTAAAAAAGGAGAAGAACGTCAGTTTTTAATTATAGATGCTGGTATGAATGACTTAATAAGGCCAAGCATGTATGACGCCTATCACCAAATAAAGCCCGTTGATATCACCACTAACGAAACCTCTCGCTACGATGTTGTTGGTCCTGTTTGTGAAACTGGGGATACTTTCTCTAAGAATAGGGAACTTCCAACAGCGAAAGCAGATGACTTAATTGCTATTCTCAGCTGTGGCGCATACGGTAGCGTTATGTCTTCAACCTATAATACACGGTTGAATGCACCTGAAATCATGGTTAATGATAGCCAATACGCTGTTATTAAGTCTCGACCAAGCTATGAAGAAGTCATCGACCAAGATATCGTACCGAATTGGTTATAGCCGCTTAACTTCTCACCTTTTTAGCACTAAATTATTTAAGCATTTATAAATGATTTAGTGCTTTTAAACTCAAAATAAGTATTTCTTCCTCAATCGCATAAAGAGGGGTTTTACTTGCTGGTTTAGCCGGATCTTCACCTAAACCTGTTATTAACGCAATAACGCCATCTCCGGTTATAGGATCAAACCAAAATTGACCAAGTAAGCCATACGCTTCGCCCATATGACCATAGTATTTTTGGCTATGCTGAGTTAAACCCCAATTTTTTAAATCGATAATATGTGTTGATAAACCATAGGTGGTTTTAAGGTTAACCGCGCTTACATCATCTAATGCGCTTTCGCCGCCCGTATGACCATTTTTAAGCGCTTTATCGTATTGCCACACTGGTTCGAGCATTGATGATAGCGTTTTTTTCGAAATAACGTGTTTGTCATTTTCACCAATAAACACTTTCATCAAGGTTGCTAGGTCTTTTGCTGAAGCTCTTAAACCGCCTTGCGGTGAAAACAACGTTGGGTTACTACCAAGTTGATAATCAGCTAACATTGACTGATCTGGCTTTGTCGTTCGGCTGTACTTATCACCGCCATAAAAACAGGAAATACTATGACCATCAACCTGCGGGATCCAAGGCCCCTGAGCATCCCAAACATAGCCACCTTCGCCTCTACGATACAATGTAGCAAGGTTTGAATATTGCTTTTGATAAAAGTCGCAAGCATTAAAGCTAACATCTAGCTCCAACGGGTCAAACAACACCTGTTTAACAAAGCGATCCATGCGTAATCCACTGACATTTTCAATAACGCCTGCAATCAAACCAAAATTTAGGTTCGCATACATAAAGTATTCGCCTGGCCCTTGCTTTTCCGTGGACGCAAAATGATTTTTACTTTCTGCGTATTCATCAGTATCAAAAAAGCGTTGATAGTTTTCCCCAAGAGGCAAAAAATATTCACCGTTATCTCGAATAGAAGACACATGCGCTAAAACTTGCCTTACGGTAATTTTTTTATCCGGAAAATGAGGGTTACGTAAACTAAACCCTAAATACTGAGAAATATCTTCATCTAAATCTACTAAACCGTCATCAATCAAGGTCATTAAAGACATCGTTAAAACAAACTTTGAAATGGAAGCAATTCGCACTTTATGGTTTACCGTTAAGGGTAATTTCTCGCCAGTCGTTGTGATAGTAGAGAACCCTTCGGCATGTTCAAACTTAACCTGACCATTTTTAATCAATACGAGTTGTAAGCCAGATATTTCAGTAAGCGCTTCGTTTGGTTGATACACTAAGTTATGCATCTGATCTTTAACATCCGCATAAACATTTTGTTTCTGTTGAACTGAACAAGAAGAGAGTAACAACAAGCACAATAAAAAATTAAAACGTTTCATACATGATTCCTTAATAATACGTTTTCATTGCTACACGAGCATTGATAGTACTTTGCCAACAAGTAAACCGCCTGCTGTACCAACAATATATCCAATCAACGCCATTAGAACACCAACGGGGATTAATGCTCTTGAATATGCAGCAGCCAGTATAGGGGCGGATGCTACCCCACCGATATTTGCAAGCGATGCGATACCACAGGTAAATAAATCAAACTTAAAGAGTTTTGCAAATAGAACCATTAATACGCCATGAATAAATAAAATGACCATCCCCATAAAAATATAGAGTGGTGCTTCGGTCAATTCATAAAAATTTGCTCTAGAGGCGATTAGAGCAACAATAATATAAAGCATGATGTTTGAAATAGCTTCTGAGCCTTGTAGTTTTCTGATTGGTGTCATAGCCGCAAAAGCGCCCAAAATCGTTACGATTAAAACTGTCCAGGTAGTTTCACTAAAGAAGGTCGTTGTCGGTAGCATCGAAGCAGCAGATTGCGTAACTACCGAAACCAATAGCGACAATGAGAGTAAAATTAATAATGCTGTTGTGAGTTCACTTGAACTCTCTGTACATTGTTCTTCCGCCAAACTGTGCGCAACAGTGTCAAGTTTTTCACTGCTTGTTCCTATCCAACGATCAAATAATTTTGCATGAGGGACTAACGCTAATAAAAGCATCACCCATAACGCGTAATCAATTGAATCTATAATAAGCGTGTAACCCATTCGGCTGTCGGGTACATCTAATGCGAGTTGAATGGCCGCCATATTGCCCATGCCTCCCATCCAACTACCGCTAAGGGCTGCAAATGTTTTCCAAGAGTCAGGTTCTAGAGACGGTAAAAAAAGCATAAAAGCAACGACAAATGCAACACCAATACTCACTGAAGCGCTGAAAAACGCTAGCACAATTTTCCCACCAAGTTTCTTAATTTGTCTTAAGTCTGCTTTAAGTAACATTAAAAAAATCATGGCGGGTAAAATATTTGATTTTAACGAACTATAAGCATCCGTTATTTCTGTAGATTTTTGCCAAAGACCTAGCGTCGATAACAGCATTATGACGAAATATAAAATCACAATAGCGGGTAAAATAGTAAATAACTTACTGTCACTTTTATATTCAACAAGCTTCAACCCTCCTGCAATCGCTAGTAAGACAGTAAAAAAAGTGAAGGCTGAAGTGATCATAGCAATGTGATAAATTTTTAAAGTAGCGTTAGGCTAAATTACCATTTCCACAAACTAAAAGTAAAGTTTTTATTCCAAACCCATCAACATAATGAAATTTATTATTCCTTTCTATTGTAAATCCTTAATCAACATCAAAAATGAGAAATAATTCACTCATCTGAAAGCTAATGTGAACACTTAAATGGTTTAATAAAGGTACCGTAGCGTCGAAACAACAACGCTACATTAATACTAACTTTGTTTTATACGAGTAATATTTGCACCAAGTGCTTGTAGTTTAATTTCTATCTTCTCATAGCCGCGATCAATGTGATAAATTCGATTCACTTGTGTTGCTGTTTTAGCGACTAAGCCTGCGATCACAAGACTAGCTGATGCACGAAGATCCGTAGCCATAACTTGTGCGCCATGTAAATTATCCACTCCTTGTGTAATTGCTTTATTACCTTCTAAGGAAATGTTAGCCCCCATGCGTTGCAATTCAGGCACATGCATAAACCTGTTTTCAAAAATAGTTTCAACTGTCGTTGATTTGCCTTCAGCAATTGCGTTAAGAGCAACAAATTGCGCTTGCATATCGGTAGGAAACTCTGGGTAGGGTGCAGTGCAAATAGTTACTGCTTTAGGCCTTTTTGTCATCGACAATTCAATCCAATCATCACCTTGTGTAATATCTGCGCCAGCTTCTTCAAGTGTTGTTAAAACAGCTTTTAATGTATTAGGGGCGGTTTTTAGGCATTTAACTTGACCCCGTGTAACAGCCGCCGCAACAAGGAAGGTGCCCGTTTCTATTCGATCAGGCATAACGCTATATTCTTTACCTGCTAAACGAGCAACACCTTCTATTGTCAGTGTATTTGTTCCGGCGCCCGTTATCATTGCTCCCATGGAATTTAAACAATTGGCTAAATCAACAACTTCAGGCTCCCTAGCTGCATTATGTATGACTGTTTTACCTTCTGCTAATGTGGCAGCCATCATTAAATTTTCTGTTCCTGTAACACTCACAGTATCAAGAAATATAGTGGCTCCTTTTAATCTGCCTTGATTTTTGGCGATAATGTAACCATTCTCAACTTCAATATCCGCCCCCATAAGTTTCAAACCATGAATATGCAGATTTACAGGCCGAGCACCAATAGCACAACCTCCTGGCAAAGATACTTCCGCGTGTCCAAAGCGCGCTAATAATGGCCCTAAAACAAGAATAGAAGCTCGCATTGTTTTCACGAGTTCATAAGATGCTTTATACTGATCAACGGTTGTAGCGTCGATTATTAGCGTTTCATTCTCCGCCCATGTTACTGTAGCGCCTAATTGCATCAACAATTTAATTGACGTTTCAATATCGTTTAGCCTAGGCACATTATGAATGGTAAGAGGGCTTTCTGATAACAAACTTGCCATTATAATGGGTAGAGCAGCGTTTTTAGCTCCTGAAATGGTTACTTCACCTTTTAGTGATGTGCCACCAATAATTTTAAATGAGTCCAAGGAAACCTTCTTTTATCTTTCTCGTGCCTTGTAGATAAGTTAAACATTTTTAACTTCCACATACCACAGAATATATTATTTTAATAAAACTTGACAAATAGGAATATTTTATTTAGGTTAAGTTAAATGGAAATTATTATTCCTGCAGAATAACAACAAAAGAATAAAAAATTACACAAGTGTCCAGTCGATTATATAAAAATGAATGAGGATATATGGAAACGCTAAAATTAAAAAAAGCCGCATTTGCTATTAAGTTTGCTTTGCTTGCTACAACTACCTTATCTGTAAATACATTTGCAGAAGAAGCAAATGATAAAGAAAGCAAAAAAGACGAAACAGAAGTAATTGAAGTTAAAGGCTTTCGTGGTTCAATACAAAAAAGTTTAAACATCAAAAGGTTTGCAGATACCATTGTTGATGCTATTTCTGCTGAGGATGTCGGTAAGTTTCCTGATCAAACAGTAGCTGATGCCTTACAACGTATAACAGGTGTACAAGTAGAGAAATCTGAAGGAGAAAGTAACCGAGTCAGTATTCGCGGTACAGCACCTCATTTGAACTTAACTTTACTTAATGGTCAAAATGTTGCTTCAGCGACTGCCTCTCATTCAATATTAAAAGCTTCTCGTGGTTTTAATTATTCATTACTACCCACAGAAATTATTGATACCTTAGAAGTACATAAGTCAGCACAAGCGAAAGTTCAAGAAGGGTCTGTTGGCGGTACCGTTATTGTCAAAACACGTCAACCTCTTAAAGAAAAGTCTAACACTGCTGTATTTTCATTAAAAAATGCGTATCAAGAAACAAGTGGTGAACATTCACCAACGTATTCAGGCTACTACACCTGGAAAAATGAAGATGAAAAATTCGGTTTTAATATTGGCGCTGTTGTTAAAGAAACAACAACTCAACGCGACGGATATAGCTCTTCAGGCTTTGAAAAATCGCATACGGTAAATGATCAAACCGTTTATACTCCGCTTGACGTAAGCTCTTCTCGATATAAATCCGATAAAGAACTAACCACATTCTCTTCTGCATTACAGTTAGAGCTAACAGAGGGTGTGATTTTAACGTTTAATAATTTAATTTCAGGAGTCGATAAAACCAATAAAAGCACGTCAAACGGAGCTTATATCGGTTATAGCGATCCAGCTAAGTCTGGTCTTACTGGCACGCTTACTGGAGATATATTAACTTCAGGTTCTATCATGTTAGATCCTGCAGACTTAGGCACAGATCCGAAATATCAACATAAACAAGATTATTTTGAATCTCGTTATGCGTTATCGCGTGAAGTTGGCGAATATGAAACCAAAGTACATGACTTGCGTTTAGATTGGCAAGGTAATAATTTTGATCTTGCGATACAGGTTGGTATCACTAAAGCTGAAGGCGACATTGCCATACAAGCTTTAGACTATGAAGCGCAAACAAATGCTAGTTTCGATGTGGGTTCTGGACGACCTTCATATGAACTGCAATCAAATCCTCAGCCAGAAGATTACTACGGTACTTACATGGCTGATAAACTTTACGAAAATGAACAAGAAGAAACATATTTTCAGACTGATTTAAATTACCAATTTGACCATGATTTTGTCACATCAATTGATGTTGGTTTCAAATATGTCGACCACGAAAAAAGCTCTCAGATTTTCTTGGAGATTAAGTATCCTTGGCTTTCCTATAATGAAGAATATAGTGGCTCTGCTTGGTTAGAAAGTATATATCCAGGCTTTGGTGTGCAATCGATCAATATGGGTGGCATGACAAACGGATTAGCGACCAATTTCATGGGCGGTGGCACTCACCCTCACTTATTTAACTATGACTTTTCAAAATTAGATGGTGCCTTTGATCAAGTTGATACATTACGAGAATATAATCATTTAGGTTACTCTCTAGCGCTTGAAGAGAAAATTACCAGCGGCTACGCACAAGTTAATTTTGAATCAGGCAAATTAAAAGGTAATGCTGGTGTACGTATTGCTAAAACGGATCAAACAAGTATTGGCGTTGATATCTTAACTCCCGCAGGCTGGTATAAGCCGGATGTTTTATTTGATACTGCTGTCCCTGTAAGCGTTGAACGCGATTACACCGACGTATTACCTAGCTTAAATTTATCATACAACATTGAAGACGATATTATTGTACGTTTTGCCGCCGCTAAAGTTATTTCACGCCCAGATTATGACTTATTAGCACAAAGAAAGATTTATTCTCGTGCAGGTGGTGTTCAAGGTAATCCAATGTTAGATCCGACAAAGGCAACACAGTATGATATTTCTGCAGAATATTATTTTACTGACTCGTCAATTTTATCATTTGCTTACTTCATAAAAGACATTGAAACCTATGTAGATACAGAAAATGTCATGGCAAAAGTATTATTGCCTGCGGATGATTCCGTTAATGAATTCGGAATTGATGGGGCTACCTATGAAGTTACAGAAATGGAGCTAAGAACTCCGGTAAACGGAAGTGGCGGTACTAATAAGGGCTTTGAAATCAATCTTCAACATGATTTCAGTAATGGTTTTGGGGCATTAGCTAATTACACCTATCAAGATGCCGATATGGACGAAGAAGGTGCTGTATTACCCAATAATTCTAAAGATACCTTTAACATGAGTGGTTACTATGAAGTAGAAGACTATTCAATTCGTTTATCTTATACATACCGTAGTTCATATTATTCTGGCATAGCGAGAAATATTGACCGCTATACAGATGATTATGGCCAATGGGATGCAAACCTCAATTACAATATTAATGAACATGTTTCCTTGAACCTTCAATTATTAAACTTATCTGATGAGAACAAAGAAACGTATGTTAAATCTGAAACTGGTGATACTGCTCGTTTAGCTGAATATAACTATGGTCGACGAGTATTCGCAGGAGTTTCTGTCAAGTTTTAACCAATAATCCCTTACACACTGTTGGTTAAAAAAGGCCAATACTAACCTTAGTATTGGCCTTCTTTTTATTCAGTATTTTATCGAAAATTAACGACATGAATCACCTACCTTACTAATTCGCGGTTTCTACTCTTTATCTCCCGATTTACAAGGTTCAAGATCGCTTCATTCATATCAACACTATTGGCACAATTCGGAGTAAGCTCTTCATGTCAGTATTAGCTAAAATAAAAATACATACTCATACCTTTACAGCTATTGAAAAAAAAATAGCCAATTATATTTTAAATCACCCTAAAGAAGTCCAGCTGTATTCTTCTGAAAAACTAGCCGAAGAAGTTGACGTTAGCCAATCTAGCGTAATTAAGTTTACGCAAAAGCTTGGATATAAAGGCTACCCTTCATTGAAACTTGCTCTGATAGAGTTAAAAAAAGACAAACAAACACTTAACTGCTTACACGGTGATATTGCACTTAATGATTCTCTTGTTCAAATGAGTGAAAAGCTACTAACAAGTAAAATTGAAATGCTGCAACACACCCGATTACTCAATGATGATGAACAATTAAATATCGCCGTATCAGCGATTCTCAAAGCGAATAAGATACTTATTAGTGGTATTGGTGCTTCAGGCTTAGTGGGCCAAGATTTTTGCTTGAAACTTCAAAAAATTGGCTTGGCCGCAATTTATGAATGGAGTGGTCACAATCAAATAGCCTATTCAGCGACACTTAATGAAAACGACTTAGTTATATGTTTAAGTGAATCAGGCAAAACGGCAGACGTTATTGCCGTGGCACAACAAGCGAAAAAGCAAGGTTCTGCTGTTTTAGCCATTACGAACGTGGGTAAATCCAAATTACGTAAACTATCAGAAATCTGTCTATTTACAGTCTCCGAACCATCTTCTCTTCGCTTATCTTCTATTTTGGCGAGAACCTCTCAAGCATTAATTACTGACACTTTGTTTATTGCTATCACACAAAAATCAAAGGCACTAAGAATGCAAATTAAGAAATCAAACGAAGCTGTAGCTATTAACATAAATGAACGTGAGCACTATTCAAATACACTATAATATTTTGATAGTCGCTTGAACTTATCATTATATTTAGTTAGCTTAAGTAACCTTTATTTGAACCGTTTTTATATTTACAAGGACTGTAAAATGCTTAAATTAAAACTGCTCATAATTCTTTTGTTTTTTTCTTTATCTTCAACACTTAGTGCTAATGAATTGCATGACGCACTACTAAAAAAAGCTAGTTCTGGCAGTGCTGAAGCAAACTATCACCTGGGAATGTTATATAACAACGGCATAGGCGTTAATAAATCACCACTTAAAGCTTTCAGATTGTTTTTAAAGGCCGCTGAACATGGTGATGCACTAGGTCATTACAAAGTAGGTTGCTATTACGCAGGACAGTTTGGCAATATTGAGGGGGTTGGGTTAAATAAAACTAAAACTTTCGAACACAAGCTCATAGCCGCAAAGGCCGGTTATAGTCTAGCCCAAAGTGATATAGCCGCCATCTATTATCGCAACGGAGACCTAACACAAGCGATAACGTGGGCGCATAAAGCAGCAGAACAAGGGCATGTTCAGTCATTGTCGAATTTGTTATCACTATATCAAATGCCGCAATCACCTAGTAAAAGCAACCAAAAAGCTTACCTTGCATTACTAAAAGCAGAGAAATTGATTCCCAAGAATGAACAATTAATATCATTAAAAAAACAAATAGCGAATAAGCTTTCAAGTATTGAAATTGAAAAAATTGTAAAGCAAGTCACAGAGTGGGCACCTAAAAGAACTGAACTTACAGACAACGCCATGCAAGGCATTAAAAGAGCTAGTGCGGTGGCTGGCCTTACTTCTATAGAGTAAACGTTACTAACCATCGGGACTCTTCGCTTGCCTCTATAATATTCCTTGAGACGTTATGTGCTTAGTCAGCACTATACTTTGAATATTACTTGTTTTTGATACAGTTGATAAAAGATTAAGTAGCAAATGACACAAAAGCATAGCGCGAAACTAAGTGAACCAAAGGTAGGTGAAATTATTTGGCTAAAGTAATTGTGATATAAAAAAGTCTTAAGATTAGTTTCACCGGCAGGGATCATTAATAATAATCGAGCAAGTACGCCAGAAAACACAAAAAAGCCTATCGCGTTAACCCCAAAAACAATAAAAGGTGTGCTCCACTTTTTATAACCTTTAATATCAATTAACCATATCAAACTAGCTAGCATTGTACACGCCCAACCTGAAGAAACTAGCACGAAAGAAGAGGTCCACAATTGTTTATTAATCGGCACAATAACACTAAAAATATAACCGACGAGCAGCATGATTATACCAAACTTTACAACTATTTTTGCTTTACTTTCTTTATTAAGTAAGTTGTTCGTTAATGTATTTGAAATAAGCACGCCTGTAAGCGCTGATGCTATTGCAGGCATAGTGCTTAACACCCCTTCAGGATCAAAGGCAAATGGTTGAGCACTATGGTAATAAAGGTGTTGGCTAGCAATAAGAAGATCATCAAACCAAGCCACTAAACTATTACCAAATGCTAATTCTCCAACATAAATATTGCCAACGCTATCTTGGTAAGGCATAAATGCGCTTAGCGCCCAGTACACAATTAATATACCGAGCAGAATCGCTTTTTGTGCTTTTTCACTTGTATAAAAAACGAGGTAATAAGTAACAAGATAAACGATAGCGAGTCGTTGAAGCACGCCGAAGTATCTTATTTTATATAACCTATCTTCAATCCAACTAAACCCAGCTTGATAAAAATTAATATAGAAAAGAAATAAGAATAAACCTAATCCAAATAACTTTACGGTGCGTATCCATACCTTTGAATGTTGAAAAGGCTGTGATTTTGCACGGCGAATTACTATACCAATAGAGATGCCCATCATAAAAACAAAGAAAGGAAAAATAAGATCAGTTGGTGTGAGTCCATGCCATTTCGCATGCTTCAAAGGTGCATAAATATTTGACCAGCTTCCCGGATTATTGACTAAAACCATAGCAGTTATAGTCATTCCCCTTAAAACATCAAGGGCTAATAATCGATTTTCAGCATAGCGAGATAACACGCTTTCCGCATGGCGGGAAAAAAATTGAATCAAACTTTAGTACCTATTTTTTGTGTTGTTTTAATTTACGCCTAATAACTTATATACGTCTAATAACATGGTGTTTTGTTTTACAACTCCCCCATTGCTCTTAATCTATTAACTCGTTGATATAAACTAAACTTTCAATACCGGTTTTACTGACAGCAGAAACCGCAACTTTCTGTAGTACTGATGTTTTATCAGCGCTTTCATCATGATTTGCCATAACAATAGAAAATAAAGGTAATGCTGCTTTACGTGTGGTTCGAGGCAAGACCTGATAATGCCATCGGTCATCATACTGGCTATATAACACGTAATTACCAATAGTTTCAGGCGCATTATGCTCAATGCTTATTTCTGCCTGCTGATTTATATCAATATCAACCTCTACGGTATCTGGTTGTTCACTCTCTAACCAAGGAGATGCAGGCATTAATGCTGGTTTGTTAAAACTAAAATTATTCAACCTTTCGGTCATCACTTGATTATTGATTATCCCGCCGATATGCCAGAATATTTGTCCGGTATTATCGTCAAGGAGCGCTCTATTAATCATAATTTGGTTTTGTACTTCATCGACCATACGCTCTGTTTTGGCATTATGGGTGCGAATGCCAGGCCAAATATGGCGTTGTAAATCATTTTGTTTCTGCCACCAATTTAACAGCATTGGGTAACTCTGGCCTTCCTTGCTAATATTCCAATAAAGTTGTGGTGAGAAATAATCGACCCAGCCTTTTTGTAGCCAGAGTCGGGCATCTGCATATAATTTATCAAACTGATCAAAGCCCGTAATCCATTTGGGTTGCCCCGGACGCCAAATACCAAACGGACTAATACCAAGTTTCACTTGAGTTTTTATTTCTTTGACTTGCTTGTATAAGGCCTGAACAAACTCATTAACATGATGTCGACGCCAGTCACCTATCGATAGTTCGCCACCTTCCTCAAGATATAACTGATAGTTTTTACCATCAGGAAAGTCTTTGTCGTTATGATAAGAAGGGTAGGGATAGAAATAATCATCCATATGAATACCATCAATATCATAACGTTGGGTAATATCTTCTACGACATCTAAAGTATGGCTAACCGCATTTGCATCACTAGGATCTAACCAATAATAACCGCTATCTAATTTGATTACGGCTTCATCTAGCTTATTCACTAACGAATGGGCTGAAATATCCCCCCCATTAACATGATGAACTCGGTAAGGATTAAGCCAAGCATGTAATTCAAGGCCTCTTGCATGGGCTTGTTCAATCCAAAAAGCTAATGGATCATAAAAGTTGTCAGGCGCCCAACCTTGTTTTCCTGTTAAATAATACGACCATGGTTCAAGTTCGCTGGGATATAAAGCATCCCCCTGAGGACGTACTTGTAAAATAACGGCGTTAAATTTATGTGCTTGCAACGCGTCTAGTAAGCGGATGGCTTCTTCTTTTTGTTGGGCTTGCGGTAATCCCGGTGCACTTGGCCAATTAATATTAGCCACGGTTGCAACCCAAGCAGCTCTAAATTCTCGTCTGACTTCGATTGGTGCGGAAACATAATTTTTAGGCCAACACCACCATAATAGTAACGCAAATACGACTAACACTGAGGCACACTGTTTGGGATATTGAATGAACAGCTTTGTTAACCGGTTTTTTTGCAATATTACAAACTTCATCCTTAATTACTCTTGTCCCGTTTATAATCATCTATCGATGTTTTTAATATTTTCGCTTTCGCGGTTTTTTCTGGAAGAGTTGCTGCTAAAGCTTCGAATTTAGTAATGTTTTGTGCATTTAAAATGTGACGAACTTCCTTTGCTACAGTGCGTGATACATAAAAACTACCCGTGGTTAATGTTTTCAGAAGCATATTTTCATACTGTTCTTGTTGCTTTGGGTAGTGAGTGAGCACTGACATTGCTTTTGCCATCACTTTACTATCATAACTGTCGCTAAGTGCGTTAATTAAAATTTCAGCATTCGACTCATCTTGTGGTTGTTGTGCAAACATATCGATAGCTTGTAATTGCACCCGTCCAAGTGAACTAGCTAAATATTTGCCGATAGTCTCGGTATAAGTGGTATCAAATACTTGCTTTGTTTGATGCATTTCCTGCAACTGCTTTAGTGTCTTGACGAACAAAGCTTCTTGTTCAAACATAGCCTGTTTAGGGTCTTGTTCATTCGTAGAGCATAAGCCATTGTTTTCACAATCTTCAATTTCATCCAGTTGAGTTAATAGCTGCTGCCTTTGCTGCAAAAAACCTTTGACAACCTCAGTTTGCATAACCGATGGTGCCTGAGTCTCCTCTTGCTTTTTTTCATTTGCTTTGTTTGATATCGAAGCGTTATCTAACGTGGTGGCAATATCGTTATCTGGCGTTGTTGTTACTTTCGCCACTTTTTCCGGTTGAAAAATTTGGTAATACATAATGACAAAACCAACAACTAACGCAAGAACGACAATGAATTTTTTAAACATCTGAATTTACCGCCTTTAATTGCCATTTCCAGCACAAAACTACCATCAAGAATATCAATACATGTAAATGCCAACTGCCACCACTACTTGATGAAGACTGGTTATTGCCAGGTTTATTAGGCGGTTCGGTACCGTTATTAATAGGCGCTGTAAAACTCACATTTGCTGATAAATTAAATGTCGGTAGTAATTTTCCTGCGTGAATTACCCCTGCTTTTCCGTTATTGGTCACATGATAGAACACGTCATTACTAGCACCTTGAATGCTAACATCATCAATCGTTAAAGCTGTATCTTTGGAGATCGTCGCAAGTGTTTCTGCACCACTTTGGGTTGATGCAAGCAACGATAAACCATTATCATTGACTACATATACCGTATCACCTGACATTGCGATAATTTTATTGTTATCGTCTAGCGCACTCGCATCGCCTTCATATGCCCAGTCTTGCCAGGTATCGTAATCGCCAGCGAACACATAACCAATAGTCGTGTTTTGTTTAATTTTATAATATCGCTCTTGTACCGGCGCTAAAGATACTATGACATCTAAGATCTGGTATGCACTACCTGTTTCACTATCAACGTTTGTATCTGCACCCGCGGCAGTGTGTCGAATATTAATATCTTTAGCAGTGATGATGAGATCGCCAACTGAAAAGCCGTGTTGTACCTCAGCAATGCATTGATGGCGCTCGTATATTTTTTTAGGATAAAGTTGGCTCTGTTGTTCAGTCAATGTTATCGCACTAGCAGTCGCAATCCGGTCAAACATAGCACTTAAACACACGGCATCTTGCTCTTGTGCAACGCAGCGATATTCGTCTTGTACTAAAAGACAAGTTTCACCCGTGGTTAAGGTTAAAAAGTTAAACCACCATACTTGTTCATCGGTATCATGATCTTGCTCAGGTGGCTGGTAATCAGGTAAGCAAAATTCTACCCCTTCCATCAAACACTCAACATCAATTGCAGATTCCAGCATTTCATCCGTAATATATAATTGCCAGCTTTCGGCTTCAAACTTCCCTAAAAAACCATCATCTTGCCAAGCCGGGTTATTTGACCATCGACAAATTTTTGTTGGACCACCATTGTATGCAGAATAGGCGGCACGTGTTCTTTCAGGCCAATTATTGGCTGAAGACACGCACGTCGCTTCTGACGCGTTTTGCCATTCCGCATAGAAAATCTCCATGGCGTAAATCATGTTTTCAAATATCTGCCAACCTTTACCTTCATTGATTTGTGTAAAATGCCAGCGATCATCTATTTGCATCATGCCGTGGCCGTGGCCATTATCACCACGCATCATTTTCGTTTTACTATCTAGTATTGAACGAAAATAATGACTCCAAAACGTTTCTTGATTAGCCACTGTTTTTATCGCATTGATCCAAGCCAAGACTTCTTCATTTGATGCATCTGGTTTACGCACAGATAAGTAGTATTTAGCAGCAATTTTGATTACAGCATTTAGCTCATTCATATAGCGACGGCGCTCTACCACAACGTCACTCTCACTGTTAAAAATAATTTGAGAAAGATAATCGTCAACAAACTTAGGGTCCCCAAAAGGACTAATATCACAAAAAGCAGGTGCCGTTCCAAAATTCCATGTGGTACTCTCTGTTGTTTTTCCTGCGCATAAGTAGAAGTTTTCTGTATCATTTGGTAAGGCATTTGCCTTGAACAACACTAAAACTGTTAAAATAAACAATATTGAACGATTCATAATAAATAAAAACCACCAGTAGGTAAGAACAAAATAACGACAATATTCTAAAATGTAAAGGATATAGGAATATAATATTCTCGTGTTGCTTGATTTTTAATCACAAACTGATTTATCCTTTTTATTGCTAATGTCCTAGAGCCGGCTATATTCATACCTTTGTAATGCATGAACTAAAAAGTTTGACGAATTAATCATTGGATAATAACTGTCATTAATATTATTTACGTGTCTTATTAAAAATAGATAGATGTTTTGTTAGTTAAATAAAATACCAAGAAATATTTCGTCAATGATCTTTAATAAAGTTTAATCTTCAATGTGAATCACCTTTAAACCAAAGGAATACATTAATATAATTACATTGAAAAATAGGAATATTATATTTATTATTTATCGCTAAAGATGAAGTGATAGATAGTAAGGTGCGTGGCGGAGATAAAAGATTAAAATCAGGTCAGGCCTTAAACACTATATGGTAACTGCTCCCCAGTTAAGTTTGACCAGTTCATACCTTAATCAGTGAGAACCTTTAATTACTGAACTTGAATACTTTACCGATTATTTTAGAGAAAAATATGAACACAGTTTATTTAAACAATCAATTTATCCCAAGCAATGAAGCAAAAATTTCACCAATGGATCGTGGTTTTTTGTTTGGGGAAGGCATTTATGAAGTTATACCTTGCTATGAAGGTAAGTTTATTGGCTTACAACCCCACCTTGATCGTCTTTATAATGGCTTAAAATCTTTAGGAATTCCCTCGCCTTTCAGCAACGATAAGTGGACAGAACTCTGCCAAAAATTAGTAACGCTTAATAACGAAGCTAATGTAGCTGTTTATATCCACGTAACTCGTGGCTCATCACCAATACGGAATCATGCATATCCAAAAGATACAATACCTACTGTTTTTGCTTTTACATTTGAAATTCCTACACAGCCTGTACCAGATAAACACAGCGCAACAGCATATAAAGTATCGAGCCAACAAGATTTGAGATGGAAGAGATGCCAAATTAAATCCACTTCGCTATTAGGTAATGTAATGCATTTTCAACATGGAATTAACGAGGGGAACAAAGAAACTATTTTATTTAACGAACTAGATCAACTGACAGAAGCAAGTTCAAGTAATGTTTTTATTGTCAAACACAATATCATAATGACACCGCCGCTAGATAATCAAATTTTACCTGGTGTGACACGACATATTTTGTTGGCGATTTTAAAAGAACATAGCAAGTTCACCATTGAAGAAAGAGCAATTTCGTATAAAGAAGTCTTAAATGCTGATGAAGTTTGGCTAACAAGCTCAACTAAAGAAATTGCTCCCGTCGTAAAAATAGACAACGATATGATTTCTTCTGGAGAAATTGGTGATATTTGGCTAGAAGCTCAAAGGTTATTTTCTCAATATAAATACCAGTATTAGGCAGATGTAAGTATCAAGAAATAACAATGAAAATCTCCTCACTTTGGGTTCATTAACAAAGTGAGTTGTGCTTTCAATGACGTATGTAATGCTATTATTTTTAATTACCAATACTGTGCCTGAAGGATTATGTAGTTGTTACTCTCCCAACACTAACTGATGACCACTCACTTGCGTAATCTGCCCTAAAATAGTTGCTTGCAGCGCCCCTGTAACACTAGGCGCGTTAGCTACTTGGCCGGTAATACAGCGATAACCGAGCCAAGCAAATGCAAGGGCTTCCATATATTGGCTTTCTATCCCTATACTCTCTGTAGTTTCTATATTCCATAAAGGTAACAAACGGCTTATGGCCCTCATTAAAGCTATATTTTTTGTGCCTCCGCCAAATACCAAAAGATTACCCGAAGACTGAAACTCTGGGTTTGACTCAACATTTATCGCTTGATTTAGTTCATTAGTAACACTTATCGCCGTAAGTTCAACCAAAGTAGCCATGATATCCGCATCTGAAATTTTGCATGATAGAGAATGCTGTTCTAGTTTTTGATTAAGCCAAGC
This sequence comes from Thalassotalea sp. PP2-459, assembly GCF_001913705.1. Lineage (GTDB taxonomy): Bacteria > Pseudomonadota > Gammaproteobacteria > Enterobacterales > Alteromonadaceae > Thalassotalea_C > Thalassotalea_C hakodatensis. The sequence continues at coordinate 125,803 of NZ_MKQD01000065.1, read as the reverse complement.
TAAATTAAAATATTCTCTGCCGGTACTTTTCGGGTGCGGTAATGAAAAATAATCATCGGCTAACAGCGTCGCCAATAGGGGCTTGTTTACTTGACCTGACAGTGACACTTTTCCATCTTCATCGTAAGGTTGTGAAAACTTAGTTTGCATCCAACTATCAAGTAAAATATTACTTGGCCCGGTATCAAAGCCGGTCAAGAGATCTTGATTAATAAGCGTTAAGTTGGCGATACCTCCTAAGTTAAGTAAAGCAGTATTTACCGAAAAATCCGATGAGTCGGTAGAAGATTCGAATAAGCTTTGATGAAACATAGGTACTAGCGGTGCGCCTTGTCCCCTAAACGCAAGATCCATCCCTCTAAAATCAGTTACACAGGTAATGCCTGTTTCTGCGGCAAGCACATTAGCATTGACCAATTGCATTGAAAAAGGGTGCTCACCAAACGGATTATGTAACACCGTTTGGCCATGGCAACCAATTGCCCTCACTTGAGATCGTTCAATATGGTAATTGGCTAAAAGTTGTTGAACCGCTTTCGCGTAACTTTTGGCAAGCTTCACTTCAAGCTGGCCTAGTGCTTCTATACTGTAATGCGTATTTTGACAAACTGTCAGTATTTCCGTTCTAATGCTGGCATCAAAGTCACATGAATATCCCCCAATAAGTTCTGACCTATTATCAGCTATTTTAGCCAGCACCACATCGATACCATCGACACTGGTGCCTGACATTATGCCAATATAAAGGTTCGCTTTATTTGTATTTGTACCACTTTCCACATGATTACCTATTTGATTCATTTACTTACAATTAATTCAGCTTAACTTTAGGGGTTGTTGATTATTCGAGACTAAATATTGTTCGAATTAAACGTGACAAATCTACCTACTCTAGTGCATTCATCATATTAATTTTTATCATCTTTGCTGTATAGCCCAAACATGACATTTATGCTCAGGAATAGTCATTATTTTTTATCACTTTTGCCCTTTGCGACAGCAACCATTGTTGTTTAATATGCTCAGCAACCCTAAAAGCATTTGCATATATAGTATAGGTATATGGAACACTACCACCTGTTGGCATAAAAGAACCGTCTGTCACATAAAGGTTTGTCACTTCATGTGCTCGGCAATTTTTATCAAGTACAGAAGTATTTGGATCCTCACCAAACCGACAGCCCCCAGCCATTAAGTTAGTCGGTGGCGCGCTACTGACGGATGTTGTTATATTTTTAGCACCAAGTTTTTCAAGTAGTTTAGCGCCTTTTTGCACCAGATACTCTGCTACCTGAATATCTTGAGGGTGAGCACCTATACGCACTTTTGCAACAGGATCGCCCCATTGGTCGGTCACTTCTTCATCTAAAGCAACGAAACAATCATCATTTGGTAACCAATCGGTAAAAGCCTCAAAGCGTAAGGTTTTATGAGAAGTAAACTTGTTGTAGAGCTTTTCTTTTAGTTGTTCGCCCCAAATAAGATCGCCTTCCTCGTCATATTCTGTGTCATAAGCGCGAGCAATCGGGTTATGGTAAAACAGAAAATCAAGCGTGCCACCTTTGGCTTTCCCTTTTTGGCTTACACCCTCAAAGTTTTCATCATTGATTTGGTACCAATCTTGTAACGCACGATTAATGAATGGCCCTTCAGTTTGTAATTCACGTGCTTGTTCAGGTGTTAAATCATCAAAGTAGAAATCACCTCGACCACCGCCACCGCCACTGAAAATTAAGTTTTTACCGACTTGACCATTGTTATTTGCCAAGCCTTGTTGAAAGTGTTTGCTTTTTGAACTCAGCAAAAGTCGACTGGTTTCAATAGCCTGACAAGCAACCACGTAAGTATCTGCGATGATGCGTTTTTTATGACCTTTAGCATCATAATAATGAACAGCACTCACTTGGCTTTTTTGTTCACTTGCTAAATAAAAAACTTTCGCATTCGGCACTATGGTTAAGTTCCCCGTGGCAACAGCGTGGTTGAGTAATGCCGCTCTACCGCTACCTTTCGCACCAGTAGAACAACCATAACGACTGCAATAGCCTGAATATTCGCAGCTTTTCCTACCCATGGCCGGTTGCGATAGTATTGCGCGTGGAATGGGGAAAGCATGGTAACCCAGTAAATCGGCTGCTTTATCAATCCATTTAGCTACTGGGTGATCAATAAGTGGGGGGTATGGGTAATCCTCTTTATGAGGTTCTAAGTATGGATGCTCAACCACTTTTCCTGAAACGCCAATTTCACGATCAACTTGGCGATAAAAAGGTTCAAGTTCCTGATAACTAATCGGCCAATCAACGATGTTAGCACCTGCTATATCACCAAAAGATGATTGTAACGCAAAATCAACGGGCTTTAAGCGATGAAAATAACCACTCATAAAGTTAGAAGAACCGCCTACCACATTACCGTTCCAAAATGTCCAACCCGATTCGCTGGTCGCCTCTTTATGCCAATGAGTTTCACCATCTTCTACATGACTTTCTTCAATCACATGCTGTTCATCAGTAAGCGCAGGGTTGTAACTGTCGCGTACATTGGCAGCAAGTTCATCTTTATAAAACTCTTTTTCTGTCAACCAAGGGCCTTTTTCTAAGACAATAACGTTAGCGCCTGCTTTTGCTAATGTATAAGCAATAGGGGATGCGCCAGCCCCACTGCCGACAATACAAATATCATATTTCATGCTTTATTAGACCTATAAGAAGGTGGGCGTTTAACAATGTTCTCGGTTACATTTTTGGTGGGAATGACAGTCGAATTTACTGCAACAGTGCTTCTTGCGGGCAGTTCATAATACCGTTTTCCCTTTTCCGGTAAGGGGAAGCCCATTTGATGTGCTAACCATTGCCAACCAATACCCTTTGGGTTTCCACCATAAGCAGGCGGTGAAAGCATGGCTTCATAAATATTTAAAATCATCATATTCAACCAGCTTTTCCCCGCCGTTGAACGACTAATTCCTGTCAACACCTGCTGTTTCTCATCATCCGTCAAGGCAATAAATAATCGATCATACCGCTTGTTAGTAAAGCCATTTAGCCATTGTACGCCTTGAAAAATGAAAGCAACTTCTTCTTTATCGGTTGGTTGCTCATAAACTAATAAATATAAATACAAACACGCATTAATCTCCTTAGCACCTGGCCCAGAAGCCGAACTTGGTAAAAGGTGTTGTTGTACCGAATCTAACGTTTGCCAATCACCCTGTTTTTTATCTTGCTGATATTTATCAAGTAAGTCTTCACTTACTGCTGACATAGGAAAAGTAGAAACTAAAGCACTTGCACCAGCGGCTGACTTTAATAATTTACGACGATTAAGCTTCTTTGACAGCCACGATGGCGTTTGTTGATAACGTTGTTCAAAAGACTCACTCATTCTGCCGAAATCCTTTTTAAGTTCTGTGAATTCTGACTCATTTGCCAAGTATCAATAAACATAAGCCAAGATTTACGAGAATGTTCGCCATTTGCATCAATAAACTCTCCAGTATCTTTTGAGAGCATCACTTTCCCTGTATTCGTCGACACAAAGATATGCGGATAGCCAACCACTGGTGGAAGAGACTTTAGAAAATCATTATTATCATTATGTTCACTGACATTAATTTTTAATAAAACAAATGCTTGGTGTAATGCGTTATTTACGTCTGGATTTTTAGTTAAAAATACCTCCATTTTCTGGCACCACACACACCAGTTACCTCCTATTTCTATTAAAATATTACGTTGTGTTTTACTCGCTAATTCAATTGCAGCTCTCGCATCATCGAAAGGGTTTCTTGACGCATCATACCCTTGGCTAAAGGCAGGTAAATTAATGCTTGCCTGCGCGAAAACTGGTTTAACATTCGAACTACTACAAAGTATAAACAGCATAACAAGCAACGTTTTCAGCATATTTTTTCTACTTTTATCACATCAATAATCATTAAGACCTCAGCTTCCTTAGCTTTCTTTCATTAATTGATGCTAGCGTGTTCCCCTCGCTTTCGCAATTAAGTTGCTTGAATGCAAAATTTGTTGTAATTACTCACTAATTACGGTGTCAAAATGTATCACTAACACATATAATTGCCGCGTCATTCGATCAAACAGGAAATAATCTATGCGTCCTAGTGGAAGAACTCCCGGCCAAATTCGACCGGTCTCAATTACACGCCAATTCACAGCCCATGCTGAAGGCTCGATTCTTATTGAATTTGGCGATACCAAAGTAATTTGTACCGCTTCTGTCGATGAAGGCGTTCCTCGTTTTCTTAAAGGTCAAGGCAAAGGTTGGGTTACTGCTGAGTATGGCATGTTACCGCGCTCTACACATACACGTATGCGCCGTGAAGCGGCAAGCGGCAAGCAAAGTGGTAGAACCTTAGAAATTTCTCGATTAATTGCTCGTTCTTTACGTGCTGCGGTTGATTTACAAGCACTTGGCGAAAATACCATTACCGTTGACTGTGACGTTATTCAAGCCGATGGCGGCACACGTACTGCATCTATCACAGGCGCTTGTGTTGCTTTAGTTGATGCACTAAATTATATGCGCGCTAAAGATATTATTAGCACAAATCCCTTAAAACACATGATTGCCGCTATTTCTGTTGGTATATATCAAGGTGAACCTGTAGCAGATTTAGATTACCCAGAAGATTCTGCAGCAGATACAGACATGAATGTTGTTATGTCGGATACTGGCAAGTTAATTGAAGTACAAGGCACAGCCGAAGAAGAACCTTTCTCTTTTGAAGAAATGCAACAGATGATGACGTTAGCTAAACATGCAACCAGTGAGCTTTTTGATGCTCAAAAAGCGGCATTAAGTTAAGGAGAACGTTGATGAAAGATTACCAACGTGAATTTATTGAATTCGCCTTAGAAAAGCAGGTATTACGCTTTGGCGAATTTACCCTAAAGTCTGGTCGAACAAGCCCTTATTTTTTTAATGCTGGCCTGTTTAACACGGGCAGAGATTTGGCTCGTTTAGGTCGTTTTTATGCCTCAGCACTTGCAGATGCCAATATTGAATATAATTTATTATTTGGCCCTGCGTATAAAGGTATTCCAATTGCCACAACAACTGCCGTAGCGTTGGCTGATCATCACGGTCAAGACGTTCCCTATTGCTTTAACCGAAAAGAAGCAAAAACACATGGTGAAGGTGGCAGTTTGGTGGGATCACCACTGCAAGGTAAAGTTATGTTGGTTGATGACGTTATTACCGCTGGCACCGCGATACGTGAATCGATGGAAATTATCAAAACACATGGCGCTGAATTGTCAGGTGTATTAATTGCCCTAGATCGCCAAGAAAAGGGTAACGGAGAACTATCAGCTATTCAGGAAGTTGAGCGTGATTTTTCTACACAAGTTATCTCAATTGTAACCTTAGGTGATTTGATTCAATTCTTAGAAGAACAAACAGGGCAAGAAGAAAGTTTAAACGCGATTAAAGCGTACCGTGAGCAGTACGGAATTTAACTTCTAGCTTCAATCACTGTTCTAACAAAGCCAGCATTAATTGCTGGCTTTTTAGTATTAGGTTAATTTGAAGTATTTCATCGTGACTGACCAACAAAGGTTAATACTACCTTATCGTTTTGATCATAAAACATGAGTGTATTCTCGGTGATATGACCTTTGGCTACTTGTTCAAGCGCTTGCACAAATAACGACTCAACCTCAGCCGTTTCCATGCAAAATCGTTTGCTCATAGCAAGTGGTGCAAATTGTATCGTCGAATCATCTATGTTCACGCTGCCTTGAAAACGATTACAACCTGAAAAACCTGATACCTTTCCTGTTTCGATAAACTCTATAAACGGTATAAGTTCTGTTTTATTTGGCAATGAAAAACCTTCTGCTGATTCAAGTTGCCATCGAACATTTTTCAACGTTTCAACCGGTAAACTAAGGTTTCCGTCACGTTGTTCTTGCTGACAAGCTGAAAGTGTAAAGACCAAAAAGAATACTGCAAATGCGCGACTAATAAACATAACATCTCTCAAAAAATAGAATATATTGCGTATTGTAGCCGTCTGGTGAAAACATTTATGACAAAATCGCTGGAAACCCGTGAAATTACGACTAATGTCTAACCGCATTTACTTTTGCCATATCGCTATAACTTTGGTTTAACGTTTTACCACAAATAATATTTGCTAGAATTTAGCTGATCCCATATGGTTAACGTACTACATTTATTGTATTTATCATTTCGTGAAAATTTAAGGATATATGTGTTCAAATTTAAGGACAAATATCATTGGTGCACATCGCTTCGCCTTAACGTAACCATTTTATTGCTTACAACTTTGATATTCCCCATAAAAGTAGGCGCTACCTACTTAGAAGAAGCACAACCATTATCGCAACGAAAAACCATTAGAATCGCATTACCTGACCAAAAAAGTATTGATTCAGCATCACAAGAACGCATGCAAGCATTAATAGCTTTTCTCAAAGAGTTCTGGCAAATATGGGCTTTAGATCACCAAAAACAGGTGCAATTTTCCATGCTTTCTGGCAAAGAAGCAATGGAACAACTCAACAACAACACAATAGATATTATTGCGATTAATATCCTTGAACCCAAATTATCAGCGTTTTTATACAGCATTCCCTATGCAAAATTTAAGCAACGCGTGTTTCGTAATCAATATAAAAAGCTAAAGAAAAACACACACGTCGCCATTCATGATCCTAGCCATGCCGCGCTAAACTATTTACCTGAGCATATTAACATTACCTACTTTGATAACGTTGATGCATTAGTGAAACAATATCAGAAATTTGATGTACTTTACTCTATTCACCCTTGGATGTTAGAGAAGGCGCTAGAGGAACACAAAATTAATGAAACGTTTTATGTGAATCAAAATGAAGTACCTGAGATGACGTTGCACTTTGCAACGCGGAAAGCTGATCGCCAACTCATGTATATTATTAACGATAGTATTCGTCAAATAAGCCTTGCTCAAGCTGACATTTGGAGTGAAAAATACCTTTTAACAGAACCGAGTAACTTCTCATTATTGTTAGGCAGTTATGTCACACCGCTGACTGAAGCTGAAAAGCACTTTATTATTAACCATAACACCATTCACATACCAGTGCCTAAAACGGGGATTTCTCCTTTTATTATTACGCGTAATCACGCCAATATAACCGATCGTGGCTATTCAATTGATTTACTTAATATGATTTCAAAGAAATTAGGTATTGTATTTAAACCCGTTAGGTATGAAAATTATTTGGGTGTATTTAAAAGCGTTAATAATAATACAACACAGTTATTTCCATTTTTTGAGATTGATGAAGAATTATCAAAGCGCTACATATTCAGTCAACCATTTCTTGATGCGCATTATAGTGGTATTTATAATCCAGATATTTCAGAGTTTACTCAACTGACTGACGCAAATAACCACACCATTGCCTTAGTTGAAATGTTTGCTATATCGCAAGCCATAATAGATCACTTTCCTAAAGCAAAGTTTATCACTTATAGAACGATAGATGATGCTATTGCATCAGTTGCCAAAGGTGAAACAAGTTTATTCATCGGTCGCTCACTATTGGCTGCCGCAACGATAAAGCAACATGGACATGCTAATTTAACCTCAATTCCATTATCAGATTTTCGCCCCGATGCCCAAATTGCATTTGCCACTACGCCACAAAACCATATGTTGATCTCTTTAATCAATAAATCATTAAATGAAATATCCGCCGATGAATTAGACACGCTTTACAATAAGTGGAGCCAAACCGCTTTTCCTATCGCTGATGTGCAAGGGAAAGTGGCTGATGCTTACCGTCAGGCAAGTTATGTTTTTTTTGCCATTTTATTAATCGCGTTGATTATTTTTTGGGTGTATTTCCGACAACTACAAGTACGTAAAATCGCACAAAAGAAAATTGAACATGCACTAGCTATTGCCGAAGCAGCAAGAGCTGAAGCAGAACGTTCTGCACAAGCTAAAATTAATTTTCTCGCAAGAATGAGTCATGAAATACGCACTCCAATGAATGGTGTACTTGGTATGGCAGAAGCACTCTCTTTTACTGCTTTAAATAAGGAACAAAGCGAGTTACTTGATACCTTAGAAGGCTCAGCACGGCACTTATTAGCATTATTAAACGACGTACTTGATTTTTCCAAAATGGACGCAGGTAAACTCACCTTAGAATCAGTGCCTGTTAATCTACATTTATTGGCAAAGAACTTATTAAAAAGCTTCCATCATATTAAGACTGAAAGAAATTTACGTTTGAAGTTGAATATTGATGAAAACATTACTCATAGTTACTTCACTGATCCGACTCGATTAAATCAAGTACTAAACAATTTGATCAGTAACGCGATAAAGTTCACTGAAAAAGGCTGCATTACTGTCGCAGTTGAACAAATTGCGCAAGATGTTCAAGAAATAGATATTTATGATCAGATACGCATCTCTGTTAAAGATACAGGCATTGGTATTTCTGAGCAAAACCAACGCTTGTTATTTTCTCCTTTTACTCAGGCAGATACTGATATTACCCGAAAATTTGGCGGCACTGGTTTAGGACTCAGTATCTGCAAAGAAATCATCGCCTCAATGAACGGTGAAATAGCCGTAGAGTCTACGCCTGGAGAAGGAAGTGAATTCTATTTTACCTTATGTTTAAAACAGGCAAAATTTAAACGTGAAACTAAAGACAGGCGTAAAAATAGCCGAGTAGTCAATGAACCTACAGATAATAGGTTTAGTGATCTCAAAGTACTCGTTGCAGAAGATAATTTAGTGAATGTTAAGGTACTTTGCGCACAACTTTCTCGTTTAGGTATAGAAGCTGACATCGCCTACGACGGCGTTCAAGCACTCGAAAAGCATAAAAAATCCCCCTACGACATAATTATTTCTGATTGTCATATGCCAAATATGGATGGCTTTGAGCTAGTTAAAGCGATTAATCAACATAACAATCATCCTATTTGGTTAATTGCTGTGACTGCTGATGCACTAAGTGGTGCTGCAGAGAAGTGTTTAAATGCAGGTTTCAATGATTATATGGCAAAACCTTGTCCACAAGAAGAAATCACCAATAAAATGAACCATGCTTATCGGGCACTACAAGCAATGAAGATAGAAATGCAAAAGGGTGATTAACTACAATCAAAAAATCCAAAGTTCACTCACTTTAAACAATAGATACTAAAAGGGTTGATTTTGGGTTAACAGCCAATCTATTAGACTTTAAACTTACCAACAAGTGCATTTAAACTACTAAACTCAGCTTGCAAACTGTCACATGCTTGATGCGTCTGTTGAAGATATTCTTCACCTTGCTTATTTAATTCCATTAACTGCAAAATGTCCTCATCAATCGACTTGATAACATCACTTTGTTGTTTGGTTGCCTCGGCAACAGCATGGTTCTCATTATCAACATTTTGTAATGAATTAACGATTGCTTGCATACGTTCATCAGCAATGTTCGCTTTTTCTACGCTGGAACTACTGTTTTGTTGACTTTGTTCCATCGAACTCACTACAGATACAGTGCCTTGCTGTAAGGTTTCTATCATGTTTTCAATTTCAGTCGCCGCTTCTTGTGTGCGTTGAGCTAATTGACGCACTTCATCGGCAACAACCGCAAAGCCTCGTCCGGCTTCACCTGCACGCGCTGCTTCTATCGCCGCATTAAGTGCTAATAAATTTGTTTGTGAGCTCACACCCATGATCACATCTAAAATACTGGCAATGTTTTTCGCTTCGGCGCGTAATTTTTCTACATCACCGCTAGAGCTTTCCATCGTGTTTGATAATGCTTGTATAGAACGAATATTTTCATTGAGTGCTTCCATGCCTTGTTGAGATTGCTGGCGCATTGCTGAAGCCAAATCAGATGCGTTACCTGCGTTAATCGATATCTCTCCAGAAGAACTGTTCAACTCTGTCATCGCACTCGATACATTCGTCCCTCTACTAAGTTGCTGTTGTGCCATATCAATACCGAAATGTGCACTGCTTCTAACTTGTTCAATATGCTGTTCAAGACTGCCAGCAGAGCTATGCACTCGCTGCATAGTTTCATGCACAGTTGCAATAAAATTATTAAAGTTTGCTGATAGTTGACCAATTTCATCTTGGCTATCAACAGAAAGTCGCTGTGTTAAATCACCATCACCTTCCGAAATATCCTTGATAGCATCATTTAAGCGATAGATAGGCTTCATTAAATGATTAAATAAGAAATGCAATAACAACACTGAAATAATCAAGCTAGCAATGCCGACAATAATGGCTGAATTACGTGATGAAATTAACGGCTTATAGGCTTTTTCGCGATCCAACACCACACCCACATACCACTTAACAGACGCCACACCTTCGATAGGAATAAACGAGACAATATTATCGCCAAATTCATGAAGTATGCTGTTAAAAGCAGGTAAGGAAGGAAGGTCAAGTAGCTCTTTCACAGACTTATTAATCATTTCACTGTTAGGGTGGCTTAATATTTTACCGTCTGCAGTAGTTAAATACGCATAACCTAAATCTAAGAAGTCAATCATATTAAGTATTTCAGCAATGTCGCTGAGAAAAATATCCCCACCTGCAGCACCAATAAACGCACCACTTTCTACAATTGGCGCTACCGCAGAAATCACTTGTTGGTTTATGGTGGCATCTAAGTATGTTTCAGTAAACGAAGGTGTACTTTGTGATTTTGCTAATAAATACCATGGACGTTGACGAGCGTCGAAACCGGCAGGAAGTTCGATGGTTAAATCATCAAGAATAAATTGCCCTGTTTTCTCGACACCTATATAAGTATTTTTTAAATCTCCAGCCTTAACTGCTTGTTGCACTGCGGTTAACATAGTCTCGGTGTCGTCATCTGACGTTGCGTTTTCGGCTATCGCTTCAATGATTTGCAAACGACCGTTAAGCCAATTCGCAATATTTCCAGAAACTGAATGGCCGATCTCATCGATGGCTCGATTTAAGTTATCTTCTGTATCTTGTTTAAGTGAAAAGTAATTAATCGAGGTTGATACTGCTAACGCTAAAATTAATAAAAATACCGTGACAGCAATAATTTTATGGGCAAATTTTAAAGGAAACACAATTAATTCTCTTGTTATTATTATTAAGCAACCATAGTACCTTACCATTGCTTGATAAAATGTCCAATGTAAAAAATTTCATCTATAGAAAGCTATCTAATTGAAAAATAGATATAAAAAATTATCTGTAAACTAAATAATCCATACTTAGCCTAACTTAATGAACAAAAGTTACTCCCTTCTTATGCCGAGTATTTCTAGCCAAACAACAAAAAGTTCTGATACAAGCTAAATAAAAACTGGCACACTAATTACTCATGCAGCACGGAGGTAATATGAGCAGCGCTAACCATTACATACTGACTTGGCAATGTCCTGATACGACAGGGGTACTCGCGCAAGTCGCACAAAATTTATTTGAACATGGTGCGTTTATCACTGAAACGTCTCAATACAGTGACCCTTACACTGAAACATTTTTCTCACGCATTGCCTTTGATGATCGTCATATGACGGTTGGCAGTGAGGAATTCGCTCAAGGTATTGAAAAGTTAGCTACACCACTAAATTTACAATATCGCTTGCGTGAAAAAAGCAATGTGCCCAACGTTGTCATTGCGGTGTCGAAAGATGACCATTGTTTAGTGTCTTTGCTGACGAAATGGAAAGCAGGCGCATTACCCGTCAATATTGTAGCAGTTGTTTCTAACCATATAGAGTGCAAATCATTGGTTGATTGGCACGGTATTGATTACCATTACCTGCCAATGACGCCAGGTAAAAAGCATGAACAAGAAACAGCAATGATGGCTATTTTCGAACAATATCACGGCGATTTACTCATTTTAGCCCGCTACATGCAAATATTGTCGGATGATATGTGTACGAAACTTCGTGGTAAAGCGATTAATATTCATCATTCCTTTTTACCCAGTTTTAAAGGCGCACGGCCATATCATCAGGCACATACTCGTGGCGTAAAAGTGATCGGCGCAACAGCACATTATGTTACCGCGGATCTAGACGAAGGCCCTATCATCGTGCAAGAGGTAAAGCCCATTAACCATACATACACCATAGAACAAATGGTACATGCTGGTCATGATTTAGAAGCTACCGCACTTAGTCATGCGGTAAAAATGCATGCTGAGCAACGCGTATGTTTGAACAAAGATAAAACCGTTATTTTAAATTAATCGCGGTTTTATTGATCTTTTAAAGGTTTTAGGTATAACGGTGCTAAAACCTTTTAGCAATTTATCTCATGACTATAAAATATCGTATTGCCGCTAACCATGTTAATCATCATTTATTCGATGTTTCGCTAACCTTTACTGCTGAACAACATCAAGATTACTTTTTGTCTTTGCCTGCATGGCTTCCAGGCAGTTACATGATCAGAGACTTTGCTAAAAATATTATCGCGCTTTCAGCGATTGATGCACAAAACCAATCAATTGAACTCACAGCACTTGATAAGCAGCGTTGGCAACTTGCCCGCTGTACCGGCAACATAACGATTAGTTATCAAGTTTTCGCTTTCGACTTATCGGTCAGAACAGCTTATTTAGATAATCAACGAGGCTTTTTTAACGGTAGTTCAACGTTTCTTGCCGTTGATAACTTAAAAGATGACCCATGTCAGTTAGTGATCGAAGCACCTACCAATCAGCCCCATTGGCGTGCTGCCACAGGTATGCAACGAGCTAAAAACACAGAAAAATACCATTTTGGTGAATACATCGCTGACAATTACGCCGAATTAATCGATTGCCCGGTTGCAATTGGCGAGTTTGATAGTATTGAGTTTGACGTAGAAGGTGTTACACACCATATGGTATTTACCAGCAAACATTATGGTGACACAGAGCGTATGGCAGAAGATGTTGCAAAACTTTGTCAGCATCATATTGATTTATTTGGTGAAGCGCCTTTCAAAGAATACTGGTTTATCACCCATTTGTTAGAAAATGGTTTTGGTGGTTTAGAACATAAAAATTCAACCATTTTACAAGCAAGTCGTTTTGATTTACCAAATCCTCAGCAAAAGGACGAGCTCAGTGACGACTATAAAACCTTTCTATCCTTATGTTCTCATGAGTATTTCCACGCATGGAATGTTTGTCGAATTAAACCAAAAGCCTTTGTACCTTATCAATTAGATCAAGAAAGCTATACCGAGCAGCTTTGGGCTTACGAAGGTATTACCTCTTATTACGATGATTTTTCACTTTATCGTGCCGGTATTATCTCTTTTGACGATTACTTAACAGTACTCAGCAAAGCGATTACACGCGTCAACCGTGGCAATGGTCAATTCAAACAGAGTGTTACAGAGTCAAGTTTTTATACCTGGACAAAATTTTATAAACAAGGACCAGACGCCGTTAATAATATCGTCAGTTATTACACTAAGGGCGCAATTATCGCCTTATGGCTCGATTTAACGATAAGAGAAAAATCTAACCAGCGCTATTCACTCGACCAATTAATGCGAGAGCTATGGATACATTTCGGCCGTCCAGGCATTGGCACTGAGCAAGAAGATTTTATCAACATCGCCAATATTCTTTGCGGTGAAGATATCAGCGAAGTGTTCACCCAATTGTTAACTGCAAAATCTCCGGTAGATATAGCTCCGTTATTAGCGAACGTTGGCATTAGTTTCACAAAAAGTAAATTTTCCAAGCTTAATAGTGTCGACACCACTGAAGACCATAACTATACCCCATATTTAGGAGCACACTATAAAGCGCTTCCTCTTGGTGTGCAGATCACTCAAGTGATTGAAAACTCGCCCGCAGCTAATGCAGGTATCGCGGTTAATGATGTATTAGTGGCCATTGATCATTTAAAAATCACCGATAAAAGCATTCAACAATTGGCAAGTTACTTACCAGCGAATCAACGCGTTGACTGTCATTTATTCAGAGACGACCAATTAATAACAAACGATATTAGCTTTATTGACTCACCCGATACTGGGGTAAGTTTAACGGTAAAAGATGAAGCATTAAGCCAGCAATGGCGAGCAATAAACCGTTAATTGACATAGGGTGTAAATAAAAAAAGACACCCTGATAAAGACATTATACCAACGCAATTAGTAACATTTGTTACTTTTGGTTTATCATCAAGCTATTCGAATATAAGAGAAAGTCGCTATGATCAAAATTGAAAAAGTACATCATGTTGCATATCGCTGTAAAGATGCCAAAGAAACCGTTCAGTGGTACAAAGAAATGCTAAATATGGACCTAGTATTAGCCATTGCTGAAAATGAAGTACCATCTACCAAAGCACCTGATCCCTATATGCATATATTTTTAGATGCTGGTATGGGCAATGTGTTGGCATTTTTTGAATTACCTAACAACGATGATATGGGCAGAGACGAAAATACACCGGCCTGGGTGCAGCATTTAGCACTTAAAGTTGCCGATGTAGATGCTTTAGTTGCAGCAAAAGAAAGCTTACAAAGTAAAGGGGTTGATGTATTGGGCCCTGTTCATCACGGTGTATTTAAATCGATTTACTTTTTTGATCCCAGTGGCCACCGATTAGAGCTCGCTGCTGATATCGGTACACCTGAACAATATAAACAACTAAATGACGTGGCGCATGCCATGATTGATGAATGGGCTGAAACCAAACGTGCGCCTAATCATGCTGCGTGGTTGCATGAACACGATTAGAAGACACTACGCATTGGTTTGATAGTAAAAGCGAGTAGTTAACATTACTCGCTTTTTAATTCTGATGTCTCCATACTATGATTTTCACCTCTGTACTCTTGTTTCTACTTTCTGTGTAAGACATTTGCCATTAATATTTTTTGCTGGTAGCTATCCTATTTTTAATATTCTTGCAAAACATTAAGTTAACGAGTTTTCTTTAAAATGATGTATTTTTAACCAATTTAACACTTGCTTAACAGATTTAATTCGGTAAAGTAATTGAAGCTACTGGTTGGTAGCCAAATACAAAATGGAACTGAACACGCAATTAGGAAGCTAAACAATACTCTTTGTAGTATTACTTTATTGAAAATAAGGATGGTTTAATCCTCATCAGGATTGATGGCAATTAAGTCCAGGAGGATAATAAGGAAAGCCTAAGAAAGAGTCAGGATGACCGATAAGTAGAAACACCAAGGGAAGCTAGTAATAATAAACGGGAACACTGTTAGAGACATACAGGGATTGTTACCAAAGTAACGGATCACACTAAATTGGAACATGCATTTTGTCGAGTTTATATGACAATAATTCTCCTAAAGCGATGGCATTGCCATCGTTTTTTCTTTCTATCATCAGAATAATTACCCTCAAGCGTAAATCTACAGTAAAATAGTGGGTAATATTCATCGTTAACATAAGCCTTATGACACGTAAAAAGAAATCTAGAAAACCATCAGCCGCGCCAGTAAGGTTATCTAAGCAAGAAAAACAACAACTTGCAGAGCTAAAAGATAAAAAACCGAAAAAGCAAAAAGGCAAAAAGCCTGGTAATCGACAACAAGAAGCTCGAGATAGTAAAAATACTCCGCAACAAGCGCAGCATAATAAAGACCCACGTATTGGCAGTAAAAAACCCATTGCGTTAGGCACAACTGATAATGAACCGTCGGCGGCTAAACCGAAATATAAGCCAGAGTCATCACCTCGTGTTGCACCAATTCGCGAGGTAAATCATGTTGATAACACCGCTGAACTTAACAAAGAATTAAACAATATCGAACAAGACGAAGCTTTACAGGTTATCCTTGGTAAGCAAGAACAAGACATGGCCTTAACTGAGCAAGAAATTGATTACTACAATCAGTTAATGGATAAGCACCAAGCCATCAGCGAGCAGCTTGGCTTAACTGATGAGGAAGAAGAAAGCCATCAGTCACCAAAAGATGATGACGCTTTATGGGATACCCTCGATAAACAAGATTTTTCAGATTATCAATAACACAGGAACATTATGTTTGAACAATATTGGCTCGAATTATTCGTTATTGGCGGCCTAATAATCGCAGCGCTTGCTTTTTATGCAGGCATGTTATTAAAGCAAGTAAACCAGCAAAAAAAAGCGCAACAAAGTGCACAAAAACAACAACAAGAAAAGTTGCGTGCGCATGATAAGAAGATACTCGATAGTATTGTGATCATTGTCCGAGCAATGAAAGAGGAGCAATGTGAGTTATCAGAAGGTTGTTGGCGTTTAAGCGTATTACTCGACTCATTAAAAACATCGAGTAAACTTGCTAGTGAGTTTCCAAGCATTTTTGAGTTATACAATGCAATTAAGCACATGCCAATTCTTGAAGAACGTAAAAAGCTTGAAAAACGTGAACGCATGAAACTTGACTTAGTCAGAATGAAAGCAGAAAGTCGATTACAACCAAGCATTCATCAAGATATCGAGCTGTTACACCAATACGCTAATGAACGTATTTCAACCCTTAACGAAGAAGTTAACAGCGCAGCATAGTTACTGACCACATTTATATGTAAAGCTTGCGCTTGATCAAAAAGTTTTTTACCTGCATTGATAAAATACGAGTGTTCTACCCCTTTTGAACACTCGACTGTCAAACATCGTAAAGGCTAAACTAATGCAAACTGAACTGTATTTTGATCAAACATTACTGGGAAAATATAATACCAGTGGACCGCGCTATACTTCATACCCAACCGCGCTTGAATTTCATGATCACTTTACTGCTATTGATTTGGCTTCTGCGATAGAAAACTCAAAGAATAATACGTTATCGCTTTATGTTCACATCCCGTTTTGCCACTCATTATGCTACTACTGTGGTTGTAATAAAGTGGTTACGAGACAACGTGATAAAGCAGATATTTATCTTGATTATTTAATAAAAGAGTTAAAAACAAAAGCGCCGCTATTCCAAAAATATCAGGTTAAACAATTACATTTGGGTGGAGGCACACCAAGCTTTTTAACTAAAAATCAATTGAGCTTTCTTGTATATCATTTAAAAAAAGCATTTTCGTTTTTAGAAGACATTGAGATGAGCATTGAAATTGACCCCCGTGAAATTGATCTTGAGTTAATCGATCATTTATACGAATTAGGCTTTAATCGTTTAAGCATTGGCGTGCAAGATGTTGACGGTAAAGTACAACAAGCAATTAATCGTACGCAGTCAACCGACTTTATTGCCAGTATTATTGCGCGAGCAAAACGGCTAGGCTTTCGTTCAGTAAATGTTGATTTGATCTATGGCTTACCACATCAAACACCAGAAACATTCAGTAAGACTATCGATAAAGTCTACGAAATGAGCGTAGATCGCATTTCATTGTTTAGTTATGCACACCTGCCGAGTCGTTTCGCTGCTCAACGTAAACTACGTGATGAGTGGTTACCTAATGCACAAGAAAAATTTGCCTTGATGAAATTAGCTATTGAACGATTATGTCAATATGGTTATGAGTTTATTGGTATGGATCACTTTGCTAAGCCTGATGATGAACTGGCTATAGCGCAGCGCGAAGGCACCTTACACCGTAATTTTCAGGGATATACCACTCAGGGTAGCTGCGATTTACTCGGACTAGGTGTCTCTTCAATCAGCGCTATTGGAAATAGCTATAGCCAAAACGAAAAAGAATTAAAACAATATTACCGTGCTATTGATGTACAAGGGCAAGCGATAACTAAAGGGCTAACATTAACACAAGACGATGTCATTCGTGGCCAAGTAATCAAGTCACTAATGTGTAATATGTATATTGATAAAACAGCTATCGAAAATCAATTTTCCATTTGTTTTGATCAATACTTTGCCGATGAATTACAAACACTCGCCTGTTTCATCAACGATGATTTAGTATCAATAACAAGACAACGCATTAACATTAATCAACGGGCACGATTATTAATTCGAATAATTGCCATGAGTTTCGATGTATATATGAAACAGCATTTGAATCAACAACGCTTTTCCCGTGTTATTTAGTCGCTTTGTATGTTTGATAAATATCAACATTATTTTGATTGGCTTGGCTGTAACTTAGCTGTCCCTCTGCAATATCAAAGTCACTAATACGTGTTTTAACCAGTGGTTGTATACTATCATTTTCACTTAACAGCGATAGAATCTCTTGCCTATTGCTATCAAACCAATACCAATACAGGCCCCTTTTACGCAAATTAAATTGACGTCCATTCATCACATAGTTAGCAAGCTCAAGATTGTTCACTAATTTCTTATTCTTATTCCCGACGAATAGTTGATGTTGCTGGTCTAGCCATAAAGTATTTTGTTCTTTATCACTAAAATGTACATACTGCCAACGACGTTCAGCTTTAGATACGGAATCTGTTTTCAAGTCATAAAAGTGCACTTGCCATCGTTCATCGACTTTAACACTGTAAGCGATAACACTATTGCGCTTAAATGATACCCCTCTAATTTCATTTTGAGGTATTTTCAGTCGAATAAACGTTCCATCTTCCAACGAGATCAAGTGAATTTCATTTAATGTTAGTGCCATTAAATAACGGTCATCAGGCGACCAACGTAAATCTAAGTAATGCCTATCATCATTAAAGTGAGTGAGTTTACGGCGAGTTAAACGATTAAGATCAGTGAGCCATACTTCTTCGTGGCCAGTCGCTAATGATATATAAGCAACCTGATTCGAATGATGAGAAAAACGAGAAAATTGCTCATTTACCGAACTGTCAGCAATCATCACTTGTTGTTTAGTGTCTAGCGCTAATAACGCAATATCTATATTCTTATTACCTGCTGAAAACAAATAATCTTGTCCATTAATGTGCCTTCTTGGAGCACGAATAACACGTGTGCCAGAATAAATAACGCCTTCTTTTTTCCCCGTTAAGCGATAACGAATCAATTCATAAGCGGGGTGTTCGCCCATCATGACGACATGGTTGCCATCATGGCTCCATATCGCACAACAAACATAAGCGTTTAGTTTAAATAAAAAAGTTAATTTATCGCGTTCTATATCTAACTGATAAAAACCTTCCCATTGTTGTTGGTCGGGAGATGAGATTAATAATTTATTTTCTGTCGGGTGCAAATCGAACTGGCTATTCCCCCCTAAATAAATGTCAGGTTGTGCTACTAGCCTCTGTTCACCAGTTTCACTATGAATGGAAAACAATGCATATGGTGTACCGATGCCATTATTTTCAGCATACACTAAACGTTTATCATCATGGGTAAATAAAATTTTGCCAAAACTGCCAGCTGTACAATTATGAATGAGTGTTGGCTTTCCTAACGTCAAGCCACTAATCTCTCGAATGAAATATTGGCATTGATTGCTATTTCCGACTAAATACGCCAGTTTTGTCCCGTCATCATTCCAACTTGCAGGGCCAACACCTATGTCTCCATGATCATCAATCGTGATCACTTTTTCATCAACAATTCGTTTTATTCTTAAATACACATTACCTTGTATATTAGATAAATAGGCTACCCGCGTACCGTCTGGTGAAAATTCAGGGAAAAGCTCATCACCAGCATCTGTGGTTAATGCTTGAGCTGATGTTGTTATTCTCGCTTCATTGTTTACCGGCCAAATTAGGTAAGTCACAACTATAAACGCAATCATCAATAACATGATAATTAACTGACGCTTCGGCTTAGCTATCCTCGAATTTGGCAGTAACTCTGCATGATTCACTTCGCTATCTGAATGATTAACCACAGGGGGGTTTGTCTGAATTACTCGTAACGGAGAATCTTCTAAAATATTATCAGTCGGTTGTGGTGTCGTTTCTCTAGTAGTTTGTTGCTCATCCATCCTTGTGACAGTCGCAATAAACTTATAGCCTTTTTTCGGAAAAGTGGCGATAAATTGGGGTTGTCTCGGGTTATCTGCAAACGCTTTCCTCAGCTTTGTAATCAGCTTACTTACCGTATTATCACTGACAAGCCTTCCAAGCCATACGTTTGTGATTAACTCATCTTTACTAATAATCACATCTGGGTGCTGACAAAAATATCGCAACAACTCTACTGCCATAGGCTCTAACTGTAATGTCTGTTTTTCATCGACAAGTGACTGTTGTTGATCACAAAAAATAAAGTGTGCTATTTGCCAGCGCATAGTTGTATCTACACCGTGTTAAGTGATTGTAAATTATCATAAACCACTTAGCTGGTCACGAAAAGTCATCAAAAGTCATGGTTTAATCACGACACTTTTTGTAAACCAAGTATCTTTGTTGCGTAACTTCAATCTATCAAAACGCTCATATAACCATTAAGAATTATTGCGTTAATAAGGATAAAAAATGATTATTTTAACAACGTTTTTTCAGTCAATTGGGCGTTTTTTCCGACGTCCTTTGACTCAATTTATCGTGGTAACTTTCACCGTCATTACCCCTGTCAAAGCAGAAGAAAACTCAAATGAATTGATAATGCCTAGTCAGCTAAAGGGTGCTCCAATGACTTCTCGAGATCACGCTTTGTCATTATTAACTGATACGATATTTCACCAACAGTTGCTCGCTTTAGCACAGCAATTACCGGCGAGTGTTGTAGAAGAACAAAGTGTGTTCAGTAAAGTTGCGTTACTATCGCTCTTAGGCAAACACAAACAACTGTTATCTCTTATCAATAAACACCCCAATGGTATTAACTATAGCCATTACCAATTATACAGCCAAGCTTTACAATTATTGAAAGATAAACAATCTGATCTTGGGTCTGCCATTAGTCAACAGTTTTCACATCGATTGGATAAGGCTGATGACGAAGCATTAGTGAATTTAAGCTTAGCACTTGGTTGGTCTATCGATAATGCGCAAGATTATGCCTATAACATTTTTAAGGGATTAAAAAACGAAGAAACACTGTCGATAAACCAAGCCATTAATTTAATTACCAATGCACATCTTTATCGAGTGCTTACTGAGGTCATTCCGCGAGTGAATCCCATGCTCGTTACAGAGCAAAATAAACGATTTGATATTCAACCTGAAGTATTAATAACAACCAGTGAAGGTATTGAACTCACAGCCACTATTGTGATGCCGAAACATCGGGAAATGACGCTACCTACAGCCATGCAATTCACTATTTATGCCGACGAAAAAAGCCATATAAAAACAGCTATGCATGCCGCCGCACATGGCTATATCGGCCTAATTGCTAACAGTAGAGGCAAACGCTTAAGCAGCAATACTATTACGCCATTCGAACATGATGGACAAGATGCGACAGCAGTCATCAATTGGATCAGTAAACAACCATGGAGTAATGGCGAAGTAGTCATGTATGGCGGTAGTTATAATGGTTTTACCCAATGGGCAACAGCCAAACATATGCCAAAAGCGCTCAAGGCAATAGCACCCTATGCAGCTGCAAGCTTAATTACCGGTTTACCATATGAAAACAACATTATGTTAACGGCAAATTATGAATGGGCATTTCATGTCACCAATAACAAAACCGTTGATCATAGTGTTTACGCCAATTGGCAAAAGCGAAATGCACTCGTTAAAGAACTGTATGAAAGTGGAAAATCAATCTCATCTATTGACAAATTAGACGGAAAAAATAATCCATGGTTCCAAAAATGGTTAAAGCACCCAAGCTTTGATACTTATTATCAAGCGATGGTACCAGTAAAACAAGAATATCAAAGAATAGATATTCCCGTATTAACAATTACAGGTTATTTCGATGGTGGGCAGATTTCTGCATTAGATTACTTAACCCGTCACTATCAACATAACCCAAATGCAGATCATACTTTGTTAATCGGACCATATAATCACCATACAGCACAAAACAAGGTAAGAACTCATCACAGCAACTACAAACTTGACGCCGTAGCGCTAGAAAAAGACACGGAAGAAATCGTTTTTCAATGGTTTGACTATTTATTAAAAAATACAGCAAAGCCAACGTTGCTAAAGAACAAAGTGAACTATCAAGTAATGGGAAGTAACCAATGGCTACATAAAGCGTCATTAGCAGAGATGAATAAAAACGCACAATCGTTTTATTTTCAGACTAACGCTAATGAACAGGGGCATTATTTGCTAAGTAATAAAATGGATTCAAAACTGAATTTTATAAAACAAACCGTAGATATGGCTGATCGCACAACAGAACACAACGTTTCTCCTTGGCCAATCATGTCAGAATCATTTAACGTTGATAATGGCGTCGTCTTGATGACCGAGCCTTTTGAGCAACCCATGGAATTATCGGGTCAAATACATGGTACTTTATCATTGGCCGTTAATAAAAAAGATGTTGATATTGGTTACACACTATTTGCCATTGATAACACCGGAAAGTCAATGCATTTGCAAACTTATATCAGCAGAGCAAGCTACGCACATAATATGAGTAGGCGAGAGCTGTTAACCCCTAATGAGAAAAAAAATATTCCTATCGTTAACGCTAGAATGACTGCAATGCTGTTGAAAAAAGGTAGCCGACTTGCCATCGTGTTAAATGTGAATAAAAATCGCAACGCACAAGTTAATATGGGGTCAGGTAAAGATGTTGGTAGTGAAACTATCGCTGATGCTGGCAAACCATTAGTCTTAACTTGGTTTAACGATAGTGAAATTAACTTACCTCTAAAGGTTTGGCAGCCTTAATTAGTTAAGAAACTACCAATAAGGTAGTTTCTTTTTTTATTTCTAAATCAATGGTTAAGCTGTTTTATATGCCGCGTTAAATCCTCAATAGGCATCGGTTTTGCTAAATAGAACCCTTGCGCTTCTTCGCATCCCATATTTTGCAATAAAGACAATTGTTGCTCTGTTTCTATGCCCTCAGCAACAATATTAACCCCGAAGCTTTTTGCCATAACGATAATGGCATTGACGATCGTTTTTGAGCGTTCGTCATGTTCTATTTCAGCTATAAAACTACGATCAATTTTAATCTCATCCACGGTCAAATCTTTCAGCATTGTCAGAGACGTATAACCTGTTCCAAAGTCATCTATTGAAATAGTGATACCCTGTTGTTGTAGATCAGCGATAATATCAACGCTTTTTTTCATATCGGTCAATGTCGCCGTTTCTGTAATTTCTATACTGACAAAAGGAGCGAAGTTCTCAAGGTTTTTAATAAATTTCGTTAACCCCTGCATCTCATCAATATTATTAAATTCTGTTGCTGATACATTAACGGCAATACGTTGTAATTCACCACCCAGCAAGCCTGCAATTTCTAGCTCTTCAGCCGCTTTACCAATGACTAGCTTTGAAATAGCATTGGTGAGATGGTTGTCTTCAGCAAGTGGAATAAAATCTGCTGGAGATACAAAACCATGCTTTTCGTGAATCCAGCGAACTAGCACTTCAACGCCACTTATCGATAACGTATTTAAATTATATTTCGGTTGATAGACAACAGTAAGAGCATTTTCTTTTATCGCTTGTCGAAGATCTAACACCATTTGACGACGTTGCATGGCAATTTTTGTTAATGCTTTATCATGATATTGAATAGCATTTTTTTGCTGTTTCGCCACACCAAGTGCTTCTGTTGCCGATACCATTAATTCTTTCGCATTCCTACCGTCTGTTGGGTATAGTGCAACGCCAATACAGCAAGTAACATTAATACCATTTTGTTTCGCACGTTTTGCAAAAAGCCGTTGAAAGCTCAATACATGAGCATCCATATCGAATTCTTCATTCGTATCAATGAAAGCAAAGCTAGCAAATTGATCGGCATGTAACCGAGCCGTCACAGAACCCGCAAGCGTCGCTTTTGAGATATCAGCTGCCAAATCTCGTAAAAACATATCCGCACGGTCAAACCCTATCGCCTCATTTAACGTTTTAAAGTCATCAATGTCTAAATAACCGAGAATGATTTGTTCATGAGAGTGAAGTGAGCGTATAGATTTATCCAAAGAACGGATGAACATATTAATACTATATAGCCCCGTCAGACCATCTAAGTCATTCGTTTTCTCTAATGCCTGGTTATTTCGGTACACCAATAACAACAGCATCATTGC
This sequence comes from Thalassotalea sp. PP2-459, assembly GCF_001913705.1. GTDB lineage: Bacteria > Pseudomonadota > Gammaproteobacteria > Enterobacterales > Alteromonadaceae > Thalassotalea_C > Thalassotalea_C hakodatensis. The sequence continues at coordinate 101,741 of NZ_MKQD01000065.1, read as the reverse complement.
AGTTACAAAAACGAAAATGAGTCCTTTATACGTTTGTGCAAGTGCGCGTAAATTTGCACTGTCAATAAAGGTTTCAACGGCAAAATCTGAGAACAATATCCAAAGACCCGAAAATACTGCGTAAATAAAGGCGATTCTCACCGCCGAATTAACGACTTTATCCATAAAAATTTGCTCTCAATACTGCGCTTATTATAATGGCAGAGGTTTAGTTCATACCCAATTTATTACATATACATCATGACTCATCAGATAACAATGATACCCAATCAGTTACCTATCATTGATTCAATAAATCATTGAATACATTATTATAGATTATACTGTTAATTGTGCTTAATTGCCTTAATACGTTTCTTCACCTGTCGCGCATAATAGATTGCAGGTACAATAACCATGATAGCAAGCGCACCTAATATCCAATGATGATGCTGTTCAAACAATTGCAGTTTAACAATATCTGCGGCAAGTTCTGTATTTGCTTGTTTGGCAAAGGCTATTGCACCTATAGCACCTTCTTTGGCAATTGAAAAACCTCCACTAAAGGCACTTTCCCAACCTAGAGAAGATAAAGACGAATATGCTTGATAACCAATTGCTGATGCACCAAACGCAAGAACCCCTATTGCAACAGTACCTAAACTAAATAGACCGAACCCAATCGCGCCAATAGCCAATACCCCAACAGAGATAATACCCACACTAATAGGCGCTATGGCAACACCTCCCCATGCAAATAATAACCCTCTTGCATAACTTCCACCGGCTATCCAACCAAACGCCGATTTATCATTTTGCTCTGGAATACTAAATTGAATATGCACCAAAGGTACGCCAAATAGTGTTAACTTACTGATATATTCACGCTGTTTTGATGATGCTTGGTCACTTTCATGTAGGAAAGCTTCAGGATGAAATAACCGCTCATGCTGACGTAGAGTTTTCTGTGCGACAACCATCGCCACGGCAAGGTACAAATAACATGCAACAAATGCCAGTACCACAAGTTGTGAGATAATAGCCATCATTTTAGCACTCTCATGGTTTGCATAGACATAATGTTTTAGTCCTAACATCGCCAGAACAAACAAACATGCAAAGGTAAAAAATAACACAACAGATTTGATCACTAAGCGACGTTCATTCACAGTTCGTGATTGATCAAGTCCAGCCCGTAAGCCAAAAAATGAACTAATAAAACCTGAAGACACTGCGAGAAACGTAAGTATGGTTCCCAGTTTAAACAAACTACTGGTTTTCACCGCACTTGCACCAAAAACAGCCGCCTTTGCGGGCGGTGCGATATCGCTAATAATGGTAAAGATAGCGGTAGTAAAAGCCACCCCAGGCTTACTTTTTTCTAATGTATCTTCAACAAATGAATTCACAGCAGTTTTTAATAATTTACGCCCGCGAGAAAGTCGCTGTTTCACTGTGTCTTCAGATAAATCAAGTTCACTCGCTACCCGTTCGATAGATTGTTGTTCACGATAAAATAATACCAAAGGTTCGCGATAGGTTTCTTCCATTGTATTCAGTGTTTTCCATAACAAGTCTTGCTCTTGCTGCGCAATCATCGCGGTATCTAATTCAGCATTCTTTTGTGCGTGATCATCTTGTACATTAAGTTCGCTGGCATTTGTAATTGGCTGATTATTTTCTTTTCGGCGAAAGTGACTGACCTTGAACCGTAAAATACCGCACAACCATGATTTAAGCTTTTCAGGATCTCGAAGGGTATCAAGCTTCTTCCAAGCTTCAATAAAGGCTTCTTGGGCAAGATCTTCACTTTGTTTTATATCACCAATGGCTGAATAGGCTACAGAGCAAAGTAAGTTTTGATAGCGAGAGACAATCTCACAAAAAGCATATTTGTCGCCTCCTAATGAGTGCATCACAAGATGTGCATCACTGGCATCAATTATAGGTATTCGTTTTTTAAAAAATTTCATCATCTTTACTTCCTGTTTGAATACCAAATAAGTGCCGTTGAAAAAATAAAAGTGACAAAAATAATGACTTTTTTATGGCCTTTAACAATAAATAAAATTTCTTTGTCACCTTTTCTCTGTGCTTGGTACTTAATCCACAAGAAGGTGATGAAGCTAACACGGCTCATGACCTCCGATGTTAATTTTACAATATTTAGGAAAGATGATGAAAAATTTAAGCCAAATAATAAAGACACTCGTAAACGCAACGATGCTTACCACGGTTATCGCTTTTTCAGGGGCAGCAAATAGTCACACCATAGAGAAACTTATCGATGATTTTAATCATAAAACTAACAATAGCTTGGGCTTGCCAAGACAATTTATCAATGACACAACTGCCGGAGGCAAAACAACAACAACCTTAACGATTTCAAATGGCAGTATGCATCAATCAGGTGACATTATACCTCCTAGAGGTCAACCAGGCTGGGCAAGTTCAGTATTGTTACTGGATGCGCAAGGCATGCCGATAAATTTGAGTCAATATGAAGGTATAAAGTTATTAATAAAAGTCCGAAAAGGTAACTTATCAGTCTCTGCCAATAGCACAGAAGTGACGAACTTTGACTATCACGCTGCGCCAGTAATAATTAGTGCTGATGAACAATTTCACGAAGTAAAGCTGCCTTTCAACGCCATGAAACGCGCTTGGTCAGAGCAAACGCCTTTGAACACAAAGACGATTAATAGCGTAAGTATTGTCGCTTATGCCATGCAAAGATCTTCTTTCGATTATCACATTCGCGAAGTCAGTTTTTATTAATTTATCATCTCTACATACGAAAAGGGTAACTAAGATGGCCAGTTCATCACAAGCGCCGAATAGGCTCGACTACCTAGACGCAGCGAGAGCATTAGCGTTACTACTCGGTATTTTTTTTCACGCAAGTTTATCATTTATGCCAATGTTTATTGGCTGGGCGGTGATGGATATTTCCACAAGCAATATCGTCGCGATATTTGTGATGATCAGTCATTCTTTTCGTATGGAACTATTCTTTTTAATTGCCGGCTTTTTTAGCCACATGACTTTACGAAAGAAAGGCATGAAAACTTTCATGTCTTCTAGGATCACCAGAATAGGCCTTCCATTGCTTATTGGCTGGTTTCTTCTACGGCCTATGCTGGTGTCAGGTTGGGTCATGGGAGCTGAGAGCATGCGTGGCGATGTAAATGTTTTCAACGCATTATCACAAGGTATTGCAAGTTTTAAAGAGCTACCAAATGGTTTTCTAATAGGCACACATTTATGGTTTTTATATTATCTATTACTCATACCTGCCCTTGTACTTGTTGTCTGCAGTATGGTGTCGTTAAATGACAAGGTGAAACATACATTATCAGCAAGTATGGATCACATGGTAACTTGGCTTTGCCGATCCTCTTTTGCGCCATTTTTGATCATGTTGCCAATCGCGAGTTGCTTATGGTTTATGTCGCACTGGGGAATGGATACGCCTGATAAAAGTTTAATACCAAACTGGCCGGTGCTTTTTATTTATACTGGATTTTTTAGTTTTGGTTGGCTGATGAATCGTCAACGCCAACCTTTAGCAGATTTTGCAACAATAACCTGGGGCAAAGTATTCTTATGTTTATTGGCTTCTATATTAAGCGTGCTATTAACCAACTATCAGTCACAGCTGGGGCACCCTCATTATTTATTGCTTAAAATAGGCTTCACCTTGAGCTATGCATTAATGATGTGGACTCTGGTATCACTGTTTATCGGATTATGTTTTCGCTTTTTTAATCGCTTAAATCACACAATGCGCTATCTTGCTGATGCTTCCTATTGGCTTTATCTGATACATTTACCTATCGTGATTTGGCTGCAGATTGCCTTTGCCGAAGTGGATATTCACTGGGCGTTCAAGTTGTTGAGTATCTGTATGATCACCGTGATGTTATCGTTAATCTTATATGAGCTTTTCGTACGCTCAACAGTTATAGGCGCGGTACTGAACGGCAGAAAAAAATCACGTGTTTTAATTTCTGCACTCAAGTCCAGCGCGTAAAACAAAAAATATTGACGTATTTATTCATCAATAAAACCGAGGTTAATACATTGGTCAGCACTATTAAATATCATTGCTGCCTTACCCTTAATCTCGGTTTCTTTAGCTAATTCAACCCATTGATAGTACACATTACGATGAATAGTGGCAGGTAAATTACCCCTAACAATAACAGATAAACCTCCGTCATCTTCTATTTGCACAGGGTGTTCGGCATCTAAAATAAACTCATCATCAACATTTGTGGTTAACATCATAATCGTTGATTGTTCATCAAGCCAACGCCATTGGGTTATGATTAATGGGTACTTTTCGACCTGTATTTTGATTTTCTCGACAGGGGTCACCAAAAAATACTCATCAGCTTCTTTTTTCAACACTGAAGCCAATAACTTAACCAGTGACATTCGTTTGAAAATAGTCCCCATGTAAAACCAATCACCATTCGCTTTTATGGTCAGATCCATTGCTCCGCAATAGGGCGGATCCCAAGATTCAACTGGTGGATAACCTTTTTCTTGCTGTTTAAGTTGTTCGACAAGCTTTTCTAATGACATACCAACACTATTTTATTGCTTCACATTGTTTTTATTCTAACAAATTTTGCAATATTTTCTCATTTGGGCTTGTCAGCGTTTACGAGGTACTATAGAATTCGCGCACTTTGATAAACGCAAACGCTTTGTGATTATCAAGTTCTGTGGTGGCATTAGCTCAGTTGGTAGAGCCCTGGATTGTGATTCCAGTTGTCGTGGGTTCAAGTCCCATATGCCACCCCACTTTTTCTCTAATTCCTCGATATTTCTTCGCCTGCGAGTACGTCATCACAAAGTGATTCCGTTATTATAGTTCCCGCGCGCTCAAGTCCCATTTGCCACCCCACTTTTCTCTAATTCCTTAATTATGCTTTACCTGCAGGAACGTCATCACAAAGTGATTCCGTTATTTTAGTTCCCACGCGTTCAAGTCCCATTTGCCACCCCACTTTTTCTCTACTTTCTTAATTATGCTTTACCTGCAGGAACGTCATCACAAAGTGATTCCGTTATTTTAGTTCCCACGCGTTCACGTCTAATTTCAAACGTTTTTATTCACTTTGACTAAACTTTTTCTCCGAAATTGAGTATGCTTAGTTTTATGACTTTTTCATAAATTGAATGGCTTCTATCAAGGTAAATATCTACATGAAGTTTCTTGAGTTAAAAATTCCCCCAGTATTACTAATGATGATATTTGCTGCGATAATGTGGCTGAGTAAAGACATTTCAACACCAATGATATTGTCCTCACAGTTAACCATCATAATGACGTTATTATTCTGCTTTTTGGGCACAATTGTGGTCGCGGCGGGGGTTATCGCATTTAAAAAAGCCAAGACCACTGTAGACCCAACCAAGCCAGAATCAAGCGCTTCATTGGTCAGTTCAGGGGTTTACCAATACACCCGTAATCCTATGTATTTAGGTTTCAGTTGCTGGCTAATGGCATTGTGCTTTTATGCCGCCAACCCGCTGTTAATCGGTTTTGTCGTGCTGTTTATTTTCTACTTAGATACCTTTCAAATATCACCAGAAGAGCGAATGTTAGAGAAGCTCTTTGGTCAAGCTTACCTTGATTATTGTCAGCAAGTTCGGCGCTGGATTTAATGTTATTGGTTATGCGTACATATTTTCTTCTTTTAATTTGCGTTGCGCTAAGCGCTTGCACTGAGCAGCCGGTGTATACCTCTTTAGCCAGCGTCACACAGCAATATAGTGAAAAAGTACTTAAAGCGGCAGATATTAGTACTGATGGCACAATAACGATAGTTAGTGACAACGAACAGGTTTGTGTGTGGGATAATATAAAAGATCAAAAAAGCTATTGTTTGCAAGGACTTGATGCCAAGCTGATCGAGTTGTTAGGTATCTCTCACTCTAAACGATACTTTTATACCTCAAATCGCGTGAATGTACATTTATATGACTTAGCAACAGGACGCCTTGTCAGAGTTTGGTCTGCTGGTGATAATATTATCAATGATATTGCGATGGCAAATAATGAAAAAGCTTTAATCTTTGCTTTTCGTAGTGGGCAAGCCAGCGTTGTTTCTGTGCATAGCGATGTCATTAACACCTTTAAACCTCACCGCTTAGACATTAACTCTATCGCCATTTCTAATGACGGTATGAGTGCATTTACCGGTTCAAGCGACAAGTACGCTAGTCTATGGCATACGAAAACTGGCGAGATACTTGATTCGTACACTCATCAATCGCGTGTTAATCATGTAGCATTGTCACCCACTGGCAAGTTTGCATTTACCTTGGATGCGATAAAAGACCGCTTTTTTTGGCGTATCAATAACCCACAACCGCAAGCAGAATTAGGCAGTCTTGTGAAGTTCATCGAATTTAACGACAGTCAGTTTGTTAATCATAACAAGTGGTTATTATCAGCTTCCCCCAAACAGGTTATTCAACTATGGCGGGTAAAAGATGGTGAACTATTAGCACAGTGGCAGGCGTATAAACATGAACAGCGCTTTCGCTCGTCGGTATTAGCCATTGAAATGATCAACCCAAACACTATCGCCTCAATGACCAGTGATGGTGTTTATCAGCAATGGCCTGTTGCGATAACATCGCTTCATTAAGTCCCTTTTTAGCGAGCTGTAATGTTACTCTTTCACTTGATTACTGAGCCACACCGTTTGATAAGGTTGTAAGGTGATACGCTCTAAGGTATCGCGTATTTCCTGTTGTGCGATTAAGTCAAACCAAGATTCAGTTATCACTAAGTTTAACTCGCTAAGCATCAGTGGCTGAGGTTCACAACTAATATTACTAATACAAAAAATACTTTGTTTTCGATCAACGCTTTGTCGCCAAAAGCCAAACAATTGTAATCCTAGATGCAAGGTAAACTGTACTGCGTTTGGATGAAAAGCCAGCTGTTGTGTACGAATATCAATAAGTTCTTTCATGGCACTAAAAATTTGCTGATGATGACTTTGCTTATCACTTAAACGCTGTTTTAATTGTTCATATTGCCAACGATGTCGGTTTATCGAACGATTGTGATGGGTATGTGCTAACCGTTCTTCATCATTTCTGGTGGCTAAAAGACTATGAATATAAATGCCAGGTATACCTTCTAACGCAAGCATAATGGCATGCGCACAGATAAAGCGTGCATTCCCCCATTTATCGGGCCCTGCACTCGTTCCTTGTAATGCATCATAAAGCGCAATATTTATTTCATAGGCTTTTTGTTGACCTTCATCACTGGTTCGCCAAGAAATTCTGCCGCCAAATTGCTTCATGGTGTTAATTAACACGTTTAACTCTTGATCGGTTAATAAACCTTCCGCTGGACGCAACCCTATACCGTCATGTGAAGCAATAAAATTAAAATAGGTTGTACCATTTTGAGCGGGTGGCATGCTCATCAGCCAACGTTTTAAGTATAAACAATCACCAGTGATTAGCGTATTTAACAATAACGGCGGTAATGAAAAGTTATAAATGGCATGGGCTTCGTTAGCATTTCCAAAATAGGTTAAATTTTGTGTGTTAGGAATGTTTGTTTCAGTGATCACAATAGCGTTAGGTTTTGCGTGTTCAATAAGCGTACGTAACAACCTGACGACTTCATGAGTTTGCGGTAAATTTATAGATTTACTACCGACAATTTTCCATAAGAAAGCCACCGCATCTAAACGAAAAATTTCAACGCCCATATCAAGATACTGCCGAATAATCGACACAAATACCCTTAATACCGCGGGATTTCTAAAATCAAAGTCCACTTGGTCATGACTAAAAGTGCACCACGAAAATTGTTTGCCGTTTGCCGTTTCAACTTCTTTTAATAGCGATGATGTTCTTGGTCTGACGACTGAGGATAAATCATCATCGGGTGACACGGTAAAAAAGAAATCATGGCCAACTCCTTTACCATTGATGAAATTTTCAAACCATAAGCTTCTACTTGAGCAATGATTAATCACTAAATCAGACATTAAACGTTTATTCGCTGCAATCGCTGAAATATCTTGCCAATCACCAAGTGCTTCATTGACCGACGAGTAATCAATAACCGAAAAGCCATCATCAGAACTAAATGGAAAAAACGGTAAAATATGCACACCATTTATTGTGTTACCGATGTAGTCAGTAATAAAGTCTTGTAAGGTTTTCAGTGGTTTTTCATCTGTGTCGATAATACTATCGCCATAGGTGATCATCACCACATCTTGCTCTGACCATAAGTTCTGATAGGGCTTAACTTCATGCATCTCTTCGGGAAAACGCATTTCAGCAAGTAGTTGATCCGCTAACCCCTGGTAATCATCAACACCCTCTACATCGCGGTAAATAAACGCCAGTTGCTGGCATACCTTTTGTGTTAACGTATCAAGCGCATTTACCATGTATAGACCCCTGAGAAAATTCTTCGTTATCTAATTCAACTGCGGTTTTTAATTGCTCTAGTACATCTGGCATTGCACTTACCACACGGTTCCATGATGGAATAAACGGGGTGTCCATTGGATTTTCTAAAAACGTTTGTCCTGCGGTCATAATGTTCATCGCAAACATTTCAACCGCCTTTTCTTCTATGTGAATATCTAGCGTTAAGCCATTCATTACTGCGTCATTACGATAGGTTTCTACATAATCTAATGCTATACGGTAATACGTTGCTTTAAGGGTACGAATAGTTTCGGCAGTAAAGGTTTCACCTTGTGTTGCCAGTTTACGTATTAACGCTTTACTAATATCAACTGACATTTTAGATAACCCGGCATTGGCATTATCTAACGATAAATCTTGATGCTTATGGTCATATGTTTGCGCAATATCAACTTGGCATAATCGGTTAGACGAAAAATTACGGTGCATTTCAGATAATACCCCTATTTCTAAACCCCAATCACTTGGAATGCGTAAGTCGTTTAACACATCGCGCCTAAAGGAAAACTCACCTGCTAGTGGGTATAAGAAGCTATCCATGTATTCTAAATATTCGTTATGACCTACAGTTTTCTTTAATGCTTTGAGAAGTGGAGTCACTAATAGTCGTGAAACACGTCCGTTAATTTTGCCGTCTGCTACCCGCGCATAGAAACCTTTACAAAATTCATAATTAAAGAGTGGATTGGCCACAGGGTAGAGTAGTCGAGCTAGTAATTGGCGATCGTAAGTTAAAATATCACAATCGTGCAAAGCAACAGATTCAGACTTGCCCGACGCCAATACGTAACCCATGCAATACCAGACATTGCGCCCTTTACCCATTTCTTTAGGCGCTAAGCCAAGAGCTTCAAGCTTGGCATCAAGGGCACGAAGCCTTGGCCCATCATTCCACAACACCTTATGATGTTGTGGTAGCTCACCAAAAAATTTCAACGCAGAGCGATATTGCGTTTCGTCAGCGCGATCTAACCCGATCACAATCTCAGATAGATAAGGAACTTGTGCAATGTTATCAATAATTTCAGGCAATGCATTACCTTCAAGTTCAGAATAAAGTGACGGTAAAATTAACCCTAATGGTCTTTTCTTTGAAAACGCCAATAGCTCTTGTTCTAGGCTTTCTTGATCACGTTGCCCTAAGTTATGTAACGTTGTTACCGTACCATTTTGATAAAAATCAGCCATGTTGCACCTCGTGATGATGAATAAAAGGAAGTAAATGCGTTAATGTTTCAGCCCAACCTTTCGGGCCATATTCGTCGCTTTGAATCGCTTTGGATTGACGCTCTAATGCAGGAAAATCATGCTTAGGTGATCGAATTTGTACGGCAATATCTGCCGTTTCAAGCATGGCAATATCGTTGTCACTATCACCTAACGCAATAGTCGTTATATCTGATGCGGGATATTGTTCGCGGTATCTTTCCGCAAGCCAGTGTTGTGCAAGCCCTTTATCGCAAACACCACTAATATGTAAAAAGCGTCCGCCTTGCAGTACATTTGCACCATAATCTGACATCAAATCGATGAAAGCCTTACGTTGTTTATGTGTACCATACCAATGAAGTGGTTCGCTAAATTCTCGCTGTAATGCGTTTTTTGCTTGTTGCTCGCTTAAGTGAGTAAGCGCAACGAGCTCGTTCACCGTCAACTGAGAAAAACCCGTAAAATACTGTTGATACTCAAACGCCACATTTTTCAGTAATGAAAGCCAATAACTTCTTGGCTGACAAAATGTTTTAACCCAATAATTCCCTTGTTGAAAAGCATCTTCTGGGTGTTTATCAAAGTAATTAATAGGGATATAAATAGCAGCGCCATTTTCAACAATAAATGGTGTAGACAATGCTAGATCATTTCGCAACTCTTCTAATTCAACAAAGGTTTTACTGGTATTTAATATAAGCGGAATATCAGCCGCCTTTAATGCCAATAACGTTGGTTTAGCAGCCTGCCAACTATAGGTTTCATGATCTAGTAACGTGCCATCTAAATCGCTAAATATTAAGTAAGTATTTTTCATATTAATCGCCTATAACCACTTGCTTAACTTGTCGATCATAATCAAGCATTAACAGGTAATTCATTTGCTGAGGAAGTGTTACTAAACCGTGTTCGGTTAAACGTTGAAAATACTGAATAAACTGACGGATCTGTTCCGAAGACATGATTTGATTGTTTGTATCTTCGGAGTTTTCTGCCAGTTTATTTTCTTGTTCTAACCGCCACTGAAATACCGCATTAAATGATGGCGCAGCCAACATCACCCAATAATCAAACAACTGATATAGTGGTTGATAGTTTTCGACTAACTGTTGATTCACATAGGTACGCCAAACACATTGTTCATCATTAGTTTGTTCTAACCGATTGATTGCGGGGGTTAACGCTGTACTTTCTTGCCTCATAACACCCCAACACCAGCCTTCAAGAAGCACTAAATCAGGCTGGTCTTTCACATACTTCCACTGCGTTACATATTTAACATCATCTATGGCCTTATCGAACGCAGGTATTTGCACGCCAGAATTGCCTTGTTTTAACGCCAATAATGTTCTAGATAATAAGTCAATATCATGGGTGCCTGGCACACCTCGGGTCGCTAACAAAGGGTGTATTTTCTCGGCTAGCTTATTTCGCGACTGTTTAGATAAGTAAAAATCATCAAGTGATAGGTTAACCACGTTCACATTGAAATTTTGCGCTAAATACTCAGCGATGAACGCGCACATGGTTGACTTGCCACTTCCTTGGCAACCATTAATACCGACAAATAAAGGAGATTCACCACAATGAATACGCTCAAGTAACGTATTTGCTAACGGCACATAAAACTGTGATGCGGTTTCTTGAAACGCGTCAGATAGTTGGTGTTTGGCAATAAATTCGCTGAGCATTTTGTCCATCAATATATCCTACATTAACATCTTTATTTCAACTCTCGTGCCAAATCAAGCATACAGAGGAAATTTAAAATATCTTGTTGTTAATTAAGAATATATTAGTTTATTACAAAACACCTTGTAGAAAGAATAACATGCTAAGTTGGCTAGTTTTAACGCAACGATGCACCATGAAGGTGCACCCTGTTATTTTTGTAAACACCTGTGATGGAACGCTAAATGCTCATCAATAAAACTTGAGATAAAATAATAGCTATGATCATAGCCAGCCCGCGTTCTAAGCTCTAATGCAGAGCCATATTGTTGCGCTGCACGCTGAAGATTCTTAGGTTTTAATTGTTCAGCGAGAAAATTATCCGCGTCTCCTTGATCCACTAGTATCGGTAGTGTTGATTTTTCTTGAGCCAGTAAATGACAGGCATCATAAGATAACCAATCGTTTTTATTGTCACCTAAATAGGCCGAGAACGCTTTTTCACCCCATGGACATTGTGACGGATTTGTAATCGGACTAAACGCTGAAATAGACTGATATTGATCTTGATTTCGTAGACCTATAACCAAGGCACCGTGCCCACCCATGCTATGCCCCGCAATTGAACGTTTATCGGTAACTGGAAAGCTTTGTTCGATCAGTCTAGGCAACTCATGCACTATATAATCGTACATTTGGTAATGTTCAGACCAAGGAGATTGCGTAGCATTAACATAAAAACCAGCCCCTTGTCCTAAGTCATAAGCATCATCATTGGCGACATTTTCGCCACGCGGGCTCGTATCAGGCGCAACAATAGCAACGCCTAGTTCAGCCGCTTTCTTAAAAGCGCCAGCTTTTTGCATAAAATTTTCATCAGTACAGGTTAGCCCTGAAAGCCAATAAAGAACAGGCACAGGTTTGTCTGCATTAGCGTTAGGCGGTAAAAATATCGCCAAACGCATCGTGCACTGCAAGGTAGTTGAAAAATGTGTAAATTGCTGATGAACACCTTCACACACTTTTGCTTGACTAATTTGTTCCATTAACGCTCCTTATTTATCCATATGGATCACTGAACGAATACTTTTACCTTCATGCATGAGATCAAACGCAGTGTTTATATCTGCTAGCCCCATGGTGTGGGTAATAAACTCTTGTAAGCCAAAGTCACCTGCTAAATATTTTTCAACAATATCAGGTAGTTCTGAACGACCTTTCACACCACCAAACGCAGTACCTCGCCATACACGACCTGTTACTAACTGAAATGGTCTTGTTGAAATTTCTTGTCCTGCGCCAGCGACGCCAATAATAACTGATTCACCCCAGCCTTTATGACAACACTCTAACGCTTGACGCATTACATTAACGTTGCCTATACATTCAAAAGAGTAATCAACACCGCCATCGGTAATGTCAACAATCTGTTCTTGTATCGGCTTATCTACTTTTTGAGGGTTAATAACATCTGTTGCACCTAGCTGTTGCGCTAAATCAAATTTTGACTCATTAATATCAACACCAATAATGCGTGATGCGCCAGCCATTCTTGCGCCAATAATAGCTGACAAACCAATACCACCTAAGCCGAACACAGCAACCGTATCGCCAGGTTGTACTTTAGCCGTATTAAGCACAGCTCCCATACCAGTAGTAACACCACAGCCTAATAAACATACTTCTTCTAATGGCGCGGTTTTATTGACCTTAGCGAGTGATATTTCAGGTAACACCGTATATTCAGAAAACGTAGAGCATCCCATATAATGATAAATAGGCTCACCGTTAATAGAAAACCTTGAAGTGCCATCTGGCATCACGCCTTTGCCTTGTGTTTCACGCACCGCTTGGCATAAATTGGTTTTACCTGAAGTACAAAACTTACATTCCCCGCACTCTGCGGTATAGAGTGGAATAACATGGTCGCCCACGTCAACACTGGTAACGCCTTCACCAACCATCTCCACAATACCGCCACCTTCATGACCCAAGATAGAAGGAAAAACGCCTTCAGGATCTTCTCCTGATAAGGTAAAAGCATCAGTATGGCATACACCTGAGGCAATAATACGTACTAATACTTCACCCGCTTTTGGTAATTGAACATCAACCTCTTCCATTTTAAGTGGTTCACCTGCTGCCCATGCAACGGCAGCTTTTGATTTAATCGAAGTTTGTCCGGGTGCTAATTTAAGAGACATTATTTTTCCTAATTTTTATATTCACTTTTGAAACAGTATAGCGCTCTGCCATTACTCTTACGAGCTCAATTGCTCATAGACAAGCTACAACATTGTTTGACGGTTATAATTTTGAAGGATAATAAAAGAAAAAAACAGGGCATTAAGAATACCCTGTATAAAAAGAGAAATAACAGTCCTACATTAATGTAGTAGAGCAATCAAATTCGATTGATTCAACGAAGTAATCAATAACGCTGGTATTTAATCTTGTTATTACCTTAATGAAAAGACCATTCGTCTTAGTAATAGTTGAGTTCATCTGCTTTACCCCAAAAAACACGATACGAATAGACGGTATAAGCTAAAATAGTTGGTACAACGATGAAAGCTCCCCACAGTATAAAGTTAAGTGACTCTGGTGCAGCAACAGACTGCCAAATGGTTAACTGATTAGGCACAATGTCAGGGAAAAAGCTAAAGCTTAAGCCAAAAAAGCTTAACGTAAAAATAAATACCGTGATAAAAAAAGGTAAACCTGAGCCATGTTCTGGTGTTTTTTTCAAATGTCTAAGTACATTAAAACAAAGAAAAAAAGCAATACAACAGACCATCGGAATTGGTAATAAAAACAAACCATATGGCCAAGTAAACCACTTTTCATAAACTTCAGGGTTAACCCACAAATTTAAACCGGATACTAGCACCACACCAATAAAGGTGATAACCACACAACGCTGTGCATACTTAATGGCTGTTTGCTGTAATTCTCCATGTGTTTTCATCACTAGCCAACCTGCACCAATTAGCATGTATGCGCAAGCAACACCAAAGGCACTCATTATCGCAAAACATGTTGCCATCCAAGACTGCTCAAAGCCGGTCACATAAATGCCAAGTATATAACCCTGAGACAACGCAGCAATAAATGATCCTGCTTTAAAAGTTTTATCCCAAGTTTTACGATGTGACACTGCTGCTTTTGCTCTAAAATCAAAAGCAACGCCCCGCAAGATCAAGCCAATCAACATAACCACGCTAGGAAGATACAAGGCTTTTAGTATCAAATTATACGCTGCAGGAAAAGCGATTAATAAAAGCCCAACAGCAAACACTAGCCATGTTTCATTTGCATCCCAAAAGGGGCCTATCGACGCTATCATGGTGTCGGCATGCTCTTTTTTTTCTATCGGTAACAACATGCCAACACCAAGATCATAACCATCTAATATCACATACAATAACGTTGATAATGCCATTAAACTTACAAAAATAACGGCAAGTGATTGTTGATCAAACATGATTATTCTCCCATTCATTTTCACGGTAAGGAGAAGTTACATTGGTTAACTCCTCATTCTCAAATTCTTCCACCTTCACGGCACGCTTCGCCAATAAGAAAATGGTATGTAGGTATGCTACGAGTAAACTTACATAGACCACGACATACATTGTTAAACTGATCACTACATTTTCAGCTGCTATATCAGTGACAGCCTCTTTCACCGTTAATATGCCACTGACTAAGTAAGGTTGACGGCCAATTTCTGTGACATACCAACCTGCAAGCGTTGCAATCCAGCCAGAAAAACTCATCCACACAAGCACCTTTAATAAACCCGTTGATACCTTTTGCTGCTTGAACAATTGAAAACGCGCAAGCCATGCAACTAAAATCATCATCAACCCCATACCTACCATGACACGAAAGCCATAAAACACAGGTTTTACTGGTGGGTGGTTGTCAATAAAGTCATTTAGGCCCTTAATTTCCCCATCTGCTTGATGTGTTAAAATCCAACTGGCTAAATTTGGTATACCTAATTCATAACTGTTAGTACGAGTTTCTTCATTAGGAATAGCGAATAACAATAGCGGTGCATTAGTGCCAGTTTCCCACGCCCCTTCCATCGCGGCGACTTTTTGCGGTTGATGTTCGAAAGTATTTAAGCCATGTAAGTCACCAACAAATGCTTGTAAAGGAGCCAATATAACTGCAACGGTTAAACCAACCTTTAACGTGAGTTTAGGTGCTTGCTTTTCATCTCCTAGTAACAGACGGTATGCGCTCAACCCTGCCACTAAAAATGACGCGGTAAGCCCAGACGCAATCATCATATGGAAGAACCGGTAAGGGAATGAAGGGTTAAAAATAACGGCAAACCAGTCGACAGGAAACACTACCCCGTCTCTTATTTCAAAGCCAGTTGGCGTATGCATCCAAGAGTTCAAACTTAAAATCCAAAACGCAGACAACGTTGTGCCAACAGCAACCACAATAGTCGCAATAGTATGTACCCTTGCGGACACTCGCTTCATACCAAATAGCATAATGCCAAGAAACGTTGCTTCTAAAAAGAAGGCCGTTAATACTTCGTAACCCAATAATGGGCCTGCAATATTCCCCACCTTTTCCATATAGCCCGGCCAATTAGTACCAAACTGAAACGACATGGTAATGCCGCTTACTACGCCTAAAGCAAACGTAAGCGCGAACACTTTTACCCAAAAGCGGTAGGCTCGCATCCACACAGGGTGCTGTGTTTGGTCATAACGCACTTTAAAGAACACAAGAAACCAGCATAACGCGATGGTGATGGTCGGAAAAAGAATATGAAAACTAATATTAAGCGCAAACTGAATTCGCGACAGCATTTCTGTCTCTAACATAATATACCTCTGCCAAATTTGGCGTGAGTAAGTCCGTAGCGCAATATTGCTATTGCACTTAAAGTATAATCAATTATAGGAAGATAGGGCTTGTTGATCTTTCGCGTTTATTTCGAACAAAATTTAATCTCGAAAGAGCAACACCCCCTAGTGTTTACTCGACTTTACAACCTTGTCTTTAAAATCAAGCATTTTTACCACACCCGAGCCAAGCTTCATGAGGGTAGTTAATTTTTCTGGACTAACACTTTGCAACTCACGCGCCCATTTAGTTAATGTTTCTAGCAAATCATGAATTTCATCCATCTGTTGTAAAGCATATTCTTCATGTGGATTAGATGGTTCATCAAGCAAGGAATCACGCAGTAACGATAATGTTGGATCAATTTCACGTTTACTTCTTTCTTCAAAAATGCGATTTGCCAGTTCCCAAATACTACCCGACGGTAAGTAATAATCTTTTCGATCACCGGCAATATGTTGCACGTTCACAAGCCGCCAGGATTGCAGCTCTTTGATACCCATACTGACATTACCGCGAGAAATACTGAGTGTTTCACCTATCTCGTTAGCTGATAATGGCTGTTTACTCATGACAAGCAAGCCCATTATTTGACCGATCGTGCGATTAAACCCCCATCGGCTGCCCATTTCACCACAATGCATTACAAAACTTTCTATCCGAGGTGATACTTTCATCTTCTAAACTTTCAATAATTTCTGAACGTTTAGAATTTTAGAACGGAACTTGATCTAGATCAAGACAAATTTATCTATATCTCCACATTATTTTACTGACATGTTACTAGGATCTGTTGATCTTTCGAGATTAAATGTTGTTCGAACTAAACGCTTTTTGTTCAAACCGTGGGCAATGGCGCATGGTTATTACATGTCAATTGCGAACAACGATGAAGAAATAGTGTTTAGCTCAAGCCAAAGGGCAGTCGGAGTATTAAAAGTAAATCCAAGATAAAAGGAACGACAATGATACCCACATTAAAATAATTAATGGTACACCCGCACGAATGAAGTCGGAAAATTGATAACCACCAGCATTCATCACTAATAAGTTGGTTTTATAAGCCATGGGGGTTGCATAACTTAGGTTAGCGCCAAAAAGTACCGCTAAAATAAAAGGCTCAACAGGCAAAGAAAGTTGATTGGCTACTGAGATAGCAATCGGTGTGCCTATAACCGCCGCTGCATTGTTTGAGACAATATTCGTCATAATCGCGAGCATTAGCATTAACGAGGCAATTATGCCCCATGGAGGTAAATCAACCGCAAAGGCCACAAAAACCTGCGCGATATAATCAGCTCCACCAGTTTGCATCATTGCAGAGCCTAACGCTAGAGACGCAACGACAATGAGGATCACTTGCGTACTAAGAGCAGCAGATACTTCACTCCAGTCAATACATTTGGTCATGAGTAATACTAAAATTCCGCACAGTGAGCTAATAGCAATAGGTAAAACACCGATAGCGGCAACAGCGACGACTAAAAACAACACAAATAAGGCAATTGGGGCTTTTTGCGAATAAGGTAAATCTGACGCCCCATCAATAATTAAGAATCCTTGAGAACTTTTCAGCTCTGCCACTTGGTCTGCATCTCCTTGCACCAATAGCACATCACCAGCATGAATTATCACGTTGCCGATACTTTTACGACCAATATCCATGGCACTACCATTACGGTGTAAAGCAAGTACAGAGATACCATATCGTTTGGCAAATTGAACATCTTTCAATGTTCTGCCAACTAAATTTGATGCCTGGATAACAACCATTTCAACAAGTTTTTGTTTTTCAGCTTTTAAAGGGTGATCATCATCAACTTTATGTGCACCTGAAAATAAGGTTGCCTGTAAAACAGATTCAAACTCTTTAAGTTGTTCAGGATGATCTTTAACGTGTAGCCTATCACCTTCTTTTATGATCGTATCAGGAAACGGACGAATATTTCGGTATTCAGGACTACGTTGTATCGATTCAATACTCATTTGATCATCAGTAAGTTTCAACAATTCAGCAACGGTTTTACCGTTCGCAACACTATCTTCATTAATATTAAGATAGGCACTAAATAATCGTGGTGAAGTATCCGGTAACGACGCCTTGCGTTGAGGTAAAAGTTTAGGTGCAATTAGCCATAAATATGCGATGGCAATACAAGCGGCAATGATTGCGGGCACACTAAAATCAAACATGCCGATACGTGGCAGCCCCATATCACTCGCCACACTCACCACTAATAAATTTGTAGAAGTGCCGATAGTTGTTGTCATTCCCCCCACTAACGTAGCTAACCCCATGGGCAGTAACATAGGTGAGGTATCTGTTTTTGTGCGCAAGGCAACGCTCGTTAAGATAGGTAAAAGTAACACCACTATTGGCGTATTATTAACAAAGGCGCTCAATGCCCCAGCAATGATCAATGTTACCAACAATGAAATTGCCGGGCTTATTTTCCACAATTTCGCTAAATTTCTACCAACAGGTACTAAAGCCCCTGTTCGAACTAATGCATGACCAATGATCATCAATGCACAAACAGTAACCAAAGCTTCATGACCAAAACCAAAAAATAAAGAGGACGGTTCTAATTGCTGACCATTAATATCAAAGGGAAACACTGTAAAAATCATGCATAGCATCACCAATACCGCTAATGATGACGTTTCTAAGGGTATATCTTCACGCCTGAAAAAATAAAGTGCAATCACGGTAAGCACTAACATGGCAAGTGCATGATTATTAGGAATGTCAGGCATGGTCACATTCAACTTATTGATTATTGTTAATAACACACAAGTTCAACGTTAGCACTAGGAATGCTAAAAGGCGAGAAAGTCAGGAAAAATAACTTGATCGTACAAAATTATGCCTACCGATGAAGTGACTCAAAATGCCAGAAATCAACACATGTTAAAAGTAGCAACATGTATTGACTTTAAGCCAACATCATACCGAAAAATCAATATGCCTTGTTTTTAATCAGAAATATAGGTTGAAAAGTCATTTTACTAAGCACTGCGTTTTCGTTATGTATTAAGCAATAAAACTTTCAACATTAAAGCCATTTTTTCCGTTTAAAAAGAACAATGAGCCCAACTGAAATAACCAACATTACCCCTAATAAAATAAAGTAGCCATTCGCCCACTTAAGTTCAGGGATATGTTCAAAGTTCATCCCATAAATACCCGCTAAGAACGTCAGAGGTACAAACAAAGCAGTAATAACAGTTAACACCCGCATCGTTGCATTTAATTGATGTGAAGTAACAGACATATAGCCATCAATTAAGTCACCACAAATTTCATAATACATTTGCGACAAACTCATTAATCGTTCTAGGCGTTCTCGTAAATCGGTTAAGGTATGAATTTCTAAGGGGGTGATCAGTGATGTATCATCATTTTCTAAAAATTGACTTAACGACTCACCAATTGATACATGATAGTTAAAGGTACGCCTAATTTTTACCAGTTGAGAACGATACGCAGTAATTTCACGCATCATTTGGTCATTACCGCTAAGTTGAAATTGATCTTCAATTTTTTCTAAATGCGATTCAAAGGTAAAAAGCTGTTTTAAGTAATTTCCGCAACTAGAGTGAAACATTTGTAATGCTAAATGCACCGGACTACGCGCTAGATATTTAGCACTGCTTTCGTTGAACAAATTATTAACGGCAATAGAGCTTCCTGTATGGCAAGTAATTAAAATTCGATGCCCAATAAACATGCCTAACTGTAAGTGTTCGAACGTTAAAATGTCGTCATAACTAACAAAACCGCGATACAAGAGAAAAATATAGTTTTCAAACAATTCGACTTTAGGCGGGTGTCTATCACGTTGCGTGTCTTGAATCGCCAATGGGTGACAATCAAGCGATAATAACATTTGTTTTTCAATGCTCTGGTCAAGCCCTTCTAGATCTAACCATAAAGTAGCATCAGCGTCTTGCCGCCATTTTTCAATTAGCTCTTCACCGCCCATTTCTGTGGTAGAAGCGGATATCAACATAGCTTTAATCATGTATTACCTAACCTTATAACAACGTAACTTAGCACGTAGACAACATATGCTTTAGTGTATAAACACGGAACATTTTGCCTCCATTAGATATTGCGACTGGCAATATCGTCACTTATTTTCGTAAAACACGCCAATAGTCGCTCAACATTTATTGGCTTTGTTAGGTGCTCAGTAAAACCTACTTGTTTAGCATATTCAACACTTTCCGCATTTACATCAGCCGTTAACGCTAAAATAGGTAAATGTTTATAGGCGTCAGTTGCTCTGATTTGCTTGGTCGCCTCGTAGCCGTCAAGTACAGGCATTTGACAATCCATCAACACTAAATCAAACGACTCACGCATCACCGCCTCTACCGCTAATTGGCCATTATCAACCACCACAGGTTCTATTTGATGTTTTCTTAAAATGGTTTTTATCAGTGCTTGGTTGATGCGATTGTCTTCGGCAACTAACACCTTCAAGTGAGGAAAGTTTCTCACGGTTGTTGAAGTAGATTTAGCTATATTATGCTCTGACACCTTTAATGACGCGGTAAAAGTAAATGTTGACCCTTCACCTTCTTCGCTAACTATTGTGACATCCCCCCCCATTAATTGACTTAATTCTCTAGATATTGCCAGACCTAACCCCGTACCACCATAAGTACGAGAAGTAGAATCATCAGCTTGTGTAAACAAAGTAAAAAGCTTTTTCTGGTTAATCTGGCTAATGCCTATACCGGTATCTGTGACGGTCACGGTTATCAGGGCATTATCACCGTTGATATTAACAATGGCTTTTAACACGACGGAGCCTTTACCGGTAAATTTAATCGCATTACTGCATAAGTTCACAAGCACTTGCTCAATACGGACATGATCGCCTATAAATCGAATGTTGGCTGGCAATTGATCATCAAGCTGCCACTGCAACCCCTTGTTCATAGCGAGCGTTTCAAAGATACTGGCAACTCGTAGTAAGCTGCGATGCATATCAAACGTTTGTTCAGATAATTGCAATTTACCCGCTTCAATTTTTGAAAAATCTAAGATATCGTTCACGAGATTCAATAAAATGTCTGAAGATATCTCTATCTTGTTAATATATTCTTTTATTTCAAGTTGTTCACTTGATTGCTTTGCCATTTGGGAAAAGCCCACAACAGAATTTAATGGGGTTCTAATTTCATGACTAATAATCGCTAAAAATCGGCTTTTTGCTTGATTAGCTTGTTCTGCTTTCTCCATCGCTTTATGCAATGAAATCGTTCTATGATGTACTCGATTGTTTAATACTAAATGGCGATTATTCATCAACAACAACATTGTGATAATACAAATCACTAAGCAAAACTGAAATATAAATAACAAAAACAATGAATGGCTTTGTTCTCGTTTGAGGTATTGCTGGTTACGTGACAAGTTTAATAGCCATGTTTGTCCTGAATTTTCAAAACGTAACGTATGCATTATGTTCTTGGTAACATCATCATCTACATTTTTTGCAAAAGAATGCGGCACACCTTCTTCAAATAACAAAAAATGAAAAAGTTGCTTGTTATTAACACCAAAGGTTTCATGAAGAATTGTGTTCACTAAAAACACTCCTGTAGCAAAGCCTTTTAGTTGTTTTGCAGTTGGCGTTTCATTTTTGTCACTCACATCAAATACTGGCATAAACAATAAAAAGGCAGGCTGCTTGCTGGTTATCTGCACTAACTGAATAATAGGCGTTGCCTGCGGGTAATAACTATTTTTAGCTTTTTCTATGGTCTTTTTACGCTCAACGTTTGAATACACATTGTATCCAATGGCTTTTTCATTACCGCTTTTAGGCACAATATACTTAACATAAACAATAGGATCTTTCGGTAAAATTGGTTCTCCACTAATTTTTAACGGCTTTTGATAAATACGCTGTAATTCAGCCTCTTCTTGAGGTTTTTGCCGTTGGGATATCAGTGGATTCCATGACAAAGCGTGTATTGTCGGGTTATTTTCAATAATTTCATGTGCGAATTCATGAAATGAGTTCAGTGCTAACGTATTATTTTGAATAAAGTTTGCTAATGTTTGTAGTTGAAGTAAGTTATTGTTTAATCGTGCGTATAAACTACTTTCTATTACCTTTATTTCTTTAGTAATTAATTTTTGGCTATTTTTATCTGCATAGTTAATAAAAAAGTTTGTCAGTGATAACACCCCTAAAAATAATACGCTCGTTGCCAATAGATTAATAAGCCGAACATTTTTAGGAAATTTTTCCTGGTCTGAAAATGAAATAAGACTTAGCAAGAAAGGCGTTGCAAGTAATACTCCTATCGAATCACCAAGCCACCAATAAGTCATGTTAACCCAGTAACTATTCAGCACATAATCGTCATTAAAATAGGTTAACGCTGCCACGCCGATATTAGCGGCAATGAGGTTCACAACGACGCCAACACCTACGATAAAACAAATCAACTTTCTCGTTGCAGGTTGAGCAATTGGGTTTCCAAGCCAACGTTTCATTATGTACCCGCCCACAAAAGCTTGCAGTGATGAACCAAAGGCAATCAAAAACGTGCTGGCACCTTTCAACGATAATAGATCAATAAAAATAAGCTCGTCATTAATGCTAACATTCAGTGCAATAGAACAAATAAACACCGCGGGAACAAATCGCCAGCCCCAAAGATAACACCCAACAAGAGCAACACCGGCCGGTAACCAAATTGGCATTATTTGAGTGAGAAAAGAAAAATTTGATAGAAACACCCCTGATAAATACGCACTTATCGCTAAGACAAAGTACAGCAATTTACTAGCAGTTAGTTTCAGATTCGTATTCATATGATGATCGTTATTAATTTTCTTGTTAAATGTTAACTAGGTATAGCACATTAATAGGTGAGTATAATAAACAAGATAAACCCTATATTCTGCAATACGTTGTTTGAAATCATCCTCACTATAAAACCACTCAGTTATCTAATAGGTAAGGTAATATGTGACTTCTTTTCGCAGGTTTTACCCTACCGTCTACCATAGCTGATAACATATGTACTAAGGCAGGGCTCACCTGCGCCTGACTATTCAGGAAATAAGAATGACCTTTTGGCATATCAAACCGGTTATTAAAACTATCGCAATCAACCTCATAGACATTTTTGGCCACCTTGGTTAAATCTTCTGGCCCTGTCATACCTAAACGAGCAGAGACGGTTCTATGCCTAAGGTTGCTTAATTTACTCGCGGGCATGGCTAAGTCATCATTGGCAAAATACACAATGACATTTCTAGCCGATTGTGGAATTAGTACACCATTATTGTTAGGTTCTAAGCAATGATTAACCACATCTGCCGCGACCATGAAAATATTTCTAAACAGTTTAGGCACCTGGCCACAGTGGTCGTATTTTCCCCATGAAGCTATCGCGTTTCGCAACACTCGGTTCCCCATAGAATGGGCAAGAATGTTAATTCTTCGTGTACAAGGGTTTTCTTTACTTGCTTCTTGAGTGCGCCAGTTATCAAACTTTGCCAACATTCGCGCAAAGGCTAAACCACTGGCATCTGCCGCTCTTTGATCATCCCAGTAATCGTCAATGAATGCATAAAAGGCATCATCATCACATGGCCAAATAAGTGGTACAACTAAGGCAAACTCATCTCCATATTGTTGATTTATTAACTGCTGTAAGCGTAAAGCATTGGGGAAGATATCAGGTTCAGGTGTATTGTTGAAACCATGTATGTACAACAATACTTGCATAGTGTTGGGAAGGTTTTTAAGGTATTGAAAAAATGCTGGACTGCCTATTTCTCGGTAGTCATGTTCACCAAGGCGTTGGCAAAAATACATATCTAAGCTAGTGCGTGTTTTTTGCGGTGGGAAAGATATTTTTCGCCCTTTACGACTCCTTGCTGATTCTTTCGGTGTTCTATTCGTTGCAAATAACATAAAAAGTCCATTTAATGTTAACGCTAATTACACAACAATTAGCCGGTTAGTAGGTTAAGAGAATTACGTTTTAAAACGACCTCTTTAACACCAAAGTGTAGTGTAATTTGCAACGTTTGCGATAAAAAATCATGATTCAACAGCTTTTATTAGAGTATGTTAATACCTTTCTTCTCATTTACCGATAATTGCTCCATTAAATAGTAGCGTTAAATACCTTTACGCATACAGCGCTAAAAGCTGCTTTGCTATACATGATTGAAATCGATCATTTGATATTTATTTGAATTTTAAAGACAAAGTCCGTTAATGTATGATGGACTCTACATGAATAACTGGTACACGAAATGCGCACGTTAAATCCATACTTAACACCAATATTTCATGAACTTGAGCATTATTTCAGTGTTTCTCCTGTTTCCAATGAATATGACATTATCAAACATTTAACTGACAAGAATATCGCACCTTTTAACCGTTTTTCATTAGCTGAATACAAAGATTTATTCAGCGCGCACTTTCTTTGTATGCACGCCCTTTATCACTTAAAAGCGCATTATAAAACGACACAAAAATATCAGCTTTTTATTGAATCTGTTCGTATAGAAAGAGTCGTCATAAACAAAACAATACCGGATGAGCACCCAGCCAAAAACACACCTGAAACAACAGACCCGCTGGCAAGCTATTACTTAAACCCACAACATTATTTTAAAACGCAGGAACACGAAATAAGCGACATGATCAAAAGCTTTTGGCAAAAATACCTCGCACATGACACTAAAAAAGAGGCATTCGAAATTTTGTGCCTACCCATAGATGCAGACAAAAAAACGATTAAAGCTCAATACCTTAAACTCGCTAAAAAATATCACCCTGACAAAGGTGGCTGTGCTGATACTTTTAGCAAAATCCGTCAAGCCAAAGCTGACTTAGATAAGCTGTTTTAATAAATACCGACAACACATTCATTTATTGCTCAAAACAACGTTCTTAGCCATGCTAATAATACAATGAAAACCTTTCTATTCACGTCATGCATTCTCACAGTTTTTTGTCACATATTTGATAATAAAATCGATAAAGGTCCGTACATTTTTAGATTGTTCTTTATGAAAAGGGTACACGGCGTATAAGGCGTGTTTTTCCGCTTGCCAATCTGGCATTAGCTTGACTAACTCTCCTGTTTGCAGCTCTTTTGCAACAAACAATTTGGGTGTTAACAGTATACCAAGGCCAGCTCTTGCCGCTTGCTTCAATGCCAAGCCATTATTTACCACATAAGAACTTGGCGGTAAATCAATGGTGCGAACTTCATTATCTTGGCGAAACACCCATTGTCGAGGCGATAAAGCCAAGCTATACATTAAACAATTATGTGTATAAAGCGATTCTGGTTCGCTAGGTTGACCATGAATATCCACGTACTCTGCTGATGCACAAAGCACCAGATCAAGCCCATGTATTTTGCGCGACTTTAAACTTGAACTTTTTAACGGTCCACCGCCACGAATAGCCACATCTAGACCCTGTTCTACCAAATCTAAATATTGATCACTCATTAATAGCTCTACTGATATTTCAGGGTGTTCCTTCATAAATTCACACACTGCGGGATTTATTAATAATAGGCCAGCCGACATTGGAACACTTACTTTAATTAAGCCCCTTAACTGGTTGGAGGATTCTATGATGGATAGATCAGCCGTATTTAATTCATCTAAAATATTACGCACTTGATGATAATACTGTTTACCTTTTTCAGTGACATGCATTTTTCGAGTGGTACGGTGAATTAATGGTGCCTGTAGATAATCTTCTAGTTGATTAATATTTTTACTAATCGCAGCCTTTGATAACAACAAATCTTCAGCAGCCGCTTTAAAACTCCCTAACTCTATCACCCGCCTAAAAACAGTTAATGCTTTTATTTTATCCATCATACAACCACAATTATTTACTTATAGTGAACTATGTTATCACTATAACCAAGTTTATCTACTAAATAGAACGCAGTATAGTAACGTTAACTTAACTTTTATTGGCAAATATGCCGTCATCATTAATAACACAACGGGGAAGTATGTATGAAAAAAGTGTTAGCATTTTCAGGCAGTAACCACAGTCAATCGATCAACCAAACACTCGTTACTTTAGCAGCTGAGAAATTCACCTCGCATGAAGTAACCATCATAGATCTTAACGAATATGAAATGCCTTTATACGGCTTAGATGTTCAAGAACAAGGCTTTCCTGATAGCGCAATTCAACTACGTGAGTTGATGTCTGATTATGATGCATTAGTCATTGCTTCACCTGAACATAACGGCTCAATGCCAGCCTTTTTAAAAAATGTGATTGATTGGCTTTCTCGCTTAACCACGCCAGGAAAACCCTTTTTTGGTGACAAAATAAAACCCGTATTACTGATGAGTACATCTCCGGGCGCAACCGGCGGTGCAACCAACTTAAAACACATGGCAGAGTTGATGCCTTGGTGGGGCGGTGACGTTAAGGACACCTATAGCTTAGGCGGATTTTACGACAAGTATGCTGATGGAAAATTTGACCCAGAAACAGATCAAGCCATTAGCAACGTCATAAAAAAATTCGAAGCAACAATATAAACTAGCGGTAATGTGCGCTTACTCTCACTTTCCCGTTAAGCGCACTGTTCTATTGATTACTCTTTTCCTGCTAATTCTTCAGTAATATATTTCTCTATTTGTGCTTCGAGTACATATAGAGGTACTGAACCATTTTTTAAGATTTGATAATGAAATTCACGTACATCAAAATCAAGACCCAGTTCAGTTTCGGCTCGCTTGCGTAATTTGCGAATTGTGATTTCACCTATTTTGTATGACAACGCTTGACCCGGCCATGAAATATAACGATCTATTTCAGTTTTAACATTATGTAACGATAACGCAGTGTTATCTCTCATAAAGTCCATTGCTTGGGCTCTTGACCAACCTTTTACATGCATACCGGTATCAACCACTAATCGCGCTGCTCGCCACATTTCGTATGTCAATCGGCCAAAATTACTGTAATGATCAGTATAAATGCCTGCTTCAATACCTAACCATTCAGCATATAAACCCCAGCCCTCACCAAAGGCTGAAATATAGGCGTGTTGCCGATACGTAGGCAAATTATCTAACTCACTATTTAGGGAAATTTGTAAATGATGCCCCGGCACACCTTCATGTAAAGTTAACGCTGGTAATACATACAATGGACGTTTATCTAATGCGTAAGTATTCACCCAATATGAACCTGAATGGCGATCATTTGGCGGGCTGATATATCGTCCTGTAGTATATTTAGGTGCGATACTGTCAGGAACCGGCACCACACCATAGGGTGTACGCGGTAAATGTTTAAATAATGAAGGTAATTTGCCATCAATTTGCTTCGCAAGATACGACGCTTCTTTAATTAATGCTAACGGCGTTTTTGCGTAAAACTGCGGATCTGTTCGTAAAAAGTGGGTAAATTCAGTAAACGTTCCTTCAAAACCCGTTTTGGCAATTACTTCATCCATTTCCAAGCGAATACGTGCGACTTCACGCAAACCAAGCTGATGAATTTCTTCTGCACTCATGTCAGTGGTTGTATAGTGTTTTACCCGATTGTTGTAATAGGCAAGGCCATTAGGCGTTGAAGAAACAGCAATATTTTTTCTGGCGTTTGGCAAGTACTCTTGCGTAAAAAACTGATAATAGTTTTCATAAGCAGGAATTATTTGTGTTGTTAATAAGTGGACTAAGCGCTCACGTTGTTCTTGAATAAACTCAGCATCAAGCAACGTTGAACTCGTAGCAAAGGGTTTTAAAAACACTGATTGTTCAACTTTTTCAGGGATAAAGGCTGAAATAGAATGCTCATAATCTACTAAAACGGCTTGAGGCTGCGTGATCCCTTCAGCCAAACCTTTTCGCATCCAATCAATATTTTGTTCAAAATATGTTGGCATTGCTGCAAGCTTATTGATGTATTGTTCAATGTCTTTTTTATTCTTAAATACCGTTGCATCAACGGTAAAATTGATACTTGAATGAAACCCTGATTCAGACTTAAACGGAATATAATGCGATTTATAGTGATAGTGAGCAATTTTGTTATCAAGTTGCGCTTTGATGATCGCATAGTTAATTCTATTTTCAGCTGACAGATCATCTTGCTCTATTTGCTCAAATACAGCGGCAATACTTTTACGTTGTTCGTACTGTTTTGCTAAAAATTCAGGTGACAAATCTGGCCAATAGCGTTTTTGCTCTTCTTTTTCGTTACTCTGATACTTCCCCTTGCCTGCACGGTGATCTAATAACTGTTGCACGGTGTGTTCAAATTGTTCATCAGCACTAGGCTTTATCGGCGTTAGTTGACATGCACTAACAAAAAGCAAGCAGATAAACACTACCGTGTATTGAAGTGAGCAAAAGTTCATAAGGGTACCTGTATTAAAACGGAATGAGAGAACATTTATTAGCGGAAAAACATAACGTAAAAAACGAAAAAAAAATAGCGAAGCACGATGAAAGGCATGGCTTATAAGACAACTAACTCCTTTGAAAAATTAATGTATTAAACGCCTTCAATTTCACTTGATAAATGTTTCAAGGAAAAAAAATCACCCTATTAAGTAGCATGTGATAGCGAACCTAACCCGCGTATTATTCAAAAAAATTATGATTGTTTTGTTGATATTTCCCCTTATTGCTCATCCGCACAACATTCATTTCGTAAAAATGAAATTACAGAAAGCAGTTTTTCATACTCAACAACACAGAATAACGTTCTTCCTTCCCGTCGTTGTTTAATCAATCCTGCAGATGTTAAGCCAGAAAGATGATGTGATAAGGTAGACCCTGGCACGTTTAGTTCTTCTTGAACAACCCCAACCGGAATACCTTGCCGACCCGCTTTAACCAATCGTTTGAAAACAGCTAATCTTGTTGGGTGGCCTAGCTCTTTTAATGCTTTGGCTATGGTTTCTATGTTCATCATCGTCTCTTCGAAGAATTTATACTTCGATATTACTAGAAATATATTGACAAGTATACAAACCAACCTATAATTCGACAAAACTAGAATTATAGAATAATTGCCGATATTATCGATATCACACAAGATATGGCGCTTGATGTTTTAAGCATATTTATCTTTTTGGCCATTGCGTTAACGGTATGAGACTTAACGCAATAATGGTATTAATTATTGGTAGCGCAAGGGCAAGTATCACTGAAATCGTGCAATTATAGTCTATTTTCAACAACCGAATAATTTCAGCATTTTTAGCTGTAACCCTATTGGTAATCGCTGGTGATAGTTTCTTATATCCATGTCTGTTTTAAATAACTTAATAACCTTAATAGGAGTTACCAAGATGAGTAATGCCAATCCTTTAATTCCACAACAGATGATTGACGACATTACTCAGTGGGCAATTATGCATGGCGTAGCATTTCGTCAGGCTGATAATACAGCCAAACATTGTCCATTGAGCATTGCTCCTATCGCAATGAATAATGAAGTGTTCGAAAGGTTATGTAACATAACGCCAATTATGACTAAATTGATCAACAACATCTCTGAAGATCATGATTTTTTACAAACTTCGCTTGCTGATCTGGCAAAAGCAGATGCATTTTTTGCACGTATTCTTTCTTTACATCAACAGGCGCATGGCAAAATTGATAACCGAATTAAACCCGCAAGAAAACCTTTGCTACTAATGCGCACTGACTTTATGAGTGATATAACTCATGGAGTAAAAGTAATAGAGTTCAATGGCATAGCCGCAGGTATGGCACCTTTTGGGCAACGAGCGACAGAGCTTCATGCATATCTTAATAGTCAATGGACAGGTGTATATCAGCGGTGGTTAGAAACAGATAAATTTACGCCAGCAGATAATAAAGGCCTAGAGCAGCTAGCTTACGGAATTTCAGCAGCGGCAAACAGCGTTAAAGCCTCTTTTGCTGAGGAAGAAAAAGCTCAAAAGCCAATCTTTTTAATGGTGATCCAAGAAAATGAAGACAACGTTTATGACCAACATTTGCTAGAGGTAGCTTTGCAACAGCTTGGTTTACAAACGGTAAGGCGGACTTTTAAGCAATTACACAAAGAACTTTATACAGGGAGAAATCAACGGTTGATGTTAACAGGGGTTGGAGCAATTGATGTGGTCTATCTGCGAACAGGTTATCAGTGCAACGATTATTATACACCAGAGCAAGATGAAAAAATGTGTTGTCAATCATTAAGTCAAACAAGGTTGTTCATTGAACAACACCGTGTGGCAGTTAATGCGACATTTGGCCAGCAGTTAGCAACAAGTAAAGCCATGCAAATGCAACTTAGTTTGATGTTACCCCAAGATTATACTCGCTGGGGGCTGACACTAGAAGAAGGAACATTAGTAAAAAGCGTTTTTGCCGAAATGAAACCACTCAACCAAGCAACAATCGCTTGGTTTAACACGCAAGCAACTAAACAGCAATGGGTGCTCAAAAACCAAGGAGAAGGTGGCGGGCATTGTATTTTTGGTGATGATATCAGTGAAAAATTAGAACAACTAAAACCGCAAGATTACGATGCATGGACATTTATGCAGCGTTTATTTCCCCATGAGCGTGACATACCCACAGTTGCAATAAGAGATAGTAAACCGATAAGAGTAGATAACTTAGTTAGTGAGATAGGCCTATTTACAGCCTATTTTGATGGGAAACCTGTCACAAAGCTGAATGGTTATGCTGGATACCTAATTCGAAGCAAGCCAGCTAATGAAAATGAAGGTGGCATTCATAGCGGTCAAGGTATTTTAGATTCTTTAGTACTTATCTACTAATAGCGATATTTCTTTCATTGTATGGGATTGCTAACGGCCACTTAGACGGATGAACAATTATTTTACAAACTTGCTTAAATAACGTGTGACTAAGCATAATGTTTGGGACTATCTCATATTGAAGTAGTTTATGTGAATGACTAAAACAAATGAGATTTTATCGATTTCTCTGTTTTTTAATCATGATACCTGATATTCAGTCAGCAATCTTAATGTTCACAAATAGCCGACATTAGCTAGCTTTTGTAAATTCAGGAGCATATTTACGGCAATATTAGCCAAGATTTTCTGCTCGACCGTTAGACCGGTGTAAACGCATAGGAGATAATCAATTAAACTTAAGTCACGGTGTTAAATTATCTTTTCTATTGGCTATATAAGCATTTATTCCAGTGAAAATAATATCAAGAGATTCGTCAATATCATCAACGGTTAACTTACCTGTGGTATCACAACTCATTGAAATAGAGAAGCCATGTAAGTAATCTGCGAGTAAGTTTAACGAAACATTTTCTATGGACGTACTCATATTCAGCTTGTTCATAATGATTTTAAATCTATTAATAAAAACGTTAGCTGGACTTGCTGACTTCATAGACAGTAAAGTTTGCAACAGACCATCATACTTGTATAGAAGTACAATGTAGCTCTTTGAAAGCTTGCGTAGCTCTACCTCCCATTCTAAATCTTTTTGCGGTTGATATATCTCAGAAATTAGGGATGTTGTTAGCTCTTCTAGCAATTCACTTTTATTTTTAAAGTAATAGTAAATAGCCATCGCATCAACATTGAGTTCCGCAGATAATGATCTAATGCTTGGTATTTTTCCGCCACTTATCATCAGCTTCTTAGCTGTTTCTATTATCACTTCTTTGCTTAATGCCTTTGATTCTTTTTGAGGTCGGCCTCTTTTTTTTATCGTCATTTTATTTATTCAGTTTATGTTGGTTTACAAATTAATTCTACAGTGTAGAATATTTTGAAATTAATCTTAGATCAATGTAAGAGGTAACTATGACTAATATTGTATTTATAGCAACAAGTATTGATGGCTACATCGCAGATAAAAACAATGAAGTTGAATGGCTGCATGCAATTCCTAACCCTGATAACTTAGATATGGGGTTTGTTAAACATATGGAAAGTATTGATGCCTTAGTCATGGGGCGTAATACATTAGAATTAGTGTTAACACTAGATTGTGATTGGCCGTATTCAAAGCCAGTATTCGTTCTTAGTAATACACTTAATGCTGTAGCAAAAGGCTATGAAGACAAAGTTTCTTTGGTAAATGGGGATTTAAGAAAATTAACTGAAGAATTAAAAGGTAAGGGCTATGAAAATTTGTATATTGACGGCGGTGTTACAATTCAGAACTTTCTAAAAGAAGATTTGATAGATGAAATCATAATTACCACTATTCCCGTTCTGTTAGGTGGTGGTATTCCACTATTTGCTCAACAAGAAAATACTCTTGAGTTTATATGCACTGATTCAGAAGTGTTTTCTAATGGTATTAGCCAAAACCGTTTTAAACGACTTAGATCATAATTTTCAACTAAACAGCAGCTCGAAACTCTAACGATGAATTGGTAATGTTTATTGTCAAAACCATGCATATTTATATCTGCGGGGAGAATGTCCAGTATCGTATCAAAGTAAATGTTAGATGGGCTAATTCTCATTCAGTGATTGGCAATCTCAAGTATTATGGGCAGTTACACATTTGTGGATCGTCACAAATTATCAGAAATGGGTCACACGACCAGAAAATTCCACATTAAATTTACAACCGTGGCTGCGCATATTGCTTAAGACTGTAATCAAAAAGTAAAATTAGCTCTTTCATTTTTGAACACTCAATGTGACCATGCAGAATATTTAGGTTTGCGCTCAGAAAAAGAGATTACAATTTCTTGTTGCTTTGAACTTTTGATAGCAATCCATTCAAAGAACTTTCGACTTCAGGCTCATCCGGTACATCTAATGTAGGTAAAATTGCTTTCATTAGATTCAAAACATATTCGTCCCATGAGTAGCCCCTCACAGATAACGCTTTATTAATATTGGTAAAATGATGCTCGGGATCTTTTAGTAAATGTCTTTGTTGCGCCCAAAAGGCTAACCAATTACCTTTTAGTGATTCAAATGCAAGCCTAGCTATTAAATGTGATTGCCTTATATCGATACCAGCCTGAATAGCGAATAAGGTGCGTTGAAATATCCCAATGATTACGTAAATAGGACTTAAATTTTGATAATGACGAAACCTCATAAATAATTTGGTGTTGTTAGCTATCGCATCAGTCGTATTTAAATCCTTGCCTTCCAATATACCAATTAACTCTGTTCGAATAACTGTTATTGGTTGTATTGAGATTTGTTTTACGAATTTATCAACTTCTTCCCATTTGTTTTGTAACGAACAACTGATAACAAAGGCAAGTAAGTTGTGCTCAACCATATCACTTAAACGTTCAAAATCTTCGCTTGTTGCTTCTGGTAATGACTGATATGTGAAATTTGGTTCTATTGATTCATTTCTATTACTTATATCACGTTTAGTTGAAACGTAAATTAGACCTGAAACAAAACCCCTCAAAGCATTTATTAGCAACTCACCATCTGGTTTTTTGATTGCCCTCTCAAGTATAGAAGATTCTAATAAAAACTCGCCTTCCGCTATTGGACCATTGGGTAAGTTTTCATTAAGTTTTATCGACACTCCCAAATCTAATGAACAATAATTCTCTAAAGAAGCAAGCATGTACCAAGCCATTTCTATAGGAGTTAACTCTTTTTTATCTATGTCCTTACTAGGCTCAGGATTGCTAACAATTCCAGGATATATTGAGACGGCTTCTTCAGCAGAGATAAACTTCTTTTTACCTGTTGCTTCTTGTTCAAGCCACAATAAAATATGTAAAATATGGTGGGATATTGCATGGCAATGAGCTGCTTGCAAAGAGGTCTTAGGATCTAGTTTTTTAAGTTCTAGCAGCACATTTGCTAGATCTTGGATACATTCTTCCTTATTACCATTATGCCAACTTGCTAGGGCAGCATCGGCTTGAAATCCTATTTGCATCGGTTTATTTTCGACTAGAACCTTTTCTCTGCAAGCTGATACCCCAAGTAAATAATACTTCCTTGCTAATGAATATCTCTTTTCATTCTCTGCACATATTGCTGCGTCGCGATAAAAAAATACTTTATCCACATTGGTCAGTGATGCATTCGAATCAGTCAGTTGATTTGACAGAAGAAGACTTTCAGCAAAATCTTTCGCTCTAAATAGCACTTTTGCTTTCGCTCTTATTAAGCAAACATTTGAGCTTCCATATTTCTTTATGCCTAAATCGATGACCTCAAGAGCTTTCTCTTTTTGGCCTCCCGATTCATCCCAAATTATAGCAGCGAATTGTACACAAACTGAGGCAAGCTCCTTATACTCCCACTTGTTTGCAAAAAGCTCTAGTTCCGAGAATATGGCTGAATGCTTCTCGCAATCAATGGTTTCTCTTTTATATTCATTTAACCATGCCCCCCTGACAAAAACGTCTACACCAAAATCAATTTGCTCTATTGTTTCGAATAGTTCCCCTCTTGTTCCTGAATCTAAAGTATCAACAAACTCGAATAACGGGATTAGTGCATCTATCGTTTCAATTTGATGGATTTGATTAATGATCAAAAAACCTACAGCAGATATACCTTCAACTTTTGTCGGTATTTCCTTATGAGGTATTGACGCTGGAAGTAATTCTTCTTTTCGTTTTAATAGATCATTGAGCTTTGCAGCTACTGAATACCAATTTGGTAAGTTTCCAAATTTTGGATGAGATAACAGTAGCTTTGAGTATATCATTATGCGTACTAATATTGAGCTACCAACCTCTTTAGCATCTGAGTTATCAGATTCTATTTCAAAACGATTAAACGCTTCTATATACTTGTCTTTTTTGTCTTCAAAACACGTTAAAAGTATTAACTGTGCGCCTCTCAGCATAATATTTATATTCGAATCATGTGCATAAATTGAATCGTCTGTTCGAAAAAGTGTCCACGTTATTAAATGTGGAGCAATGATTTGAAGTTCACTGAGCTCAGTAGTAAGAACTGGGTAGCATAAAATTGCTAGCGCTCCATTATTTTCACCTGCAAACGCAGCTATGAATGCGGTACTCATTGTAATTGGGTCAATTACTTTTGTGCGTAGTATAGAGTCTGCAATTTCGTACTGGATTTGTTTTCGCTGCGCCTCAGTTAAAGTTGCAACGGCTAAATTAGATAGTAAGGGAGATAAAGAAAAACGATCTAATTCATGTTGATCTATCCAGGAGCCTATTAGATGGTCGAAGGTAATCCCAGCGTCTTCTATTTTTGGAGATAATAAAGCTAAATCAAGAACAAGGTGCCTATCAAATCTACCTGTAATTACAGATATTCGCTCGACTAGCTTTCTCGCATTTGAAGGAAGTTCACGAAGCAAACGCTCTCTTGTTTTCTTTTTAACTTTCTCTATTGCTTCATTTTGTTGTAACAGTGAGTTTAAGGTTCGGAATTCTTCTAGACTCCATTTGTTCTTCCTCATACTTTGAATCATTGCAATTACTAGCTGAGGATGCCCTCCCCCTGAAGACATATGTATATATCGTACCCAATAATCTTCAGTCACACCAAAGGTTAACAAAATTTCTTTAATATCTATTTCCGTAAAGTCATCAACTTTTTGTTCAACTTCTGGCGGAAGGTTAGTAGAAAAGAGGAAATCTTCGTCAATTGATTTCGATGATGTAAAAACCAGATAGATATTTGCATCTCGACAAGAATTTTGAAGGCTAATTAATTTCTCGTAAATAATAGAATCGCATGTGTAATCGAAATCATCTAATAAAATGCCTCTAATTTCTTGGTTTCCCGGACTAACTAATGGGCTAGCTAGTATTTGGCAAACTTCTTGTGAATCTAACCCTCTTAAATTCACTCCAAACCAACTTCCACCTATATTCTTAGCTGCCATTTTCGCTGCTACTGTTTTTCCGACTCCAGCAGAACCATACAACCATGCCGTCCCATATTCATTAAGAGAATAGGTAATACTATCAATTAAATTAGTTCTTGATGCGATTGCTGTAGGTAACGGAACATCTTGGATTGAACTGAAAGTAGATATACGTGATATAACCAAGTCTGAGTTAGCAGAAAAGTCTTCGGGTACAATCTTAGAGATAACGTTTTGGGCAATTGAATGCGACAAAGCTTCTATATCCGGAGTATTGCTCTCAGTAATATATTGATGTAGCCCATTAGTGAGCTGATTGTGTGACGATTGAAGCTTATCAAATAAACTAATTTCAGGTATCAAGTACTCTTTATATAAAGATATACAGGTACAATTAACGCCAACAAAATTATCGGCGCTTACAGACTTCACTATTGATGTTAAAAAAGCCTCGCTTGAGTTGTCGTCATGTATAAACACTCCGCTACCGGAGAATCCCTGTAAGACCACTGCACCAGCTTCACCTTCAAAATCAGTGTAATCTTTAACAGGGATCTCTAAATGAATATCTTTTCCACTAATTCCATTTTTGATGCATGGCTTTACTGAGTATATTTTGCCACTTTCAGATTTAGCACTTCCTCTAAATATAAATTCCAATTTAGGGTTATTTGTATCACTAGTAAAATGAATATCAGGAAAGCTTTCACAATTAGCTTTAACTTCGACAGCCAAAATGTCGTGTGTTTTGTATATATCTAGATTCCCAAGTTGTCTAACAAAAGTTAGCTCCCCTATTGATTCTGATTTGTAAGTTAAACTTGAACTAAGAGCATCAGTGTAAAGATTACATTCTTTACCAAATGCTACATGTGCAGCGGTTAGAACATAAAACTTGTTCTTAACTTTGACGAGCACAGCACTGCCTTGATAACGTGACTCTTTAAAAATTTGAACCGTAGTACGGGGCATAAATGTAAGGTGGTTCATTAAAGTCTAATCTCATTTTGTTCTATGTAATTTATCAGGTACAGAGTTCGTTCCTTTGCAGTCAGCAAAGGGCCATTTCTTGCCTCTATTGAGGCAACAGAATGATTAAAGTAAAAATTAATTTCACTTTTTCCATTCCTATCAACGAGAATGGCCAGCTTTGCAATAGTCTCAACACTAGGGTGCTTGCTCCTCGCCTTACCACCATTGGTGCTAATTATATAATTATTACAACTAATCATACTTATTAGCTTCTTTGATATGCTTTTTGCACTACCGTGATGAGATAACTTAATGTAATCGAACTCTACTTTTTTCTTTTGGCAATAGCCTTGTTTGATTAGATAGTTGGTAATAACTTCAGGATGCGAATCAGCTAAAAAAAGCACTTTTTTATTTCTAAAATTGAGGACGAAAGCAATGGAGCTTGCATTAGCTACATCATCCGACGTTCTAGGGAATGAATCTGGCTGTTTAGCCCACTCTACAATAGTTTTAGTTGTTACGTTTTGTGATATATCGGTCTCGTGAGTGATCTGAAGTGTGGTGCCAACTTGGCTGTTATATTTCTCATAATAAGAATCTAACTCAGTTTTAGTTGGAGAAATAATGTCTAGAGATAGCTCATTAGAAAGATTAATAGTCTGCCCTTGGATTAGTCCTTCAAATGGTATTTCTTTTTCTTTAAGCAAAGTCATTAGATCTTTGGCTTGCCTTATCGAAATATCGCCATTAGTTCTAGGAGCAGGTATCGATTCAGGAGAGTTTACGTAGACTTTGTCTAAAGAAAATTTTTCAGGATAGTCATTAATTAAAGGAAAAGCGCCATTAATATGATCTTCATCAGAATGCGTTAATATTATGAAATTTACAGAATTAATTCTTTTCTTGATATGGTTTTTATAAGTTAGCTTGAAGCCACAATCCACTAAAAAGCTTACACTGCTATCAGGCTCTTCGACAAGAAAAGCATCGCCATATTTTGCTTGGAAGCTGGTAATAGTTAACGTCATAGATAAATCTAACTAACAGCAATACGATATAGCGTATTGCCCTTCTTACTAATTCTAGTTTCGAGCAACTTTTCGGAGACCATCTTTTGCAAAGTGCTCCTTATAAACGGGTGTTCATAAGAAGAAAGCCCGGAAAACCCTTGTTGCTGAGAACCCCACGCCTTAATCCTGGAAGGGGAAAATGCCCATTTGTTATATTTGGTTAGGAATTTAATTAATTGCTCCCTAAGCTGCGGTTCTTGAAAACTTTCTGTAAGTTCAGTTATTCCATCATGATTTCTAATATGAGCCTCCAAAGACTCAATTCGATCTTCTAAATAACTTAATTCTTCAGCATGCTCTGAAGCTTGTTCTTGTACTATTTCCTTGAACTCAATTCCTCCAATTTTTGAAATACGAATTCCCATTTTACCCCAGGGTATCCATACAACAAATAAAGCTACAATCGAAAAAAGAAATATTGAGCTTAATCCAAGGTCTTTTGGCGAAGCATATTGTTTTGGTGCACCAATATATTGATGAGTTAGGCAAATACAGATGGTAATTATCGCTAATGAAAATAGTGTTACCGCAAGCTTCAATACACCCGGAATTTCAAAAATAGATGAGGTTGAGTCCAATTCTTCTTCCGGCTGTTCAAAATTCACTTGTTGATGAGACATTCCAATCCTCTATACCTTTTAATAAGATCAATTAATTAAAACAACTTTACTGTAAATTCTATTAGCAAACCAGATTCCCGTTTTTTACCACAATGATCTAGTTTTTTTGGAGCTTAGTTTCAGATAGTTGATTCTTATATGCTGACACCATTTTATCAATTACTTGATCCATATAAGAATCAAGTTCAATAAACATATCTTTGTTTTTTAAGGTCAAACGGTTTTCCAGCACGATTTTGGTGTTTTTATGTGTTTTGGAGCCACAAGTTTTAGAAAGAGCCAAAATATCGTCTTCCAATTGAGCTATAGAGTCCTCTGTTGATTTTTCCGACATATCATTGGAAATTTCAACAACAAGATCATTCATCCACTCCATCCCTTTTGGTAACTCAATATTGTTAGGAACGGACGTACTATACTGACTCGCTTGGCTAATTAGCTTTGCTAGAGTTTCCTTGCCCTTGAGGCTGTATGATAAAACTGGATTAACGCCAGCAAGCTCCAAAAGTGATTCTTCATAGGGTTTTATTAAGTCAGCTTCTGCCTTAATTTTTACGGTCGAAACGATGCTCTCAAAGTACCCACGAATTAAATCAACAAGCACATCGTCAAAGTCACTTTTTGAAAGCTTAATGCCTTTTTCGGTAAGGTGTTCGGAGTAATGTTCAATGTATAATGCAGTTTCCTTATCCGGGTTAAACAGTGAAGTCAGAATAAAGTACCTAATTTCTAGTAAGTAATAGAGTGACTTTCGGGCGCTCTTTTTTGCCTCAGCTCTCACTTTATAAAAATAAGCTCCTGCACTTAAAGCTGAGGCTATCAGAACCCCAAACAGTGCGATTAATGCCGCAATAACTTTTACATCAATTCCAAACATCATTATTGACTAGCTTCCTTATGTTTTACCTTTTTCTTATCCCTTACCCATGTTGCTGAGCCATGAGTTTGCTTCATTTCAAACAAATCAATTGCAGCAAATAAATCGCTAAGTTTTTTAAAGCCGTAATTTCGCTGGTCAAAAGACGCATGATTTGAAATGTGTTTGCCGATAGGGCCTAACTGTGCCCAACCATCTTCTTCTTCAGATGCTTCTATTGCCTGACGAAGCATATTCATCAACCTAGTATCACTTTTAATACTTGGCTTTCGTTTTTGTATTGGCTTTTCTTCTGTCTCGATATCGTCAAGATACAGGAACTTTGAACAGCTATTTACGAATGCAGTTGGCGCTTTTCGTTCACCAAAACCAATGACAAACTTGCCATCTGCAAGTGCTCGCGTAACAAGTGGAGTAAAATCACAATCAGATGAAACTAAACAAATGGTGTCGACATCTTTGGTATATAGGGTATCCATAGCATCTATAACCAAAGCAATGTCAGTAGCATTTTTGCCTTTGGTTAAATCAAATTGTTGAATGGGCTGGATAGCATATTCGTGTAAAACATCTTCCCAAGGTTGAATACATGGGCTTTTCCAGTTGCCGTAGGCTTTACGAATATTAACTACACCATAACGGGCTAGTTCAGAGAGAATGACATCAATTTTACTGGCAGGAGCATTATCAGCATCGATAAATAGAGCGATTTTTTCCTTGTCTTTCATGCCTAAAATCCTTTTTCGTTAGACAAAACCGTATTGCATATTAATGACATAACCAACTGAGATATCAACTGATTTCGTCTCATTTATTGTTTCTAATCAAATGAACTAGACTTGTTAACAGGGGTGTTTGGGGAGGCAAAAATGAAGAAATCAACCAATTATCAGCTAGATTTTGCGAGCCAAGATAGACACTGGGATTCAAATAGTAGCATCTATAGCAACATGACATTGGATGAGTTACTTTTACTAACTAACCAGTTTCATCATTTGAAACAAAGAAGCCGCCGTTACCCAAAGCCTGATTGCCTGAATGATGAGAATCACGAGTCATAAGATCGAAGACTTTATTTTTCTTGGTACCAATCTTTTTCAATAAGCGCTGATAACGTTTACGATATAAATCTGGCATGCTCTTTTCTTTTGACGCATTGCTTTCTTGGTATTCATCGGCCATTTCTACAAACGTTTGACCGTCCATCCTATCCCAAAAGCAACGGATCTCTTTTTCATTTAAATGAAGTTTTTTAAGGTATTCTGTCGTTTTCTCTATGACTTCATCACTGATGGATGATAATCCGAAAGATTCACTCAGGACGGCTAGCTCTAATTTGTCGTTTCCATCAGCCGCACGGGCTGCTTTGCCTCGTTTTTTCGCTGTTTGAATTATATTGCCATGTTCATCACGTATTTCCTTTCTACCCTGATTACATTTCACTTGCTTGGCGGTGCAATAGGTATGAACCGCCGTAAACAGATAGGACTCAACGTAATCTTTTTTAGTTTGGTGATTAATAAGCTTTTGATTTTTGAACCGCTCTCTATTGGCGTATGAGCCTGTTTTCAAAAACTGCTCATCGACAATTCGTAAAATATCACTAGTACACTTTTCGGCTGTTTCCCATTCACAAGTATATTCAGGAAAGCTTCCTAACCTTTTATGGACAATAGTTCGGATGATGCTTTTTATTTTAGGCTCATGCATTTTTTCTAATAACGCATCTCTAAAAGACGTTTTTAGGTACTCTTCCATAAAGTCATCTACGTTTTCCATATAGCCCTCGTAATTCATTACACATCAAAAACCTAATAATAGTTGTCCGGTTATCCCAATGAACTCGCACGAACCTTTCATAGATACCAAAGGTTTTAGTGATAAATGTCCAAAAATAGCTCAATAAGTTGTCCGGTCAGTCCCAAAACTCCCAAGTATTTAAGCATAAGCCACTGTGTTTTAAGAAGCGTTATTTATTAAAACACTTTGACAGAAATGATGAACCGTTTGATTTGAAAGCACTTTAGCTGACAGATAATTATTTATTGCTATATTAAGTTGTTGATATTTAACAGTATTTTACTTGTAAAATGTAGATAAATGTTCCATACCTCAAGGATGAAATTTTTTGAGGATATGAAATGAAAAATCAAACAGAGCCAATTAAAAGAATTTTTTTTGACGAGACAGTTACTGATGAAAGTAAAAAGACTTGCAAAATTCCGCTCAGATAGACAGGTAACGCTGTTCCGAACGTATCAAGTAGATCGACCGGAATACCTTTGGGGAGAAAGCCAGTTAGAGCGCAATACTCAGCGCTATTACGAGTATCAACAAAACGTAATTTCTTACAAAGAGCAGCCTGCTCGCTATGAGTATATTGATGATAAAGGCGTGAGACGTTGGTACACACCAGATTTAGAAATCATCACCGCTCAAGGTAGTGAACTTCGAGAAACCAAACCGGCACTTTTTACGCGTTCTGCACGCGCTAAAGCACGATTTAATCACTTAAGCGCCCTTTTTGATGAAGTGAAAGGTACCAAAATTTCTTACATCACAGATGAACAAGTTTACGCCGGACACACCACTGAAAATCTTAAAAAAATCCACCACTTTCGTCGCTTAAATATCTCGAAAATTAACTTGAGTGACTTATTTAAAGCCCTTGGCAAAACGACGTCTTTTGGCGAGCTTAAGGCCTACATTCAATCCATTGAACTACAAACAAAATACGCATTTTCATTGCTAGGGCATCAAGTTTTTATTTTTGATTATCAACTAGTCCTTAATGAACAAACCATTTTAACGGCAACAGGAGAATAATGATGAACCAAGCACTCGCATTAGCAACAGGACAAGACGTTAAACTTGGCGGTCGTCAAGGTACGATTAAACATATCGACAATGAAGTTATCTTGATCAAATTTGGTGATAAAAGCTTTGAAAACTTTGCCCCGCATGAGATTTATCAA
Source organism: Thalassotalea sp. PP2-459 (assembly GCF_001913705.1). Classification (GTDB taxonomy): domain Bacteria; phylum Pseudomonadota; class Gammaproteobacteria; order Enterobacterales; family Alteromonadaceae; genus Thalassotalea_C; species Thalassotalea_C hakodatensis. The sequence goes on along the minus strand of NZ_MKQD01000065.1, from coordinate 59,181 downwards.
GCTGCCAATGATGGCTGTTTTCATATGATTGAAAAGCCGATTGATATTCGATGCATCGTGGAATTGACAGAGAAGCAACAGCTTGAGTGTGACCGCAGAAGTGCTTATTGCGACGCTTTTTTGGCCTTTAAAGAGCTACACCCTACTAAAGGGTTATCTAACGGCTTAGTCAATAAAGTCTACGACAAAATACAAGAAACACACCCTACAAAACCATCAGTGAAAACAGTCTATGCCTGGTACAGACTTTGGCTAAATGACGGTCGCGATATGGCGTTACAAGTGGTACATGGCAACAGTCAAGATCAGCGAATGCCACCGGAAGTTAAAGAGCTCATGGGCAAGATAGTTAGACGTTACTACTTAAAGCCTAGCAGACCCACAATTAATTCTGCATATGAACACTTTAAGCGTGCTTTCAAAGGAAAAGGACGCGCTTTTGCTGACTTTAAAATGCCGAGCAAATCCACTTTTTCCCGATTTATTCAGCGATTATCAAAATACGAAGTCGATTGTGCTCGGTATGGCAAAAAACACGCAGACAGAGAAAACCGTATAGCAAGCAAAGCGTACAACGTCACTATGCCGCTTGAATTAGCTGAATGTGATGCCGCTGATTTTAATATTGGTTTGTTAAATGACGATGGTACATATGCAGGGAAAGTGGTTATTTTTGCGATTATCGATGTTGCGACACGCGCTTGTCTTGGATATACCGTTCAAGTTGCTAAAAAACCCGCCGAATCAGCGGCACTTGTCATTCATTCTTTGTCACATTCAATGCGCATAAAACCGGATCCTTTAAGGTACCCAATGGGGGGTATCGCAATGACTTATGTCTTTGATAATGGGCCTGGATTTCGTGCGGAAATGACTCGAAAGTTCATGAACGCTATTGGCTCAGATGTCACTTATTGTCGTTCTCGTCATCCTGAAGAAAAGCCGCATGTAGAACGAATGTATCGTACTTGGCGTAAAAAATTCTTTTCTAAGCTATCAGGTTATCTTGGTAAACGTGACAAAGAAGTCGTTCCAGAACACACGCTCAAACAAGCCGCGACGTTGACCGTAACAGAGTTTATTGAGCTTTTTGATGCTTATATCCAAGATGAATATCACCATACGCCAAATCGCGGCATCAATAACTACACCCCTTATCAGATGTGGCAAAAACATGCTCATCTTGATGAAGTCATGACCATTGGTGATTTTGACGACCGCCTAAAAATTAGAGGCAGTTTGAAGAAACTAACTTGTACCTCTACACATGGCGTATCTCACAGGGGCCAACGCTTTCACAGTGAAGAATTAAAAATGGTATTTAACCAAGCTGTTTGTAATACCAAGAAAAGCTCTTTGCCGATGGAAGTCATGATTGATGATTTCGATGCTTCGGCCATCACCGTCGTGTTACCTGACGGCCAACTTATCGAAGTGCCCAATGTTAGGGGCATTGAACGGGACATTAGTTTTACAAAGCTCAGCTCACACATGCTTAACGTCAACGAAGAAGACTTACCTGTGAGTAAAACCGTTCAACAAATTAAGAATGAAATTAAGCAAAAACGCGCCAATGGCACCTTGGTACCAAGTGACTCCCTAGTGCGCGAAAACGAAATATCACAAAACACACAAACTGACATGGAGACTGACTTTGAGCAGCACACAACAATCACCGATGAAGAACGCGAATCCGCAACTGGCTTTGGCTTGGAATAACGAGGAGACAAATACTATGGCTAAACTGCTACCCAATGACTCACCTAAACTGCTTGATGAGACACATGCATTTTTGGCGCAAAAAATGAGAACACCTGATATTGAAATCGTCAGGAGAGCATTTGATGCTTGCCGCGCAACTCGTCATACAAGTTGCATTCAAGGCATGTATCTTACGGGTGAGTCAGGCGCTGGTAAATCGCACATAGCAAGAGGCTACGCTGAATTATCGCCACCTTATCAAACAGAATTACAAAAAATAGTGCCTATTCTGTACGTTAACTTGCCAGAGAAATCGACATCTAAAGCCATGATACAGCGACTTTATCGAAAGCTTACGGGGCTGAAGCGAATTACTGGCAGTGAAGAGGAAATTCAATCACGACTAATTTCTCGCCTTATAACCTGCCAGACCGAGTTAATTATCATCGATGAAGCTCAGCATTTAGTTCGAGAAACATCGAGCGTAAGCGCTCAACATGCTGCTGATGCAATTAAAGCACTCATGGATGATGAAGACGGCGCTGGAATTCCAGTCATTTGTGTCGGTATCGATTCAGCGGCTGAGTTGTTGACTGGCAAAGCTAAGTTTAAAGCGGAAAAGCAGTTGCAGCGCCGCAACAGAAAGCTTCACCGTATCACATCATATGCAGTGGGTACCGCCAACTGGCAAAGTTTAATTGAGATGTATCAGCAAGCGTTAGGCTGCAAAGCAAACCTTTGCACAGACAACATGCTTAAACGATTGCACATTGCCACTAAAGGCCTATTCGGTAACTTAACACCGTTATTTAAAGAAGCTATAGAAATTGCAGGCTCAAGACATGCTATTACCCAAAAAACACTGGCAAGTGCATTTGAGGTATTTCAGCCTAAAAACAAGCTAGGTTTCAACCCATTCGATACCACAATGTCAACCATCGAAATGGCAATTACCACACAACTAATTTCTCACAATAAGGATGCCGCATAATGACGTTAATGACCGAACTTTATCCTATAGAGAATGAAAGCATTCGCAGCTTTCTTATTCGCTTAGCTGTAGCCAATGATTATGAGCTTAGTAATCGCATTTTCAGAGAGTTTCAGGATACAAAAGCGATAAACATGACAAGCACTGAGGATAGCCTCGTGACATTTGCCTGTCAGCTTACAAACACCTGCACGGTAGAATCATTTGCACCGGTTCAGCAAAGTACTCATGAGGGCGGTAAGCAATTAGGGCATAATGCAATAACGCAGCGCACCCCCCAAGTGTGCCCTGATTGCATGATACAACAAAGTCATACGGACGCTCATTGGCAACTCTATCCAATCACACATTGTCACAAGCACCACAAAGGCCTGATTTCACATTGCCCTTGCTGTGGAGAGGCACTGCGCTGGGATGAGGATTTATTAAATTTTGGATGTAGTCATTGCGATACCCCATGGCATGAAATCGCGGCAATTATGCCGCAAGGGAAAGTACCGAATTTTATTGAACATTTTCATGGGTTATCTGGCGATAAACGAGCTGACTACCTAGAAGACTTGTTAACTGCCGCTATGCGAGCGTTACGTCCATATGACTCCGTGCATCATGGTATCAAACAACTCCCTCATCTTAATCTGGATTGGGAAAAACTATGTAGCCAAGGATATGCGCTACTAACGGATAAAAGCTTCATTGAACAGTGGTGCCAGTCATTGATTGACCAAAGACAAACATACGCCGTTATCAGCTCAGGCGCTGTCTTTTACCCTTTAAAGACCATGCAGGAAACACTGAAACTACAATGGTTAGTGCACGCATTTAATCCAACGCTGGCTAATACGAGCCCTACAAACAACCTATTGATGTGTCATGACATTACTCCATGCAATGCAAGAAATAAGGCAGTCAGCAGCCTAAATCAAGTTGAGGCGAACCAGCAACTTATTCATCACATTGACCAAAATGCCTTTGCTCACTTATTAGGCGGCGATGTAACACTGGCGAGAGCACTGTTTAAGGTGCCTTCTATATCATCCGTCACACCTGTTGGTCGAGGTCGATATAGCTTTATTGATATTCGTGACTTTATCGAACAAACGAAAGCTCAGTGCGTCGCTAAGTCATATGAAACGGTAAAGCTTGAGCAGGTAAGCGACTTGCTTGATGTTTACATGTTAAGTCCGGAAGAAATTGTGGTAGAAATATACCAATACAAGCTTCCTATTTTTATCGATAGAGCAGCTGAAAAATTGCTAGACGCCATAATGATAAGTGAAGACGTATTGATGAATCATTTAGAAACAGTCCACCTTCAGAGCTCAAGCGTTATTTCACTGACAAGAGCGTCAAGTATCTTAAAGCTGCCACGTCATCGAGTTAAACGACTCGGGGCTATAGGGTTGCTAAAAGAGGTAACAGTTAAACCATTTACTCACGATTATACCGGTGCATCTGTAGCCGCTTTTTTAACAAACTATATCTGTATTGAGCAGTGGGCGAGTCAGCATCACCTTTCAGAGCAAAAAGTAATTAATACGCTTCAAGTGAAAGGCGTACTTGCAGCAATGTCACCGTTTATCTATCTCAGAACTCCTGTATTGGAAAATATACTGCACGAGCAAACAAACTATGCTTGGCAGATTCAAGAACAGCTAGAGCTCTTCCTAGAAGCCGCGTAATCCAGACCTTAATTGGAGTATTAAAATGAAAAATGATGATTTAGCAACAATACTTGCTCGCCACCCTAAAATACATTCATCTCTTTTGGAGGTATTTAAAAAAGAGGACGTTGCTCTTCGTTGGCTAAAGTCACCTCGTATTCAACTAGGCAATAAAGCCCCTATCGATGTTTTGGCAGACGATGAGTCTGCCGTAGAAGATCTATTGTATCGGATAAAAACAGGAGATTTTTCTTGAGTTATTGTTATCGAAAATCAATCTAATAATACTAAAAACAGATAGCTATGTTACTTGCACAACACCTACAAAACTATGCCGAGAGCAAGTACTTAAATATTATCAACCATACTCATTTCCGTATGCAAGACTGTTACGTTTTCACAGCTAACCGCCTTCTTGCGGAGCTTAACAAATATGGCCGTTGCAACGATTTGAAAGTCGAAATCATTACTATCGAATATGACAATAAAACAGGCATACCCACCTTTATACTATTGGCAAATCACAACCTTAAATTTTTACTCAATAAATACGAACTAGAGTTTACAAGCAATTATTCAGAATAGTTTTTTAACCGTCTTGACCATTATCCTGCGGTAATTATTATTTAGCCATAAGGGGCTGCTAATAGCGAACTACGGACATTTAGCGTAGGTATACAAGTATCTAGGTTACTTAGTGTCAATTTAGATGTCTATTAATCACACATCTAAACTAATCCTTAATAAACATATCAACAATTTCCCGAATTGTCTCAAAGATGTTTGGCAGGCTTGTTCTCTGCTTTCTCCACCTGATAAAGAACAAAAATGACGGCTCTAACACGAATATAGTTTGATCTCTTTTACTCCACTCTAATAATCTAAAACCGTTATTTTCTTGAAACTTTTGTAAAGCTGATAACGTACTATTGATTGACGCTGCGGGTGGGGTTTTACCCTCTTCCAAAGAAAGTTCTTGTATCCTTGAATCTATTTCTTCACGGCTTAATTCAAACTTCAGTGGATCTAAAGTAAATATCATTAATATGATTTCATAAGTATTGAATTTTCTTGCTTTCTTACGTGGCCCTTTTGTTAATCTTAAATACCATGAGTCAAACTGTTTGTATCGACTGATTGCCACGTTGTGTAGAGCTTTAAATGCGCATTGCCTAGTAAATTCAATTACAGTGCCATGTTTAAAATGCTCGATACGTTTATCAATAAATAATTGAGCACAAGCTTGTTGAGTGATTATAGGTAACCCTGAAGACTCTTTTGCAATTAAATTTAATACACTTACAGATGGCGCTATTTTAAGTTTCTGAAACCCCTTAATAGATATCTTTTTTAGATCATCAGTAGACCACCTTTTTAAATCAATTTGTTGAATTCTCCCAACCAAATCTGAATTTGCATGTGCTAGATCTACGCCGTGATGAGTCGTTCCGACAACAATAACAGATACCTCATGATCTGTGAAAGTCTTCCATTGTTGGAATATATGTTCTTGAACTTTTTCAGTGAGGTAATGAAAATCTTCAACAACCAATATAGCATTAGAATTCTGTAGGAGCGGAACTAAGTGTGAAGGGGAAGGTTTAGCTAAAATTTTTTCTCGAATCTCTATTTCTGATTTAGTGTTCTTAATGCCTAGTTTCGCTTCACCGATAAGGCCAGCTAGCCAAGGCCAACCTATGCTACCTCCAATTTTCGCTTCACCTGACGATTCCGTAGCATCGCCTTTTTGAACTTCTTTAAGCCGACTAAAATCAACTTCTTCTAGGAGTCGAGCCCAAAATTCTTCTGAATTAACAGTTCCATCACACCTAACTACTAAAGGTACTTTATCTATTGATTTTAGTACTTTACGATATAAAGTAGTTTTACCAGTTTTAGAGGAGCCTGTAATAAGGCAAAGCGTTCCTTTTTCTTTTATGCTTTGGCGAAGTGAAAATTCATGCTTTCCATCATCTTGGGCTACGTAAGTGTTACTGGGTACACTTTGTCCGTTAAATATGTCGCTTATGTCGTACGTGTTAGCCAATATTTACTCCGTTAAAAATCAGTAATTTAGTAAAAAAAGTGCACTAAAGATTATGCTCTAATAAAAATAATACAGAATTAAATGTAAATTAAAAAGACAATAATAGAACTGTTTTGTTTAAAAGTAGGTCAAAAGTTGGTTATTCCCACTCCTTTTAACTTTGTAAATAGTATCACAGAATAAGTGACGTGATAAATAACAAAAACCCTAAAAAACAACACCTTAAGAGCAACCCAAGAGTTGTATTATCGGTTGTTTTTTGTTTCCAAACTTAATGATTCACAATCAGGGTTCACCGTCCGCTATTGGCACTTTACCGAGATTTATTCGTTTATTTTTAAACCATAGATAAGTTATGCTGACATTAATGAAAATAATAAGTTTATATCGTTAACAATGAAGCAGATATATAAAATAACATACTTGGCAACTAACAAAATTTATATAGGTAAACTTGCCTATGAGAGTTTTAGATATTTCGGTAGTCCATCAAAAAAAGTAGTTGATGAAGATTTTAGAAAACTACCTATCGAACAGCAAAAAGACTATTCAGTACGAAAAGAAATATTGTGGGAGTCAGCCACTTGCACAGACTCTGAATTGTCGGATAAAGAGGTTGAATATATAAAAATGTATCAATCTAATAACCCAAGTATAGGCTATAACAGGTGGCCAAAATTTAATGATAATTGTTAATGACGAAAGTCGCCTTATGGCACGAGGCAGAAATGGGCTGTATGCGATATCAAGCCCCTTATAAATCATCTATATTAACTTCTATTTCTTCTTGATCTACCCTTTGAGAAACAATGTTTGCTAACTCGTAATCTTCGATTAATTGCGTAATTATAACAAGCTCTTCTCCTTCAGGAGTGTTAGGTTCCGCAACGTCCCACAGCTTATCTACACGCTTGAGTGCATTTTCTAAGTCTTGTTTTGAGTTAATTGATTTTATCGATCTGATAGTCATAACATACATATTTTCGGAAAGATCAGAATAAATTACTCAAAATCTTTGGGGTTAAGTTCTTCTACACGACATAAATAGCCGTGAGCTTTAATTTCTTCATCATTTAAAGATTGATCTGAAAACTTTTCAAGCTTAATCGAGCGTTTATCTTTCATAAGTGTACATTGCAAAATGTCACCAATTTTTAATTTGTTTTCTTCATTGAAATCTTCGTCAGGGGGCAAAGGAATAGCCCCGTTTTTACCAACAGTTACAATCATAATTTAACCTATGTTTACAGCGTGTCGATTCAACGTTTAGCTTTAATTATACTTCAATTTCTTGAATTTCTCCTTATGGCACGAAACAGTCATTATAGGATCATTAGGCGGGAATGATATTGGTGCCTAGCAACGGAGCGGATGCTAGGTATAAGCGCAGCAGACAAAATACATAACAAAATAATTCCTACTCATTTCTTAATTCCCAATCTTGTGAATCAAAACATGCTGTTTTTTGATTCACAAGGTAGAAGTTTATGAATCACTTTTTAGCTAGATACAATGCCATTAACTACTCTTAAATACATTTAAGGCGTAAATACTTATTGTATGAGAATGGAAGATCACGTGTTAAGAATGGGAAAGCGAGATAGCAGCTAATCAAGCAGCAAACTATAGCTTTTAACTTTATTCAAAATGTAAAAGTAACCGTTTTACACAAAAAGACTCACTTACCTCATAACATCTTTTATATTTGAAAAAACCTCCTTTTATTAGAAGAAAGAACATGCCAATATATCAGGCAAGAGATACTGTGACTTTGTGTTATAAATTTTCTGATAATTTTTGGAATTTTTTATAATTTTCTTACCGCTACTGACGCAATAATCTTTACCATTTTTTCAAAATTTGGCTACAGCGCAAGAACTACCATACAAGAATTCTCATAATTTCTGACGATCCACACATTACATAAATATAACATCATTGTATAAACTCAAATATTTTAGAGTAAACACTTTACTTTTATAGAGTGGATACTCTATAATCAGTTTTGTTCCTAGCGAACACCTGTTGTAAAAATTTTATATTCTAGCTTTCCCCAAAGCTATCAAGCCGAAGATGATTCATCTTCGGTTTTTTTTTGCCTAAAAATGACTGTTTAAATTTCCTTAATAATTACAGCGTTTACCCGTAAAATTACAATAATGCTAAAATTTGACTACGGTAAGGGATGATAGGTTTGTTTGAAAAGGAGTTTCTCTATTGAGTAACCTCAGCTTTGCATAAGCAATGCGTTTATAGCATTGATATTATACAAACCTGAGTTTAAGTAGTACTTAATAGAGCATCGTGATTTATGCTTCAATCAGTTTTTCTGGGTCCATCCATTGGCAAATCACTTGGGTTGCTTGATCAACACCTGTTTTTTTCAATGACGAAAAGGCTTGCACCTTAATGTCGCCGCCAAGGGGTTGTAGGGTTTTCTTAACTTTTAATACTTCTGCGCTCGCCTTTCCTTGAGATAACTTATCTGATTTGGTTAACAACGCTAATACAGGTAGTTCACTGTCTACCGCCCATTCAATTAGATCACGATCTAAGTCTTTTAGTGGGTGGCGAATATCCATTAATACCACCAAGCCTTGTAAGCTTTCACGCTTTTCTAGGTATTCACCTAACGCTTTTTGCCACTTTTTTTTCATTTCGAGCGGTACTTTTGCAAAACCATACCCTGGTAAATCTACAAGTCGTAACTGTTCTTCAACTTCAAACACGTTAATTAATTGAGTGCGACCTGGCGTTTTACTGATACGTGCTAAACTTTTCTGGCGTGTTAACGTGTTTAATGCGCTTGATTTACCTGCATTAGAACGCCCTGCAAACGCAACTTCAATACCGGTATCTTCTGGAAGTTTTCGAATATCAGGCGCACTGATCACAAAGGATGCTTTATTTAAATTAACTGCAAAAGTAGACAAAACCGTTTCCATCTTTAATCTTTAGTAATGGGCCTATTATATCTGTTTTTGAAAAAAATTAGTGAAAACCTTACTTTTTTTAGCGTTTTTTTCTCACACAGGCTTAAAAAGCCTTTGGTTTCGTGTAAAATGCCGCGATAATTAAAAAACTAACAACGATGCTTGATTGGCTATGAATCAAGCGCAATATGAAACAGAGAGCAATCCATGAAAAACGTTTTATTTTCAATGGTCATCGGGTTGGGCATGATGGCTCAGGCTTATGCCTTTGCGGGTGACGCCCAATCAGGAAAAACAAAAGCAGCTGTTTGTGCAGCTTGTCATGGTAGTAACGGTATGGGTACCGCAGACAGCTACCCAAACTTAGCGGGTCAGCACGCTGATTATATCGTGAAACAGTTAAAAGCGTTTAAGGCTGGTGATCGTAACGATCAATTAATGTCACCAATGGCAGCAAATTTATCTGAGCAAGACATGGCTGATTTAGCCGCGTATTATTCAGCCTTTGGCATAGACGGCTCTGCTCCTGCAGGGGGAGGTGATGAAAGCACAACCCAAACAGCAGCTGCTCCAGTACCGGAATATCAACCAAATGCTAGTGCCGGTAAAGCCTTATATGAGCATGGTGATGCAGAACGTGGTATTACAGCATGTATCACTTGTCATGGTAAAGACGGTAACAGCAAAGTGTTGATTAACCCTAACTTATCTAATCAGCACCCTGAATACATTGAAAAGCAATTAAAAAACTTCAAAGACAATGCGCGTCATAACGCGTCAATGAATCAAGTGACAGCAAACTTATCTACCGAAGATATTGCTAACCTAGGCGCTTATTTTGCAGACACTGCTGCGGTAGGTGAAGTAAAAGCGTCTACAGGTAAAGTAGCCGTCAAATCATTTGTTGGTGATGCAAAATTAGGTAAAGAAAAATCTGCAACGTGTATTGCTTGTCATAATGCAGACGGTAACTCAACTAATGCAATGTATCCTTCAATTGCTGGACAAGGTGAAGCTTACCTTTACAAACAGTTGAAAGAATTTAAATCAGGCGTTCGTGATAACGCAATTATGGCCGGTATGGTTGGCGCGTTAAGTGAAGAAGATATGCAAAACGTTGCTGCATATTACGCTTCACAAAAGTTAAAGCCTGTTGCAGGCGATGCAGATGCTTTTGGTAAAGAGCTTTACGTTGGCGGTGATGCTGAGCGAGGCATTACAGCCTGTATCGCGTGCCACTCTGTCAATGGTGGTGGTATGGACAGTGCTAGCTTCCCTGCTGTTGGCGGCCAGCATCCGGGCTATTTAAAAGCCCAGCTTCAAGCCTTCCGTTCTGGTACTCGTGCTAACGATAAAAACGGCATGATGCAAGATATTGCCAGCAAGCTTTCTGATGCAGATATATCAGCACTTGCTAATTATATGTCTACATTAAAATAATAATTAACATCTCTTAAAAAGCAGCGTCATCGCTGCTTTTTTTATGTTCAAAATAAGTTGCGATTATATCAGGATCACATAAACTAAAATTACTTCCAATTTTACAAAGGGTTATATCAATGACAGCGTCGCTACCAACGGATACCTTAGCTGCCTGTCAACGCTGCGATACCTTGGTAAATCTTCCCAAGCTCTCAAACCACCAAAAGGCGCTTTGCCCCTGTTGTAATACGGTGTTACATTCCCCTAAAAAGCACACCCTTGATAAAACATTCGCTATTTCATTTGCAGGATTATTATTATTAATACCCGCTACTGTCATGCCGTTAATGGGCATATATGCCGCAGGTCAGTATAACCAAGCGTCATTATTTACATGTATTGTTTTATTAGCGAATGAAGGTTTTTATTTTATTGCCTTTTGTGTCTTTATTTTTGCCATTGCTGTACCTGCTGTTCGTTTATTCACAGCGTTTTATTTAACTTTTTGTTTGAAGTATACGAGCAAAAAACCTCACTTGATCGTGTTTTTCCGCTCTTATCATCTACTGAATAACTGGGCAATGATTCATGTATTTTTTCTAGGGATCATCGTGTCATTATATAAATTAGTGGATATTGCAGATATTGCTATTGGCACGGGTATTACCAGTATCATTCTATTGTTGATGTGTTCAACCATGCTATCCATCACGTTAGACCATCGATTTATATGGCAACAGCTGGAGCAAATCAATGACTAGAACAGCACTTTCGAATGGTTTAGGCAGTTGTCCTAGGTGCCAAAAAATTAATAAAATGCACAGTGAAAAACAACAATGTTCTCGCTGTGCTCATTGGTTTTACAGTCGTAAACCAAACAGCTTACAACACACCCTAGCGTGGACAGTGACTTCTTTAGTCTTATTTATACCTGCCAATATCTACCCCATGATGACACTCCATACCTTTGGCAAGACAGAGGCGTCAACTATTTTACAAGGTATTGCAACGTTCATTCAAACAGGGCATTACCCTATCGCGTTCATTATTTTTATGGCTAGCTTTATTATTCCGTTAGGGAAAATTATTGGATTATTTTTTCTGGTTTATCACGTTAAACATCGCAGCAATATGAGCCTGAAAAGGCAAAGCCATTTATTTCATATCGTTGAAAATATTGGTCCGTGGTCAATGCTTGATGTATTTGTCGTCGTAGTGATGGCGTCTGTGGTGAATTTAGGTTTTATCAGTAATATTGAAGTTTCTTTAGGGGCAAGTTACTTTGCCTTAATGGTTATCGCAACGCTGATGGCAGCACATAGCTTTGATTCTAGATTGCTATGGGACAACAACAATAAAAAAGAGCAAACACATGAGTAATAAACAACACCATCCGCTTGACGCAATTATATCATCAAAAGAAAGCGTTTCTGCTGTTTGGTTGGTACCAATTATTGCGTTGCTATTTGGTGCGTGGCTAATTGTAAAAGCGGTGTATGAACGAGGCGTTTATATCACCGTACAATTTAATCAAGCAAGCGGCATTGTCGTTGGTAAAACAGAAGTAAGATATAAAGGTTTACCGATAGGTGTTGTCAAACAAGTAGAAGTCACTGATGATCTACAAAGTTTATTAGTACAAATTGAAATGGTAGCGAGTAGTGAAGAATTACTCACTGACAATACAACGTTTTGGTATGTCACTGCTGATGTGTCATTTCAAGGTGTTACTGGGTTAGATACTTTAATATCAGGTAGTTACATAAATGTTCAACCCGATTTAGAGCACAGGGGGAACCCTAGCAGGTTTTTTGTCGCATTAAATGAAGCGCCAGAACTCGATAAATCTACCCCTGGTTTACACATTACTTTGAAAACCAATACTCTTGGGTCAATTAACACCAACTCACCGGTTAGCTTTAAGCAAATTCCCGTTGGCCATGTGTCAGGCGTGCAGTATAACGTTGACGATGCTACCGTCGACATTTCAGTGTTTATTAAGCCTGAGCATGCCTATTTGGTAAAAGAAAACTCTATTTTTTGGAACGCTAGCGGATTCGAATTTACCGGTTCTTTAACCTCAGGCATTAACATTAAAACCGAATCAGTAGGTTCCATTATATCGGGTGGTGTTGCCTTTGATGATCCTAAATTTTCAACACCGTTGCCCTCCGCAAAATCAGGTCATGAATTTACTTTGCATCCTGACTTTCAAACCGCCGAAATGGGGCATGAAATTACCTTAAAGCTTGATTGGGACACCGGTATAGATAAAGGAGCTTTAATTGAGTATCAAGGACTGACCTTAGGGGTCATAGAATCATTTAGTAAAATTGACCCAACGTCTCGTAAAATTACAGCTATCGCGAAAGTGAGCCCTCGTGTTGTTCCTTATTTAACAAGCGACTCGCAGTTTTATACCGTTACCCCAGAATTAGATTTAGGCGGGGTGACCAATTTACGCACATTACTAAAAGGTTCACATCTTAGTTTACGACCATCATTAAAAGGGGAGCCTCAAACACAATTCAATGTGTATGCACATAAGCCAGCTTATGATTATGACGAGCCAGGCTTACATATTATGTTAACCGCTAGCGATGTTGAATCTTTAAAAATAGGTACCAATATTTACTATAAAAAACAGCCTGTTGGTACCGTTCAAGCCATTGAAAATAAAACCTCTGAACAGGTAATTGTGCATATTCATATTAAAGAACAATATAAACAATACGTTAAAAGTAACACTCGCTTTTGGAATACCAGTGGCGTAAGAATAAAGGCAGGAATACAAGGTGTAGACGTTAAAGCACATTCATTACAGTCTATTTTAGCCGGTGGTATCGCTTTTGATACGCACGAAACCGTTAATGCTAAATCAGTGAATAATGGTGATCTATTCCCATTACTTTCATCGAGAAAAATCGCGAAACAATCATTGCCCCTAACACTGTTAGTTGCTGACGCTAAAGGTATAAAACGTTCAACACGTATTATTCATCGCGGCAACGTTATTGGTTCAGTTCACGCTATTCATCATAAACAAGATCATCACGAACTCGTTGTCGGGCTGTTACCAGAATTTGACTATTTATTGAAAGAATCTACAAAATTTTGGTTGGTAGATCCGCGGTTAACTCTCTCTGGCGTTACTGATACAGAAGCATTTTTCGGAGGAAGCTATATAGCGATATTGGCGGGAAAAGGAGCATTTAAACAACGCTTTCATATGTATCAAAAACCACCCGCTAAAGAACTACATGCCAGTGGGTTACAGCTCACATTAATGAGTGAAAACGGTGCTAGTCTTGTACCAGGGAGCCCAGTAACGTATAAAGGTATTTCAGTTGGTCAAATAGACAGTGTAGATCTCAATAAAAATGGCGATAGTACATTAATTACCATTACTATTGATGAAACTAACCAACATTTAGTTAATCAATTTTCCCGGTTTTATGTTTCCAGTGGCATTTCATTAACAACTGATTTAACCAGTGTTTCATTACAAGCAGAGTCTGCCGAAACAATTTTACGTGGAGGGTTGAGTTTTTATAACCCAAAAGAAGGTGCAGCTCCGTTAACGAAAGAAGGCGAAAAATTCACGTTATTTTCCAGTCGTCACAAAGCCAAAGTAGCCGGCCAGGCAATTAGCATAAAATTTACCAATATTGCCGGCATTAAAGCTGGACTAAGTATTAAGTTTCATCAACAAACCATTGGTTCAATTTCTTATGTTGACTTTATTAATCAAGAGCAAGGAGCCATTGCATATGGCTATTTAACCGATTACGGCAAGCGATTCGCGGTGGAAGGCTCAAGCTTTTATTTTGATGAAGCCAGTATTGGCCTCACCGGTAATAAACACATAAGTTCAGCACTACAGGGTGGCTTTATTGGTGTATCTCCAGGCAAAGGTAAGGCTAAAACGCATTTTATTGCTGCCAATTCCGCTCCTGCAACTAAAGCACTTCCTTTTGGCTTAAATTTAACCTTAACGGCTAATTCACTCGGGTCGATTCGAGTTGGTAACCCTGTGCTTTATAAACAAGTAGCTGTTGGCAGCGTTATTGGTATCGATCTAGCAAATAATGCAGACAAGGTTAATATTTATATTAATATTACCGATCGATATACCCCCTTAGTTACCCCTGAATCCAAATTTTGGAACACAAGTGGCTTTAGCCTTGAAGCGGGTCTTTTTTCGGGCGTTAATGTTGAGTCAGAATCATTAGAATCACTCATGTCTGGCGGTATTGCATTTGCAACCCCAAAGAGAATGTCGGCTGAACAGTTGGTTTTGCCAACTGTCTTTGATCTTTATCAATCCGTTGAGCCCAAATGGCAAACTTGGTCACCTAGAATCCCATTAGCGCCACAGTAGTAAATTTGTACTCGAAAGTTCAATACGTCCTAGTATTGATCTTCATCATTTAGTAAAACCTGGTATTTTTTAGTGAAAAAATTAACACTTTTATTAACTAAAATTAAAAAAACATTACTATTCAACGATATAAATATTGGAATATTAGTTGCTTAGATCACAAGAATCGATAATAAAAAATATAATATTATGACAACACAATCCCACGATTTATCACCAGTACATGCGCAACAACGGATCAATTTATTAGATTATTTAAGGGGTTTTGCGCTTATTGGCATCCTCTTTATGAATGTTGAATGGTTCAATCGGCCTGATGTTGATTTATTACAATTTGACTTTACACAAACCGGCGGAAACTGGGCAGCAAGCTGGCTCGTGAAAGTGTTTATCGAAGGAAAGTTTTATAAATTATTTTCTTTATTATTTGGTATGGGCTTCGCCGTTATGCTCATTAGAGCACAAGAAGTTGGTCGACCTTTTGGCGCTTGGTTTACTCGTCGAATGATAGTCCTTTTCGTTATTGGCATGTGCCACTTAGTGTTTCTTTGGGGTGGCGATATTTTACATGATTATGCCGTCGCTGGGTTGATGTTATTAGGCTTTGTATTTATATTACGCTGGAAAAAATTATCACGTTTTAATACCCCCACAGCCTTTGCAAAAACTGGATTCACGCTTATTTTACTGCCCTTTATCATATTAACTTTTGTTGGGATCGGATATGGCGTAACTCACGATAACCAAAAAACGTCAGCCTCTTGGCAAGAAAAGAGCGAAGTCATCGCGCAAGTTGAACAACGTATACTTACCGCACAAAGTGTAGGAGAGTTTTTATTAACATCAGCCGAGTATAAAGCGTTAAACGAAAACTCAAATAAGCAAGATGAAACTAAAAAGAGCGAAGCTCTTACTAAAATCCCCGAACAAGAGCAAACTAGCGATCACACTGAAAATTCAGACCTTGATCAACACACAGAAGAATCAACACCTGAAGAGCGTATTGAAAAAAGTGTCAATAAACAATATGAAAGCAAGCAAAAACGCCATTATCGTTCAGTTGAAGAGGAGCGCATATTTACAGAAGGCGATTATTGGCAAGCAACCCAACACCGGTGGGAAAAGGCGATTCGAGCATTAGGCAATACTCCATTCTTTGCACTCTTTATTTGTTTACCTTTATTTATGGTAGGTTATTGGTTGATCGCAAGTGAACGATTAAAACACCCAGAAAAACATCAGTCTTTTTTCAACACTTTATGCTACGGCGGGCTTTTCTTTGGATTAATATTAAGCGTATCAGGAGTTTACCTTAATTTACATCCAGCAACTAAAGCGGCACCTGAATTACAAGCTGTCGGTAATAACCTGTTTTTCCTTGGTCAATTTGTATTGTGTGCTGGCTATGTGGGTTTATTCGTTAAAGTACATCAAAAACGTTGGTTTACACGTGCGTTTTCTTGGTTGTCACCGTTAGGTAAAATGGCGCTAACAAATTATATAAGTCACTCTATTATTTTTACTACGATTTTCTATGGCTATGCTGGTGGTATGTTTGGCCAAATAGATCGCACGCAACAAATGCTTTTTGTAGTCGTCGTCATCATCTTCCAAGTGATTGTTAGTTTAATTTGGCTATCATACTTCAGGTTTGGACCACTTGAATGGTTATGGCGCAGCGCAACATATTTAAAACTTCAACCCATGAAACGCTAACCGCCATGTCTTTAACTAGGTTGCAAGCAACGTTGTAACCTAGTAACTGTTTTTTGGTAATCGTCAGCTTCTGTTATTGCGGTAACCACCGCAACGGCATCTACGCCCGTTTGCCAAACTTGTTCAGCATTCAAATGGTTTATACCACCAATAGCCACTACCGGAATATTGTCTGCGATAGTG
The DNA here is from genome assembly GCF_001913705.1 of Thalassotalea sp. PP2-459. Lineage (GTDB taxonomy): Bacteria > Pseudomonadota > Gammaproteobacteria > Enterobacterales > Alteromonadaceae > Thalassotalea_C > Thalassotalea_C hakodatensis. Next base: position 42,143 of record NZ_MKQD01000065.1, on the reverse strand, counting down.
AGTATATGGCTTAAATTATCAATGCCTTGAATTTGTCCTGTCATGTTCTTCGTTTTCGTCGGGAAAATAGCACCAATCGCTAAATATGAAGGGTTAAGTTGTTTAGCAAGAATAAACTCATAACAACCATGGGTACTAATGCCCAATCGAAGCCCTGCTTGGTTAATAGCAAATAAATCAGCATCGAGCAGATCTTCTTGACCTATATGAACCCCATAAGCCCCATGTTTGATCGCCAATTGCCAATGATCGTTAATAAACAATCTTGTTTTATAATGCTTGCTCAACGCTACGGCCTGCATGATGAATGCATCTAATTCTTCATCAGATAGATTTTTTAACCGAAGTTGTATGATTTCTAAACCTAATGGCAGTAATTTTTTTAACCACTCTACAGAGTCAACCACAGGGTATAACCCGAGTGATTGTTCCCCTTGAAAACTGCCAATAGCAGGGAATGGTGCTAAATCATGGTATTGTTGATTAAGGACAGATTCAACCGATGGAAATGCCGATGATACAAGCTTATTCATTTTTGGCTGATCAAATGCACCATATTGTTCAAGCTTATTTTCTTGTGCTTTCAGCCCCTGATGTATATACGTTTTTGTTAAGGTAAACGCATCTCTTAATAAGTAACCTTGTGCGATATATGATGCAATTGCCATGGCAAAACTACAACCACCGCCATGACTGAAATGCGTATTAACCCGAGATGAAGACAACCGAAACACCTGATCTTTCAAGCTATCATAGGCTAGGTCAGTCACCTTGTCTGACTCGCTATGGCCGCCTTTAATGATGGTAGTTTTAGCACCATATTGGCAAAGCCTTCGCGCTAATAAATTTTCATCATTAATCGTTGATTGAGTCAGCATTTTAGCTTCATCAAGGTTAGGTGTTACGATATCAATATACGGTAATATATCGCGAAAATGCGAAAATTGTAGCGTGGTTAACTTACCACCAACACTTGCGCTACCGACTGGATCAAATACCACAATTAACGTGGGATTTTCTTTTTTTAAGGCCATTAATATCGTAATCAACCATTGCACTTGATCAATTGTCGCAATTAAGCCTATTTTAATCACCGCAGGCTTTTTATCTTCTTTTAGTGCATCTACTTGTTCAGAAAGTAGAGATATATTTACTGGATTAATCGAATACAACTGTTGAGAATTTTGCACGGTATTGGCAGTGATCAGGTGACAAGTTTCAACGTTTAGGCTATGGCCTGTTTTAATATCTGCAGCAATGCCTGCCCCTCCGGAACAGTCTGCTCCAGAAATGGTCCAAACAATTGGTTTATCAGAACCCGTCATTTTGTTGCTCCATGATGGTGCCAAAAGGGCGTATCTAATGTAGGCGTACTAGGGTGTGCTGTTTGTCTTTCAGGCATAAGCCCCGCAACGTATGCTTTTTCACCTGACGCTACTGCCAATGAAAACGCTTGCGCCATTGCCACGGGGTTATCTGCCAATGCGATAGCAGAATTTAATAACACACCGTCGTAGCCCATTTCCATGGCTAAACACGCATCTGAAGGTTTACCTATTCCTGCATCTAAAATTAACGTGGCATTTGGTAATCTTAAGCGTATGGTTTCGAGGTTATAAGGGTTCATTAACCCTTTACCCGTACCAATAGGTGACGCCCAAGGCATGATCACCTGACAACCTAAATCATACAATCGCTGGCATAACACCAAATCATCAGTGCAATAGGGTAGCACTTTAAACCCATCAGCGATTAGTTGCTCTGTAGCCACTAGCAATTCAATCGCATCTGGTTGTAAGTTGTAGTCATCACCAATGACTTCAAGCTTTATCCAATCGGTCGCGAATATTTCTCTGCTCATTTTTGCAAGGGTGACCGCTTCTTTTGCCGATTTGCATCCCGCCGTATTCGGTAATAAAAAACCTTGTTTAACGTTAACGATCTCTTGGATATATCGCCAAATTTGTTCACCGCCCATGGCATTAGGGTTTTGCCTTTTTAATGAAAGCGTCACCACTTGTGAGTCACTGGCTAGAATCGCTTTTTTCATGATCTCAGGTGAGGGGTATAATGCGCTGCCAATTAATAGTCGACTGGATAAGGCTTGGCCATAGATAGAAAACGACATGACTACCCTCCCTGAATTGGAAATAACACATCTAGTGTGTCATGTTCCGTTAAGCATGTTGTTGCATAATCACTATTTGCGACAAAATCACTGTTTAATGCCACAGCAAACGTTAACGCTTGCTGTTGTTCCGTCAAATATTGTTGTAGAGCGTCAGCAACACTTGCTTGTTCAAACAAGGAAACTTGCTCACCATTAATGAATATATTCATGGGAAAAATTCACCGGTAATAAATGTTGATAAGAAGAATGTACGCTTTGTTCAGCTGAAAGTGTGGCATTCACAGCAGAGAGTAGTTGCGCCAAAACCACTGGGGCAATTAAAAAGCCATGCCGATAGAGTCCATTGATTTGAATAACCTTGTTGTCAATACTGATTTTTGGCTGGTTATCACTAAACGCAGGACGTAATTGGCTGATATGCTGACGAATATTAGCTTCTGCAAAACCAGAATGCACACTATAGGCGGCGCTTAATAGTTCCATCGCCGACCGTACTGTCATAGGTGAGCTATCATCACTTTCAATTTCAGTCGCGCCTACCACAAAATAACCATGTGTTTTTGGTGCAATATAGAGTTGATACCTTGGATGCATTAGTCGTACAGGACGCTGAATGTTTACATCAGGCGCGAATAACTGAAATAGTTCACCACGAACTGCTCGTAAATCATTTAATGGCATTGCCTGTTGGGCTACAGCCTGTCTCGCACCAGTACCTCGGCAATCTATCACTAACTCAACCGTACGTTGCTCGTCATTAATCGTTAGCTCAACACAATTATTTACTTGCTTTATTGCGCTTACATTGGATACGGTTAGCCACTCAACAGCTAACGTTTTTATTTCTTCTTCTAGCGCTAACAGTAATTTACGATTTCCAAGCTGCCCTTCTTCCGGTAGAAAAAGTCCCTGATTAAAGTGCCTTGAGAGCTCTGGCTCTAGATTCACCAATCGCTGACGATCCAGCTCTTGCACTGCGTGATTAGCATAGTGTTGTTGTAAAAATCGCTTATATCGTAGTAATTCAGAATGGTCTTGCTCGTGCGCAACCATAATAGAACCTTGTTGCTGAAAGTAAGTATAACTTGCAAGATTTGATAATAAAGTGGGCCAAAGTGCTAACGAAATAAAGCCCATTTCAACAATATTTGCATCACAATGCATTGCCTCACCTAAAGGGGTTAGCATGCCAGCCGCCGCATAAGCGGCGCTGTTTGTCCCGTTGATATCATCTTTATCAATTAAAGTTACTTTATGTCCTTCACGTGCAAGTGAAACCGCAGCTAAACGCCCCATTAAACCCGCACCAACAATGGCAATTTCAGCCATATGTCCCGACTGATGCTTATTTGGCAACATGGTATATTTCGCTGCCTGAATCTTTAAATTCCTGCGACTTTTCTGCCATCCCTCGTTCAGCACTTTCTAAGGCTGAAAGATCAGCAGTAACCGTTTCATCTAGTAATTTTATCGAAATAGATTCACCATTTTCTGCCTCTAATTTAGCAGCATAATCCCTTACATCTTGCGTGATTTTCATCGAGCAAAATTTAGGCCCGCACATAGAACAAAAATGCGCAATTTTTCCTGACTCTTGCGGTAACGTTTCATCATGATATTGGCGTGCACGTTCAGGGTCTAAACCTAAGTTGAACTGATCATGCCAACGAAATTCGAAGCGTGCTTTTGATAATGCATTGTCACGAATTTGTGCCCCTGGATGTCCTTTCGCTAAATCACCAGCATGAGCGGCAATTTTATAGGTGATCAAACCTTCCTTAACATCTTCTTTATTCGGCAACCCTAAGTGTTCTTTAGGCGTTACATAACACAGCATAGCGCAACCATACCAGCCAATGTTAGCCGCACCTATACCAGATGTAATATGATCATATCCTGGCGCAATATCCGTTGTTAATGGGCCTAACGTATAAAAAGGCGCTTCGTGACAATGTGTAAGCTGCTCTTCCATGTTTTCTTTGATCATATGTAATGGCACATGACCAGGGCCTTCAATCATCACTTGAACATCGTGCTGCCAAGCAATTTTAGTTAATTCACCTAACGTTCTTAACTCACTAAACTGTGCTTCATCATTGGCATCAGCAATAGACCCTGGGCGTAAACCATCACCTAATGAAAAGGCAACATCATATTGTTTGCATATTTGGCAAATATCTTCAAAATGCGTATATAAAAAGCTCTCTTTATGATGAGACAAACACCATTTAGCCATGATTGAACCACCACGAGATACAATACCTGTTACACGTTTTGCCGTCATTGGTACATAGCGCAATAATACGCCAGCATGAATGGTAAAATAATCCACACCTTGTTCTGCTTGTTCAATTAGGGTGTCTCGAAAGACTTCCCAAGTGAGATCTTCTGCTACCCCATTTACTTTCTCTAACGCTTGATAAATAGGCACTGTACCAATAGGGACCGGTGAATTACGAATGATCCATTCTCGTGTTTCATGAATATATCGGCCTGTTGACAGGTCCATTACTGTATCTGCACCCCATTTAGTAGACCAAACCAACTTTTCAACTTCTTCTTCAATGGAAGATGACACCGCTGAATTACCGATATTAGCATTCACTTTAATGAGAAAGTTTCGCCCTATAATCATTGGTTCAGTTTCAGGGTGATTGATATTTGCAGGGATAATTGCACGCCCTTCTGCAACCTCTTTACGGACAAACTCGGCCGTGATCTGCTCAGGTATTTGAGCACCAAATGATCGACCAGCATGTTGGTGCTTTAAAATTTCATCCTTCATTTCAGCACGCTTGGTATTTTCACGTATCGCAATGTACTCCATTTCAGGTGTAATGATGCCTTGGCGTGCATAATGCATTTGCGTGACATTTTTACCTTGCTTTGCCTTACGAATTTTCGGTAGATTTTCAAAGCGAATATGGTCTAAGCCTTCATCCGCTAACCTTGTTTGACTATACCCGGATGATGCTCCCGGGATACATTCGCTATCTTCACGTGCTGCAATCCATTCAGCACGTAATTTTGGTAAGCCAACATGTACATCCACGTTAACCGCTGGATCGGTATAAACACCAGAAGTATCGTATACACGTATAGGTTCGTTAGGCTCGAATAGCGGGTTTTCTTCACTGCCACCAACAAAAGTGTCTGCTACTGATATTTCACGCATCCCAACACGAATATCATGTAAGTTGCCCTCGACATAAACTTTATTTGAATTTGGATAGCTTTGACCAGAAACATTTTCTAAGAATTGTTCTGCTTGTTGACGACGCTCACGTTTTGTTAATGAACTCATTGTTCTCTCACCTTTTATTTGATTTCGTATTGCGTTAATGAAATTAACAGCAATGCAGATTTATAAGGCGGAGTTGGGGTAGATCAAGAAAATATAAAATCGATATTTCCCTTGTTTCCTTCGCTGAAATTACTCAGATCAGGTTCTACGGATCCCGCTTACGCGATCTCAGCCCAATGGCACTCCGACAAGATTGATAATGTTAGTTTTACTTTTTCAAGTAACATTACTCACCTTACTAATTCTAGAGAATGTTACGGTAGCCTGCAAGATTAATTCAGGCTAAGATAGAGAAAAACCAACAAAAATTATACAGTATACATAAAATCAAAAAGAAGACATTATGATGAAAAAAATTGCACTGAGTTTACTCACTTTAACAACAGCTCTTACACTACAATCACCTATCACAATGGCTGATAATTTATTTGGCACTAATGGCGAAACTACACGCCAAGACGTGTTACGCGGTTCAATCACACCTGAGCGTCAGTGGTGGGATTTAAGTCATTATCATTTAGCGATTGAAGTAGATCCTTCTACTCGAACCATCGCAGGTACCAATACTGTAAGTTATCGTGTTATTAGCAAAACTGATCGTCTGCAAATTGAATTACAACCCCCGATGAAGCTGACAAAAGCGACACAAAAAGGCCAAGTATTAAACATCGACCAAGATGGCTACAGTTATTTTATCCACACGTTAAACAACGCTCCTATAGGTAGTGAACAACAAGTAGTCCTACACTTTTCAGGTAAACCGCAAGTGGCAAAACGTGCCCCTTGGGACGGTGGTATCACATGGAAAAAAGATAGCAACGGTATTGATTTTATCGCCTCAAGCAATCAAGGCATTGGCGCAAGTATTTGGTGGCCTAATAAAGACCATGGCTACGATGAGCCTGATCAGGGTATCAAGATGAGTGTTGAAGTACCAGAACACTTAGTTGACGTATCTAATGGTCGTTTGTTAGCAATTGATCATAATAAAGAAAAACAAACCAAAACCTACCACTGGCAAGTTGTTAATCCGATTAATAATTACGGGGTAAATATTAATATCGGTGACTACGTCCACTTCGGTGAAAAGTATCAAGGGGAAAAAGGTGTGCTTGATATGGATTACTGGGTACTGCGTGACAACCTTGAAAAAGCTCAAGAACAATTTAAAGATGCTAAGCGCACCATTGAAGCGCTAGAACACTGGTTTGGACCATATCCTTTTTACGAAGACAGCTATAAATTAGTTGAAGCCCCTTATTTAGGTATGGAACACCAAAGCTCTGTAACCTATGGTAACGGATATCAAAATGGCTACCTTGGCAGAGATCGCAGTTTGACGGGTGCAGGTATGTTATTTGATTTTATTATCGTGCACGAAACGGGTCATGAATGGTTCGCCAATAACATTACCAGTAAAGACATTGCTGATATGTGGATCCACGAAAGCTTTACCAATTACTCTGAAAGTTTATTTTTAGAATACCACTATGGCAAAGAAGCTGCGTTTGGTTATACGCGTGGCCAACGTATTAACATACAAAACCAAAAAGCTATTATTGGTGAATACCACGTGCATAGTGAAGGCTCTAGCGATATGTATGATAAAGGCGGAAATATGCTGCATACCATTCGTCAAATTGTAAATAACGATGATTTATGGCGAGAAACCTTACGTGGTTTAGGAAAACAATTTTATCATCAAACCGTGACAACGCAGCAAATTGAACAATACATGGAAAACAAAACAGGTAAGTCGCTATCGAACATTTTTGATCAATATCTGCGTGACAACCGTGTTCCCACGTTAGAATATTTTTTAAAAGGCGAGCAATTACGCGTACGTTGGAGCAATGTAAAGCCTGGCTTTGATATGCCTGTAAAAGTAAAAATTAACGATAAAATGCAATGGCTTAGCCCAACAACTACATGGACAAATGTACAAATTAGTCAAAAAGATCCAACTTTTGTTGTTGATAAAAACTTTTATATCAATACTATGAACATATTAGGTAGTTAAACGGCTGTATGAAAAATGAAGCAACGATTGTTAAAAACGTTAACGTTACGTTATGCTTTTTTAACGATAAGCGTATTTAATACGCTTGTTGCTCATGCCTTAACTAAGTCATCTACCGATAATTTCAAAGAAAAATCGATAGACAGTGTATGTATTACTTCACCTTTCGATTGCTTGTCTCGAATAGACCTTGAGCTCAGTAAAAAAAACCAAAGTGAATTGGTTAAATATGACTTACTTCAATATCGATTTGTTGCGTTATTTAACTTACAACGTAATAAATCGTTACTCGAAGAAACAACTAAATGGCTAAGCCACGACAACCTACCAATCCCCTTTAAGATTACCGTTTATATTTACCATGCAAAATCGTTAAGAGCTTTCGGAAAATCCGAAAAAACAAAAATATATGCCGAAAAGGCGATAACCTTACTCAAGCAGATGAATGAAATATTTCCCTCTCCTATGCGACTTGTAGAGTTAGCCAATTTAACAATGCAATACGGCGAGGTACAGCAGGCCTATTCACTGTTGTCTCAGTTAACCGTGAAATTTAAAGACAGTAAAAACGCGCTCTTTAAAACCGAATTACATGGTAATTTAGGGCATGCGGCTGCAAAATTGCAAAAGTATCAAGAAGCTGAGCAGCGTTGGAAGGCAGCACTTTATTGGGGAGACATAGTAGGTAATAAGCAGCAACAAGGGGTTATTCGATATAATCTTGCCGATATTTATGAACAGTTAGCACAGTTAAACACGGCTACGTTGTATTTTGAAAAAGCACTGTCATTTTCCCAACAAGCGCAAGATTCAAATAAAATTTTGCTGATAAAATTTAGATTAAGTCAATTGTACGTCAAACAACAGATGAACTGCCAAGCATATCAGTTAATCAATTCGATAGAAAAGTCAGCCTTATCGTTAAGCAAACAACAAACGTATGATACGCTTATCAAGCACCTTAAACCATGCTAACTACGCAACTCAATTAGTTATTTTTATTGAGTAAGTTACTTTGTTTTCATTGGCTTAACTTGGTATTGAACTTTATGTTTTTTGATCCAATACTTAATTGGTACCCCCTGTTCGTACTTAACAGGAAAACTCGTCTTTTTCGTACGAAGCAGTGCAAATTGGTTAAAAGAATTATATTGTTCAGCATTCGATAATTTTACCTCTTCGACCTTACCATGTTCATTAACAAGTACATTTAGAAAAATAACGCTATTTGATACCTTGCCAAACGTTTCAGGATGTTTTGGTAGTTTTACCTCAGGTTGTTCCTGTGCGTGAAATACACTCATTAAGCAAACCAGTATAAACAACACACCTCTAAACATGTTTACACTCCAAATAAAAAAGGGCTAGCCTCAGCTAACCCTTATAATAACACAACAAGCACGTACTTACGCTTTACGACGCGCCGTTGCTAAACCTGCTAATGCTAAACCAAATAGCATAATTGAACCAGGAGTAGGAATTTGCGATACCTGTGCTGCAATCCAATTTGCGTATGGATTCATCAAAATTCCGCCAAAACGATCGCCATAAGCACCTGGTGCTACTGGAGATGTACGCGCACCAAAGGTATTAATACCCGCAATTTCGTATGTATCAGTTAAGCTATTATAAACAAATGACGGACCACCTGAGTCACCACCACCAATGTTTGCTTCTATGCCTTCTGGTAACCAAGAACTACAAATACCATACACATCACAGAAAAAGTCAAAATCGTACTCTTCGCCAGCACCACCACCAAACAAATCATCATTATCGGTGTATGTGCCATCAAAGTCTGCATGCCATACTTCAGCTTGACCTGAACCATCATCATCAAAACTAATCGCATCAACAATGTTCATGCCCACAAGCTTTGAGAAAAAGTCAGGAGAACCATCTGCATCACCATCATTAGTGTAATAGCCTGAATAGCCATCGCCACGCGTACCATAACCTACCATAGTAAACAATGAACCGTCACCACCACCTTGGTTAGCTAAGTTATTAGTATCAAATACTTGGCCTGAGAATAAATCGTATGTTTTTGTGCCCGCAGGAATATCGCGATCTAATTCAATGATAGCAACATCATCGTTTACACAGCCAATTGAACCATCAGGACATACATTAAAACCATCGTACCCCGGGTGTATATCAACTTTTTGAGCAGTAATAATATCGTTATATGTACCATCACTATTGAAAATAACACGGACATTGTTGTTCGGATCAGCTAGATTAATCGTGGTACCTTGATCATTTTCATCAACACAGTGTGCTGCACTCAATATATGGCGTTTATTTAACGCTGCGCCGGTACAAATGAAGCCAGAGCCATTCATTTCAATAAAAATACTCACGACACCACTAAAAGGCGAGCTCGCTGTATTAGGGTCAGTAATGCTGGCTAAATTATCACCGCGAGTAACTGAATTATCACCATTACCAGAAGCGATATACGCTTGTGCATTTGAGTTATCGATATCAAGGCTTAGAAGGTCTGCGTTTGCTTGGCCCATCACTGCCATTGAAGCAAGTGACATAGCACTAATCAGTTTGCGCGTCTTCGTTTTAATATTGGACATATTTGCTCTCTTTCTAGCTATTATTATTAACATTATAATTACAAAGCCTGTGATGCAAAAATAGCGCCAACAGAAATTAACAATAAATATCAAATAGTTAAAAAAAACAAAATATTTTGCTGTAAAAATAACTGACACAATTACATTGAGTTAACATCATCATTGTATTCTCATGATGTTAAACTTTAGTTGATTAGTTATGCTATGTTGTTCTACGCTTAATAATACAAAGTGAATTATTGAGTAACTGCGTTATGGATGACCAATTAACATCAAGCATACTAATTGTCGATGATAGCTCTACCAATATCCGTGTTATTTGCAATCAAATTAAAGAATTAGGCCATAAAATTCATATTGCTAAAGACGGCGTTCAAGCACTTAAATTATTGACAGAAATTAAGCCCACCATGATCTTAATGGACATCAGTATGCCTAACATGGACGGCTTCGAATGCTGTAAACGTATCAAACAATCAAAAAGTCGCAGAGATATTCCCGTGTTGATTATTTCAGGCTCTAACGATGAAAAAGACATGCGCCGAGCGTTGAATGTTGGCGCGAGTGCATATATGACAAAGCCCATTGATGCGCAGCAATTACGTACCAATATTGATTTTCATATGCCTTGGCATTGAAATATTTTCACAACCATCAGGCAATAAAAAACCCGGATAAACCGGGCTTTTAAATTAGATAACCAAAACTACTTAATTTTAGCTTCTTTGTACATAACATGCTTACGAGCTTTTGGATCAAACTTTTTGATTTCCATCTTCTCAGGCATAGTCTTTTTATTCTTATCAGTAGTATAAAAATGACCTGTGCCAGCACTAGAAACTAAACGAATTTTATCACGCATGATTTATTCCTTAGACTTTTTCGCCACGGGCACGAATATCAGCTAATACTGCATCAATGCCTTTTTTATCGATAATACGCATTCCTTTCGGAGTTAAACGTAATTTAACGAAACGGTTTTCACTTTCAACCCAAAAACGATGGGCTTGAAGGTTAGGTAAGAAACGACGACGAGTGGCGTTTCTTGCGTGAGAACGATTGTTCCCTACAACTGGTTTCTTGCCGGTTACTTGGCAAACTCTAGACATGTGAGTCACTCCAAAAATTAATTTCAGCTCGAGCTACAATTTCCCATGGCCGTCGCCTTGGGATCCTGAAAAAGGTGGCATATTATAGTGAAACTGATTACTTAAATCTAGCTTTTATCTACTTAATAAAGATAAATATAATTTTATTGTTATTTTTCAAAACATTAGTAAGATATCAACGGCCATTTATGCAATGTTTCACTCGCAATTTACGCATAAATTCTGAACTTTATGGCGATCAAACAAACGAATTTAGTCTACATTAGAGGCTAATAGTTTACTGAGCATTTTTTGTTGCTCTTCATTACATAATTCATTTATTAAAATACGGATAATATGTGATTTCGCAAGATTGGTATCTTTTGACAGAGTATGCAGTTGTTCAATGGCATCTTCACTCAAGGTAAATGTAGCGTGTCTAAACGGTTTTTTACTTTTTTTCTCGGCGTTTTCTAATTGAGCAGCAGCCGCTAAAGCTTCTTCTAATTTAGCGGGTCGATTAATGCCCTCACTTACCAAAGTAGGGCGCCCTTTAGCATAATTTTCAGCATCCGCAATAAAGTCATCAACCGTGAAATCTTTCTTTTTTTTACTTTGATTACCGTCCTTGGTTTTTTTTAAATCAGTTAAACTCATGCGAGTTATCCGGTTTCATGGCAATCAGTTCTTCAGCAATCGATATGATCTCAATTGCGGCTTTACTTTCACTGTCTATTTCTAACACCGAAGAGCCACTTTCTTCGCTATCATCATAAATGTTCCTGCTATAAGTCACAGCATTCAATACATTGATACCATATGACTTACACACATCTTTAGCTTCAATAATGCGATTGGCTTGGGTCGGTAATGCTGGGCATTGTGTGATCACAAACGAGGCAAGCATTTTTGGATTAACCATTTTACAAGTACTAAGCATATCTTCCATATGCGGTACAGTTTTCAAATCTCTGCGCTTTGGTCTTAGTGGAATAATAACATGATCAGCAACCGACATAGCAGCACGCAGCGCAAGATTATCTTGGCCGCCACAATCAACAATCACATAATCATAGTGTTGATTAAGGCTCAGTAAGTCATTGCGAATTTTACCATAAAGCTGAATACAATTAATCGCAGGTAATGAAGGATCTGTATTTCGTGCCTGAATCCAATCCGATGTTGTGCGTTGTGGGTCACAATCAACCATTAGCACGATACCCTTTTTAATCTTGGCAAAATATACAGCTAAGTTCTGAGCTAAGCAGCTTTTACCGCTACCGCCTTTTTCGCCACCAACTAAAATCATCATCTTGTTGATTTCCTTAATTACAACATACTTATACGAAGACTAATAAGTATAGACCATATCTAGGATCTGTTATTATTAGAGGTTAACTTTTGCTCAAACCTCGGAGGTGATAATCTTTGCAGTACTTATTTATTTGAAATAAATAAATCGTTCAGCTAATCATCAAGACGCAATGCAATTTCATACCAACCACTATCTTGCTTTAAACACCTAACAACTTGCCCAGTAAGTTTTTGACTTTGTGGCGCCGCCGCTTTAAAAATGACCGTCGCTTGCACATTAACTGGAATTTCCTGATCACAATCCAGTTTTAAACCGCCTCTGGAAAAATCTAAACAGGCAATCGTTTTATTAAATTCTGTACCTGAAGCATCTCGCCATTGAATATTGACTAATTCCTTTTCCATATCCAGTCGAAAAGACTGTCTTCGCTCAATTGGCGTATCACTTTGTTCTGTCATTATTTGATCTCAACATCCCACATCGATAATTTAAAATTACCGTTCATTGCCTAGCTATGCAAGAAAATCAAACATTTTTTAACCAATTCGTTAATTACAACAGTCCGTGTTCTGCGAATGAATAACATTGATGCCCTGCAACAATCATATGATCAAGTACCTTGATATCAACCAGCGCAAGGGCTTGAGTTAAACGATTCGTGATTTGCTTATCTGCTATGCTTGCTTCCGCAATACCAGAAGGATGGTTATGTGCAAGAATGACCGCGTTTGCGTGTTGGCGTATAGCCGTTTCAACAACCACGCGAGGATATACGGCTGCAGCATTGAGCGTGCCATAAAAAAGTTTCTCAAAGGCAATAACCTGATGTTGAGTATCTAATAATAAAACAGCAAACACTTCCCGATGTTCATGCCTTAACTGTCCAATAAGAAATGCTTTACTTGCTTGAGAGCTTGTCAGTGCGTCACCTTTAATTAACTCTTCGCCAAGGCACCTTTTAACCATTTCAAGACATGCTTGCAGCTGTACATACTTAGCGCTTCCTAAACCATTTATTTGACAAAATTCATGCTGACTTGCCTGAAACACAGCGGATAAACTACCAAACGTTAATAACAACTGCCGAGACAACTCCACAACGTTATTTCCTTTCACACCTGTGCGGATAAAAATAGCCAGTAGTTCCGCATCAGATAATGACTGCGCACCAAGTGATAATAATTTTTCTCTTGGCTTTTCCATGATTGGCCAATCTTTTAACATAGCAGTTCCTTTGCTTAGCAATTTTCAATAGTGATGAATAGTGATATTCTTATACGCTACCGATAAAAATAGTCTGACTTAGTAGATATGCAACAACTCGCAGATAAAAACATTGTCTTAGGCATCACTGGTGGCATCGCAGCTTATAAAACGCCTGAGCTAGTAAGGCGATTAAAAGAGCAAGGTGCGAATGTACGCGTTGTAATGACAGACAGCGCTAAAGCATTCATTACACCACTAACACTACAGGCCGTTTCCGGTTTAGCGGTATCAGACAGTTTATTAGATACTGAAGCAGAGCTCGCTATGGGGCATATCGAATTGGCAAAGTGGGCTGATTTAATGCTTATTGCACCAGCAAGTGCAAACACCATAGCGCGTATAGCACATGGGTTTGCTGACGACTTACTTTCTACGATAGTGTTAGCAACAGATGCTCCTATCGCCATTAGCCCAGCGATGAACCAACAAATGTGGCATGCACAAGCAACACAAGAAAATATTCACACACTTATACAGCGAGATATACTTATCTGGGGACCAGGAAGTGGCGAACAAGCTTGTGGTGATATTGGCTTGGGACGCATGATCGAAGTCAGTGAAATTGTAACACATGTATGCAACCACTTTGCCTCTAACGATTTAGCTGGCCAACACTGGGTGATCACAGCAGGTCCAACGCGAGAAGCTATTGATCCTGTTCGCTATATTTCCAATCACAGCTCAGGAAAAATGGGTTATGCCATCGCTAAATCTGCATTGCAAGCAGGTGCGAATGTTACCGTTATTTCAGGCCCTGTAAGCTTGGCACCTATTCAAGGCTGTAACATGGTATATGTCGATAGCGCACAACAAATGTTACAACAAGCCCTTAATCATTGTAGTAAGGCGACTGTTTTTGTCGCCTGCGCTGCCGTCTCTGATTATCGCATGGCAGAAGTGGCTGAACACAAAATAAAGAAAACAGCAGATACTGATCAGCTCACACTCACCCTTGAAAAAAATCCAGATATTGTTGCTAGTGTTGCTCAATTAACGGCTAAACCTTTCGTTGTAGGCTTTGCCGCTGAAACGCAACAGGTCGAACAATACGCCAAAGATAAATTGATACGTAAGAATTTAGACATGATCGCTGCAAACGATGTCAGCAAAGCAGGGCACGGTTTCAACAGTGAAAACAATGCGCTTAAAATATTTAGTCGTGATAAAAGTGTTGATATACCACTGGCAAGCAAACAACATGTTGCTGATCAATTAGTCGCTATTATTAAACGTCAACTAGATGAAATACTTTGAGTTTATCGCTACAATCTTGCAATAAACAAACGAATTAACCTTAATCATTAGAGAATAATAATATGTCGGGTTCCGCAAAGCCTAATCGTAAACAACAAATCTTAGAATGTTTAGCATTAATGTTGCAAACTAGTCCTGGGCAACGCATCACTACCGCCAAACTTGCAGAACAAGTAGGGGTATCTGAAGCCGCGCTTTACCGACACTTTCCTTCCAAAGCAAGAATGTTTGAAGGCTTGATAGAGTTTATTGAAGAGTCAATTTTCTCACGCGTAAACTTAATTTTAACCGATCACAAAGAAGCACTGGTTAGATGCCACCATATATTACACGTTTTATTAATTTTTGCTGAGCGTAACCCTGGCATGTGCCGTATTTTATCTGGTGATGCATTAATGGGTGAGAATGAACGTTTGCGTGCACGCGTTAACCAATTTTTCGAAAAACTCGAATCACAATTTAAACAAGTGTTACGTGAACGCAAACTACGAGAAGGCAAAGGTTTTGACATTCCAGAGTTGGCATTGGCCAACATATTAGTTGCGTTTGCTGAAGGAAAAATTTGTCAATACGTGAGAACCGGATTTGAAAAGAAACCCAGTGAGAGCTTTAACGATCAATGGTTATTTTTAATGGCGAGTAAATAAAGCTTTACCCTGAATACATACAAAAAAAAGCACTGAGCTATCAGTGCTTTTTTATTCATATCATAATATAACCATAAACCTACTTTTTAACGCACAATAAAAAGGAACCTCCGTCGTGAGTCAACTAGCTGAACTTTCTCCTTCAATCTTATGGCAATTATTCGAGCAACTCTGCCAAATTCCTCGCCCCTCGAAACATGAACAACGCGTTTCAACATGGATACAACAATGGGCTACCTCGCTAAACTTAGAGGTTAGCGAAGACAGCGTCGGAAATTTACTTATTCGTAAACCTGCGGCAGCGGGAATGGAAAACAAAAAAGGGGTTATTTTACAAGCCCATATGGACATGGTGCCTCAAAAAAATAATGACAAAGAACACGACTTTCTCAATGACCCAATTGAGGCCTACATTGATGGCGAGTGGGTCACAGCCAATGGCACCACACTAGGTGCTGACAATGGTATCGGGCTTGTATCAGCACTTGCGGTACTAGCCAGTTCAGATATTGCGCACGGTCCATTAGAAGTATTAATCACAATTGATGAAGAAGCAGGCATGACTGGCGCTTTTGGCTTACAGTCTGATTGGCTAGAAGGCGACATTTTAATTAATACTGACTCCGAACAAGAAGGTGAAGTGTACATGGGTTGCGCCGGTGGTATTGACGGCAATGCTAGATTTGACCTCGACTTTCAACCTGTTAAGAAAAATACCACAGCATTTAACCTCTCAATATCTGGGCTAAAAGGCGGCCATTCTGGCGTTGATATTCACACGGGTCGTGCTAATGCCTGTAAACTGTTAGTGCGTTTCTTATTGATTGCCACAGAGCGTTTTAATATACAATTAACAGAGCTTAATGGCGGCAGCCTGCGAAATGCAATTCCTCGTGAAGCTGAAACAAGCTTTGTTGTTGAAAATAAACATATCGAAGCATTAAAACAATGTCTCGCTGATTATTTAGCCACAGTACGTTTTAATTTAAAAGCCACTGAACCCAACATAGACATGTTGCTTATTTCTCCAGAAGAATTCGAACAGTGTTGGACACCAGCTTGCCAAGCTCAAATTTTAAACGCAATAAACGCCTGCCCGAATGGTGTTATACGTATGAGTGATGATATTGAAGGCATTGTAGAGTCTTCACTAAACTTAGGCGTTATGCGTACTAAAGGAACTCGCTTTGAGTGTATGACATTGATCCGTAGCTTACATGATGACGGCCGTTCGGAGGTTGAATCGATGGTTCGTTCTGTGTTCAGCCTTGCAGGGGCAAACATTATCTTTGATGGTGCCTACCCAGGCTGGAAACCAGATACCACTTCACCCATTATGGCTACAGTTCGCGACGCGTATCAGTCATTATTTAATACATTACCTGAAATTATGGTAATTCATGCGGGGTTAGAATGTGGCTTATTTAAATCGGCCTATCCGCAATGGGATATGGTTTCTATTGGACCAACGATCAAATTTCCGCACTCCCCTGATGAAAAAGTACACATTGCATCTGTGAATAAATACTGGCAATTATTAGTTGAAGTCTTAAAGCAAATACCTGAAAAAAGCTGACCTTTAACCGTAGAAGCGTATTAGACTCAAGTCTAATACGCTTTTTTATATTATCGCTATATACTCAGTTTAGGGAAAACTATGGAACACGAATTATGATCCAGCCAGAACAAATAATAATAGCTGATGATCACCCATTGTTCAGACAAGCTTTATTAGACACACTAAAAGTTCAATTGACAAAAACACAGTGGGTAGAAGCACAGACCATTGAAGAGCTAGAACAACAACTACAAGCAAATCAAGCAGCAGATATGTTGTTACTTGATCTCAATATTCCAGGCGCTCACGGCTTTAATACGTTGATCCATGTCAGAAACCATTTTCCACAAATTCCTGTCGTTGTTGTCTCTGCACACGAAGAACAAGACACCATCAGTAAAGCCATGGAATATGGCGCTGCGGGCTTTGTGCCTAAATCAACACCTGTTGATACAATTTTTGTTGCCATTCAGAAGGTTTTTATGGGTGATATTTGGCTACCGCCTACCTTTACGCCGAGTAATAAAACACAACATATTGATATTGCTGAAAGTGTTGCGAGTTTAACGCAGCAACAATATCGAATTTTGATGATGTTTGCCCAAGGCATGTTAAACAAACAAATTGCCTATGATCTGAACGTATCAGAAGCAACGATTAAAGCGCATGCAACTGCGATTTTTCGTAAGCTTAATGTTAGAAACCGAACACAAGCCGTTATCGCGATTAGTCAATTAGACTTATCAGAACAACAATTTGCTGAAGAATAACACTCAGCGATTAAAAAATTGGCTAAGCGTAGCGATAAAGTATCTTTTACGTTAAGTATTTATCTTGTAATTTCTTCGCTAACATGGCGCTCATCATTGCTCTTAGCGCTGCAGGTTTAACGAGCTTTCGCATAAAGCCAACATCTGCCGCCTTGGTTTTTTCTTCAATGTCTTCATCTGTAGTAGCAGTGATCAATATCGCTGGCAAGTATTGATTCGATTGTTCTCTTAACGCTTGTATCAAGTCAAGGCCGTTATGATCATCATCGAGCTGATAATCTACCAATAATATTTCAGTATCATTATAGTGCTCTGCAAATAGTGCTTTTGCTTCTTGATAGGATGCCGCCGCCAATACATTACATTGCCACGCATTTAATAGCTCAACCATGCCACTTAGCACATCATGATCATTATCAATACACATCACGGTAATATCACTAAAACCTACATTAATTTGTGGTTTTTCTATGACTGGCTGAACATTTATTGCGGCCTTGTTTAGCCCAACAGTGAAACTACAGCCCTGTGAAAGTTTAGAGGTTAATCCGAGCTGATGTCCTAAAATATTTGCCAAGCTTTGCGTAATATTTAACCCCAAACCTAACCCTCTACTGCTACCAGATGTTTGTGGCGTGTTCAATTGGGTAAACTGTTCAAACACTATATTTTGTTTGTCTTCTGGAATGCCGGGGCCATTATCAGCCACTTGAATGGTCACTTTTTCGTCATGACACCTTGCCCCTAACAACACTTTTCCAGGACTTGCATAGCGAAACGCATTACCGATTAAGTTTTGTAAAATTCGGCGCAGCATATGTTTGTCTGAAAGCACCCATAACGAGGTTGCCGCAACACGAAAATCTACCGATAACTCTTGTGCTGATGCAGAAAACTCTTGGCTTAAATCGTTAAATAACGGTTGCAAGGGGAAGGCTTCAAAGTGTGCTTTAATGTTGCCACTTTCAATACGGGCAATTTCGCTTAAATCCGCTAAAAGATCATTCGCCACTTTCAATGAATGATCAATATTTTTCACTTGTCGCTGCTGAACTTCATTTAAGTTATCTTGACTAGCAAGTGCCGAGGTAAAAAGTCTAGCAGCTTCTAGAGGTTGCATTAAATCATGGCTACAAGCCTTTAAATATAAGCTTTTTTTAATATGCGCTTGTTCTGCTTTTTCGCGTGCAAATTCTAACGCTTCATTGGCTTGCTCTAACTTTTGTGTTCGTTCTTGCACAACAGTTTCTAAATCGAAGTTTTCAGCTTTAAGCATTTGTTCTGCATGTCGATAAGCAGTAATATCAGAAAACATCATGACAAAGCCGCCATCAGGTAATGGATTACCTTCAATACGAATCACTTGACCATTATCATGCTCTCGCTCTGAACTATGTGAACTCCCAGATCGTAAATAAGCAATACGTTTATTTACCTGTTGTTCAATATTACCTTCTCCTACTAAGCCTCGTGAAATGTTATAGCGGATCAATTTTTCGATTTTAACCCCTGCATAAATCAGTTCTTTCGGGTATTTAAAAATATCGAGGTATTTTTTATTCCACGCGACCAATTTTAAGTCTCGATCAACAATAGAAATCCCTTCACTAGCATTCTCAATCGCACTTTGTAATAAATGCTGTATCTGCTGTTGTTTTTGATTTGATGCATCTTCAACCAATACTGCTAGTTCATCTAGCGCAATATCTCTTCCATCCAACGCTGACGAAATAACCAACTGTGCAGACGAAGATCCCATAACACTTGCCAAGGTATTTTCGGTATATTGCAATAAGCGCTGATTATACACAGCCAAACCTAATGCTCTTTTGTTGTGTTGTTGGTTAAATTGCGCAAAGCTATCCGCAGCTTTTTTAATCCCCACAAAACGGGAAACAAGTAATTCAAGTTCATGGCTATTAATTTTACGACTTTTACGTGAAGTTGCTTGCATATCAGGTAATTGCCATTCAAGAAATACAGAGGCTTGAACCCGTTCTTGAACACTTTGTCGGCTCATAATAGATAACGCCCACATCACCAGTACATTAATGCCCAAGCTCAATAAATTCGCGCTACTTTTAGCCGGTAAAATACCATCAGTAATTGGGGATTGGTAAAAGCCAAATTGAGGTAAAAAGTTGAGTAAAAGCCATAAAGTAAAACCCACTAATATACCGCCATACACACCTGTTAAACTAGCTCTTCGCCAATAAAAAGCAGCAACAAGGGCAGGGGTTAATTGTGCAAAAGCACCAAAGGCAATTTCACCTAAAGAACTTAACGTATCAGGCGAAGCAAGCAAGAAAACACCGTAGCCAAGTAATATCACCATTAACACTAATAACTTACGAATTTTTAGTAATCGAGACCTAAAATTATCGTAATCTGTGTGACGCGTATTACTAGAGCGGAATATCATGGGAAAGACAATTTCATTGCTTAACATGGTACTTAATGCAATTGAAGAAATGATGACCATAGAGCTAGCGGCAGATATTGCGCCCAAAAAAGCCACTAGCGTTAACCAAGTTTGTTCTTGTGTCCAAGGTAAGAAAAGCACGTAAGTATCGGCAGGAACTGAATCTCCTAACAATAAATCACCCGCTAAACCAAGGGGTGCCGCAAATAATGCAAAGACTAATAAATACAGCGGAAACACACGTCGACTCAGCCACGTATCTTTTTCATCTTTAAGTTCAACGACCATCACCTGAAATTGGCGTGGTAATGATAAAAAAGCTGCCATAACAATAATTAACATTGCTGACATAGATAATAGGTTAGGCGTATTGAAGTTTTGATATAACTGAATATTAGCCCCAGATTGGTGCCAAATTTCACTCGGCGAATCAAAAAGAACAAAACTGACAAATAAGCCAACGGCTAAGAAAGCAATAAGTTTGACTAAACTCTCAAACGCAATGGCAAGCATCACACCTGGGTGGCGCTCAGTCACGTCTATATTTCTAATACCGAACATTACGGTAAAACCTGCCAGTACTAAGCTAACAATCAAGCCAAAGCCCCATGTACTCACTACGTTAGTGGCTTGCAGTTGTTGGAAAGAGTATACGATGGCTTTTAACTGAAGTGCGATATAGGGCATTGTGCCAATGAGTGCGACCAACGTAACAATTATGGCTAGATTATGTGATTTACCAAACCGAGAGGCGAGTAAATCAGCGATTGAGGTTAAGTTTAGTTTTAAACTGATACGAATAATGCGCTGAATAAAAGGCCAGAAAAATAAAAAAATAATGATAGGCCCTAAATAAATAGGAATATGCGATAAAAAATTACTTGATGCTTGGCCGGTCGTGCCTAAAAAACTCCACGATGTGCAGTAAACACCAAGTGAAAGCGCATAAATATATTTTTGTGCCTGCTTGGCTAATCGATGGCGATACTTATCACCCAAATAGGCAATAATAAACAACAACCCAATATAACTAATGCTGATCAGGGTTAACTGCCAATTAGGAAACATAACATCACTCAAAAAACTATGAATAAGCTAAGTGTCTAAATATTAGATGATAAAAGCAATTAGATTTTGGTCTAATTGCTGTTCGGTTTTGGCCTTTTGCGCAAGAATAAACGCGAAAGATCAACAGGCCCTAGTTATATATTTTAACGCTTAATACTGTTTTAACGCCTGCGTTGTTTCGACAATATATTGTTCGAAATGCTGCTCTGATATCTCTTGCTGTATTACAGGTAAGTAATAATTCCCGATAAATCTCATGTCAAAGTAATCTGCTGTTAGTGCAAATGGTTCCACAAAGCAAGATGGTGCTACTTTTTCCGCCCCTGTTGAAATGAGGGCGTTTCGTTTATTTTTTAACGCTCTACCCAGCAGTTTTTCAATGGTGACCAAGTCAGTTAATCGATCAAAAAATACTTTCATTTGCGCTGACATCGCATACCAGTAGATAGGACTCGCATAAATAATGAGATCATACTGACATATTTGTTCAGCTAATTTGAGAAAGTCATCATCTTTATTTTTGTTTTGATAGTCATAATACGAAAATTGATAGTGAGACAAATTAATAATATCAGCAGGGAATGATAATGCTAACGCATTAGCACACTTAACGGTATTGCCATTATCTCGCGACGTTGCCACAATAATAACCGCTTTCATATTGTAACCCCCTGACTGCAATGCGTTGATTCTTGGTATGTATTTCTTTCTTGAGGAATATCGCTCAGGTATTCAACAAATTCAACTTCAAAACCATTAGGATCAACAAAATACGTATTTTTTCGCTGCGGTAATACTTCACCACTTTTTGTTCGTTCAAACCCAGCGGCTTTAAGACGATCAATTAATGCTTCCAGGTTTTGAGTAACAAAAGCAAAATGAGCTAAACCCACGCTATTCCCCTGTAAATCCCGATTGGCCCCTGTACCGCCGTCATTAAACGTTAAATATTGGTAGTCATCGCCAAAATGCAACCATTGCCTCGCGTTGCCATACCAAATTTGCGTATCACGCCCACGTATGCGCCAGTGTGGAAACGCAGCTTGGTAAAATTTCAGCGTTTTAGGAATACTGTTTACTACTAAATTAATATGTTCTAAATGCAGCATTACGCCTCCTTATTGGTTTATTTGATCGCCATCGTGTTATTAATCAAAGCTAAATAGTATGTCAAAAAGGCCGACAAGGGCTTAGTGTCATTGTGATCTGTAAATAGTTGATTTGGCATAGACATTATGCTTACTCCTGTTCTTGTGAATAACAACGCAAGCTTAAAACCTCAAGTTACGTTGAGGTAAAGTGTTTTTTTGCTTATAGTGAAATAAAAGAAGGAGCTATTAATGCAAGAAGCAAATTTATCGGTAGGGCGTGTAGCCAAACGAGCGGGTGTTAAGGTATCCACCTTACATTTTTACGAAGCTAAAGGGTTGATAAAAAGTTGGCGAAACAATGGTAACCAACGACGTTATAAACCTGACGTATTAAGACGAATTTCAGTGATCAAAGCGGCACAAAAAATGGGAATTAGTTTAGAGGAAATAAAGCAAGCCTTTGCTGCGTTGCCAAAAAACCGTACGCCTAACACTCAAGATTGGCAACAATTAGCTAGCCAATGGCAGCAAACCTTAAATGAGAGAATTACTTACATGGAAAGGTTGCGAGATTATTTGAGCGGCTGTATTGGTTGTGGGTGTTTATCAATGAACAGCTGCCCGCTTTATAACCCCGAAGACACCTTAGGCGACACAGGCTCTGGCCCGGTTATTTTAGATAACAATCAATAAAAACTATTCACACAGTTTATTTGACCGTTTGTGTATAAAATTCAGCGATGTATTTACCGCCTTTTATTTCGCCAATAAACCGTAATTTTAGTTTGTCACTTTTGTTAGGTATCAACGCACCTATATCCGTTTCGCGTTTCCAATAATAAGGCGTTTCTTTCATGCCTAATTGGTAGCCTGTGGGGTTATTCGCTTTATCCACCGTAAAGAGTGTTGCGGTATCAAGTGGAAACGTAGAATTTACCGTGGTAATACCGTTATCATGCATAACGTTGATTTCAAACTCGCCTGACTTCAATATGCATTTTTGGTTTATCACATCACAATGGCCAAAAGGCTGCATTTGGTACAAGCGTAGATCACTCGCTTGATCTTCTAAATACAAATCTGATAACACATAACCACCTAATATAAGAAATGGAGCCAGTAAAATGGCAAGTTTGGTGTGACGGTTCATCCATTCATCCTATTTTTATATATAAAATTTGTGCTAATACAATCTAATAATGTCTCTAGTATTAGCACAAATATTCTAGCAATTTAACGAAATAGAAAAGCTTCTACCCATACAAGTAGAAGCTTTTGATTAATGCGCGAGCATTTAATTAATGGTCATGAGCTGCCGAAATACCACCATGCGGCGTACGGAAGTTGGTAACCAAGTCTTGAATTACTTGTGGTGCTGGACCTGTCGCTTTAAGCACGATAAACGCCACGGTAAAGTTAACTAATGCACCTACGGAACCAAAAGCATTAGGTGAAATACCGAAGAACCAGTTTGGTTCCATGTCTCCTAAGAAAGCACTCGGAGCATAAAACATAATACCTTTGTGCTGGAATACATAAAGCATAGTGACACCGATACCCGCACACATGCCTGCTATCGCTGCTTTACTGTTCATTTTCTTAGAGAAAATACCCATCATTAACGCTGGGAAAATACTTGATGCCGCCAAACCAAAGGCTAACGCCACCGTTCCCGCGGCAAATCCGGGTGGATTCAGCCCGAGATAACCGGCCACTATTATGGACAAGGTCATCACTATTCGGCTTGCTAACAGCTCATTTTTCTCTGACATGTCAGGCACGAGCACCCCTTTCATCAAGTCATGAGATATCGCCGACGATATTGCCAATAACAAACCAGCGGCGGTAGACAGTGCCGCCGCTAAACCACCGGCAGCAACAAGTGCGATGACCCAATTAGGTAAGTTTGCAATAGCAGGGTTAGCCAAAACCATAATGTCTTGGTCAACTTTTACCATTTCATTGGTTGTTTTGTCTGCCGTATATTGCACTTTACCGTCGCCATTCTTATCTTCAAACTTCAATAGACCGGTTTTTTCCCAATCTTTAAACCATTGAGGGCGCTCAGCATATTCAAGATTTTGTCCTGCAGCGGGCTCAATAGTATTCATTAAGTTAAAACGTGCCATTGCGCCAACTGCCGGCGCAACTGTGTAAAGTAACGCGATAAATACAAGTGCATAACCTGCTGACTGACGTGCCGCTTTTACTGAAGGTACCGTAAAGAAACGCATAATTACGTGTGGTAAGCCTGCCGTGCCAATCATTAACGACAAGGTATAAGCAATCATTTCTGTGTAACCGCTCATATTGGCCGTTGTATACTCTTTAAACCCTAGGTCAGTGACCACCATGTCCAACTTATCGAGCAAATAAACGCCACTGCCATCTGATAAGGTTGAGCCTAAGCCGAGTTGTGGAATTGGATTACCCGTTAATTGTAATGAGATGAAGATTGCTGGAATGGTATATGCGGTGATCAACACCACGTATTGGGCGATCTGCGTATAGGTAATGCCTTTCATACCACCTAAAGTGGTGTAAACAAATACCACAAACATACCAATGTATAGGCCAGTGTCATATTCTACTTCTAAAAAGCGAGAGAACGCTACACCAACACCTTTCATTTGGCCGATTATGTAAGTTAAAGAAGCTATGATCAAACAAACTACCGCTACAATACGCGCTGTACGTGAATAAAACCTATCACCAATAAACTCTGGTACGGTAAATTTACCATGTTTACGCATATACGGCGCTAAACACAGCGCTAGTAATACGTAACCACCCGTCCAGCCCATAAGAAATACCGAACCACCGTAACCTAAAAAGGCAATTAAGCCAGCCATAGAGATGAACGATGCAGCACTCATCCAGTCAGCACCAATTGCCATACCGTTTTGTAGTGGCGTAATACCGCCGCCTGCTGCGTAAAATTCACTCGTAGAACCTGCTCGAGCCCACCAAGCAATTAAAAAATATAAACCGAAGGTGCCACCTACCGCGATCCATGTATAGAGTTTTAACTCATCCATTACGCGTCCTCCACATTATATTTTTTATCAAGGTCGTTCATTTTCTTACCGTACCAGAAAATGAGACCAACGAAGGTATAGATAGAGCCTTGTTGTGCAAACCAGAAACCCAGTTTGTAACCACCTAGACGAATGGTATTCAATGGCTCAACCAATATTAAGCCGAATCCGAATGACACCACGAACCAGATAGCAAGACAGATAAAAATCAGGCGCAGATTTTCTGCCCAATATGAATTTTTGTCTTCCATTGTTTTCTCCTAGCATTGAGCTTTAGAGCCCATTATTAATGCGCATTTTTTAATTTTTTTGCGCTTTTAATACCTGTTGTTTTTATCGTTAGTTTTATAATGCTTCTTACTTTATAAATAGAAATGACACAATAAAACTAAACTAAGATACACACTAACAAGGTTTTTTTTGCCGAGGTATTACACTTTAGTCTAGGGGGTGACGATCTTAGTTGACCAAACACCTAAAAATGCACTACAACAGACTAAGATTTCACATGATGATTTTATATAGGGAACAATCATG
Source organism: Thalassotalea sp. PP2-459 (assembly GCF_001913705.1). Lineage (GTDB taxonomy): Bacteria > Pseudomonadota > Gammaproteobacteria > Enterobacterales > Alteromonadaceae > Thalassotalea_C > Thalassotalea_C hakodatensis. The sequence continues at coordinate 16,046 of NZ_MKQD01000065.1, read as the reverse complement.
GATAATGAAATAGCCGAAGTTCGTGACTTTATTCAAGCCATTCCTCCTTTTGATCAACTACCATTAAACAAAATTCAATCATTAATAAGCGCTATTCGAATTTGTTACATCAAACAGAAGCAAACACTTCCACCAAGCCAGTGTGAGCAAAATTCACTGTTCATTATTCGCAAAGGTGCTCTTGCGTATTTCGATAAAAATAATGAATTAACTGGAAAATATGGTGAAGGTGATATATGCACTGCTTTTTGCCAAACAAAAAATAGCAAAGACATAACAGTAAAAACCGAAGAAGATACGCTTGCGTACTGTATTCAATATCAAACATTGCAAGAAATTATTCGCCAATACCCTGCGGTGATTAATTTTTTTCAAGATAGCTCGGCACAAAGATTAAAGAGTAAGATGTCACAACTCAATGAGGATGCTATTTTATCATCATCGTTAATGAACACTGATATCAGCCAGTTTTACCACAGCCCGGTAGCCACTATTACGGAAAACACATCAATTCAACAAGCGGCAATTGAAATGACTACGTTAGGTTTTTCATGTTTGGTTGTTACTTCCAACGATACTGATCGCGTGCCAGTTGGTATAGTGACCGATAAAGATTTACGACAACGATGTATTGCTAAAGGGTTAAATTTTTCATTGCCTGTTAGTGAAGTAATGACCAAAAACATGTTGACGATTAATGAAGGAAGTCGCGCTTATGATGCGCTTATGTTGATGACGGCTAAACGCATTCATCATTTACCCGTTTTACAACATCATAAACTCGTAGCCATGGTGACTATTACAGACTTAATGAACCATGAAAGTCAAAATGCCGTTAACTTAACTCACCTTATTCGTAAAGCAAGTTCATTAGAAGAATTAACACAAATTAGTAAATTGTTACCTAAGCTACAAATTAAAATGGCCAAGCTAGGCACCACAGCAGATCATGTAGGAAAAAGCATCAGCGCGATCACATCAGCTTTTACTATAAGGTTAATAGAGTTGGCTGAGCAGCAACTAGGTAAAGCTCCTGTCAGCTTTGCTTGGTTAGCAGCAGGTTCACAAGCTCGAGAAGAGCAATTTGCCCATTCCGATCAAGACAATGCATTAATTATCAGTAATGACATGAAACCAGAACACGACCAGTGGTTTTTAGCTTTAGCCACGTTTGTTTCTGATGGACTAGCTACTTGTGGCTTTATTTATTGCCCAGGCGACATTATGGCGACCAATCAGCAATGGCGTCAAACTCAAAAAGTTTGGCATGAATATTTCAATAATTGGGTGAATACTCCTAGCCCTCAAGCGCTACTAAATAGTAGTGTTTTTTTCGATTTAACCACGGTTCACGGCAATGAAGAATTATTAAACGAGGTAAGAACACAGCTGTTAACTAAAACGAAAAAAAGCACACTTTTTCTCGCGCATTTATCAAAAAATGCACTGTTAAATAGACCACCATTAGGATTTTTTAGGGACTTTGTATTAATAAAAGACGGAGAAAACAAACGCGTACTAGATTTAAAACACAATGGTATCGCTCCAATTGTTGATTTGGCGCGAATTTACGCATTAAGCCAAGGTATTACGGCAACCAATACCATTGAACGCCTTAAACAAACGGCTGGCACACCTGCCTTAACGAAATCTTCTGCAGCGAATTTAATCGACGCTTTTGAATTTTTGTCATTATTACGAATGGAGCATCAAGCTAAAAAGCTGGCAGCTAACTGTCAAGCTGACAATTTTTTAGCGCCAAAAGATATCTCAAAATTAGAGCGAGAGCATTTAAAAGACGCTTTTAAAGTGATTAAAACATTGCAAGACGCTAGACAATCGAGTTATTAATCTCATGTGGCGTCATCAGTTTTTATTCAATTGGTATTTTGGTTTAGAGATAGCACGGAAAAAAGCCTTTTTATCGGCACCCGCTGGCCCATTAAAAGACTACCTTTCAGTTCCATTTCCTGCACTAGATACACCTGTAAATGCGCTCAACGTAATTGCGCTTGATTTTGAAACCACAGGCCTTAATGCAGTAAAAGACAAACTATTAAGTGTTGGACATGTAGAAATCAATCAACAACAAATTTTGCTCGGTAGCAGTTACCACCAAATTATCAACACGCAGCGTGAATTAGTCGCTGACAATGTAGTGATCCATCAAATAACCGATCAACAACAACAACAGGGGAAGCCTTTAGCACAGGTCATTGAGCAACTGTTAAGTACCATTGCTGGCAAACCACTGTTAGTACACTATGCTCGCATCGAAAAACAATTTTTACAACAAGCCTGCCTGGCGCTTTATGGTATGGCTCCTCCTTTGCCAATTATAGATACATTATTATTAGCCAAAAGGCGCTTAGATAAACGCGATGTAGCATACGACCCATCAGAACTCAGATTAAGTGCGCTACGAAAACACTACCATTTACCTCACTATCAAGCACACAATGCCCTAAGTGATGCCATAGCCACAGCAGAACTATTTTTAGCTGAAAGCCAACATCATTATGCTCACGCTACACTTAAAGATGTATTGAGCTAGCTTATACATATTTTAAAATATTTGTAATAACGCTGTTTAACAAAATAGATCAGCTATACTTACGTGAAAGCACCAATATGAGACAAGGATTTGAAGCATCGTTGGCGTACAGCCGTTATGGTAATTGCAGCACTAGGATGTGTATTTATACTGCTATTGAAGTACATAGATAATAACAATGTCACTCAACAACACTCCGTAAACGTCGCTGTTTCCCTAACACCACTATCAGCACCATTTTATGTTGCTAAGGCTATCGACGCCTTTGATAAACAGTGTAATTCCGTTAACTTTGTAGATGTTGTGGGTGGGAAGCGTGCTTTTGATCTAGTATCATCAGGGCACGTTGAGTATGCCACCTCATCCGATTCTGTTATTGCCTATCAAAGTTTACACCACACACCATTAGTTACTCATGCTATGTTTGTACAATCAGATAACGACATTAAGCTACTCAGTAATAAAGCGGCATATATCCGAGATATTAAACACTTAGCAGGTAAAAAAGTCGGTGTTACGTTAGGAACGGCAGGCGAATACTTTCTCACGGCTTTGCTCGCACTAGAAGGGTTAACACTTGAAGATATCATGGTAAAGAATTATTTACCTGACGACCTGCACAGCGCAATGTTAGCCGAACAAGTTGATGCTATTGTTTCTTGGGAGCCCTATGCCTTTCAAACAATCCAAATCATGGGCGAAGATATTAAATTACATCAAACAAAAAACTTAAATTCGTTAAGCTTTAATCTTATTTCTACTAATAGGCAAGCAGAAGATATTACAACTACACGCTGTTTATTAGCCGGGTTAATTAAAGCTACAGAGTTTATCGCCATTCAACCTAAAAAAGCCAAAGCAATTGTTAAAAATAAACTAAACGTTGAACAAGCTTTTATCGATTGGGTATGGCGCGATTATATTTTCAAAGTTGGCTTAGACAATTCGTTATTATTAAGTATTGAGGCGCAAGCAATGTGGGCATTTGAGCAACACTTATTATCATCCAAAGACACGGAACCTTTGACCGCTCATAACCAGTATAAAAGTTATATTGATGTAAGAGCGTTGTCACAAATAAACCCTCAGTTAGTTAACATTTATTTTTAACAGGTAACACATGACAACAGCATTAATACAACGTGTTTCATATTTCGCCATAGGGTGTTGTTTTGTCTTTTTTCTTATTATCTTTAGCGTATTTTTTGCTTATCAAAGCATTACTTTAGCAGCCCAAAGAGAAGCCTTTGCTCAACGTATTGAAAGTCATACAGATATCTTTAAGCAAGTCATTTTAAGTAAGCAATTATTTGTTAAAAATAACGATATTGACGAGTGGCTAAATTACCATAATCAATTAGAAAAAATACTCAGCACAGCGCCAGAAATGACCGCGAAACAACAAGTTATATTGAACAGCATTCAAAGCCGGAACCTAAATCTCAAAGCATTATTCGAAAAACAAACACAAGAGCAGTTTAATAATGCTAACAAAATTCTGCAGAACCATTTTAACGCAAGATTATTAACCCAGCTTGAATCTATTCGAGCAGATGCCGTTAATTTGTCAGCAGATGTTCAAGAAAATATTCGCGACACCGTTGAACATAAGTTCATGCTCATAGCAATTGTACTGTTATTATCATTAAGTACATTAACATTTACCGCGATAAAACTTCGGCGCATTCTAAAAACATCCCTTACGGAAGTAGACAGCGCCATAACACATAATGCTACCGATGACTTTCAAAAAATTGAGTTAACTTACCCTTCTGAAGAGTTTGAGAGTATCGTACAGCACTTTCAAGAAATGAATAAAAAACTGCAAGAAAACAGTATTTCCATTGATGCCATGCAACAAATTATTGCAAAAAGAACCGAAGTATTGGAAGAGATGACCCGAACCGATCCGCTCACAAAAGTGGCAAATCGGCGTGCTATTTATGAGCGCGGGGCATTAGAATATTCTCGCAGTAAGCGCGCTTCTTTAGCACTAACCGTTATGCTTTTTGATTGTGATTTCTTTAAAAAAGTCAACGATGAATACGGTCACTTTTGCGGTGATGAATTACTTAAACATCTATGCCATGTTTGCCAATCAGAAATTCGAGACGTAGATTTTCTAGGGCGATATGGCGGAGAAGAATTTATTGTTATCCTGCCAAATTGCGATAACAGCGGGGGTATTGAAACGGCAAAGCGAATTCAACAACAGCTTGCTATTCAACCATTAGTGTTTAAAGGGCAAGAAGTTTTTGTCACACTGAGTATTGGTATCTGTTCGTTAACTTCAAACCATAAAGACTTCGAACAACTGGTCAATGATGCAGATCAAGCCATGTATCGTGCAAAGCATAATGGCCGAGATCGTATCGAAGTGTTTGCCGCTTAAACGTATTACTCACTAACTTAACTCTTGCTCGCTATTCATCACAATACGCAATGTTTGATTGATGTCATTTACTTGACCATTAACATCTTTCACAATTTTGTCTGCAAGTGTTCGAGAATGCATTACTTCATTTTGCACACTTTCCATCGCTTGTTCAAATTCAACAAAGTGACTTCGTTGTTGATTAATTTGAGCCAATGCATCTTCCGCTACATTCGCTGAAGTGATTGCTTGCTCAACCACATTTTCAGCATTTTCTTTTAATAGCGCCGCGATATCTTTTTGTTGGTGAGACGCATTTTCAATACCGTAAATGTTATTTTCTAAGGTCGAACTTGCCTGGTTTAACTGCTCTAAACGTTTACTAACTTGGTTAAGTGACTCTTGCGTTTTACCCGCTAACTGACGTACTTCATCAGCAACTACCGAAAAGCCTCTACCATGTTCACCCGCACGTGCGGCTTCAATTGCAGCATTTAATGCCAGTAAATTGGTTTGATCAGCGATTGAACTGATCACATCAACAATTGAACCCACACTTTCTACCGATTGCGACAGAGATAGAATAGCTTCCTTACCTGCACTTGCAGCTTGATTAGTTTGCTCACTTGCAGTCAAGACTTCATGCACTTTGGCTTGGCTATCATTCATCGCTTGTTCTGTCGTTTTTGCATTATCTACAACTTGTTGTGACAACGTATTAACGTTATCAGTCACACGTGATAAGGCATCCATAACCTGCACTACATCGGTTAAATGCTGATCGGTACTCGCAGAGGATTCTAAAATATTACCCGCTTGGTTTTCCATGGTTTTCATTGCTGTCGACACTAAATTTAATTGCTGTGCTTTTTGTTTATCTTCTTGAGCAAGTTTTGACACCATTTGATTAAAGCTATGTGAAATTTCACCAAGCTCCGTTTTTAAAGGTATACCCGTTATGTTGTCAACACGGCCTTCGTTTACCAGCGTCACAAAGCTATCGCGAAGTTTACGTAGCGGATTTAACACTACGCTCCGCGTTAACCAATAATTAGCTGCTAAAAAAAGGATTAGAAATGATAGCAGTCCAATAACAATATAAGACAACTGTTGATTCACCTGCTTTTGCGCCTGCGTAATTTCAGCTTCGCCATTTATAATAATATTTTCAAGGTCATCAACTTGATTACTCAGCAACTTCAAACCTTCTTGGCGTTGCTGTTCATTATCTAACGTATTGCTCAATTCAATATGATAACGCCTGATCAAAGATGTTAGCTCAGACAATGCATCTTCGCTCATATCTTCTTTATCATCCTCATCGGCAAAAAAGTCATCTTCATCACCGCTATCATCACTGTAAATTTCTAATAATGGCTTTGTCGAAAGTTGATCAACTAAATCTTTGAGTGCTTGAAGTGGAAACGATAATGAATCACTGTTGGCTTTCTGTTGAGCAAACATGTTTTCTCTACTGTCCACTAAATCAAATAAAGCAGTCGCTAAACGATTGGTTAATTGTAAATAAGCTTGCTTGTTCGCGGCATCTAGTACTTCAGTTTGTTCTACATAACCAGCTAGCTGCTGATTAATCGCTGAAATACCTCGTTCGCCATTGCGCAATAGAGCAAGAGGGTCTCCACTTAATTTGCCCATTGCACGATATTTAGTTGCGATTTCTTTTTTAAGACCCCTTGCCTTAGTTGTAATGCCAGCAGCAAGCTGAGATAACGACAACTGCTCAGCGTTGATAATAATATCATCAAGAATAGCTTCAGCTTCGGTCAATTGACTAGCATCTCCAGACTCTAAATACCGTCTAACCGTACGACTAAAATTAACCGTAATTAATGATTTTAACTGCTGGTACTGATCATATTGCTTTCTACTTTGTGACAGTGATTCACTCACTTGATACATCGTCGCAAGAAAAATAACAGCAAAAGCACTGATTGCAATGACGGAAGAACGGGAAAAAGTAGAGACGCGCACAACATTACCTACAACTATAATAAGTGAGTAGGCATTCTCGTTAAGTATTATGACGATTAGGTTACATAAACATGACACTTTTATGTCAAAAGGTCATTATAGATTCATTCCGTCACATTAATATGACAGCTTTATGATAACGCTGGCAAACAAAACAAATTACAATTGATTTAATTAATTTCAGCCTTTGGAATAGCGCGATTTACATAAACATCAAAACGGTTTTTCTTCATTTTAATACTGGTAGATGGCTTTTTTGAGGCTAAGTTTTCAGCATAGCTAGGACGCTTCACAACAACACGATATTGCGCGATATCAAGCGCTGGCGCTAGCAAGGAATCGCTATCTACGTCTTCACCTACCAATGATTGAAACACGCGCATTTCTTTTTTAACCGCGGCAGACTTTTCCCTATGAGGATACATTGGATCTAAATAAACCACATCAATATCACTTTCGTGTGTCATATTATCAATAGATGAAGCAAACATTAGTGACATACGATCAGTAATGTCATTCACATCAACACTCAAAGCCGCACGCTGTAAGCCATCGTCAAGTAATGCAGCAACCACAGGGTTACGCTCGATCATTTTTACTTCGCAGCCTAGTGTGGCTAATACAAAAGCGTCTCGGCCTAAACCTGCGGTTGCATCTAACACGCATGGGGTAAAGCCATGCTTTAAACCGACTGCTTTTGCAATGTCTTGCCCACGGCCACCACCAAATTTACGGCGATGTGCCGTAGCGCCTGAGACAAAATCAACCGCAATGGCACCAAGCTTTGGTTCATCGAGTTTGATCAGCTCTAAACGCTGAATATTGACTTGTAACAAAAATATAAGCGAAGGAAAGTTTACTGCCGACGCAACGTCGCCAATATAATCAAAACCCCATTTGGCAGCGATTGCTTTAGCTTTATCGGCATCCACTGAATCGACATAACCAACAGCAATGTGTTGCATAAAAGTTATACTCACGAAATTAACTGGTTATCGCCAGTAGAAAACGCCACCAATCGACTTAATTGTGACAGCGACATACCAGATTCTTGGTGCCAATGGTTAAAGCTCTGTTGAATAGTCTTCAACGTTGATTTGGTGTGAAGACCACCGGAGATCAAGTCATGAGCTCGAAAATAACCTTCGACATCTCGACTCAACAAAAACGTATCTTTACCCAACATACGCAATGCATACGGACCAGTGTTCCCCCCTAATCGTTGTCCATTCTTTTTTAAATATGCCCACAAGCCAATAATATCAGCAGTTGGCCATCTTGCGATGAACTCAGCAAAGCTATGACCATTCTGCCGCTCTTCAAACATCATTTGAGCATTAGCTTTGATGGTTTTCACTTTATTAAAGTTACGGATGATTTTAGGATCACTTGCTTTTTGCTCTAACATCTCTTCTGGCATCATCAATATTTTTTCAATATCAAAGTTAAAAAACGCCTCTTCAAAGTCAGGCCATTTTTTTTCAACCACACGCCAAACAAACCCTGACTGAAAAATCTTTTTAGTCATTTCAGACAAAATACGATCATCAGTAAGTTCATCAATCCCTTGTTTTTGCGCAGCTAATAGCACATTGAGCTTAGCGTCACCGCCTTTGCGTTCTGCTGCACGTTGATAAATCTCGTCAACTGTTTCTAATGTCATGTCATCAGCCTATTAAGCAGCAATACCACTATGGCGCAGTAGTGCGTCAATATTTGGCTCTCGGCCTCTAAAAGCTTTGAACAGCTCACTTGGCTCTTGTGAACCGCCTTTTTCTAGAATGTGGTTCAGAAAATCTTTGCCTACTGCGGAATTAAACACCCCTTCTTCTTCGAACCTTGAAAAAGCATCCGCGGATAATACTTCAGCCCATTTATAGCTGTAATAGCCTGCAGCATAACCACCACCAAAAATATGCCCAAAACCATGCTGAAAGCGATTAAAGTCAGCCGCTGGCACTACTGAATATCTATCTCTAACTTCATTAAGCACTTGTTGAATGTACTGATCATTTTCGGTATCAGATTTGTAATTGCTGTGCATAAGAAAGTCAAACAAACTAAATTCCAATTGACGCAACATTTGCATCGCCGATTGATAGTTTTTCGCCGCCAACATTTTATCAAGCATGTCTTCTGGCAATGACTCGCCCGTTTCATAATGACCTGAAATAAAAGCCAATGCTTCTGGCTGCCAGCACCAATTTTCTAAAAATTGACTGGGTAATTCAACAGCATCCCATGGCACACCATCTATGCCGGATACACCGCAAGCGTCTATTTGCGTTAACATATGATGTATGCCATGACCAAACTCATGAAATAAAGTCACCACTTCATCATGGGTAAATAATGCGGGTTTCTCTCCTATTGGGCCATTGAAATTACACGTTAAGTACGCAACGGGGTATTGCACCTCGCCTGAAGTTAATTTTCTACGGCCAACACAATCGTCCATCCATGCACCACCTCGTTTTTTCGCTCTTGCATATAAATCAAGATAAAAACTTCCACGATAATGTTGATTGGCATCATGAATGTCATAAAACTTTACGTCTTCATGCCAAGTATCAATACCTGTTTTCTCGGTGATTTTAATACCAAATAAACGATTAACTACTTCGAATAACCCTGATACAACCTTATGTTCAGGAAAATACGGTCGAAGCTCTTCATCAGAAATAGCAAAGCGACTTTGTTTTAATTTTTCACTGTAATAGGTTAAATCCCATGGTGCTAACTCATTAACATCATAGTGTTTTTGGGCAAACTCTTTAACTTGCTCAAGATCTTCAATACCTTGGCTTTTCGATTTTTTAGCTAAGTCTTCCAAAAAGCCCAACACTTCGTTTGTTGAGTTCGCCATTTTGGTGGCTAACGATTTTTCAGCAAAGTTGTCAAAACCAAGTAATTTCGCCAATTCATGACGTAATGCCAAAATTTCATTCATTATATCGCTATTATCATATTCACCTGCATTCGGCCCTTGATCTGAGGCACGTGTTACAAAGCCGCGATAAAGTTTTTCACGCAACTCTCGATTGTCACAATACATCATTACCGGTAAGTAACTTGGAATATCTAAAGTAAACAGCCATCCTTCTTTTTCCTGAGCCTTCGCCTGAGCAGCGGCAGCGTCTTTAGCGGAATCAGGCAAACCATCAAGTTCCGATTCATCGGTAATATTAACGGTATAAGCATGCGTTGCATCAAGTAAGTTATTACTAAAGGTTGAGCCCAGTTCCGATAAACGCGTGACAATTTCACCATAGCGCTTTTTCTGCTCAGAAGGTAACGCAATACCCGATAGGGTAAAGTCTCGCAAGGCATTATCAATGACTTTGCGTTGTGCGGTATCAAGTGTTTGATATTCATCACTCGTTGCAAGGTTTTGATAAGCTTCAAATAAGCCTTGATGCTGGCCAACAAAGGTACCGTATTCAGATAATAAGGGTAAACACGATTCGTAAGCATCACGAAGTTCTTCACTATTGACGACCGAATTCATATGTGAAACCGGTGACCATAGCTTACCTAAAATGTCATCAACATCATTAATGGGCTCAACTAAGTTATCCCAAGTATAACTGTCGTTATTCTTTATCACCTGTTCAATGGTTTTTTTACAATCAGCAATGGCCTTTTCTACTGCGGGTTTTACATGCTCTGGAAGAATTTTAGAGAATTGCGGTAACGAAGTGTTTTCTAATAATGGATTACTCATAGTAATGTCAGCTTATTGGTGATGCTATTATGATAGTAGATGTAAAGGCTAAACTGTATTAATTCAAGTATCTTAGTAAACATTGCTTGAAAGGATGAATGATTATCCGCATATTTAAGGTCTTAAACCTATTATCTGCACACAGATCAGGAGCAAAAACAGATGACTCAACACTTTGACTTTCTAGCCATTGGCGCAGGCAGCGGCGGTATCGCATCAGCAAATCGCGCAGCAAAGCTTGGCAAAAAAGCCGCTGTTATTGAAGCAAAACAAGTGGGTGGCACCTGTGTAAACGTTGGTTGTGTACCTAAAAAAGCCATGTGGTATGCAGGGCAAATTGCCGATGCCATTCATTACAGCCATGATTACGGCTTTAATCTTTCTGCAGATAATTTTGACTGGTCACGATTAGTCGCCAATCGTGAAACTTATATCAAGCGTATACACGCTGCATATGGTCGTGGTTTTGAAGCTAACGGTGTTACGCTAATTGATGGCTTTGCCAAGTTTGTCAATAAAAATACTATCGAAGTGAACGGTGAAAAAATCACGGCTGACCATATTGTCATTGCCACTGGTGGCCGCCCAAGTATTCCAAAGATTCCCGGCGCTGAACACGGCATTGATTCCGATGGCTTTTTTGCTTTAACACAACAGCCAAAGTCTGTCGCCGTAATTGGTGCAGGTTATATTGCCGTTGAATTAGCCGGAGTATTACACGCACTGGGAAGCGACACACATTTAGTCGTCAGAAAAGCAAAACCGCTTCGAGATTTTGACGACATGTTGTCTGACACCTTAGTGGAACAAATGGCCAAGCACGGCCCAACATTGCACAATCACAGTACACCAACGTCCATTGAGAAACACTCTGACGGAACCTTAACCATTCACCTAGAAAACGGCAAAACAGTTGGTCCTGTTGAAACCGTTATTTGGGCAATCGGTCGCGAACCTGCAACCGATAACATTAACATTGAAGCAACCGGTATCGAATTAGACAAAAAAGGCTTTATTCCTACCGATAAGTATCAAAATACTCAAGTTGAAGGCATTTATGCCGTAGGTGACAACACAGGCAGAGTACAGTTAACGCCTGTTGCTGTTGCAGCAGGCCGTCGATTATGTGAGCGTTTATTTAACAATAAACCAACTGAGCATTTAGATTATAGCAATGTTGCCACTGTGGTCTTTAGCCATCCAGTCATCGGAACTGTCGGTTTAAGTGAACAAGAAGCAATTGACGAATACGGAGAAAGCCAAGTAAAAGTCTATCGTTCACAATTTACTGCGCTTTACCAAGCCATTACCGACGATTACCGTGATCCAACAAAAATGAAACTTATCTGCGTAGGTAAAGAAGAAAAGATAGTGGGTATTCACTCTATTGGATTTGGTAGTGATGAACTTTTACAAGGTTTTGCTGTAGCAATGAAAATGGGCGCCACAAAAGCTGATTTTGATAATACCGTAGCTATCCACCCAACATCAGCAGAAGAGTTTGTTACTCTTTAGATCGAGGTCTGGAAAACCTACTCTGTAGATTTGTAAAGTCTGGAAAAAATACTAACCTCAATAGAGTTCATTTCTCTAAGGGGTTAGTATGGTTTCCGTTATTCACTCAAAAACTTCTATGTTCCCCGTATATATCCTACGTCAAAAGTCTTAAAGCCTTTTTTACTAAAAGGTTTTCCTACATTTTATTCAAAAGAAAACGAGTATATTCTTCCCGTTAATCTATGGCTTAATTATCTTCAAAATATTCGAAGAGTATCTGATATTTCTTGCTGTGTTAGAGCGATAAAAAGATACTGGCTCTTTCTTGAAAGTACAGGGTGTGAGTGGAATGCTTTTCCTCCGACTGACTACCTCAAGCCCACTTATAGATTCAGAAACGATGATTTACTAAAGTCGGCAAAAGAAGGAGAGATGGCATATTCAACAGCATCGTTATATATGCTTCAAATTATCAAATTTTATGAGTGGGCTGCTCACGAGCGTTTTATAACTTTTACAGAAGACAATAAGCCATTTAATTACCAATTAGTTCACATCGCAAACACAGGGATGATGAACCACAATAACCCTAAGTTTGTTGTTCGCTCTACAGACCTGAGAATCAGAAAACCAATTAAAAATGAAAATCAAAGTCTAAACCCTTTATCCAAAGAAGAACTGGCTCAGTTTGCTACCTGCTTAACCAAATACTCTGATGAGTTCATCATTCATCAACTGCTGCAGCTTCAAGCGGGTTTAAGGGTTGAAGAGGCATGCACATTTCCAGTTGCTTCAATAGAAAAGCCAAATCTGTAGTGGCACAATAAATTTGGCCATCTAATTAGAGGTGATAGAATCACCGCAACTGATTAGGTATTAATATGACAAAAAGAACTAGACCAACTTATTCACCCGAATTTCGGTTAGAAGTTGCAATGCAGGTGGTTGATGAGAACCGCTCAGTAAGAGAAGTTGCTGACACGATGGGATTGGGTAAATCAACTGTTGATAAATGGGCTCGCCAATTGAAACATGAGCGCAATGGCAATTTATCTAACGTAACACCACTTACGCCTGAGCAGCTGAGAATACGAGAATTAGAGCGTCAAATTAAACGACTCGAAGAAGATAATTCAATATTAAAAAAGGCTTCAGCTCTCTTGATGCAGGACTCTCTAAAAGGTTTTCGCTAGTCCATCGACTTCAAGAGAGCTGGTCAGTGAAACGCCTTTGCCAAGTGTTTTCTGTTCACCGCAGTAGTTATCGCTACTGGTGTGCTCATCCCAAAAAGCAATCTGCACCGCGCATACGATCGGTAGCAGAATTAAAGCGGTGGTTTGGGCTTAGCAATGGCTCTGCAGGAGAGCGTAGCTTAGTGACATTGTTGAGTAATTCAGGTTTTAAAGCGAGCCGTTGGCTGGTGAACAAATTGATGAAAGAGCATGGTTTAGTGAGCCGTCAATTGCCTTCACATAAATATGCTAAAGCAGAAACAGAACATGTAAGTATCCCAAACAAGTTGAATCGAGCGTTTAATGTTAATGCACCCAATAAAGTTTGGTGTAGTGATGTCAACTATGTTTGGACAGGTAAAAAATGGCTTTATTTAGCTGTGGTTTTAGATTTGTATGCACGTAAAGTCGTCGGATGGGCAAGCTCAAATAGTCCTGATAGCGAGTTAACGAAAAAAGCTTTACGCATGGCCTTTGAAAGTCGAGGCAAGCCTAAGAAAGTATTGTTCCACAGCGACCAAGGCTGTCATTATACAAGTCGTAGTTTTCGTCAACAGCTTTGGCGATATGGCATCCAACAAAGCTTGAGTAGACGCGGGAATTGTTGGGACAATGCACCAATGGAGCGTTTTTTTAGAAGCTTTAAAACAGAGTGGATGCCACGTAGAGGTTATGAAAATACCACTCATGCAATAAACGCCATTCACCAATATATTGTTGGTTATTATAACCGTCATCGCCCCCACCAGAATAACGGTGGGTTATCGCCATTAGAGGCCGAACACAAATATTGGAAAACTTATAACAAGGTGGCCAGTTTTAGTTGACCACTACATTCTAGCTCCCAGTAATGCTATTGCAGATACAGAATTATTAAACAAAGATGTTGTAATCCTTTGTTCTAAAAATGTAATCCTGAAGAGGAAGTTATGAAATATTTTGTTTCCAGAAGGCATTTTGCCCGTGGCACTCAAACAATTTCAGTTCAAAAGAATAAAAAGATAGTGTACTCCACAAACGTTGTAAGTTTTCTTCGAGAGCATAAGGCATCTATACCAGAAATTAGTTCTCGTATGGCGCCCTATGACCCAGATGGGAGCCTATCATGCGACTGGGATCCTGATTTTACATGTGAAGAATGGAATCAGTCTGATGCTGTTAGAGATCTTGTAAATGTTATGGAAAATAGTGTAATGACATTTACAGTAACTCAAGCATATTTTGATGCTAATGATAGTGCTCAGAAAAAAATGAATTTCATATATTCACTTCTCTTAGCTATTCCTGTAAGTCGGTATGCAGAGTTAGCTACGGCTCTCACAAAAAATGCTATTTCAAACAAAATCAACATATTAATTAGTACGGGAGTAGGATGGGTACTAGCAGACCTAATAACATCGTTAATGGACTCTGATTTAAAACTTGGTGATCAAGTAACAATAACTGGAGGCGTGATTACTGTAGAATCAAGTGGAGGTAGTGGAGGTGGAGGTTATGAAGATGATGAATATGTCGACGGAGATTCAGGAGATTTAACATTGGTGTGTAATACATTTTCAACTAATACAGGCACAGGTACACCTTATATAGTACAATATAAAACTTGTTACTTTTCATAGGATGTAAAAGTGAATTTAGATCTATTTTTTCCAATACTAGTATCAATACCATCGTTATTGATATTAGTATTAATTTCTAATAAATATGTAAACATAGTTGCACTCTGTTTTACCTTTTATACAATTTCAAGTTTATTGGATCATTCAAAGTGGCCATTTGAACATTACGGGTATATTGTTTCATTCAGTTTTTTATTCTTAGCCATAATAATCATCAACAAGGTTAAAAAAGAGAGTAAATAGGTAAACCCACTATATCATTGATCTGCTTTAATCAAACAGGACACTTTAATAATGGAATATAATCAAATTATTGAGGTGTTAAATGACAAAAAGAACAAACAGAAGTTACACGGCTGAATTTAAACAAGAAGCTGTAGCATTAGTAACCGACCAAGGTTATTCAGTCCCTAAGGCAGCAGCGTCTTTAGGTATCACAGATAAACTACTTTATAACTGGAAAGCTAAGTTTGAAGCCGAACGTCCTGGTGCCAGTTTAAATGCGGATGAACGAGCTGAGCTATTAAGACTACGCAAGGAAAATAAAGAGCTAAGGATGGAAAAAGAGATATTAAAAAAGGCCAGCGTCCTCCTGCTAAAGGAAAACAAGTAAGGTTTAAAACCATTAAGCAGAGAGGGCTTTAACGTCAGTGATTATGGCGTTCAGAAGTTGATGGCCAAACTTGGTTTGATTGTTACTCAGCGCGTTGCATATAAAGTAACAACCAAGCGTAAACTCAGTGATGCGGTTGCTGATAACCTATTGAATCAGAACTTTAATCCTGTTACTTCCAATCAAGTGTGGGTTAGAGA
Organism: Thalassotalea sp. PP2-459; assembly: GCF_001913705.1. Classification (GTDB taxonomy): domain Bacteria; phylum Pseudomonadota; class Gammaproteobacteria; order Enterobacterales; family Alteromonadaceae; genus Thalassotalea_C; species Thalassotalea_C hakodatensis. The sequence continues at coordinate 241 of NZ_MKQD01000065.1, read as the reverse complement.
TGTGACGTATTTAAGAACTGGCGAAGGTTGGATGTATCTAGCTATTGTTATGGACTTACATTCACGCCGTATCGTTGGCTGGTGTCCACTTCCCCATTAATGACACAGTTCTAAATTAGAATTTTCCAGTTTTTCTCGGTAAACTGCTGTCCACTTCCCCATTAATGACACAGTTCTAAATTAGAATTTTCCAGTTTTTCTCGGTAAACTGCCGGCGGCAGGTTACCCAGACTCTCATGTG
>NZ_MKQD01000064.1 GCF_001913705.1 Thalassotalea sp. PP2-459 | reverse complement strand
TTAGTATTTAACAAACTAATTATGGCTCTGGCTATCAGCTAATCCACGAATGATTGGAGATCAGCACTTTCGTGGGGAGTCATTATGTCTATGTAACTCTCAAGGGTGAAGCAATTTTGAAAGTCAGTGAACTATCTAAAATATTGGAAACACTTAATTCTCATACGCCTAAAGGAGTCGGAGTTTTTTCTATTTCAAAGGAAACCGCATTAGATCCTCAAACACTCCGTGAATATCTTTCTAAATATACTGATTATTTTGTCCAGTTACCTAATGAGCAATCTTATCAAATTAATCGTTTTGGTAAATTCAAAGGCTCAATTGATGACATGATTCAACATTATGAGAAAGAATTAGAATCTCAAAAACCTAATAGCAATTGGTTACTATATTTATTGTTTATTTCTGCATTTGTATCACTAAGTGTAGCTTTTGTGTAAAGTTACATAACAAGCTAATTAATAAGGACAAAAAACAGTTTGCTGTTTTCGTTCCTCAACATTTTAGCAAACAATTTTTTGCCCATTATTAGGGCGTTTAAAGTGTAATAACCTATAAACGCCAATGAACAAGTATGAACCTTGTTAACTGATAAGCTGCTGTTATTACAATGTTTAATTGTTTCTCGCTTGTTTTGTATTGTTCTTTGTTGTTCATTGTAGCATAATGTTCCTGCTACAAATGAGCTACACGAGATGATAATGTAATGCCTGTAAAAGCTAAGATCACTATAACTAGTATTAAAAATTTAATGCCAGAAGATAAGCGATTAAATGACACAGATATATCAGGGTTTCATGCCCGAATAACACCCTCTGGACTGATCACTTATTACCTGTTTTATCGATTGAATGGTAAACAAGTAAATTATCGATTAGGTATAGATGGTCAAATGTCTCCAGCACAAGCCAGAGACTTAGCTAAAATCAAAATTGCAGAAGTCACTCAAGGTGTCGATGTTCAAGCGGTTAGAAAGCATGACCGAACTAAAACTAAATATTCTAAATTTTCTACACTACGATTTTTCTTAGAAGAAAAATATGCTCCTTGGTTAAAGTCTCGTAACCCTAAAACAGCTGAAAAAACTATAAAAGCCTTTGAATCTTCTTTCCCTTCGTTGATGGACTTTCAGTTGGCCGATATTAACGCGTGGGAGATCGAGAAATGGCGAAATAAGCGATTAGCCGATGGAGTTAAACCTGCAACAACCAATCGACAAATAAACACGATTAAGGGCTGTATGAGTCGTGCGGTTGAATGGGGAGTGATTGATAGCCATGATTTACGTAAAGTAAAAACCTTAACGGTTGATAACTCTAAAGTTCGCTATTTATCAAAAGATGAAGAAATAAGGTTGCGAGAAAACCTACAAGCATGTGATACACCATTTTTAAAGGTGATAGTGTTACTCGCATTAAATACAGGCATGCGTAAAGGTGAGCTATTATCACTTGAGTGGAGCCATATTAATTTTGATAACAAAATATTGACCGTTGACTTTCAAAATGCAAAATCCGGTAGTACACGCCATTTACCGTTAAATACACAAGCCTTTAATACTCTAAAAGAATGGCAACAAGAAACTGATGGAATAGGGTTTGTGTTTAAAGATAAGAATGGTTTGCCTTTGAAAGACTTTCCTTATATATGGGGAGAATTACTAGATAAAGCTAAAATAACGAATTTTAGATTTCACGATTTAAGGCATCACTTTGCTAGTAAATTAGTCATGGCTAGTGTTGATTTAAATACAGTAAGGGAACTACTAGGTCATAGTGATTTAAAAATGACGTTAAGGTATGCACATTTAGCGCCTGAACATAAGGCGGCGGCAGTAAATTTAATTGGATAACATGTAAATGGAAAAGTATATTTCACCTGAAAAGTTTATTGATTTATTCTCATTTCTTGACCAAGAAGTGAGTCTAAGTTGCTTCGAAAAAGAAGATTTCTTTTTGCTTTCAGAAAAGAAAAAGAAAGATGTTGGTGAGAAAATATTATTGGTTGCTGAAGATGGAGATCAAATTTACTACTCTGCTTCTTCGTCTGAAGAGATAGACGAGATATACGCAATAATAAAAAAAAATTCACGTTGGTCAAAAGCTAATGCAAAAAGGAAAGAACGGGAAAAAACTAAATCAACGGGGATTTATACAAATCAAGATATAAAAGACATCTACAGAATTCAAAACGGGTATTGTTATTATACAGGTGAACGAATCAGCTTTAATCCTAGAACATTTTCTATTGATCATATTATACCTGTTTCAGCCGGTGGAAGCTTTTGGCCACTAAACATCGCATTATGCTTAAAGTCTGCGAATTCAGTCAAAAAAGATAGGTCTAAGTTGAAATATTTGAATCAACTTGAAAGAGAGAAAGGTAAAGATTGGAGAATAGAAAGAAGCATCGTTATCAAAGAAATTGATAAAAAAAGAAAGGTAATTAATGAAAATAGAATTAAAGAAATTTCAGACGAAATCAGTGAAATAAATCAAAAATTATGCGAGTTATATAATAAAAATGAAGTGAAATATCATTTATTAAATCGTAATGATGTTCAACTCCTTGTCGATGATATTGAAATTAACTTTCCAGCTGGATTCCTTCGCAAAAGTGCCGCTTATAATAATTACCAGTATATTAATAACATAGTTAAAGTGATTCTAAGCAAATGAAAATGATTAAAGAATACTATCGCCTAGATGACTTAAAAGAATCTTTTGATTTTTCCCTGTCAGATATTGATTATCTTGTCGCAGAATCAAAGATAAAATTTTGTCTATTTTCTAAGTCTACCAATGTCATTATAGGTGGTTGGCGAAAAGGTAAATTTGTTGGTTTTGGACAAGCAAATTATAGCGGACTAATTTCTTTAACCAGCAAAGAACAAACGGAGCTATTTGAAAAAAACAAATTAAATTTAACGCAAAGTAATATACTTCAAAAAGAAAAATTGGTTAGCTACAAGGCCTCTTATCCCTTCAATGTTACTACTCCGAATACAGTAATTGAAGAATGGAATGAAAAGGAGCTTACAGATATAGAATGGGAACATCTACCTTTTCGATTTTATCCTGAAGAGCGTAAAAGCAACCTTAAAATGTTTGAAGGATTAGTTGAACAACTTGGCGCTATTGCTGAAGTTAAAACTACAGGTAAATATTCTGGCGATTCAATACCCAATCCTCTTGTAACAGTTAAGAATGAATTATTCTTTCATTGGAAGTCTTTTAGTCTCAATGATGTTTGTATTCTAGCTGATGAAATAATTAAGGCTCAGCAAGTGACTGGAATTATTCAAAATGAGGTCATAGAAGAACCAAAAGTAAAATTATCAACGACAACAGTTCATAAAGAAATCAAAACTCGTACAGATGATTTCAATGATTTGTTAATTGAGATCATCAGAGCTAACCCTAAAAAAACTGCAAAAATATATTGGCGAATTATTGAAGAAGAATCTTCAGAATTAGAAGGGTGTCGGGTTTTTGATAAAAACAATTTAATACGCGCTATTTCTGAAAACGACTCAATTGAGTGGGTAGATAAAAAATCTAGACCTAGGAAATCTATTAGTTTCGGCTCCTTTTCAAACAGGGTTTCCAGAATGAAAAAGCTCATTTTTGATGATTAAAAAAATGTAATTTTCACCTATAAGCTCATTCAGTTCATTGATAAGCTCATTTTAGTAAAACACCTCCGTAAAAAGTCTCCTGAAACATAAATTAATCAGGAGGCACACATGCCAACCACCAAAAACAAAAGAGCACTAACTGAAATAGAAACAGCAGAATATATCGGGATGAGCAGATCTTTTCTTCGTCAATCAAGAATGGAAGGTAATAGAGAAAACAGAACATCTGCACCACGGTTTATAAAGATAGGCCGCGCTGTTCGATACTTAATCGAAGATTTAGATAATTGGTTAGATAGTTTTTATAAGCAATCTCATTTAATGGAGAAAGGAGCTTAATATGACTAAATTAACCAGCAATAACTACTTTCACCTTCGTTGTTTTTATCATGGCTTAAGTATCAGCTATTGTATTGAACTTTGTAGCGGAGCATTTGAACGTTTTACACCATCTGAATCGATTGGCGTAATCATTAAAAGAAAAGACTTGAGGCCATTAAAAGTTAATGGCCTTATTGAAGACCGCCTTGAAGTCATTATGGGGGTGAGATATTTACGTTATTCGATTAGTGATTTAGGTATAAAAGTATTTGAGGAGTACAAAAATGACTGCTCAAAATAATGTACTTGAACATAAACTCAATAAAATCGCTTCTGTATTTAAAGATTATCCTTTTCTGACAGAGGAAAGGCATGAGTGTGCAGCAGATAGAGCTGATGTAGATTTTATCTTTGAACAATTAAATAAAGTACCTGATGTTATTAAGCGAATAATTCTGAATAAGGCATTTAAATTAAAAGTTAGACGCGAGCGTAATTTATACATTTTAAACACCACAAAAATGATTGTGAGTTTATTACCTGAAAAGCTTCGTCATTCGTTAACGGTTGATGACGAAGAGATACGAGTCATTGCACAGGATTGCGCAGATAGATGTCGAAGAATGGCATTACATCATAATGTTAACGGAAATTTCCGTAACGAAGAAAGCTCCCATAACGAAGAATTCCGTAACGTAACGAAGCGCCTTGACCCGTTAACGGATATTTGTGAGTCGAATGCAAGCGAAATACTTCGAATACTGACGGATTATGCCGAAACATTTCGCATTAAGGCGGTTATTACTTCGGGGAAAGGCGTAACGGAATTAGGCACAATAAAGCGCATGTGTGATTTAGGTTGGTGGAATAGACGATTACGAAAAACTTTTAATCAAGCCTACGAACAAGCCGCGATAGAATTGAACTTAGTTCAAAAGTATAAACAAATTTACGCCAGTGATTTAACGGTTAAAAAGAGAAAACAGCAAAAGTTACGTAACGAGCAAATGCTTAGCTCAATGAAAGTAATTAATGATATTGGTCAGCAGTTTTCCTTAAAAGAACTCTCTGATTTAAATGTTTCTAACCCAGCGGTCAGAAAAGCCGAATTAATGGTGAGAATGCGAGGTTTTGAAGAATTATCTAAATCACATAACCACGAAGGGCTTTTTATTACGATGACGTGTCCTTCGAAGTACCACGCTGCGTTTGCGAAATCAGGTCAACGTAACCCCAAATATGAAGGTTTTACACCTTATCAAGCGAATCAATACCTTTGTAAAGTTTGGTCACGTATTCGAGCAGAGCTAGATAGAAAAGGTATTAAACCTTATGGTTTTCGTGTTGCTGAGCCACAACACGACGGCACACCTCATTGGCATATGCTGTTATTCGTTGAAAAGAATCATATAGAGCTATTACAAAGCATCATTCGTCATTACGCACTCGAAGAAGATGGTGATGAAAAAGGTGCTCAAGAGAACCGCTGTGACTTTAAGTTAATAGACCCGAAAAAAGGTAGTGCTACAGGTTATATCGCAAAGTATGTATCAAAGAACATAGACGGTGAAGGATTAGATAAAGGTGTTTACGGTGAAGACCCTATAACAGCAGCACAACGAGTAGATGCTTGGTCTTCTTGTTGGTGTATTCGTCAGTTTCAACAAATTGGTGGGGCAAGTGTATCTGTCTGGCGTGAATTAAGGCGCTTAAAGCAAAAGTTATCATTAAATTCTGTGGTAGAAAAAGCAAGGATAGCAGCTGATGAAAGTAAATGGGATGACTTTATTAATGCAATGGGCGGAGTGTTTTCAAGACGTAAAGACCAACCGTTAAAGCTCGCTTATGATTCATCATTTAACAGTGAAACTGGCGAATGTAAGCTAGGGCATTATGACGGGAATATCATTCAAACCATCAAAGGTATTTACTATCAAGGGCAGATGATATTAACAAGGTTTTTCAATTGGCGTTTAGAAAGAGCAAACGTAGTTTGTGATAACTTGGAGTTCTGTAAATAACTGTACTGGATATTTAAATATTTGTTCAAGCTCAAGTTTATTTAAATTCAATGTGGTATCTTATTGGTTATATTGTACTTAAACATCTAGTATCCACGTGTCTATTGTTTGCATTGTATAAGTAATGTAGTACTTTTCTAACTTATAAAAAGGATTTTTATGCCTCTTCCTCATACAGCGATTTCTTCGTGTAGTGGCTATATATACCAAGGAAAAATAGCGGTAATTCACTGCTTAAAATTATTTGAAGAGCTGGGTGAAGAAGCAAGAACTTTGGAACTTGAAATTGAAAGCTTAGATGATTTCGCAATAGTTAACCCTGATGGTAGTTATCGTTCAATGCATCAGGTAAAAGCCAAAAAAGAAACGCGTTTTTCTAGTTATATAGAAGCACTAAGAACCCAAAAACGTGATTCTGCACTTCACAATGATATCGAAGTATACTTTCATGTTGCAAAGTCGATTGTGGATATACCGAATAATTTTTCAGATACCTTCGAACCTATTCAGTTTTATAAATATTTGGATAATGATGAACAAGAAATAGATGCCTGTGAACTTGATCAAGTTGATTTATTAAATGAAAGCCAAGCTAAAAGAACTTACTTATCTTTAGCTCAGCAACCCTACAAATATAACGATGAATAAATAATAATCTAGACACCCATAATTAACCATAATTAACTTGTAAAATTCCAGTGTTTGTCTAATCTTTGAGTCATTGTAAATCAATCGCAAGGAAGCGAAATGACTATCGCTAGAAGTCGTCAAG
>NZ_MKQD01000063.1 GCF_001913705.1 Thalassotalea sp. PP2-459 | reverse complement strand
ATAGCAGCAGTTAGAGTTGTTTTACCGTGGTCAACGTGACCGATAGTACCAACGTTAACGTGCGGTTTCGAACGTTCAAATTTTTCTTTAGCCATTTTAAAATTACCTTAAAAGAAAGTACTTACATTTAAATTTAATATTTTGTTCTCTCAGCGAGAGTAAAAGACACAAAGTTAAGGTGCTAGATTGTAGGCAAGACGGACGGTCTTGTCAAAAAATGAGCAAACTTTATGTCCTATCACAAACTCACTGGGAGCTTGTCGTATTATGAATAGCCGAAATTCGACTACTCAAATTTCTTATCCAATGACTAAACAACGCCTCCGCGCCCTTCAATAATTGAATTTGCCACCGCTTTAGGCGCTTCTGCATATTGCTTAAACTCCATAGAGTAAGAAGCTCGCCCTTGGGTTGCACTGCGTAAATCGGTTGCATAACCAAACATTTCGGCAAGTGGCACTGAAGCATTAACAACTTTGAGTCCAGCTGGGCCTTCATCCATACCATCAATAATGCCACGGCGACGATTTAAATCACCTACCACATCACCCATGTTTTCTTCTGGAGTAATAACTTCAACTTTCATCATTGGTTCAAGCATCACAGGGTTTGCTTCTAAAGCCCCTGTTCTGAAACCAATAGAACCAGCTACTTTAAACGCCATCTCATTTGAGTCAACGTCATGGAATGAACCATCATATAGCGTAACTTTTACGTCTAACATTGGAAAACCAGCTAGTACACCAGCATCCATTTGTTCTTTACAGCCTTTTTCAACTGCAGGAATATATTCTTTAGGTACAGCGCCGCCAACTATTTCGTTAACAAACTCAAAACCTGCACCTTCTTCTTGAGGTTCCATTCTAAGCCAAACATGGCCGTATTGACCTTTACCACCTGATTGGCGAACAAACTTACCTTCCACTTCAACTTGCTTGCGAATTGTTTCTCGATAAGAAACTTGCGGTTTACCCACATTACAATCGACACTAAATTCACGCTTCATGCGATCGACAATGATGTCTAAATGTAGTTCACCCATACCAGAAATAATGGTTTGACCGGTTTCATCGTCAGTTTCAACTCTAAATGAAGGATCTTCTGCCGCTAGCTTAGAAAGCGCTACACCCATCTTTTCTTGATCGGCTTTTGTTTTCGGCTCTACTGCTATCGAGATTACCGGCTCAGGAAACTCCATACGCTCTAACGTGATCACATTAGCAGTATCACAAAGCGTATCACCTGTCGTTACATCTTTTAATCCAATCGCGGCCGCTATATCACCTGCACGAACTTCTTTAATTTCTTTTCGATCGTTCGAGTGCATTTGCACAATACGACCAAAGCGTTCTTTTTTACCTTTTACCGGATTAAAAACACTATCTCCGGTTTTTACCACACCAGAATACACACGGAAGAATGTTAACGTACCAACAAACGGATCAGTTGCAATTTTAAACGCTAGTGCAGCAAACGGTGCATTATCATCTGCTTCACGTGTACCTTCTGATTCTTGCTTGTCGTTATTGATACCAGTAATTGCTTGTACTTCTGTAGGTGATGGTAAAAATTCAACAACATAATCGAGTACTGCCTGAACACCTTTATTTTTAAAAGCACTTCCGCAGGCGGTTAATACAACTTCATTAGCAAGCGTACGCTGACGAAGCGCTTGTTTAATTTCTTGCTCAGATAAATCACCTTCTTCAAGGTATTTTTCCATCAAATCATCATTTGCTTCAGCGGCTTCTGAGACTAAATTTTCACGCCACTCTTCTGCAAGCGCTTGCATGTCAGCAGGAATTTCTTCATATGTGAAGGTCATGCCGTGGTCAGCTTCATTCCAATTTATTGCCTTCATTTTTATCAGATCAACAACACCGGCAAAATCTTCTTCAGAGCCAATCGCTAGCTGAATTGGCACCGCGTTTGCGCCTAGGCGATCTTTCATTTGCTGTACAACAGATAAGAAATCAGCGCCCATTCGGTCCATTTTATTAACGAAAACCATACGCGGAACTGCGTATCGTTCCATTTGTCGCCAAACGGTCTCTGTTTGAGGTTGTACACCAGATGAGCCACATAGCACTAATACAGCACCATCTAACACACGCAATGAACGCTCTACTTCAATAGTGAAATCAACGTGGCCAGGGGTATCTATAATATTGATTCGATGCTCATCAAACTGTGCATCCATCCCTTTCCAAAAACATGTAGTAGCCGCAGAAGTAATCGTGATGCCACGTTCCTGCTCTTGCTCCATCCAGTCCATTGTTGCAGCACCGTCATGTACTTCACCAATTTTATGTGAGAGCCCCGTGTAAAAAAGTACACGTTCTGTTGTTGTCGTTTTACCTGCATCTACGTGAGCACAGATACCAATATTTCGGTAACGCTCTATAGGTGTTGTACGAGCCACTAATGTATTCCTCTAATCTTTAAAAGATATATTCAAATAATTTCAAATGTCTAGTTATCTACGACTGACACTAAAAGTATTTAACTATAGCCTAGTGTAGAAAAGCGTAGTTACTACTTTATGAAAGTAAGTAACTACGCTGTTCATTTTTTTACTATCGTGATTACCAGCGATAGTGAGCGAACGCTTTGTTCGCTTCGGCCATACGGTGAACGTCTTCACGTTTCTTAACCGCTGAACCTTTGCTATCAGATGCATCTAACATCTCGTTAGCAAGGCGTTGAGCCATTGATTTTTCACCACGTTTACGAGCTGCTTCAACTAACCAACGCATGGCTAGCGCATTACGACGAACTGGACGAACTTCAACAGGCACTTGGTAAGTTGAACCACCAACACGACGAGATTTCACCTCTACTTGAGGACGAATGTTATCTAGCGCTTCTTCGAAAAGCTCTAAATGTTCTTTCTCGTTGTTTTTTTCTGCTAAAAGATCTAGTGCATCATATACGATTTTTTCTGCAACAGCTTTTTTACCATCAACCATAAGAATGTTGATGAATTTTGCTAATAGTTCATTTGCGAACTTCGGGTCTGGCAATATTTTACGTTGCCCAACGACGCGTCTTCTTGGCATTTTAAATTCTCCGATATAGCTTCAGGGTATTCCCAAAACAATTAAAAATTAAAAGTTAGTTTGGCCTTACTTGACGGAGAACCGTTAAGATTTAGGGCGTTTAGCACCGTACTTAGAACGGCCTTGTCTACGATCGTTAACACCTGAACAATCAAGTGCGCCACGAACGGTATGATAACGTACACCAGGTAAGTCTTTAACACGACCACCACGGATTAAGATAACGCTATGCTCTTGTAAGTTGTGACCTTCACCACCGATGTAAGAAGTAACTTCGTAGCCGTTAGTTAAACGAACACGAGCAACTTTACGTAGTGCTGAGTTAGGTTTTTTAGGCGTAGTAGTATATACGCGAGTACATACACCACGACGTTGTGGACAAGCTTGTAACGCTGGAACGTTACTTTTTTGTACTTGTCTGACACGTGGTTTACGTACCAATTGGTTAATAGTTGCCATTATAGCTCCTGATTAATTAAAACATTGTGATACCAATGATTTTCATCACTGTATTCACTCTCTTAAACGTGTAAAATCAACCCTTAAACTCATGAGCTATTTCTAGCGCAGAATAAAAGGTCGCAGAATTCTAAAGGCGTTGTAGCGCACTGTCAAGGAAAACCCGAAAAGGATCATTAATCAGTTGTTGGATCTTATGTCGCTCATGCCTTTCCCTGTGGTCATTTCTTTATGCGAATAATTTTATTTATTCAGAATAGTAGGAAAAGTTTTATTATTCGCTGATTCAAGACAAAAAAACCGCCCATGTTGCCATGGACGGTTTTTACTTAAACGTTGTTAACGATTAATCGTCAGCGTTTCCTGCTTCTAAATCAGCATTCAATGCATCTGTTAATGCTTGTGCTGCTTCATCAGCAGATACTGTTACTTCTTCTTCCACTTCAACAGCACGGCTACGTGCACGTTCTTGGTGATAAGCATAACCAGTACCCGCAGGAATCAAGCGACCAACAATAACGTTCTCTTTCAAGCCACGTAGCGTATCTTTCTTACCGCTTACAGCAGCTTCGGTTAATACACGTGTTGTTTCTTGGAACGATGCCGCAGAAATAAACGATTCCGTTGCAAGTGATGCTTTCGTGATACCCATCATTTGAATATCAAATTCAGCAGGGCGTTTACCTTCTGCTTCTAACTCACGGTTAGCTATGCGCACACGAGCAACTTCAAGTTGTTCACCTTTAAGGAACTCTGAATCACCAGCATCTAAGATCTCACACTTGCGAATCATTTGACGCACGATAACTTCAATGTGCTTATCGTTGATTTTTACACCTTGTAAACGGTATACATCTTGTACTTCGTTAACAATGTAGTTTGCAACAGGTGCAACACCACGTAAACGTAGAATATCATGCGGAGACTCTGGACCATCGGCAATAACTTCACCTTTCTGAACAGACTCACCTTCGAATACGTTAAGTTGACGCCATTTAGGGATCATCTCTTCGTATACAACACCGTCTGGCTGCGTAATTAATAAACGACGTTTACCTTTCGTTTCTTTACCAAAGCCGATAATACCTGTTTTCTCTGCAAGAATAGCAGGTTCTTTAGGTTTACGTGCTTCAAATAAGTCAGCAACTCGTGGAAGACCACCGGTAATATCACGCGTTTTCGACGACTCTTGAGGAATACGTGCTAACGCATCACCGATATTAACTTCACTGTTATCTTCCAGGTTTACAATTGCGTTGCCAGGTAAGAAATATTGCGCTGGAATATCAGTACCTGCAATCATTACATCGTTACCTTTAGCATCAACTAATTTAACCATTGGGCGCATTTCTTTACCCGCTGAGCTACGTTGACTAGGATCTGTCACTACGATGCTAGATAACCCAGTTAACTCATCTGTTTGACGAGTCATTGTTAAACCTTCAACGAGGTCAACAAATTTGATATTACCTTTTACTTCCGTAATGATTGGATGCGTATGCGGGTCCCAGTTTGCAACGGTTTCGCCAGATTCGATCGCTTCGCCGTCAGCTTTACTAAGCACAGTACCGTAAGGCACCTTATAACGTTCACGTTCACGACCTAACTCATCAATAACCGTCAGCTCTGTTGAGCGTGATGTAATAACAATTTTCTTTTCTGAGTTGGTAACGAATTTAGCATTTTGTAATTTCAAAATACCAGTATTCTTCACTTGAACGCTGTTTTCAGCTGACGCTCTTGATGCCGCACCACCAATGTGGAACGTACGCATGGTAAGCTGTGTACCTGGTTCACCAATTGATTGTGCTGCTACAACACCAATCGCTTCACCTTGGTTAATCAAGTGGCCTCGTGCAAGGTCGCGACCATAACACTGAGCACATATACCAAAATCAGTTGAACACGTAATGATAGAACGCACTTTTACTTGATCGACAGAGTGCTCTTCTAACGTATCACATAATTTTTCATCAATTAATGTGTTACGTGGAAGTAATACTGTCTCTGTGCCTGGAATTAATACATCTTCAGCAACAGAACGACCTAGTACACGTTCACGTAATGGTTCAACTACATCACCACCTTCGATAAGTGGTGTCATTAAGATACCATCTTCAGTGCCACAATCTGGTTCTGTTACCACTAAATCTTGTGCAACATCAACTAGACGACGTGTTAAGTAACCAGAGTTAGCCGTTTTAAGAGCCGTATCGGCAAGACCTTTACGCGCACCGTGAGTTGAGATGAAGTACTGAAGTACATTCAAACCTTCGCGGAAGTTAGCGGTAATAGGTGTTTCAATGATTGAACCATCTGGTTTCGCCATTAGACCACGCATACCAGCCAACTGACGTATCTGAGCGGCACTACCACGAGCACCTGAGTCAGCCATCATGTAGATAGAGTTGAAAGAATCTTGTTCTTCCATTTCACCATCACGGTTTTTAACTTGTTCTTTTGACAAGTTGTCCATCATTGCTTTCGATACTTTTTCGTTTGCAGATGACCAAATATCGATAACTTTGTTGTATTTCTCACCAGCAGTCACAAGACCTTGATCAAACTGTGTTTGAATCTCAGTAACTTCTTCTTCTGCACTATCAATGATGGTGTATTTCTCATCTGGAATGACCATATCATCGATACCAACTGATGCACCAGCAACCATCGCATAATGGAAACCTGTATACATAATATGGTCAGCAAAGATTACTGTGTCTTTTAAGCCAAGATTACGATATGCATGGTTGATCAAACGCGAAATTGGTTTTTTACCAAGTGGTTGATCAATTAATTCATACGGTAGTCCTCTTGGACATACTTGCCATAAAATAGCTCGACCAACGGTAGTATCACGTAACGTTGTTTTAGCAACTAGTTCGCCTTCGTCATTCCGAATATGCTCTGTAATACGAATTTTTACCCGTGCGTGTAAATCAGCAGCGTCAGTACGATAGGCTTTTTCTGCTTCTTTCGTATCAGCAAACACCATACCTTCGCCAAGCGCGTTAACACGTGAGCGTGTTAGGTAATAAAGACCTAATACAACATCTTGTGAAGGAACAATTATTGGGTCACCGTTAGCTGGTGATAACACGTTGTTCGTTGACATCATCAACGAGCGTGCTTCTAATTGTGCTTCAATCGTTAACGGAACGTGAACAGCCATTTGGTCACCATCGAAGTCAGCGTTATACGCCGCACAAACTAATGGATGTAAATGAATTGCTTTACCTTCGATAAGTACCGGTTCGAATGCTTGGATACCTAATCTATGTAGTGTTGGTGCACGGTTTAGTAATACTGGGTGTTCACGAATAACTTCGTCTAATACATCCCAAACTTCTGCACCTTCGCGTTCTACTAATTTCTTCGCTGCTTTAATCGTTGTTGCTAAACCGCGTGCTTCTAATTTTCCGTAGATGAATGGCTTAAATAACTCAAGTGCCATTTTCTTAGGAAGACCACATTGGTGTAGACGTAACGTTGGACCAACGGTAATTACAGAACGACCAGAATAATCAACACGCTTACCTAAAAGGTTTTGACGGAAACGACCTTGCTTACCTTTAATCATGTCAGCAAGTGATTTCAATGGACGTTTGTTAGAACCTGTAATTGCACGACCACGACGACCATTATCTAATAAGGCATCAACTGATTCTTGCAACATACGTTTTTCGTTACGTACGATAATATCTGGTGCAACTAAATCTAATAGACGCTTCAAACGATTATTACGGTTAATTACACGACGGTATAAGTCGTTCAAGTCAGACGTAGCAAAACGCCCGCCATCAAGCGGTACTAATGGACGTAAATCAGGCGGTAGAATTGGAAGCACAGACATGATCATCCATTCTGGCTTGTTACCTGATTGCGCAAACGCTTCCATTAATTTTAAACGTTTCGTTATTTTCTTGCGTTTAGTTTCACTACCAATCTCTGGTAACTCTTCACGCATTTGTGCAACTTCACCTTCAAGGTCAATTTGCTTTAATAACGCTAAAACAGCTTCAGCACCCATAAGTGCATCAAATTCATCACCGTGTTCTTCAAGTGCATCTAAGTACTCTTCTTCGGTAAGAATTTGGCTTTTTTCTAACGTTGTCATACCTGGTTCAGTGACCACGTATGATTCAAAATATAGTACACGTTCAATGTCACGTAATGTCATGTCTAATAAAAGACCAATACGTGAAGGTAATGATTTCAAAAACCAAATATGTGCAACAGGGCTTGCTAGTTCGATATGGCCCATACGGTCACGACGAACTTTAGTTAATGTAACTTCAACGCCACATTTTTCACAAATAACACCACGATGCTTTAAACGCTTATATTTACCACAAAGACATTCATAATCTTTTACTGGGCCAAAGATACGCGCACAAAACAAACCATCACGTTCTGGTTTGAACGTACGATAGTTAATTGTTTCTGGCTTTTTCACTTCACCATATGACCAAGAGCGGATCATATCTGACGAAGCTAACCCGATGCGAATACCATCGAATTCTTCAGTTTGATTTTGTTGCTTAAGAAACTTAAGTAAATCTTTCACACTCTATCTCCTGTCGGAGTTAATCTTGAGAAGAAGGTAGGTTAACTACCTTCTTCGCTTACTGATTTGCTCAGCTAAATACTCGACCGTTTATTCTTCGTCTAACTCAATGTTAATACCTAACGAGCGGATCTCTTTAAGTAGTACATTGAACGACTCAGGAATACCTGGTTCCATACGATGGTCGCCATCAACAAGGTTTTTGTACATTTTAGTACGACCATTTACGTCATCAGACTTCACCGTCAACATTTCTTGTAGGGTATAAGCAGCACCATATGCTTCTAATGCCCATACTTCCATCTCACCGAAACGCTGACCACCGAATTGTGCTTTACCACCCAACGGTTGCTGAGTAACTAAGCTGTATGAACCCGTTGAACGCGCATGCATTTTGTCGTCTACTAAGTGATTTAGTTTTAACATGTACATGTAACCGACCGTTACTGGACGCTCAAAGCGGCGACCTGTACGACCATCAGTTAAGTTAAACTGGCCACTTTCTGGCATATCAGCAAGGCGGAACAATTCTTTAATTTCGCCTTCTTGCGCACCATCAAATACCGGAGTAGCAATTGGTAAACCTGCACGTAGATTATCGGCTAATCGCATAATTTCATCATCAGAGAAGTTATCAATATCGACTTCTTGACGAGAATCACCAAGCTCATACACTTCTTTTAAGAAGCTTCTTAACTTCGCAATTTCGCGTTGCTCTTCAAGCATGCGGTTAATCTTTTCACCGATACCGCGTGCCGCCATACCTAAGTGAGTTTCCAAGATTTGACCGATGTTCATACGTGAAGGAACACCTAATGGGTTCAATACGATATCAACCGGCACACCGTTTTCGTCATATGGCATATCTTCTACAGGTACAACGTTTGAAATTACACCTTTGTTACCATGACGGCCGGCCATTTTATCACCTGGCTGAATACGACGTTTAACCGCAAGATATACTTTAACAATCTTAAGTACACCTGGTGCTAAGTCATCACCTTGTGTGATCTTACGACGCTTAATTTCATATTTCTTATCGAAATCAGCTTTAATATTGTCGTATTGCTCAGCGATTTGCTCTAGTTCAGATTGTTGATCTTCGCTAGCAAGGTTTTGAACTAACCACTTGTCGCGAGACATGCTGTTAAGATCTGATTCGTTAAGACCTGCTGAAAGTAGAAGTTTCTTAGCACGAGCGTATATACCATCTTCTAAGATAGAAAATTCGTCGCCTAAATCTTTCTTCACTTCTTTAAGCTGCATTTCTTCAATTTCTACAGCTCGTTTGTCTTTTTCAACACCGTCACGAGTAAAGATTTGTACATCAATAATGGTACCTGATACAGAGTTAGGTACACGTAATGAACTGTCTTTAACGTCAGCTGCTTTTTCACCAAAAATTGCGCGAAGTAGTTTTTCTTCTGGTGTTAGTTGTGTTTCACCTTTTGGCGTAACTTTACCAACTAAGATATCGCCGCCTTTAACTTCAGCACCAATATACACAACACCTGATTCATCAAGTTTACTTAATGCTGATTCACCAACATTAGGAATATCAGACGTAATTTCTTCTGCACCTAATTTAGTATCACGAGCAATACAGCTTAATTCTTGAATATGAATGGTTGTAAAACGATCTTCTTGAACGACACGCTCAGATAACAACATTGAATCCTCAAAGTTGTAACCATTCCAAGGCATGAACGCTAAGCGCATGTTTTGACCAAGTGCTAATTCACCTAAATCAGTAGATGGACCATCAGCTAATACGTCACCACGAATAACAGGCTCATCTTTACGCACTGTTGGACGTTGGTTAATACACGTATTTTGGTTAGAACGTGTGTATTTGTTTAAGTTATAAATATCAATACCTGCTTCACCAGGCACCATTTCATCTTCATTTACTTTAACAACAATACGAGAAGCATCTACGTAGTCGATAACACCACCACGTTTGGCAACAGCTGTTACACCTGAATCAACCGCTACGATTTTTTCCATACCTGTACCAACAAGCGGTTTGTCCACTTTTAACGTTGGAACGGCTTGACGTTGCATGTTCGAGCCCATCAAGGCACGGTTAGCATCATCATGCTCTAGGAATGGAATAAGCGATGCAGCTACTGATACGATTTGTTGTGGAGATACATCCATGTACTGAATGTGCTCAGCAGCCATTAACGTAAATTCGTTTTTATGGCGACAGTTAACAAGTTCGTCAGTTAGTCTGTTTGAGTCATCACGCGCAGCATTTGATTGTGCAATCACGAAGTTACCTTCTTCGATTGCAGATAAATAATCAACATCGTCTGTGATTAAACCATCAACAACACGACGATAAGGCGTTTCTAAAAAGCCATAATCGTTTGTACGTGCATAACATGATAGCGAGTTAATCAAACCGATGTTTGGACCTTCAGGGGTCTCAATCGGACAAACACGGCCATAATGTGTTGGATGTACGTCACGTACTTCGAAGCCTGCACGTTCACGTGTTAAACCACCCGGGCCTAACGCAGAAATACGACGCTTATGCGTTACTTCTGATAGCGGGTTGTTTTGGTCCATAAATTGTGACAATTGTGACGAACCAAAGAATTCTTTAACCGCTGCCGAGATAGGCTTAGCGTTAATTAAATCTTGTGGCATCACTGCGTCTAAATCACCAAGTGATAAACGCTCACGTACTGCACGCTCAACACGTACAAGACCAACGCGGAATTGGTTTTCTGCCATTTCACCTACAGAGCGAATACGACGGTTACCTAGATGATCGATGTCATCTACTTCACCTTTACCATCGCGAATACCGATTAAGGTTTTCATCACCTTAATAATATCTTCTTTCGATAGCGTACCTTCACCCACTTCATCATCAAGACCAACACGACGGTTGAACTTCATACGACCTACCGTTGATAAGTCATAACGCTCTAATGAAAAGAATAAGTTAGCAAACAAAGCTTCTGCCGCATCTTTTGTTGGTGGCTCGCCTGGTCGCATCATACGATATATTTCAACAAGCGCTTCTAAGCGATTAGATGTTGTATCGATACGTACGGTATCAGACATATATGAACCAACATCAAATTCGTTCATATATAGAGTAGAAATTTGCTTATGACCTGCTTGGCTTAATTCCGCTAATAACTCTAAGGTTAATTCAGCATTCGCTTCTGCGATCACTTCACCCGTTGATTCATCAACGTAAGCTTTAGAAAGTACTTTGCCAACGATATAGTCAGCCGGAACTTCAAGCTCAGATACCTTTTCTTTTGATAGTGCACGAATATGACGAGCAGTGATACGACGACCTTGTTCAACAAGCACGTCACCATTTGGCATTTTAATGTCAAATATAGCGGTTTCACCACGTAATCTTTCAGGCACAAGTTCCATAATTAACTTGTCGCCTTTAATTTCGTAACCTGTTGTATCGTAGAAAATATCTAAAATTTCTTCAGTACTAAACTCAAGTGCACGTAATATGATTGATGCCGGTAATTTACGACGACGGTCAATTCGTACAAAAAGATTATCTTTAGGATCAAATTCGAAATCTAACCAAGAACCACGATAAGGAATAACACGTGCATTATAAAGCACCTTACCTGAAGAGTGTGTCTTACCTTTATCATGATCGAAAAATACACCAGGTGAACGGTGTAATTGCGAAACAATAACACGCTCAGTACCATTGATGACAAATGTACCGTTATCTGTCATTAATGGGATTTCACCCATATATACTTCTTGTTCTTTGATATCTTTGACAGTACCCGCTGGCGCCTCTTTGTCATAAATGACTAAACGTAATTTTACGCGTAATGGCGCAGAATATGTTACACCACGTATTTGACATTCTTTTACATCAAATAAGGGTTCACCTAATCGGTAACTGACATATTGTAATTCAGAACTACCTGAGTAGGCTTTGATTGGAAAAATAGAACGAAACGCTGCTTCTAAACCGGTTTCGCCTGCCGGATCAACATCAATAAACTTACGAAAAGATCCGAGCTGGATAGATAACAAGAACGGATAATCCATTACTTGCGCGCTTTTACCAAAATCCTTTCGAATTCGTTTCTTCTCAGAATAAGAGTAAACCATGGGGTTCCTCAGCTTGCTGGTTATGGCCGAATCTGCCTAAAAATACCAATTGGACTAAATAATTGATCAACTTTTCTTTTTATGACCACTTACCTAATCCAATTGGTATCAGACAGGGTATTGCTGTAATGCTTTCACATTAAATAATGCACTGTTTTCGTTTAAAAAAAAACCTAATTTATTGGTAATTTAAAAAACGATATTCTTTAGCGCAAAAAGGCCGGTGACGTTTAAATCACCAGCCAGTGCCTTTTCAGGCAAATAATCTGTGATTAAACAGATTACTTAAGTTCAATAGAAGCGCCTGCAGCTTCAAGTTCTTCTTTAAGAGCTTCTGCTTCTGCTTTATCAATGCCTTCTTTGATTGCTTTAGGTGCGCCTTCAACAAGCTCTTTAGCTTCTTTAAGACCTAGACCTGTAGCACCACGTACTGCTTTAATTACGCCAACTTTCTTGTCGCCGAAACTTGTTAAGATTACGTCGAATTCTGTTTGCTCTTCAGCAGCAGCACCACCAGCATCGCCAGCAACAGCTACAGCAGCAGCAGCAGAAACACCGAATTTCTCTTCCATTGCTTCTACTAATTCAACTACGTCCATTACTGACATTTCAGCAATAGCATTTAGGATATCGTCTTTAGAAATAGACATTTTTAATTTCCTGTTTTAATGACAGCCACTTAAAAGGCTGTGTAATAACTATAAATTCAAAAAGCGTATGTTGTATCACAACGATTATGCCGCTTCTTGCTCTTTCTGATCGCGAACTGCAGCAATCGTACGGACAAGCTTGCCAGCCGATGCTTCTTTCATTGCGCTCATTAAGCGTGCAATTGCTTCGTCGTATGTAGGTAACTTAGCAAGTAACTGTACATCTACAACTTCGCCTTCATATGCAGCTGCTTTTAATTCAAACGCATCATTTTCTTTTGCGAAATCACTAAAAATACGTGCAGCAGCACCTGGATGCTCGCTAGAAAATGCAATTAATGAAGGACCGATAAAATTGTCTGCAAGACAATCAAACGAAGTACCTTCAACTGCACGGCGGGCTAAAGTGTTACGAACAACTTTCATCCACACACCGTTTTCACGTGCAGTAGCACGTAAAGCAGTAATTGCGTCAACTGTTACACCGCGTGAATCTGCGATAACAGCTGAAAGAGCGCCTTCGGCAGCTTCTTGAACTTCAGCAACAATTGCTTTTTTGTCATCAAGATTGATAGCCATGGGCTTTAACTCCTGGTTCAACCGGATATCCGGTATTAACTTCTCCCCAAGTAAACTTGGGATTTTTTTACGGCGAAGCCAGAAAATTTAAGGAAATATCTGGGTAATCACCATCTACGTAGGAAATATTAAGTAACTATCGCTACCCCTACGGTCTTTGACGGGGCTGTTTCCACAGCACCTACCAAAATTTAAGGGGCGAAATTATAGTTGATAACTCGCCCCAAGTAAAGCATGAACCATGCCTTACTGAAAATTAAAGTGCTAAGCTACCTTGGTCAACTGTTACACCAGCGCCCATTGTAGTTGATACTGAAATTTTCTTAATAAATTGACCTTTAGCATTTGCTGGTTTTGCTTTCTTAAGCGCTTCCAATAATGCTTCTAAGTTTTCTTGTAACTTAGCGTCATCGAAATCAACCTTACCAATCGTAGTATGGATGATGCCGTTTTTGTCGTTACGGTAACGAATTTGACCAGCTTTAGCATTGTTAACTGCTGTAACAACGTCAGGTGTTACTGTACCAACTTTCGGGTTAGGCATAAGGCCACGTGGACCTAAGATTTGACCTAACTGACCAACAACACGCATTGCATCTGGCGTAGCAATAACTACGTCAAAATCCATTTGGCCTGCTTTTACTTGCTCAGCAAGGTCGTCCATACCTACGATGTCTGCACCAGCTTCTTTAGCTTTGTCAGCATTTGCGCCTTGTGTAAATACAGCAACACGAACTTCACGGCCTGTACCATGTGGTAATACAGTTGCGCCACGAACGTTTTGGTCTGATTTACGAGCGTCAATGCCCAAGTTAACAGCTACATCAACGCTTTCTTTGAATTTAGCGGTTGCTAATTCTTTCAAAAGAGCTAATGCTTCGTTGATTTCATAATCTTTTAATACGTCTACTTTTTCACGAATAAGACGAGCGCGCTTTGATAATTTAGTCATGATTAGTCCTCTACCACTAAACCCATTGCACGAGCAGAACCCGCGATAGTACGTACTGCAGCGTCCATAGAACCTGCTGTTAAATCTGGTTCTTTAGTCTTAACAATTTCTTCAAGTTGTGCACGTGTTACTGTACCAACTTTTTCCGTGTTAGGGCGACCTGAACCTGACTTGATGCCAGCCGCTTTCTTAAGTAAATAAGAAGCAGGTGGAGTTTTTGTTTCGAACGTAAAAGAACGATCGTTGTATACAGTAATTACTACTGGTACAGGAGCGCCTTTTTCTAAAGAGTCTGTTTTTGCGTTAAACGCCTTACAGAATTCCATGATGTTCACACCGTGTTGACCAAGTGCTGGACCAACAGGAGGTGACGGGTTAGCTGCACCAGCAGCTACTTGTAGCTTGATTAAAGCTTCGACTTTTTTAGCCATCTTTAATTACCTTAATTTATGGGTATTATCGCTAGTTCTTCCGAACACTACACCTAACCTAATATATGGCAAGTGTTAGCTCCCCGTGGGTTAATAATTTTGCGCTTTTAGTACTAACTCTCGTTTGTACAAATAAAAACGGCAGCGGATTATAAAGTAATCACTGGTCAGGTTTCAAGCATTAAATAGTAATTGCATCATAAAAAGCAAAAATGCCCGCAAAAGCGAGCATTTTCAATTTACTATTCATTTGGCTATATAATGGTTTTTAAACAAAGCCGTCGAAATATTTTGCAATAAGCGTATAGCTAATACGCGATTAAAAAATATTGAAGACAATACAGTTTAAACGCTATTTATAACGTCAAATTTAGCCTTTTTCTACTTGAGAGAACTCTAGGTCAACCGGCGTAGAACGACCAAAGATTAACACCGACACTTTAATGCGGTTCTTCTCGTAATCAAGCTCTTCAACCACACCATTAAAGTCAGCAAAAGGTCCATCAATAACTCGTACCACTTCACCTGGTTCAAACAATGTTTTAGGCTTAGGCGCATCGGTTTCTTCAATACGTTGAAGAATACGATCTGCTTCTTTTTGAGTTATTGGCATAGGACGGTCTGACGTACCACCAATAAAGCCTAGTACGCGCGGTACACTTTTAACTAAGTGCCATGCTTCTTCGTCCATTGCCATTTCAACAAGTACGTAACCAGGAAAAAATTTTCGAGCAGACTTACGCTTTTGACCTGCACGCATTTCCACTACTTCTTCTGTTGGTACTAATATTTGGCCAAACTTTTCTTCTAAGCCATGAATTTCAATGTGCTCAAGCAATGTTTTTTGCACTCTTGCTTCATAACCAGAAAATGCTTGAACCACATACCAACGTAACTTTGGGTTACTATTAGTGCTCGGTGTTTCTGTTACATTATTTTCTTCAGACATAATTACACCTGTAATCCAGTAATAAAGCCGACAACTTCAAATAGTACGGTATCTAAACCCCATAGCACTAAAGACATAAATAAAGTAGCAACTAGAACGATACCTGTTGTTTGTACAGCTTCTTGACGTGTAGGCCATACAACTTTTCTCGTTTCAGTGCGCGCTTCTTTCGCGAAAATAATCGCATTTCGACCTTTCACTGTTTGCGCAGCAATAAAGCCAGCAACTACAACAGCTGTAACAACGGCAACCGCACGTATTAATACAGACTGGTCACCGTATATGTAGTTTCCTACAACTGCACCAGCTAAAATGAGTATAACGACTATCCACTTTAATGAATCTAGAGAACCACTTTCTTGGTTTTCTGTACTTGCATTCATAACTTTACCTGTAATATTGTCTGATCCATGATCTTATGTCATATAACATAAGTATGATCTAGGCCTTTTCAAGGGCCACATAAGTAATTTGGCAGGGGTAGAGAGATTCGAACTCCCAACCGTCGGTTTTGGAGACCGCTGTTCTACCAATTGGAACTATACCCCTTCAAAAATATACACTTATCTTGGGTAGGTCTTATTTTGCTTTGGGAAATTAAGAGATACTCAAGAAAAGAGAGGGGTATTATACTGAGTCAATCTATTTACTCAAGTAAATTATTGCTTGTCTATGAAAGTCATTCCTCGTAGTTGTTCACTTTATTTACCAAATTACCTCAATTGATATGAGAAAGTGAGTGAAGAAATAAAATAAAGCATTAATGTTAAAACATTAAATCATGTTAATACCAAAGTTAGCACGGCATCTACCATCGTATACGTCACTCATTGTTCAGCGTCAATTAAGCTTAACATCATCACAATGTACACAAAGTTAATATCAACAATAGACTTGTTAGTTGCAGACTCTATCACTATGTTTACCTACTAACGTTAAACTTATTTTTGTTGAGTATTTTACTGTTCTATTACTAAGTTCAAACTTTTATATCTAACGCATTTAATTATTTTCAATTCATCTATGAGGTACAAATATGCTAACCAAAAAACTTCTTTTTCCGCTTGTTTCTCTATCAATAATCATGTCTGGTTGTGCATCCACTAACACAGAGAAAGGAGCTGCTATTGGTGCTGTTGCTGGGGCAGTGTTAGGTAAATCAACCAGTAACCATAAAGATAAACGGTTAGTTTGGGGGGCGGCTATTGGTGCTATTGCAGGTGCCGCTATTGGCAACTATATGGATAAACAAGAAGAAGAGTTTAGAGAAGAATTGTCAGGCTCTGGTATTGATGTTGTAAGAGAAGGTGACAATATTCGCTTAGTAATGCCTTCAAACATTACTTTCGCTACCGATCAATCTTATATCTCCAGCGGCTTTCATAACACATTAAATGATATCGCGAAGGTTCTTAATAAGTATGAAAAAACTTTGTTAAGTATTGAAGGGCATACGGATAGTACCGGCGCTAGTCAATATAATCAGGAACTCTCTTTAAAAAGAGCCAGTAGCGTTAAAAACTATCTAGTACAAAAAAATATTATAGCATCACGCTTAAAAGTAACCGGATACGGGGAAACAATGCCGATTGCCAATAATAATAGTGCCAGCAATCGCGCTTTAAATCGTCGCGTTGAAATTCAAATCATCCCAAATAAAGCTTAAAATTAAAGGGTTAAGTACAATTTAATCGCAAGGTTAATTGTACCTGAACCCTTTAATCTCGGAACTCCGTGAAGCTGCCAGAACTTAAATGCAAAAAAGGCCGCTGACGCGACCTTTTTTAGATGTTCGATGTGAACTAGATATCGATATTAGTCGATGATCTTAGAAACAACACCAGCACCTAC
>NZ_MKQD01000062.1 GCF_001913705.1 Thalassotalea sp. PP2-459 | reverse complement strand
TTGATGTAGAACAACTATACCTGCACACGTTTCGCTTATTCTCCCACCTCTGACATCGCTCTGAACTGACTTAATCTTTATGCGAATTGGTATTGAACAATGTGCTGTAATTAACTTATATCTTGAATCAAACGTTGCATTTGGAAACCCTTTAAATGCTTGTCTTAATTTTTGTCGTAAAATTTGCAAATTGTTATCTACGGGAAATCCTTGAATTACTATGCAACTTTCAGATGCCGTAACACCATTAAAGTTAATTGCTATCGGTGGACACTCTGCCATTACGTGATTAAATACCTTAATATAATCATCAATATTTATCGTAGATAAAGTAAAACCTTCAATACACGAAATAATCGAAAGAATTGTTACATGTAAATCAGTACGAGGGTAAAAATATTGTTCTGGTTCAATATTGTTTACTGCGGTTAAAAATTTACTGATTTTATCAATGACTTGCTTGTTGTTTTTGTCAAGATAAGCAAGTGCAGTAATGCCACGCCTCGTATCTTGTAATGATAATGATTTATGATCTTCTACTTAATGAATTAACGTAGCTCACTAAATATTAACGACATAAGCACTGATAAAGCAAAATGTTGCAATAAGAAAACCTAAAAATGGCACTTTAAACCAATATTTTTTTGCTAATAATAAGTAAGCACCACTTACAAGGATAGGGAGCCACATCAACCAAAGACTAGATTTCAAAAGTGACATATGTAAACAAATTAATGGTAAATAAATTAATGCAAACGTGATCAAGCCTACACTATGGCTTGCATTAAAACCTACCCACGCTTGCCAAAGGGTTGTTTCTTTTGTTATGACCGGCGAAGTACCTTTCATGGCTTCTGTTACTTCCGGTGCAAACGCATTAAATTTATTAGAATAAAAGGTATAAATAAGGTGCACACTGCCTAATAAACCAAATATAGCAGCACCTATGATTAATAATATTTGAGAAAGCATGTCATCATTCCTTTTGTAAAATCTAAAGTATTATTTATCAATTGTGCTTTGAAAGCTGTTTCCATTGCTGGAAAGTGCCAATAAAGAATACTCCACCAATGAATAAACAAATAGATGAACTAACAAACCAAAACGTTTGGCTATTTTCAGGAAACACAGGCATTAGAAAAACAAAAGCACCTGCACGCAGTAAAAAAATGCTACTGATAATAATGAGCACACACCTTAGAAACGGTAAAGGCTTTATCGCACCAGCGCCTGATAATCCATATAACGCCCAAAGACTCAACACAACAACAATAACAAAGGTAACTATTGTGGGATACCAATGCCCCTGTTCAGCCATTAGAGCCATTTGCTCTCCTGCACCTAACATTCGATACCATTCGCTACCGAAAACAATACAGCCAATGTGCGCCAGTGCAGCCCATATACAGCAAGTTGCTGCTATCAAGAGTAATTTATTGCTGGCTTGATTCGTCATTGGTTATTCCTTTAAAAATTAGAAATTTTAGGCTAGCAAAAATTATACGGTAATTACATGTTTAAAACGTTAGAAGGTGTAACAATCAGCAAGAATAAGATGTAAGGTTTAGTAGAAGATAAAAGAATTGTTGTGTTCAATAACTCAGTCAAGCATTTCACCAGTATAAATTTACTGGTGAAACACATATAACGTTAGTCGCCTTGAAGGTCATTGGTATAATACGCTGCGTATGCCAGCGTGCTCAAAGAAAAGTACAAAGCAGCAAGTACAAATAACACTTTAAATAACAAAAGACCTGCTGACATAACAAAATTTACCGCGAGTACGGTAAACAACACTGCCCCTACGGCAGAAAATAACGCTCGAAATAAATTTTCATTTTCAATTAACAAATCGTTATTCGCATTTCCCATCTTCACTTCCCCTTCTAACTTGTTACAATTTTTCATTATTATTATGTAATAGGCTTTTTAGATGCCCAGATTATTATTTAAACATTTATTTAATATTTTTCAAGCGTAATGTTTGTTTTTTCAACAAAAATGATTTGTATAATGTGAATACTCCGAGTATTTAAACTTTTCAGGGCGGTAAAATAATACACTTCGCGTTACGGTTTTTATACCTAGCGTGAAGAATGCTCTTTAGCGCTCAAAAACCGATGATCACTTTCTGAGTTTGGTAGCTGGCATGTATCATATTGACCGAATAACGCATATCGATTAAGTGCTATACGATCATAAAGCCAATTTCTTATTCTTTTAGGAATAATTTTACCTACAGACAATATTCGCCACGGAAACCCAAGTTTGTTTATAACATGAAAAAATGCATCACTTTTATCGAAATAATGATTATCTTCAACATACAACATTGTATCAAAGTGAGCAGTTGCAAGATTGAAATGCGCTAGTATTTGCTGTCCTTCAGGTGATTGTACGCTGCATAATTTAAAATGCTGCTGTTTATCGTACTTGATAATAAATTGACACCAAGCATTACATAACTTGCAAACACCATCGAATAAAATCACACGATCATCGGCACCAATATTAGGAGGATATTTTTCAGCGTTCAAACTTTCTCCGTTATCTACTCATTGTTAAACTCGTCTTTTAACGCGTTAAGTATAATAAAACTAAAACCGATTAGAGCAATATTGGTGGTAACTGGATTAAATGCTTCAATAAGCAGTTGAGGCTGAAATATCGCAACAAAGATTAATAAGCTAGAAAGCCCAAGAATGTTTAATAACACTATATACTTATTACGGTAGTAAACAAAAAATACCATGCCAAAAATAACTTCGCTCACACCCGCTAATTTTGTCACTAAATAAGAAAGTTCATTTGAGAGACCAATGCTTGCAGTCATGACTTTCTCTAAAGGGGATATATGCACAAGTTTTGGGAATATTCCATGATATAACCAACTAAACGTAATGATGAATCTTGCAATTTGTATTGATGTCAAAGCTAACCTCATTGTTTTAACAGAGTTAATTGGCTTTTAACCGCCAATGTATCCCATAATAAATGGCTGCGCCGATCAGTCCACTATACAGGCAAATCTTATGTAATATAGGCACTGACATTAAATCTAGAAAGGGGTTCGCGAGAATAATAGGAAAAAATGGCTCGACATCAATATGCATTATACTATCAAGTAAAACATGGCTAAAGCTGCCAATAAAAGCACTGAGGAATACAACCCACCAGACAATTGATATAGGATTTTCGTGTTTAGAGATCCTTAATATTTTTAAACCAAATTCAGATAGATACTTTCCTGTTAGGGCAGAAAATATCGCAATCAATACCGCGTCAACATAAGTATGAGTGAAACCGTGTAAATGCCCTTCGCCGGTAATCATCACTATTAACGGTTGAATATCCATCACAATTTGAGCCCAACCAAAAACCATCAAACTAAAACTACTTTGTAAAATAGCTTTAATGAAAATTCCTGGCCCCATATGTATCGGTGTAAAAGGCATTATGAATACCTATTGTTGCGAAAAATTGAGGTTATTTTTTAATCATCATTGATATAATGTCCACTTCCCCATTAATGACACAGTTCTAAATTAGAATTTTCCAGTTTTTCTCGGTAAGCTGCCGGCGGCAGGTTACCCAGACTCTCATGTG
>NZ_MKQD01000061.1 GCF_001913705.1 Thalassotalea sp. PP2-459 | reverse complement strand
AAACTCGCCCTTTGGGAGCGTGTTAGAGGCGCGATAATTGCGCAAAACGTGTTTGATGTAGAACAACTATACCTGCACACGTTTCGCTTATTCTTCCACCTCTAACATCGCTCTGAACTGACTTAATCTTTATGCGAATTGGTATAAAAGCGTTTTACCGTGGAGGGTACTTATTTTTAATGTTCGTAAAATGTACTGATGCTAATACTTTTTGTAAGTTAGCGGGCGGCTAAGGTGCCGCCCGCTAACTAAATGTTATGGTTTCAGTTCTACGTCTGAATCGGCAATCAAATATATGCTAGCTGCATATGCTGCAATGTTTTGGGCTAATTCATCAGGGTTAATTTTATCAAGCGTATCGTCTGGTGTATGATGTAAATCAAAGTAATCTCGTCCGTTTTGACTTAAACGAATAGTAGGTACACCTTTAGCGGCAAGCGGGATGATATCTGGGCCGCCACCTGGTACGTTTGAACCTCCTCTAATAATACCCAAAGGTGATAAGATTTTAGCAATATCATCCATTAACAGGGTAGCTTTTGGGTTGACGTTTGACACCAGTTGCCAAATAGTTTGTGCACCGAAATCTGATTCTGTTGCTACTACATGATTTTTCAAATTAGCTTCATGCTGCTTAGCATAGGCAAATGCGCCGAGTAGGCCGACTTCTTCTGCGCCAAACATAACTACTCGAATAGTACGCTTAGGACGTTTGGGAAGTTTAGCAATAAGCGCTGCCGCGGCTGTGGTAATGGCAATACCTGCACCGTCATCTACAGCACCAGTGCCGAGATCCCAACTATCTAAATGGCCACCAATGAGAACTATTTCTTCTGGTTTTTCACTGCCAACTAAGTCTAAAATGACGTTACCACTGCTCACATCACCTTTCCATTTTGATTCTGAATGAAGCGATATCGTTAATGGCTTGTCTAGGTTGTGCAAACGGCGAAGGTGATCAGCATCAGGGTTTGAAATTGCAATCACTGGAATACTTGCCCATTTATCACCATCTGAACTCATCATTCCCGAATGAGGGAAACGGTGTGAATCTGAACCGACTGAGCGAACAACTAAAGCACTTGCACCGCCACGTTCAGCATGTTGCCAGCCTATTCTTCGGCGTTGATTAGCTTGTCCATAACCAGCACCAGTTTGGCTTTTTACCATCATATCGCCATCAACAAAAGCAATTTTACCGTTCAAACTGTTATCTTTCACTGCTTTTAGTGCGTGAATATCTCTAAAATATACAACATCAGCATTAATACTTTCTTTAGTCGGTGCAGCACCACCTAAAGCCGTACCGTATAAATCTTGTTGGTAAGGGGACGTAAGCGATATATGTAAGTGGCCTCTATCCCAGAACGGCATAGTGAACTCTTCAATCCAAGCCTTATCAAAACCTAAATCTTGCCCTAATTTAAGCCCCCAGTCTCTCGCCCGTTTTTCCGCTTCTGAGCCACCTAAGCGAGGGCCAATTTCGGTGGTCAATGAGGTGACTATTTCCATTCCTAAATCGCTTTTGATAGCGGTTTGCATGAGTTGTGTTGCGGTGTGTTTTTGATCATCAGTTATTGGGGATTGTGCCGCCAATAACTGAACACTAAAAATACTTAACACCGCGCCAAAAGTAAGGCGTTTCAATTGTTGCATGAATTCTCCAGTGATCTTGTTATACGTTATGAGTTTGTGAGCGTAATAAATTAATACTACTCTATTTTATCGTTATATTCACAAAAGTCATTCAATGATGAATTAGCTTCATCAGAATTAACGGAGCACACAGCTGTATGGGCCATGCAGGATAAGCCAGTGGTGCATGTTGACTTTAAATTCATTAATATCACTTTTACTAGCTTTCGTTTTATTTTATTTATTTTCTAGTTTATTTATAAAGTTTTTTAAAAATATTTGTGATTTTTTCAGAAAACCTGCGAATAACTAGGTAAGAGAATTATGCGAGTGTTATCTCAGAGCTCGAATGTTTAATATTTATACAGTTTTGGCTTTTTAATAATAAACAGCAAAAGCTAGCTGGGATTAAACATAGTCAAATGGCGATAAGCTATATATGTGAGTTTTTTAATAAGAATAATCGATCGGTAAGTGAGTACCAATGAAAAAAACAAAGAAAACTTTATTTACACAGTCGATGGAGCAACACAAGGGCATCATTTATAAAGTCGTGAATTCATATTGTCAAAACCATGATGACAGGCAAGATCTTGCACAAGAGATTTTAACCACCATTTGGCTAGCTTATGACAAGTACGATAAACAGTATAAGTTCTCTACTTGGATGTATCGAATCGCATTGAATGTCGCGATTTCTTATTACCGTAAAGACAGTAAGCGAGAAGATAAAGCCAATGCTAAAGAAGAATGCATTGTACATATTGCCGACTTATCTCAAGAAGCTGATAAAAGTGAAGAAGTTAAGCAGTTGTATGCCTTTATTGCTCAACTCGATAAGTTAAATAAAGCAATTATGCTGCTCTATTTAGAAAGTGAGTCATACGACAACATAGCGAACAGCTTAGGTATTAGTAAAACTAATGTCGCAACGCGAATAGGTCGAATTAAAGAAATTCTTAAAAATAAATTTGTTACACAGGAGTCTTAATATGAATTTAGATAACGTTAAAGCTGCTTGGCAGCAGCAAAACAATGACACTGGTGTTGCTATTACAATAAATCAAACAATGTTGACTGACATTAAATTAAATAAACAAATGCAACAGCTTAACAATATGAAGTGGATGCGTATTGTTGAGAGCTTAGCATTCTTCTTTATCATTGTTTTATTGTGGCAATATATTGTCACAGACTTTAGTCTGTCAGCACCGAAGATATCGGCTTTTGTTCTAAATGTTTTTGCTATTGTTGGGCTTGCAGGAAATATTGGTCAAATAGTTTTGATTTCACAAGTTGATTACTCAAAACCAGTGAGTGACTTACAGAAAGATATCTACAGTGTTTGTACACATAAACTACAATTAACCAAGTTATTGCTGATGTCTGTGCCTTTTTATATGGCTTATGTTTTTATCGGGTTTGATCTGTTATTGGGAGTGGATTTGTTTCAGCATCTAGAACAGCACATGATTTGGTTTTATTCCTTATCATCAACGCTACTTTTTTTCGTGACAGCATATTTGTTAGCTAAATTAGATTATAAAAATATTTCACTTACTTGGGTTCAAAAGACTATTCAATTTATTGTTGGCGAACGTTTAGTCAATATGGCTCAGTTTATTAATAATATAGAGTCAACATAGTATTTAGCTATTAGGAGTTATGTTCCCAATATTATTTTTTACTAAAATTTAGAAAGGTTATGAGTCGTAACATTGGGATTTTATCAATCAAGCTAACATGATAGAAGAGATAAAATTGTGAAAGAAGTATGTAAAGTCAGGAAAGCCACGGTTATCGGCATGAGTATTTCGATAGTAGGACTAGTTCTGACCGTTTATTTTGCGACACAAATAAGTTTCAGTATTAGGCTGGAAAGTTGGTTCAGTCAAAAATACTGGGTACAATTTATGCCCTTGGTATCGAGCGTATTGTTAACTATTGCAGGTATTCTAGCAATTTTAAAACGACCTAATGCAAACTTCACCTTTGCGTTGTTTGGTCATACAGTTTCAGAACAAATAATGTTTGATTGGCTTGGTTTAACCGATATTGGCTCCTACTTATTGAACTTGATTGGACTTAAAAGCTTTAATTATCCGGATCATGCAATATTATGGCTCTTTGCTTTATCCCTCATATCTCTGTATATCGCGTATAGCAATGTGCTAAAACTAAGACGCGTATCTCTTGGCGAAGCAATAATTGGAATAACAACTGGCGTTGTACTTAGCTTTATTGCCTAAGCATTTAACCTTAGTAAGCTAGGAGCGTTTGGCTACATGGTTTTGTGTCTACCTTTATTGTTATTTCTCAGTTTAATAGGTAAATTATAAAGTATTAAGATCGGTTATTTTAGGTAAAGCTATAAATGCACCTTTCTTTTGGCAGGTAAATGCACCACACTTGGTACCAAATGACACCGCCCTTTTAACGCCATCAATCTGTTTAATAGCATCAAATAACGTTTCAGTGCCTTTATCGTTTTTGACTGAGTGGACTAAATGAAAAAGAAAGCCTGAAATAAAGCTGTCGCCTGCACCGGTTGTGTCAACAGGTGATATTTTAGGCACGTTAATGGTTAAAGACTCTTTAAGAGAAATCGCTTGAACAGCATTTTCTCCATCGGTAATCACAATAAGTTTAGCGCCAAGCGATAAAATATGATCTATATAGCTATTTACATTAACTAGCTTAGCTTGTGCTAAATACTCTGCTTCTTCTCGGCTTAATTTGATTATATCGCTCTGTTTAATACATGCTTCTACGCGCTCAGGTAATAGCGTTAATTCGTGCCAAAGTTGTTGGCGTAAATTAACATCAAAACTGATCAAAACTTGATTTTCTTTCGCACGTTTTAAGGCATAAAGTGTGTCTTCATACAACGACTCTTCAGTTAATGTATTAGAGCAATAGTGAAAAATACCAATGCCTTGCCAGTTAATTTCATTAACTTGTGTTCTTCCGTATTTTGTATCAGCGGTATTATGACGATAAAAGTTAAAGGTTCTTTCCCCTGAATTATCTAAACTAACCAAAACTAAGGCGGTATTTGCATCTTTAACTCTTTTAACGAAAGTAGTATTAACGCCTTCATGCTCTAGTTGTTTCATAAGCATGCTACCAAAACAATCTTCACTAATACCGCCAGCAAAGTAACTTGGCGCGCCTAATTTAGCGAAAGCAACCGCAACATTTGCAGGTGCACCTCCGGCTAATGGAGTATATGCGAGGGTGTTGGAAGAAGAGGGTAAAAAATCTACCAGCACTTCGCCATAACTGAGTAAAGAAAGCATAAATTTACCTTTGAAAAAAAAGCCCAAATAGATGGGCTTTGTTACTATTAAATTGGCTTAAATAGAGGATTAAAAATCGTACTTAAGTGTAATACTACTCGTTCTACCGTTGATGGTTCTTGCTCTGATAATACCGCTTGTAGGAATATTGCCTTCTTCAGCTTCGGTAATACCTGTAGTGTCGAACAAGTTGTTTACATTTAGTGCAATACTGAATGAGTCAGATAAATAGTATTGAGCGAATGCATTTACTTGTGTATACCCATCAAATTTAAGAATATCTGCAGTACTTTGATCTCCACCATCTTGAGCATAAGCTTCAGTTGTGCCTATTAAACTGATACCTGCTGAACCTTGATCAAAGTTATAGCGTGTTGTCAGTGAGTAAACAAAATCAGCTTGTCTTCTTGGTGTATTACCTACAGAGCCAGGGTTTAACGCATCTTTAGTGATTTCAGCATTAGTCCAAGTCACGTTACCTCGGATGTCAAAATTTCCAATGTAATAGGCACTTTCTAATTCAAGACCATATGACTCATAGACTCGGTCAAAGAATTTTTGACTTGTCGCCTCAAAGTTTTGCTCTTGTGTTTCGGCAAAGAAAGCAGTAGCAAATACAGATAATTTATCTTGACGATACTTAAGACCAGCTTCAAATTGATCAACTTCATCAACAGCATCTTCTTCAGTAACAGAACCGTCGGCTGCTATTTTTCCAAATGCTAACCGGTCAGCATTGGCTGTACCACCATGACTTAATCGACCAAAAACAGCCAAATCTTCATCTACCATGTAGTTAGCGCCCACAGAGTATGATGTGTAACTCCAGTCGTAATTAACAATAGATGGTGAGGCATTATTTACAGAAGAAACACTCATTTCAGGTACTGAGATAACGCCATCACTATTCATATCAATTTGTGATTGTACTGCACCGGCATAGGTTCCTGAAGCTTCACCGCTGTCATGACGAACACTGGCGTCAACAGTAAAGTCACCAAAAGTAGAGTTTATGGCTATATATGGTGCAGTAACATCATATTGAAGATCATAGTTACGTGTACAACAATTTCCCCAAGCCGGCACGCCATAAGCAATTAAGCCATTGTCAGAGTAACTAGTACCATCAGCCGCAGAAACATTGATAAGTGCAGCATTATCACCTTTTACATCTGATAAATATGAGTTCCAAAGCCATGATTGTTCAATATTTTGCAATGACTTGTAATAACCAAACGTGATATTGGTATCGCCAATCGTTTTTAATATTTTTAAATCATTAACCAGGAAGTCTAAATTGCTCATTTCAACATCAAAGGTATGAATGCGCATTAAGTTTGCGCCATTATACTTATCACCTTGAGAAGGGCCGTTAGCGTAGGTTAATGTCGCACCTTCACCTGCTAAACTATCAGCAAGCGTTTGACTATCTTGAATACTTTCAGGAAATGGCGAGGTAAAGCTTCCCTTGGTGCGCGATGTTCTAAATCTATTCTCAATTGACCAGTCATTACCTAGGTCAAATATTGCTTCTACGCCAACAGAATCAACCTGAGGGTTCATACCATCACGCATATCTGAACGACGACGGTTACCGTTACCATCTGTTGTTAATAATGAAGTAAAGTATGCTGAATGAGGTGTGTCAGTTGAGGGATCAAAATTACCTACAGAGCCACCACTAACTGTTGAAGGCATAGGTAAATAGGCAATCGTTTTATCATCTAAATGTTTGTAGTAAAGCCTTACATAACCATCACTAAACTCTTTAGTGATGTTAGCTTTAATTTGTCCACCTTGGTTGCCTGTATACCCCGAATCTCTTGGGCCTTCGCCTTGACGATAGAAGCCACCAATATGGAAATACATGCTGTCGTTCAGTTCACCACCAAATTCAAAATCAGTTCGGGTATGGTCGTAATCTACCCCGATTGTTGTAGCAACACTACCTGAGTCAGACTCACCGGTTTTACTAATAATATTAATAATACCACCGGGTGAGTTTGTTGCTAAAGTTGACGCAGAGCCACCACGAATAGACTCTATTAACGCCATTGTGCTGTCCAATCTAAGAAATATGTCTGCATTACCAAATGCAATATCACCAAACTGTAAAAGTGGTAAACCATCTTCCTGCAACTGTAAGAACTTAGCACCACCAGCAGCTACTGGTAAACCACGTACAGCAATATTTGCATTACCTTCACCCCCAGAAGATTCAGAACGGATACCAGGGATTGATCTAAATGCTTCTGCTGTCGTTCTTGGTGTTGTAACCTCTATTTGATCTGCAGATAAACTACTTACAGAAACACTTGATGCCATTACAGTAGCGCCTTTACCTGCAGCCCCCGTGACCAATATTCTTTCAAAATCAAGGCCTTTTTTTTCTACCGCCTCTTCAGCATTTGTTTCTGCTGCATTTAAGTTAGAACATATGGCCATCGCTAATGTGCTTAATAATAATTTTGTAGATGTAACTTTTTTCATATTCTCACCCCGTATTCCTAAAGTTTTTATAATTATCTAGTCATAACTTTAAATCAACTTAATCGATTAAGTTAATGTTAGGTTGGGTTGTGGTGATTTTGCAAGTTTTTTTTTAATGTAACTGTACTATTTCAACTAATTTTTTGAAAATTATAGGGATTTAATTTTCAAATTAAGAATAGGAATGTTATCTAAACGGTCCAAATTTTTTAAAGCTATTAGATAAAGGTTAAAAAAACCGTCATGATTTTTATGTAAATCATGACGGAATAATAGGAGTATTCGTTATATGGATTTATGAGAGGTGGGTGCCGAGCGTTAAATACGACGCTTAGCTAAATCACTTTCAATTGTAGCAAGTAATTGACGATCTATCTTATAAAATAATATTAATATTGCGCCCGATAAAAAGAATATGGCAGGTAAAAGATTAAACATAAATCGTATACCTTCAATTGATTCAGGCGACTGGTTTTGATTGGCAATAAAGCCAAAATAAGCAAGGATAAACCCCGGTAATGCACCTCCGATTGCAGACCCCAGCTTTAACGAAAACATTGAAGCTGAAACAGTTAAACCTGCGCTGTTACATCCAGTTTTCCATTCCCCATATTCTACACAATCTGTATACATAGTGAATAATAGCGTAATCGCTATACCGAAAGTAACGATGCCTAATGTGTGAACAACAACTGTCAGTGTAAGATTGTCTGGAGATATTGTGAACCCGAAGAGTAACAATATTGCATGGATTAAGTTTATGCCGAACATTAACCTGTGCTTTTCAACATGCTTCACTAAAAAAGGGGTGATAAGCGCGCCAAATAATTGTCCTAGTAAACCACATGAAATTATCAACGTGGTTTGATCCATCCATAAGAAAATATTTACGCCATCGTCACCCATGTAATATTTGGTGTAATAGGCGATTGAGGCAAAACGTGCTACCAAACCAACAACAATGAAAATACCGGTACAAACTAATATTAACCAAGATTTATTAGACAATAAAGCAGACAAATCTTCTTTTATGCTGGCATCATGATTTTTAGGTATAACCCTTTCTTTAGTTACTGCAAAGGTATACCAAAAAACTGCAACTGAGAGTATTGCAAATATTATGATTGTTAAACGAAAACCAAGCAGTTCGTCACCCCCCCCTAAAAATTCAACTAGAGGCTTAGCTGAAGCACCAACAACTAAAGAACCAGCTGAAGCAAAAATAAACCTAAACTGAGCAGCCTTTGTACGTTCTCTTGATTCAGGGTGAATAACGGCCATCAATCCTGAATATGGAACATTGATTGCTGTGTAAGCTAGCATCACTAAAGAGTATGATACATACGCAAAAATTAATTTTCCGGTATCACCAAATTCAGGACCTAAAAATAAAAGGTAACCTAATAACGCATAAGGGATTGCTACCCATAGTAAATAGGGACGATACTTCCCCCATTTAGTAGAAGTTCTATCAGCTAATAACCCCATGGCAGGATCACTGATCGCATCGATAAACTTTGTCACTAATAACATGGTCGCTGCTGCGGCAGCAGAAATACCGTAAACATCCGTGTAATAATAAAGAAGAAATAGTGAAAAAAATCCCATGTAGAAGTTTGAAGCCATATCGCCAACGCCATAACCCACTTTTTCTTTAAACGATAATGGTGCAGTGTAAGGTGCTTTTGTCATTTTATTATTCCTCGGGCTACGTATTTAACTGCGCATGAACCAAATAGTATCAATGCTGTCTATTTTTTTACATTTAAAATAAGAAAGGTTATGTTTTTACTTCGAAAAAACTAAATAAGTTAATGCACTATTAAGTGCACACTCTATAGTCCCTTTCTTAACAACTTAAAATAACTAAAATTCTTCTTGATTAAATTATTAATGTATATAAACATATATCTTAATCGATTAAGAATCAACTAAGAATTTATGGCAAATTTATGAAAAATAATGTTCAACTAATTACCTACATTGATAGGTTGACTGGCTCAGATACTCAGTCGTTAAATAAAATTTTAAATTGTCAGCTTGCAAATTTATTTTCAGGTATACATTTATTGCCTTTTTATTATCCAATCGATGGTAGTGATGCTGGCTTCGACCCAATAGACCATACTCAAGTTGATAGTCGGTTAGGTGATTGGAATGATATTAAAATATTAGGAGAAGGGCATGAGCTAATGGCTGATCTTATTGTGAATCATATGTCAGCTCAATCTATGGAATTTAAAGATGTATTAGCCAAAGGAAAAGAATCTCCTTTTTGGGATCTATTCTTAACTAAGGACAAGATATTTCCTGATGGATTAAGTGAAGAGCAGCGAAAGAAAATTTATCGTCCAAGACCAGGTAGTTGTTTTACTCGTTTTTCATTACCAAATAATGAAAGTGCTGATTTTTGGACAACTTTCACAGACAACCAAATAGATATAGATGTTACATCTACATCAGGCAAAGAATACTTAACGCGTATCTTAAACACGTTCGCAGAGAATAATATTAAAATTATCCGTTTAGATGCTGCGGGTTATGCGCTGAAAAAAGCAGGAACTAGTTGTTTCATGCTTGATGAAACATTTGATTTTATTGATGATCTGAGTAAGACAGCACATGAATTAGGTATTGAGACGCTAGTAGAAATTCATTCTTATTATCAAACTCAAATAGAAATAGCTAAGCGTGTTGATCGAGTTTATGATTTTGCCTTACCACCTTTGGTTTTACATAGTCTTTTTACTAAAGACTTTACCGCATTAACTAAGTGGTTAACAATTTCACCCAAAAATTGTATTACTGTTTTAGACACTCATGATGGAATTGGTATCATTGATGTTGGTCCTATGAATAGTAAAGCAGGATTACTTACTAATGACCAAATAGATGAACTCGTTGAAACCATTCATAGAAATAGTGCAGGTGAAAGTAAAAAAGCGACAGGGGCAGCGGCAAGCAATGTTGATTTATATCAGGTAAATTGTACCTTCTACGATGCACTAGAGCAAAATGATTTTAATTATTTAGTCGCTAGAGCTATTCAGTTCTTTTCTCCTGGAATCCCTCAAGTTTATTATGCTGGTTTATTAGCTGAAAAAAATGCGATGGAATTATTGACAACAACTAATGTGGGTAGAGACATTAACCGTCCTTATCTTAATAAAATGGCTATTGAAAAATCGTTAAATAAGCCTTTTACTAGAGCACTTGTTCGCCTTATTCAAATACGTAATAGTTGTGACGCATTTGATGGAGATTTTACTGTTAAAAGTGATCATTCAACTTTGAAAATGAGCTGGAATAATAATGAGCATAGTGCATATTTATTAGTCAATCTAATAGAAGAAAGTGCATTAATTGAGGTTA
The DNA here is from genome assembly GCF_001913705.1 of Thalassotalea sp. PP2-459. Classification (GTDB taxonomy): domain Bacteria; phylum Pseudomonadota; class Gammaproteobacteria; order Enterobacterales; family Alteromonadaceae; genus Thalassotalea_C; species Thalassotalea_C hakodatensis. Next base: position 4,969 of record NZ_MKQD01000061.1, on the reverse strand, counting down.
AAGAAGGCCAAAAAACACGAACTATTTGCCTAAATAATTTGCTCAATAAAGTTTAAAAAGTTGTGCTTTATAGCATTAAAGTTAGAAATGAATAGGCGTATACTACGATTCATTATATGAAAACGAAATAGTTAATTCCTATAAAAATTATAAAAGGTACATATGACTGATAAAAAGGTGTGGACGCTAAAAAGCGTTGCAAAAGAGCTTGGCGTTTCGAATGCAACTGTTTCAAATGCTTTTAACCGTCCTGATCAACTTTCGAAAGTAAGGCGGGAAAATATTCTTGCTTCATGTGAAAAGTTGGGGTATTCGGGCCCTAATAAGGCTGCTCAGTCATTGAGAAAGGGACAATTTAATATTGTCGCTTTAGTGTTACCAGACAGTGTTGAATATATGATAACAGATCCTGTAGCAAGTAAGTTTGTCAAAGGCGTTTCGTCAGTTTTAGAAAAATCCAAAGTGAATTTATTATTGTTCTCTGGTTCATCAGATAATATTAATGCTGTTTCAGACTTTGTAGATGGCTTTATTTGTTATGGTAGGCCTCGAAACGCCAAATTGATTAATCAATTAAAAACAACTTCAAAAAAAGTTGTGACGGCAGATTTTGACATAGAGCGCAGTGCTTCAGTTGGTATTGATAATGAGCAAGCTGCTTATGAGGTAGCTAAACTGGCTATTAATTCAAAAGATGATTCTATTGCTATTTTAGGGTTAAGGCTACTTGACTCAGATGTGACTTGTCGCGTATATGATTTACCAAATACAAACTTTCAAGGTTCTGTTACTCATCAACGTTTAAATGGTTATAAAAGGGCTATTAAAGAGTTAAGTGTAGATCTCAGACCTGATAGGGTCTGGAATATTCCCAAAAGTACGCATCAAACAGCTCTAAATGCTGTCAGGGAAGCGCTCACCTCCAACCCTCGTCCAAATGTTTTACTTTGTATGAGTGATCTAATTGCGTTGGCAGCTATTAAAGAAATTAATTCAATGGGGCTTACAATTCCTGACGATATTAGAATAACTGGTTTTGATGGTATTGATGAAGCGCTGCGTTCAAACCCTACAATTACAACTGTTCATCAAAATAGTGAAAAAAAGGGGACGAAGGCTGCAGAGCTTTTTATTAATAGAGCAACTGACTCTGTAATAATCCCCTTTCATATTGAGCATGGTAGAAGCTGTTAATCTATATATCTTAAAGATTGATTCTTGGTAATAATAACTTTTAGAATTCAAATTGTAAGTGTGCGATTAGGATAAAAAGTCATAAGTTATTCTTATACCAATTCGCATAAATATTCGCTCATTCAGCGAGAATTAAACGCTTTAGAGGCGCGATAATTGCGCAAAACGTGTTTGATGTAGAACAACTATACCTGCACACGTTTCGCTTATTCTCCCACCTCTGACATCGCTCTGAACTGACTTAATCTTTATGCGAATTGGTATAATTGCTGCATTTTTGGACATGGCATATTGAATGAAAATGGTGAAAAACTTATTACAGTGGCTACCACAACAATACTGGCAATAGCACATTGGTAAAACTTTAAACGCTGCCTTGAAAATAGCTGCGACCATTAACGTGATTTCTTTGAATCTTTTATAGAGTTGTAAACCATAGTGATGAATTTTATTCATGTATTTATGAGAAAATACCATTTTTATTCATAGTAAGACGCACGTATAAATCACATATGAGCTTAGCGCTACCAACATTGACAGGGTTACCTAAGTAATGATGGATATTCCACGATGTAGACAACTTCGGGAAGCGTATCAAGCAAGCAGTTTGTTTTGGTTTATTACAGGAAATGGGTTATCAAATCACCATGAGTAAAGATTTTACATTTAACATAAAGAATATTTGTCTTGATGAAAATTATCATCCCTCAGACAGTACACGTATTACAACCAACTTTGCTAATCTGGCAAGAGGTGAAAGCCGCCAGCAAAATTTACGTAACGCGTTGAAGATGATCAATAATAGCTTTAATGCGTTGGCATTTTGGGATAATCCAAAAGCAGATCGTTACTCGGTCGAGCTTGACATTATTTCAATCGATATGGATATCAACGGTGATGGCGACGCATTTCCATCCATTGAAATTCTGAAAACTAATATCGTTGATCATAAAACGGATGAACGTATTGAAGGAATCGTAGGTAATAACTTTTCTTCTTATGTGCGCGATTATGATTTTAGTGTATTGCTTGGTGAGCATAATAAAGGACAATCACAATTTAGTGTTCCTGAAAATTTTGGTGAATTACACGGCAAACTTTTTCAATATTTTGTTCATTCAAATGCTTATAAGCAGCACTTTAAAAAGTTGCCTGTTATTTGTTTAAGTGTATCTGATAATAAAACCTACTACCGTACAGACAATCAACATCCGGTTTTGGGTGTTGAATATCAGCCAAACGAGTCCTCATTAACTGAGCAATACTTCAAAAAGATGGGCTTGCAGGTGCGATATTTTATGCCACCTAATAGTGTCGCACCGTTAGCGTTTTATTTTTTTGGTGACTTGCTTAACGACTACAGCAACCTTGAACTAATAAGCACTATTAGCACAATGGAAACGTTTCAAAAGATTTATCGACCTGAAATTTATAATGCCAATGCCGTTGCGGGAAATTGCTATCAACCAAACTTAAATAACGTAGATCATTCACTTACCCAAATAGTGTATGACCGAGAAGAACGCAGTGAGTTAGCAATAAAGCAAGGTAAGTTTGCTGAAGAGAATTTTATTAAGCCTTATCAAACCGTACTTGAGCAGTGGTCTGCTAAATACGCACTTTAATTGATTTTAGCGACACAAAAGGTAAAGCAGTACTATTATGAACAATACTAACGTTAACACATTATTACCCACGTCTACGGCTGGCAGTTTACCTAAACCGTCATGGCTTGCAGAACCTGAGGCGCTTTGGTCTCCTTGGAAGCTACAAGGTAAAGCTTTAATTGACGGTAAATGTGATGCACTACGAGTGTCATTGCATGAGCAGCAACAGGCGGGAATTGACATTGTTAGTGATGGCGAACAAACGCGTCAACATTTTGTGACTACCTTTATTGAACATCTTAATGGCGTAGATTTTGAAAACCGTAAAACGGTTAAGATACGTGATCGTTATAATGCGAGCGTACCTACGGTTATTGGTCCAGTTTCACGTACTAAATCAGTTTTTGTGGAGGATGCAAAGACACTACGAGCACAAACTAATCAACCGATAAAGTGGGCGCTACCAGGCCCTATGACAATGATCGACACCTTGTTTGATGACCACTACAAAAGCCGTGAAAAGCTGGCATGGGAATTTGCTAAAATTCTGAATGAAGAAGCCAGAGAGTTAGAGGCTGCTGGGGTTGATATTATTCAATTTGATGAACCTGCTTTTAATGTGTTTTTTGATGAAGTGAACAAATGGGGAATTGCGTGTTTAGAAAGAGCAATTCAAGGTTTAAAATGTGAAACAGCAGTTCATATTTGTTATGGCTACGGTATTAAGGCCAACACCGATTGGAAGAAAACATTGGGCTCGGAATGGCGACAATACGAAGCGATATTTCCACGATTGCAAGAATCGAAGATCGATATTATTTCGTTAGAATGCCATAACTCTCATGTGCCAATTGAGCTGCTTGAATTGATCCGCGGTAAAAAAGTTATGGTAGGGGCAATTGATGTCGCCACGAATACCATTGAAACACCGGAACAAGTCGCTGATACGTTAAGAAAGGCATTACAATATGTTGATGCAGACAAGCTTTACCCATGCACAAACTGTGGTATGGCACCTTTATCACGAGAAATTGCACGCGGTAAATTGAATGCGTTAAGTGCAGGAGCAGCGATAGTTCGTCAAGAAATCGTTAACCTATAAAATTAACATAGTTGTATTTTAATACCTTCAGTAAATTGGCGAGTATTGAATAGGTTTATTGGTTTGATGCGTATGTATCAAACCAATATTAAAAAATAAAAGTGCCTTTATAAAAAAAGCTGCGCTAGCATTCTTAAACCCGTTATGAGTAATACAATGGCAAAGACCTTTTTTAGTTTTACTGCATCTAATTTTGCTGCAAAAGCTGCTCCAATAGGGGCAAACAAGACCGTTAATGGCACAATAAAAATAAACCCAATTAGGTTAACTAAACCATAAGTACCAACAGGTGCGTCAGTTGGTGTGCTACCTAGAGTAAGCATGGTTATCGCGCCAGGTAGCGAAATGATTAACCCAATTGCTGCTGCAGTGCCAACAGCTTTGTGAGCGGGATAGTTAAAAAAGGTAAGCAATGGTACTGAAATCGTGCCGCCGCCAATGCCCACCATCGCACTGAAAAAGCCGATAGATGTGCCCATGACGGTTTGTCCTACGGTATTAGGTAATGCTTTATATATCGTTGATTTACCTGTTCTAAACAACATATTAAGTGCTGACATTGTTGCTATCAAGCCAAATAATAAGGTTAATATGGTGCCATCTACGCGAGTGACTAGCCAACTGCCCACTAACACACCTACAAGAATACAAACTGACCAGCGCTTTAATAGCACCACATCAACGTTACCTTGTCGATGATGAGAACGAATTGAGCTAATTGAAGTGGGCACGATGGTAGCTAAAGATGTTGCGGTAGCAACGAGCATTGCAGATTCAGCAGAAACACCAAGGCTTTGAAATAAAAAATAAAGTACTGGCACAATCACTATGCCGCCACCTACACCTAACAAACCTGCTAACATTCCAGCGAATATGCCGGTGGCAACCAATGCTGAAAATGTAGGGATATTATTCAATATAAACTCAATGTAATTCATTAGTAACTGCTCTAATGTATAAGTGAAGGGGGATTAGAGCGTGTTGATCTTTCATGTTTACTTTTGCCGCAATTTGTTTGGTATTTATACAAGGCAACACTTGCGCTGTGTAGTTCTTCTACTCCAGT
>NZ_MKQD01000060.1 GCF_001913705.1 Thalassotalea sp. PP2-459 | reverse complement strand
AATTAAACGCTTTAGAGGCACGGCGTTGATTGCAGAGAATGGTTATTCAGGAGAACGTGCTCCTGCGTTCTCTAATAAGCTACATCCTTGTAGCATCCTTGTTAAAATCAACAACACAGGCTATGAAGCGCGTTTAAACTCGCCCTTTGGGAGCGTGTTAGAGGCGCGATAATTGCGCAAAACGAGTTTGATGTAGAACAACTATACCTGCACACGTTTCGCTTATTCTCCCACCTCTGACATCGCTCTGAACTGACTTAATCTTTATGCGAATTGGTATTACTATTACATCGTATTTAACATATTTGTCTTACTGCTGTTTCACTCTTACAGATGAAACGTTCTTCAGCCACTACAGCGATAGAAAATGCAAGTCGAACGCAAAACCAGAACATTTTTAAAAGGCAAAAAAATACCGCGATTACGCGGTATTTTTATTGCTTATTTATTGCTAATAAATAAAACTATGATTTTTTAGCTGTTCTGCTTTCGCGCTTTCTATCAGACTCTTTTAACCATTTCTTACGAATACGAATATTCTCTGGCGTTACTTCAACAAGCTCATCGTCATCAATAAATTCTAACGCTTGCTCTAATGTCATCAAGATTGGCGGTGTTAACACTTGCGCTTCGTCAGTTCCTGACGCACGAACGTTAGTTAACTGCTTACCTTTAAGGGCATTTACTGTTAGGTCATTATCACGGCTATGAATACCGATCACCATACCTTCATAAACCTCAACACCATGACCAATCATTAAACGACCACGTTCCTGAAGATTAAATAAAGCATTAGTTAACGCTTTACCCGTAGCATTAGCGATCATAACACCATTCAAACGCTGGCCAATTTCGCCACCTTTATGTGGTCCATATTCGAAGAACGTATGATAAATCAACCCAGAACCTGACGTTAATGTCATAAACTCAGTTTGGAAACCAATCAAACCACGACTCGGCATGATAAAGTCCATGCGAATACGGCCTTTACCATCAGGGGCCATGTCTGTAAGTTCTGCTTTACGTAAACCCATTTTTTCCATGATTGAACCTTGATGCTCTTCTTCAACATCAATAGTTACTGTTTCATAAGGTTCTTCAATTTGACCATCTACTTCACGCATAATAACTTCAGGGCGCGAAACGGCTAATTCATAGCCTTCGCGACGCATATTTTCAATTAAAATACCTAAGTGAAGTTCGCCACGACCTGACACTTTGAATTTATCTGGATCGTCTAATTGTTCAACGCGTAAGGCAACATTATGAACAAGCTCTTTATCTAAACGATCTTTAATATTACGAGAAGTAACATACTTACCTTCTTTACCGGAAAAAGGTGATGTATTTACTTGGAATGTCATTGTTACTGTTGGTTCATCAACAGATAACGGTGGTAAAGGTGCAACTTCATTTGGACAGCAAATCGTATCAGATATTTTTAATTCACCTAAGCCCGTAATAGCAATAATATCACCAGCTTCAGCTAAATCTGTTTCGTGACGCTCTAAGCCTAGGTAGCCAAATACTTTTCCTACTTTGCCATTGTGTATTTTTCCACTCGCACCCTGAACAGTCACTTGTTGGTTAGGCTTAACAGTACCGCGGGTGATACGACCAACACCAATTACGCCTAAATAAGAGCTGTAATCCAGTTGAGAAATTTGCATTTGGAATGCACCTTCTGGATCAGCTTCTGGTGCAGGTACTTGATCAACAATGGTTTGGAAAAGCGGCGTCATATCTGCACCTTCTTCACCCTCTTCTAAAGACGCCCAACCATTGATTGCTGATGCATAAACAACTTGGAAATCTAATTGTTCATCTGTAGCGCCAAGGTTATCAAATAAATCAAATACTTGATCCATTACCCATTCAGCACGAGCACCTGGCTTATCAATTTTATTAATAACAACAATTGGCTTTAATCCTTGAGCAAACGCTTTTTGCGTTACAAAGCGTGTTTGCGGCATTGGGCCTTCTTGTGCATCTACAATAAGCAGTACAGAGTCAACCATCGACATTACACGCTCAACTTCACCACCGAAATCGGCGTGACCAGGAGTATCCACAATGTTTACTCGGTAGTCTTGCCAATTAATGGCTGTGTTTTTCGCCAAAATGGTGATACCGCGTTCTTTTTCGATATCGTTTGAGTCCATCACACGTTCTTCAAGATCTGTTCTTGAATCTAATGTACCTGATTGATCTAATAATTTATCAACCAAGGTAGTTTTACCATGGTCAACGTGGGCTATAATAGCGATGTTACGTAATTTATCTAACACTGGAATTTGCTCAAAGGGCTTCAATTGGGCGCGTATTGTACAGCAGTCTCCTTAACAATGAAAATATAATGAAATATAAATTTCATTTGCTAGAAAAATAACACATTGTCTCTTACACTGCTATTGCACCATACAGATGCAATGTACGGATCATATTGGTGCAATAGCAAAACTTATTTTTATTAAAGTACTTATATTACAGTCAGTTATCGCTTGGCACACTTTTAGCTTACACCCTAGCAAAGCAAAATGCGGTACAAGCATTTATATTAATTTTGTTCATTTCACTGGAGACACTCATGTCACAAGCAGTATTAGACTTAATCAAAGAAAATGACGTTAAGTTCGTTGACTTACGTTTTACTGATTCAAAAGGTAAAGAACAGCATGTTTCATTACCGTACCATCAAGTTGATGAAGACTTCTTCGAAGATGGAAAAATGTTTGATGGTTCTTCAATTGCAGGCTGGAAAGGCATTAACGAATCAGACATGGTATTAATGCCTGATGCATCTACTGCTGTTTTAGACCCATTCACAGAAGAAGTTACCTTAAACATCCGTTGTGACATCGTTGAACCAGGAACAATGCAAGGTTATAGCCGTGATCCTCGTTCTGTGGCACATCGCGCTGAAGAATACATGCGCTCTACAGGTATAGCAGACACAGTACTTATTGGTCCTGAACCAGAGTTTTTCGTATTCGATGATGTTAAGTTTAAAGCAGACATGAGCGGTGCAAGCTACTCAATCGACGATAAAGAAGCAGCATGGAATTCAAACACTTCTTATGAAGATGGCAACACTGGTCATCGTCCAGGTGTAAAAGGTGGTTACTTCCCAGTAGCACCTGTTGATTCTTCACAAGATTTACGTTCAGCAATGTGTTTAGTCATGGAAGAAATGGGCTTAGTTGTTGAAGCACATCACCATGAAGTAGCCACAGCTGGTCAAAACGAAATCGCATGTCGTTTTAATACCATGGTTAAAAAGGCTGATGAAGTACAAATTTACAAGTATGTTGTTCATAACGTTGCACATGCTTACGGTAAAACAGCGACTTTCATGCCTAAACCACTCGTAGGTGACAATGGCACTGGTATGCATGTTCATCAATCATTAGCAAAAGACGGCGTGAACCTTTTTGCTGGTGATAAATATGGCGGACTTTCTGAAACTGCACTTTATTACATCGGTGGTATCATTAAGCATGCTAAAGCATTAAACGCATTTACTAATGCTTCAACTAACTCATACAAACGTTTAGTACCTGGTTTTGAAGCGCCTGTAATGCTTGCTTACTCAGCACGTAACCGCTCAGCATCTATTCGTATTCCAGTGGTGCCGTCACCGAAAGCACGTCGTATTGAAGCACGTTTCCCTGATCCTACAGCTAACCCTTACTTAGCATTCTCAGCGATGCTAATGGCAGGTCTAGACGGTATTAAAAACAAAATTCACCCTGGTGATGCAATGGACAAAGACTTGTACGACTTACCTGCAGAAGAAGCAGCAGCTATTCCACAAGTCGCTTCATCACTTGAAGAAGCGCTAGATGCCCTAGAAGCAGATAATGATTTCTTAACAGCTGGTGGCGTTATGGACATCGATATGATTAATGCTTATATCGGCTTGAAACGTGAAGAAGTTGAAACTCTTAATATGACAACTCATCCAGTTGAGTTCCAAATGTATTACAGTGTTTAATCAGTAATTCACTGAGATTAAAGAAAAAGCTCACTTCGGTGAGCTTTTTTGTAGCTAATTTGATATTTTTTAGATAGATTAAAAGGTAATCGATTTATTTATAAGGAGCACACATTGAAAAATATCTATTTAATATGTGCTCTACTTTTTTGTATTTCTTGTCTACAAGCAGCCAATGCTGCATCTACTAAGGTTTATGTTTGGGTTGATGAATCTGGTAAAGTCGTTTATTCAGATACCCCACGCCCCGGCGCTGAAGAAGTTGAGGTGCAAGAGAAAAACATTATCTCTACCCATGTAGATACCTCCATTCTGGATATAAAACCTAAGGTTATTGAAGATAAATTCAATGTCGAAATTACTCAACCTAGCAATAAACAAACAATTAGAGACAATACAGGTTCTCTTTTGGTGCAAGGTAGAATAAAACCACTGTTCAAGCAAGGGCACACCATTCAACTTTTACTCGATAATAAACCTCATAACTTTCCGCAAAGCTATGCTCAGTTTAGGCTGTCTAATATTGACAGGGGTGAACATCAATTAAAATTATCCCTTCTTAATGAGAAAGGCAAGGTTATTGCATCGTCTAAGCAAATAACCTTTTATATGCACAGAGCTTCAAAAATAAGCGCTAATTAGCCGATATAATCGTGCAATAAATAGGTTTTAACTTTACACTAAAAAATATTCGCACCATTTTAGTGCATAGAGGTTTTATGCCTAGTACAAAAAAAATAGACGCAACCGCAAAATTATATTATCAACAGAATTTACCTAATCATATGGTAACAGCTGTGATTGTGCTTGATAACCAATTAAATATTCAATACGCAAATCCAGCGACCGAAGCATTATTGGTTAAAAGCCTTAACAAGTTGCGCAATCAAAGTTTACAACATGTTTTTTTTAATAGCCCTATCAGTAGTATACGTTTAAAACAATTGTTGACCTCTGGCCAAGAGTTTAGTGATAGTGATGTTGTTTTAGAGTTTTTTGATAAACGTATAATCACCGTTGAACTAACAGCGTCCTCATTTTCCTTAGATAATGCTCCGTTTATATTACTTGAAATTAAACAAATCGATCAGCAGAAGCAAATTAGTGAAGAAGCATTTCAGCATCAGCAGTGGGAGTCTGCGCGTGATTTAATTCGCGGTTTAGCACACGAAATAAAAAATCCACTCGGTGGTTTACGAGGTGCTGCTCAATTGCTAAATAAAGAAATTACGCCAGAGCAACAAGAATACACGGCAATGATCATTGAACAAGCAGATAGGTTAACAAATTTAGTTGATCGCTTACTAGGCCCTAATCAATTACCAAATTTTAATAGTCAAAATATTCACCTTATTTTAGAAAAAGTTGCTCAGCTAATTAGTTTCAATAACCCCAACAACATCAAAATTATTAAAGATTACGACCCCTCGTTACCGGATATAAACTTTGATGCTGATAAAATACAGCAAGCGTTACTAAATATTGTCAGTAATGCCATTCAAGTTATCGGCGAAAGTGGTGTTGTACGGTTAAAAACGCGAGCTGCCAGTAATAAAACCATTAATGGCCGTCGTATTAAACTTGCAGCACAAATTAGCATTATCGATAATGGGCCTGGTATCCCAAGTAAAATTCAAGACACCTTATTTTATCCTATGGTTTCAGGACGCTCTAACGGCACAGGTTTAGGCCTTGCCATTTCACAAACGCTCATTAACCAACACAAAGGGAAAATCTCCTGTATTAGCCGCCCGGGTCATACCGAATTTATTATTTTATTACCAATTTCAGAAGATAAAACGCCATGATTACAGAACAAGTTTGGGTTGTAGACGATGACAGTTCCATCCGCTGGGTATTAGAAAAAGCCTTTGCAAATGCAAATATCAGTTCCGCGTCATTTGATAGTGCAGAAAATGTGTTAACTGCTCTAGATCACGGTCAACCCGAAGTGATCATATCTGATATTCGCATGCCTAATATCGATGGCATGGAATTACTAAATGATATCAATCTACGTTTTCCAGATATTCCTGTGATCATTATGACCGCGCACTCAGACTTAGATAGCGCAGTTAATGCTTATCAAGGTGGGGCATTCGAATACTTACCAAAACCATTCGATATTGATGAGGCACTTGCATTAAGCAAACGAGCCTTGGCTCATGCACACGAAGTAAAAGCGAAAACGCGCCAAGATGCACCCAGCTCAGCCGCTGTTGGCATTATTGGTGAAGCACCTGCCATGCAAGAAGTTTTTCGCGCTATAGGACGTTTATCTCGATCTAGTATTAGTGTTTTAATAAATGGGGAGTCAGGAACAGGTAAAGAACTTGTCGCACATGCATTACATATGCACAGTCCGAGAGCAAAAGCTCCCTTTATTCCACTTAACATGGCGGCAATTCCTAAAGATTTGATCGAATCAGAATTATTCGGACACGAAAAAGGCGCATTCACTGGCGCGAATTCTGTAAGACAAGGGCGATTCGAACAAGCGCATAATGGCACCTTATTTCTTGATGAAATTGGTGATATGCCGCTAGATATTCAAACTCGGTTATTAAGGGTATTAGCCGACGGGCAATTCTATCGTGTAGGTGGTCACTCCCCTATTCAAGTAGATGTTCGTATACTTGCGGCGACTCATCAAAATTTAGAAGATAAAGTTCGTGCTGGTGACTTTAGGGAAGACTTGTTCCATCGATTAAATGTTATCAGAATTCATATTCCAAGTTTACGTGAGCGTAGAGAAGATATCCCGCAGCTGTGTGAGCACTTTCTTAAACATGCCGCTATTGAACTAAGCGTTGAAACTAAAACATTAGACAGACCTACTGTTGAATACCTTAAGCAATTTGATTGGCCAGGCAATGTCAGACAACTTGAAAATATTTGCCGATTTTTAACTGTTATGGCAAGTAGTAAAGAAATTCACCTAGAAGACTTACCTAGCGAACTCACTCAAGAAGCTATCAGCTACGATGCTGAAGGTGTAAGTTGGCAATTACTACTTAAACGATGGGCTAATGAAAAGTTATCTTCAGGAGAAAATGGATTATTAGAAGAAGCGCTGCCGGAATTTGAAAAAATAATGATACAAGCAGCCCTAAAAGTAACCAATGGTCATAAACAAGAAGCGGCAAAAAAACTTGGTTGGGGCAGAAATACACTAACTAGGAAGTTAAAAGATTTAAAACTTTAAATTCAAGCTCTAGCTTGAGCAACCATGTTCATCACAGCGTTTACAATTATTACAAAGCTTCAGATTAATCACATGGGCTGCAACAATTAATGTTGCTCCTATTATGATGAAGAAAGGTTGAGCTTGTTCAGAAAAATCATGCTTCATCCAGTAAATTACTAGGCCTAAAATCAGTAAATAAAATGGATATAACCTTTTGTGATAACGTTTAAACCCTGAAAACATGGCAATAGAACCAAGGATACCCGTTACAAGTAAAAATACATGCTCCCAAGTATGGTCAGCTAAGAAGCTTAACCCCAATAAAGGAAGTGCTGGTAAAATAACAGGCAGCAATATGCAATGCAATGCACATAAAGATGTCGCTGTAATACCAATTCTATCTAACACAATGAGCTTAACCTTATCCTAAGTAATTAATGAGATAATATCACACATGATACATTGTCACAATATAAACTATTAAGCATTATCAAACATAAAACAGATCGACTTTTCAATATGGTTTAAACCTAACGCAATCATCAAAAGTCTATCAATACCTAATGCGACCCCTGAGCAATTGGGTAAGCCTGACTCTAAAGCCTCTATGAAGCGTTTATCAATCGGTTTAGTATCTTTTCCTTCTTTAACTCTGTGGATATTATCTCGTTTAAACCGAACTAATTGCTCTGTAGCATCGCATAGCTCATGAAAACCATTCGCGAGCTCAATACCTTTAAAATACACCTCAAACCGTTCAGAGACTTTAGGATTCTCTTGGCAAATTTTGGCAAGGGATGCTTGTGATGCAGGAAATTCATACACGATACAAGGCTTATCTTGGCCAATATTTTTTTCAATACATTCAGAAAATAACACCTGTAGCAAAATATCCTTATCGATTTCATTTACAATCCATTCACCTTCAACACCTTTTTCATAAAGCAAACGTTTCAACTCCTCTGTTGTTGCCGTCAAAGGATCGATTGCTAACTCTTTAATAAAAATATTTCTATAAGTAATAATTTCTGATGACTTGCAAGCTAATACTGACATTAATAAAGCATCAACTTCTTGCATTAACTCACGGTGATCGATACCAACGCGATACCATTCAAGAATAGTAAATTCAGGATTATGATACCGTCCTTGCTCTTCATCTCTAAAAGCTTTACATAGTTGATAAATATCTTTGTAACCCGCAGCTAAAAGCCTCTTCATTGCAAATTCTGGCGAAGTTTGTAAATAATAAGTTGGTGATGGCGCAGTAGCATTAGGTTGAGTGGAGAAAGCTTCTATGTATCTATCTGTCACTGTACCTTGTGATAATAAAGGCGTTTCTACTTCAACAACCCCCCTTTGATAAAAAAAGGATCTGATCTGATGTATCACTTCAGCTTTTTTCTTAGCATTCTGCCAAGTTAATGTGGGTTTAAACATAGATAAATAAAATAAAACTACTGTAAACGAAAAAAGCCCTTGTCGCTAGACAAGGGCTTAAATAAGAATCTGGTAATGTCCTACTCTCACATGGGAACTCCCACACTACCATCGGCGCTATTGCATTTCACTACTGAGTTCGGCATGGAGTCAGGTGGTTCTACAATGCTATGGTTACCAGATAAAAACCTTTAATGGTTAAACAACTTACTAATTATTTAACCATTAAAGGTTAAAAAACCCGTAGCTTATGCTACGGGTTTCTCTTAATAGAAGCTTGATGATGTCCTACTCTCACATGGGAACTCCCACACTACCATCGGCGCTATTGCATTTCACTACTGAG
>NZ_MKQD01000059.1 GCF_001913705.1 Thalassotalea sp. PP2-459 | reverse complement strand
AAATTAAAAATCACTATCTACAGAAAAGTCGAGAAAACTTTTTAGCTTATTATCAAATATGTTCAGTTATATAAAAATGGGGATCCGTCAGCCCAAAGGGCAGCGTTTTTTGTCATTTATACGTCGTTATTGCTTTTTCATGTGGAATAACCACACATTAATCGCAATGCCTTGTCTAAATCCCCATAAACTGCTGTAAAAATAAACGCGAAAGATCAACAGACCCTAACCAGTATTGTGATTTTCACTTATAAAAAAAGGACAAAATTTGCCCTTTTTTCAAAATAGGTTTCTACAAAGTATTCTATTTTTTCAAGCGGCGTGATACGCCACCTAATAGAGCAAGTGCTAATAACGCTAACGTAGACGGTTCTGGAATATCTGCCGCAAGGTCAGCTCTAGTTAATGTTGCATTATCAATGGTTAAGTTATTATTGGTATAAGTAAACCAACCATAACGATTGCCACCAATTGTCGTTGCAATATCATCAGCAGTTGATGAACGCGTTTCGCTGAATAATAGCCCTTGATTGTTATCGTATACGTTAAAATCAACCGCTAAAAAGCCATTGAGATCATAAAAGTTATGTTCAAAAGTATACCAACCACTTGAACCTACAGTGAAAAAGCTGTTATCTGAAATTAATTTATATTCGTTATAAATAAAATCAGCATTATTTGAACTGTTAATTACAAAGCCATTCTTGGCTGTTTTACCCGCATGAAAAATAAAATCACGACGATGATTACCCGCCTGATCGTTTACCGCTGAAGTAAAATCAAACCCTTGGCCGATATCCCATGCGTCTATATCTAAATATATATCTAGACTCGTCGTAAAGCCGTTTCCAAAAGTGTCGCTATAGCCACCAAATTGGGTATAAATAGCACCTGAATGTCACCCCTACATCAGCACTATTATCTACCGCGTTCCAAGTATTACCATTACCATCAAACGTTTCTTGGTAAATAACATTTGCAGTTGCACTCGTAGACGCTAAAACAAGCAATGAAGTAGTCAGTATTTTTTTTAAAAACATTATATTTTCCTTTACAGCTTTTTTGTAGTGTATAAAAGTTAAATTTGTACTTTAGTACAAAAGAAAAAATCACACCTTAAAAATAAAAACCACTAGAGTCAATCACTTAGATAAATACACCTTCCGTACTCTACCAAGACTGTAAAAAAATCCGACATAAAAAGACAACTTACAAGAGCCAAATTTGATTACATTAAACGATTAGGACGCCCAAACCATCAAAAATTTATGCTAATTTACGCGCTTTTATTGCATAAATTAATGGTACTTGTTGGCCTTTATGTAGCAACTGATACCCTTGATCAGCAACATATTCTAAATCTTCAATGCAATTATAAGGGCTATAAGGAAACTCATTTACTTGCTCAATAAATAAACCAGCAGATATCAATGCATTTATCACTTCACTGAATGCATGTGGCCAAGTCACTATCGTAGATTTAATACCATCACTATTTTCTGTGTACGTTTCTTCAGCTTCAACATCAGGCTCTGTTCGAGGAAAATATGAATAGCCAGTCAGTAAATCAATTGTTGGGTGAAACTCTATCAAGTGGAGTTCACCACCTGGCAATAATGCTTTTGCTACCGTTTGCGCCCAACGATCAAGATCAGGTAACCAACAGAGCACACCATAAGAAGTAAACACAATATCGTATTTTTTGGTATTTTCATCAGAAAATTGATAAATATCTGAAGCTATAAAAGTCGCATTTAAGCCAAGTTCATTGTTGAGTTTATTCGCTTGCACGATGGCTTTGGTAGATAAGTCAACCCCGGTGACTATCGCTCCTTTTCTGGCCCACGACAATGTGTCTAAACCAAAATGACATTGCAAATGTAATAATGACTTCCCTTTAACTTCACCTACTTGGTTAAGCTCAATTTCATTCAGTGAAGACTTGCCGCTTATAAAGGCATTAACATCATAAAACGTTGAATTTACGTGAATCTCGGTACGATCATCCCACGCTTTTCTATTTATTGATAAATAATCCATATGAAATATCCTGAAGTGGTACTTAACAACGAATAAGGTAAAATAGTAGCGGCTTAGCGGTTATTTTAAATGCCTACCACCGTCTAATTGCATATTTCTGCCCGTCATAAATTGACTATTAAAAATAAACTCAACGGCTTGTATTACTTCATCAAAGCCACCTTCTTTAGGCAGCAGTGCTTTTGCAAGCGCCTTTTTTTGGTAGGCATCATCGTCACCTTCGTTGAACTTCAATAACGCGGGAGAAATTGAATTCACTTTAACTTCAGGCGCTAACAGCGCAGAAAAAGATAAGGTTAAGCTATTCATTGCCGTTTTACTTGCCGCATAAGCGATATGTTTTTTACTGCCTTTTTCCGCGACGTAATCACTTAAATGGATGATGTCTGCCCCGCCGATATCTGAGTTTTTCAATAACGTTTTTAATCTTAAATTTAATTGATAAGGAATACCAACATGAATTGTCATCATTTTCTGCATAATGTCAGCAGCAGAATACTGCACATCCTCCTTTTGCGCGTTATCAGGTAACCAATCAGAAGCATTATGAATAATGGCTCGCAGCGAGGTATACTTTTGTTTAAGCTGTGCGATAAAATTATCTACTTGTGTTTGTTGGTAAAAATCCACTTGATATAGATCAGCACCTTGTTGTTTTAGTTCATCTAGCACAGGGTACGCTGTTCTATAAGTACCAATGACTTGATATCCTTGTGCTAAAAAATGACTTGCTAGCGCTAAACCTAATCGTTTACCAATTCCAGTAATTAAGACAACTTGGCTCACGATAAAAACTCCGCACGTGTTTGAGGATTTGTTTTAAATATGCCGCCTAAAGCGGTAGTGGTAGTTTTAGAATTCACATCCATGATACCTCGAGATTTAACGCAAAAATGTGTCGCATTAATCGATACAGCAACATTATCTGTCTCCGTTAATGTTTGTATTGCCACCAATATTTGCTGCGTTAAACGCTCTTGCACTTGAGGTCTTTGAGCAAAAAAACGCACAATTCGATTAATTTTCGACAAACCTATAATCTTTTTGTTAGGAATATAGGCAACTTGCGCTAAGCCATCTATCGTCACAAAATGATGTTCACACGTTGACGTTAAATTAATATCGGTCACCTTCACCATTTCATCAACAGCCATTTTGTTTTCTATAACTGAAATGGCAGGAAAGTTTTCATAATTTAAACCTGAAAAAACTTCATGAATATACATTTTAGCAATACGATGCGGCGTTTCAGCAAGGCTATCATCAGTTAAATCTAAACCAATCGTGTTAGCCACCTCAGTAAATAAGCCTTTTAGACGTGTGTATTTTTCTTCGCTAGTTAACTCAGTGACTACCATGGGCGTTTCTAAACCTCTGGCAATTAACGTATCTCGAACTAACGCTGCTTCATAGCTGATCATAATATGCCCCCTTCCTCTGCTTGATAGCTTAAAGTAAGCGACACCGAATCCGCAAAACGTAACGCATGGGGTTTATCAATGGTAACCTTTGCATAATTCACCCACGGGTGATTAACACAAATATTTAATACATCACTGGTTAATTTTTCTAATAATAAGAAACGACCACTTTCAACGTGGTTAATAATATCTTTACAAATTGTTTTATAATTTAGTGCACTTTCAACGCTATCATTTAAACAGAGTTTACTAACCGGGTAATGTACCTCTGCATTAATAACAATGTCTTGTTGTTTGTTTTTCTCTTCTTCATTAAAGCCAATAAAGGTTCTTAACCGTAAATTGGTAATAGTAATAATGGCATTGTTGTTCATAAACCTGACCTGTTTTTTATTCTTTTTAATCGTAAGTATATACGTATAAAGGCAATTTAGGGTTCACCTATTAATGATAAAAATATTGAATTTAAATTACTAAACACGTTAAGTGTTGTATTAAAGCAATATTATCTATGCAGCACTATCTGTTTAACGATTATTTTTTCGGTTACCAATTAAACTCTATGGCCGATAATTTTTGATACTGTTTATCATACTGTTGCCAGAGCTGTTGATAGGTTTTCTGTAATTGAGGATGTACTTCATTCGGCGCAATATTTGAAAGAGGCAACAGTACAAAAGCATTTTCGGTAATTTCGCCACGCGGTAATGTAACACCGTTAAAATCGCCTATAAGATCATCATACGTAAGAATATCAATATCTAAGGTTCGAGAGGAAAACTTAGGCCCTGCTCTTACTCGGCCATTGTCATCTTCTATTTTTCTCAAAATAGTGGTGATCTCAGCAATTGCACAATCGCAGTCAAAACCCACCACTAAATTTAAAAAGTTATCACCGATAAAGCCCACAGGTTCACAGTCATATGCTTGGGAAACTCTCAGTGACGCGAAATGTTTATCGAGCGCATCGAGCGCGCGGGTTATATGATATTCACGGTTGATATTACTGCCAAGGCTAACATAAACGCTATGCATAACCTCTCCTTTATTATATCCATTTACATTAATTCAATATGTTAAACAGGTAAGCATCGGTTAGCCAGTATTACTCGCAATTGATAGCGCCCTATCGTATGTTTTTAAAATGGCATCTATTTCACCTTGTTATACCAACTCAATTAAATATTTAGTCACTTAGCGAGAAATAAAAGGGTTAGAGGCAAGGCATTGATTGCAAAGAATGGTTATTCAGGAGAAC
>NZ_MKQD01000058.1 GCF_001913705.1 Thalassotalea sp. PP2-459 | reverse complement strand
AGGAGCTCTGCGACGAAGCTGAGAGTCGTACAGTAGGTGCTGGTGTTGTTTCTAAGATCATCGACTAATATCGATATCTAGTTCACATCGAACACCTAAAAAAGGTCGCGTCAGCGGCCTTTTTTGCATTTAAGTTCTGGCAGCTTCCCGGAGTTCCGAGATTAAAGGGGTCAGGTACAATTAATATAACTTTTCCATTGATGCTTCAGTCACTTATAATGTACCTGACCCCTTTAATTTCTAAAAAATCCATTCGCTATTATTTTGATCAATAAATAGCTGTGATATGGAAGTAGGTAAAGAATAGAGTATTAATTGGGATGTTTTTAGGCATTTAGCCTAGTTATCTTATCTATAATGAGTTGACGTTCGATCCGGTTTTTACTCAGTTTTAAAGCGTTGTGATAAGCGTTTATCGCTTGTGTTGCATTATGTTCAAGCTCAAAGGATTTTCCTAAAACCATATAATATGGCAAATAATTTTTCATTAGTTGCTCTATCGAAGCTAATTGGATTTTAGCCTTATTGACTTCCTTATTCATTAATAATGCGGCAGCATGATTAACGACAACTGCCGGTGATTGATTATATTCTCTGAGCTTTAAGTATAGTAACGAGATTTGTTGCCAGTCTGTGTTTTGAAAGTTCGATGATTGACAGTGAAGGCCTGAAATGGCTGCTTCAATATGGTAACTTGATACCGTACCGAACATCAGTGATTTCTGTAATAAAATATCAGCATTGTTAATGAGCTTTTTATTCCACAAGGAGCGATCTTGAATTTCTAATGAGATAAAATGGTGTTCATTTCTTGCTGGTATTCTAGCATAAGAAAAAGTCATTAAAGCTAGTAAAGCAAGTGCATTGGGCTTGCCACGAAATGTTCTACATAATGACGATAATAAATCGATTGCTTGTTTGCATAGTAAACTAACAAAAGATTTGGAGCCAGAATTTGAATAATAACCTTCGTTAAATACCAGATAAATCACTTTTAAAACACCAGAAATTCTTGCTTCTAAATGTTTAGCTGAGGGTAAGCTAAAATCAAAATTATTATTCTTGATTTTCCTTTTTGATCTAGTAACTCGTTGTTCAAGTGTCTTATGTGGAATGAGTAAAGCTGAAGCAATTGTTTTGTCATCAAATCCAAAAACAAACTTGAGCGTTAAAGCCACTTGATTGTCAATCGCAATAGTAGGATGACAACATGTAAAAATAAGGCTTAAGGTCGCATCTTCGAAATTATACGCTTGTTCAATGGTGAATGTTACGCTTGAACGATGCGGTTCAAATCTATTTTGTTTTCGCCAAGAGTCAATAGCAAAATTTTTGGCTGCACTTATTAACCAAGCCTTAGGGTTGTTAGGTATTGAATCCTTCCAGTGGGTAAGTGCTTTCTCACATGCATGCTGAAGAGAGTCTTGTGCTTGATCAAGATCACCTAACTGCCTAACGAGAACAGCTAATGCGGTTCCGTAGGCAGTGGTGATACATTCTTGTATTATCAAATTATTCAATAACCATAATTGGCCTAACTTCAACACAGCCATCTTTCGCGGATGGGATCCGGGAAGCAATCTCTACAGCTTCATCTAAAGAAGCCGCTTCTATAAGGTAATAACCGCCTAATTGCTCTTTTGTTTCAGCAAATGGTCCGTCGGTAAGAAGGGTTTCTCCATTTCTTACCCGAACAGTTGTTGCTGTTTCGGTTGGCATTAACGCTTCACCACCGATGTGGTTGCCAGTTGCTTCAATCTCTTCTGTAAATTTATGATAGTCTGCAAACAGTGCTTGGTTGGCTTGATCATCGCGCTGAGAAGCAAGTGACTCGGCCTCAAAGATTAAACATAAATATTGCATTTTACACTCCTTATTATTAGATAGTGACTAGATTATTATCTAGCTTCCCTTATAAGACGTTCGAATAAACAAATTTCCGACACTTGAATTAAAAATAATTTACAACGAGCGACTACTTATTGTTATTAGTCTATTTCGTTTATTGCTGTGCGCGTTGTATTCAGTCGGTTTGTATTTTTTGACTTTTAGATTAAAGGGGTCAGGTACAATTAACAATAATGTACCTGACCCCTTTAATCTTACATGAATGTATAAACTTGTATATTGTCGGCCGATTCCAGTATTTCAATTAATCTCGATTGTCCTCGAATATACTTATCTCCTTCATCGGCGCGTTTCCACATAGCATTCGTGATATTGTGATAAAAAGCCACATAAGGTGTGTTAAATTCAATTGCATTGGTGACGTTAGATATTTGCTCAATTGAAACATTTCGTTTGATGACGGGCTTTGCATAAAGCCTAATGAATGCCAAAATATCATCGGTAAATTCTATTTCTGTAGCAATTCTTAGGTAATTTAATACTTCTTGTTGTGTTAAATAACGTTCATTTTGCGTGTCGTAAATAAATAACGCAGGAAAACTGGGCTTTTGTCGATCCTCTTGTAATGCATAAATATTATTAAGTTCTTGCATTGGCACTTTAATGTTATTGGCCTGTACTGAGTTGAAGCTAAAAAATAATATCAATAGTAGTGTAGATAATTGTTTCATAATTAAATCCTTTTACGTTTTTATAGATGGCCTTACAGGTTTCTTGGTTGATTGCCAACATGCAATTAAAGTAACTTATACCTGTTGGTATAATTGATTTTTATTTTTAAAACATTTAGTGCGCACTTTTTAACCTACAAACCATTAATGAATAAGTCAACTAACCATTTCGTAGTTTTCAACAAAACAAAAAAAGAGCACCGAAGTGCTCTTGTTAGCGGAACAAACAAAAACTTTATTGGTTGTTTAAAATCCATTCAGATAATAAACGCACGCCGTAGCCTGTGCCACCTTTTGGTACTTCACCTTTATTAGATGATGCTAACGCGTTACCCGCAATATCAATGTGAGCCCATTTTACATCACCGGTGAAGTGTTGTAAGAACGTAGCAGCAGTTGTTGCACCTGGACCACCTGTGCCTGTATTTCTTAAATCAGCAATATTACTTTTTAACATATCGCCATAGCCTAGCGGCAAGCGCCATAAGTTTTCATTGACTTGCTTACCAGCAAAGGTAAGTTGTTTAACTAGTTCATCGTCTTCAGAAAATACCGCGGCATAATCATTACCCACAGCACGAACCTTTGAACCTGTTAATGTTGCTAAATCAACCAAAATACTTGGATTATATTTCTCTCGTGCATACCAAAGCGCATCAGAAAGTACTAAACGGCCTTCGGCATCAGTATTTGTGATCTCTACGGTTAGACCTTCAGCAGTACGTAAAACATCGCCAGGTGCTACTGAGTTTTCAGAAACCATATTGGCAGCCATTGCCATAATGGCTACAACGTTAACTTTTTCTTCGTTTAATGCTAATGCTTTTACTGTACCTAGAGCTGCAGCAGCACCAGCCATATCAACTTTCATGTGTGCAATAGAACTGTGAGTTTTTATATTATAACCACCGGAATCAAAGGTGATACCCTTACCTGCTATAGCAATTGGTGCATCGTTGCTGTTCTTATAATGTGCGATAACTAAACGAGAACCGTCTATACTTCCACGGCCTACAGCTTCTAAGGCACCCATACCAAGTTTTTTAATCTCTTTAGGGTCAAGTACAGTAACTTTTACACCTAGCTTTTTAAGCTTCTTCGCTTCTTTTACAAAGTCTACTGGCGTTAACTCTGTTGCGGTTTCACTGGTTAAGTCACGAGCCAAAAATACACCCGATTCTATGTTGCTTAATGGCTTATATGCTTTTGTTGTGTCACTACCGTTATTTACGTCAAAATAGAAAGATTTTTCTTGGCGTTTTTCTTTACGGTATTCGTCAAAGCGATAAGCTCTAAGACTAATGCCGTGAGCAATAAGGGCGGCAGTTTCTGCATTGTTTTCACCTACATTATCTGCGGCAACAGTGATGGTTTTGATGTGTTTTTGTTCTAACTTACCTGATAAATTACCACCAAGTTTGGTTGCTTTGTCTTTAGATAAGGCTTTATCGCCAGTGCCAACGACAATAACACGTTGGAAATCAAGGTTAGTCGGCGCTAAAATTTCCACCATGGAGCCATAATCACCTGAAAAATCAGCTGCGGCAATTGCTTTTTCTAGTTGACCGTTAGTTTGTGAATTGAATGCCTGAAAAGAACTGGTTGCAGAATCTTTAGCATGAAATACAACTAATGTATCGGTTGACTGTTTAACGGTTGTTTCAAAAGTAAAAGACTCTGCACTTGTAATGGCAGAAGCACCTAATAATGATAGGCTAAAAGCTAATTTAGTCAGTTTAGTTGGCATAAAATGTCCTTGTTATTAATGGTTATTTATCTGTGAGTTTTAATGATAATATTCTATCTAAGCTTGAATTAGTAGATGGGTTAGATGCGATAAACATGTGGTTATTCACGATAGTTTGATGTTCGTCGTAAGTATTACCAGCCAAATCAAAAAAGTGTTTCAAGAATAGAGTGTTTGTTTATTGATAAAAAGCGAGCAAGGCTCGCTTTTTAGGGTTTTAGCGATTACATTAATCGCTAAACAAGCTGTTTAAGAAAACGGGCAGTATGTGAGGTTTTATGTTTAGCAACCTCTTCTGGTGTTCCTGTTGTCAGTATCTCACCGCCGCCAGAGCCGCCTTCTGGACCAAGGTCTACTATCCAATCTGCAGTTTTAACCACATCAAGGTTGTGCTCGATGACCACAATAGTATTACCGTGATCTCTTAAACGGTGTATGACTTCGAGCAGTTTTTTGATATCGTGGAAATGCAGCCCCGTGGTTGGTTCATCTAAAATATACAGTGTACTACCCGTATCACGTTTAGACAGCTCTTTTGAAAGTTTCACCCGTTGTGCTTCACCACCTGAAAGTGTAGTGGCTGATTGACCTAATTTAATATAGCTTAAACCAACATCCATTAATGTGTGTAATTTACGTTTAACGGCAGGGATGGCAGAAAAAAATTCAAATGCATCTTCAATGGTCATATCTAATACTTCGTGAATATTCTTGCCTTTATATTTTACTTCTAACGTTTCGCGGTTGTAACGCTCCCCTTTACAAACGTCACAAGGTACGTAAACATCAGGTAAGAAATGCATTTCCACTTTTATTACGCCGTCACCTTGGCATGCTTCACAACGACCACCCTTAACGTTAAAGCTAAACCTACCTGGCTTATAACCGCGTGAACGTGCTTCTTGAGTGCCAGCGAAGATATCACGCACATTGGTAAAAATACCGGTATAGGTAGCAGGATTTGAGCGAGGTGTACGACCGATTGGGCTTTGGTCAATATCAATCACTTTATCCAATAATTCTAAACCACTAATTGATTGATAAGGTGATGGCTCAGAAGTGGTTGCTCCGTTTAATGCCGTATGGGCTAATTTATATAACGTATCGTTGATCAACGTTGATTTACCAGAGCCCGAAACACCGGTAACACAAGTCATCAAGCCAATAGGAATAGTAAGATCAACATTTTTTAAGTTATTACCACTAGCACCAAGCAATGTTACAACTTGTGTCTTATCAAAAGGAGTGCGCTTTTTAGGAATAGCTATTTTCTCTTTTCCAGAAAGATATTTTCCTGTTAGTGATTCTTCACTCGCTAAAATATCATCTACCGTACCAGAAGCGATAATATTACCACCGTGCACACCAGCTCCGGGGCCAATATCAATAACATGATCAGCTGCGCGGATAGCGTCTTCATCGTGCTCAACGACAATGACTGTGTTGCCAAGATCACGTAGGTGAATAAGCGTACCTAATAAGCGTTCGTTATCACGTTGATGTAATCCGATAGAAGGTTCATCAAGTACATACATTACACCCATTAAACCCGCACCTATTTGGCTAGCCAAACGAATGCGTTGTGCTTCACCACCCGATAATGTGTCTGCACTGCGAGAAAGGTTTAAATAATTGAGGCCTACATTAACGAGAAACCCTAAACGATCATTAATTTCTTTAAGAATTTTCTCGGCAATTTGCCCTTTTTGACCGGTTAAGTGTAATCCCTGGAAAAAAGCTAATGCGTCTGCAGTTGATTTTTCAGTAATGTGGTGCAGTGGCGTATTGTCGATAAATACATTTCTTGCTTCTAACCGTAAACGTGAACCATCACAATCTGGACAATGTTGACTGTTTAAGTATTTCGTTAATTCTTCTCGAACCGCATTAGATTCAGTTTCACGATATCGACGATCCATATTATTTAGAATACCCTCAAAAGGGTGTTTTCTAATGACAATATCGCCGCGATCATTCATATATTTAAATTCAATTTCTTCTGTGCCACTGCCGCGAAGCACGATATCTTGATGCTTTTTGCTGAGAGACTGAAAAGGTGCGTCTACTGCAAACTTATAGTGTTCAGCAAGTGCTTGTAGCATCTGAAAATAATAGAAGTTTCGTTTGTCCCATCCTCTAATTGCACCACCGGATAAACTTAATTCAGGGTTGGTTATAACGCGGTTAGCATCAAAGAATTGTTGAGTGCCTAGACCATCGCAGGTTTGACATGCACCGGCGGGATTATTAAAAGAAAATAGTCTAGGTTCTAATTCTTGCATGCTATAGCCACAATGCGGACAAGCAAAGTTGGCAGAAAACAGCAGCTCTTCTTTGTCAGGTTCATCCATAAAGGCGACCTTTGCTGTGCCAGCTGTTAATCCTAGTGCCGTTTCAAATGATTCAGATAAACGTAATTGAATGTCTTCACGTACTTTTAATCGATCAACAACAACTTCAATGGTATGTTTTTTATGTAGTTCTAGTGTGGGTGGATCAGATAAATCGCAAACCTCACCATCAATACGGGCGCGAATATAGCCTTGTGCTGCGAGATTATCTAATAGCTTTACATGTTCACCTTTCCTGTTTTGTAACACAGGAGCAAGAACCATCACTTTAGTACCTTCTTCAAGCGCTAGTACCTTGTCAACCATTTGAGAAACGGTTTGTGCCGACAAAGGTTGATGATGAGTAGGGCAACGAGGATCACCTACACGAGCGAAGAGTAACCGGAGATAATCGTATATTTCAGTAATAGTACCTACTGTTGAACGTGGATTGTGCGAGGTTGATTTTTGTTCTATTGATATAGCGGGTGACAAACCTTCAATATGATCAACATCGGGCTTTTCCATCAACGAGAGAAACTGACGCGCATAGGCTGATAATGACTCAACATAGCGTCGCTGACCTTCAGCATATAAAGTGTCAAAGGCTAATGATGACTTACCAGAGCCTGAAAGGCCTGTAATGACGATAAGTTTATCTCTTGGTAGATCTAAACTGATATTCTTCAAATTATGGGTACGTGCACCACGAACTTCTATTTTTCTCATAATGTTCCAACAGTAAATCGCAGCCAAACATTATGGCATAACTTGCAGGTGAACTGCATTAATAATATCCATTTTTGTTACGTGAATAGCCGTGGTAAACTAGCGCGGTTTTCGTTAGCTAGTCAGGTAGTTTGTTGTAAATATGGGTCACTCAGGATTAAATCAGATTGAGAAAAAAGCCGCTTTTTCATTAGCTGCTGTGTTTGGCTTGCGCATGTTAGGCCTTTTTATGATCCTACCTGTTTTTGCAATTTATGGTGAACAGTTAGTCGGTTTTAGTCCAATTTGGATTGGCCTAGCGATAGGCGCTTATGGCTTAACACAAGCGTTATTACAAATACCTATGGGCATGCTATCAGATAAATTTGGCCGAAAGCCGGTGATACTTGGTGGTTTGTTGGTGTTTTTACTGGGTAGTATTGTTGCTGCAATGTCAGAGACCATCTATGGCGTTGTATTAGGGCGAGCATTGCAAGGCATGGGGGCGATTGCTAGCGCAGTATTGGCATTAGCGGCTGATTTAACTCGAGAAGAGCAGCGTCCTAAAGTAATGGCCACCATCGGCATGTTTATTGGTTTATCTTTTACCGCTGCGATGATTGTAGGGCCTATTGTGGCTGAATCTTTTGGTTTGTCTGGGCTATTTTGGTTTATTGCTTTATTAACAATTGCGGCCATGTTGATGATCCAATTTATTGTTCCGTTTTCCGTCAACAAAGCGCCTCGTGGAGATAATGTTGCTTTACCCGCGCAACTAGGCAAAATCATACGTGAACCTCAGTTATTTCGATTAAACCTTGGCGTGTTTATTTTGCACATGGCACTTACAGCGTGTTTTGTCACATTACCAAAACAATTTGTGCAAGCAGGGTTAATGTTAGAAGATCATTGGCAATTGTATTTACCGGCGCTACTTGGTTCGTTCTTGTTAATGGTCCCGTTTATGATCTTCGCTATTAGAAAGCAAAAAGAAAAACAGATGTTCGCGAGTGCAGTTTTATTGTTAAGCGCATCTTTACTGTTTTTTTGGTATTTACCTTTAACATTAGTAACTCTAACAGTGCTAGTAGTGCTGTTTTTCACCGCCTTTAATTATTTAGAGGCGACCATGCCATCGTTATTATCTCGTATCGCACCTGCAGGCCAAAAGGGTAGTGTTATGGGCGTATATTCGAGTAGCCAATTTTTTGGGGCTTTTACCGGTGGGCTGTTAGGTGGAGCTATCGCTGTAACTTTTGGTGAATCGATGATTTTTCTTATAATGGCTAGCTTTAGCCTTTTATGGTTCATTGCTGCGATTGGTATGAAACCACTTAAAAAATCAAAAAGTTATAGCTTTTCTACCACGATAACAAATGAACAAGAAGCGAATGATGTTGTTAACCAGTTAGTCGTTTCCCCAGGGGTTATTGAAGCTACCTTAGTGCACTCTGAATCTGTAGCTTACTTGAAAATTGACGATAAAATCGCAGATTTAGCGCAGATAAAATTATTGTTGAAATCACCCATTAAGAAAGAAAGCGTATAGTTCTATTGTAATATTCACTCTTGTTTTATTTTTCGTTATCCAGTACCGTTAGGTAACTGCAAATAGGAAGCAGAATAACATTAATAAAACAAGGAGTTGTCATGTCCTATAAATCTTTATTTATTACCTGCCTTTTTTGTATTACTTTCAGTTCGTTTTCAGCATTAGCCGATAGACTTACGGGTGTATTAGAAGGTACGTATCTTGCCGTATCAGGCCATAGTACATCAAGGGAAGTAAGCCGCTTAACGATGGGAGAATCTCCTAGACAAGTCGGCAAATATAAGTTGGTACTTAAACGTGAAGGTTGGAAAGACCTGTCAAAAGAAGATAAAAAACGCATTAGAAAACGATTAGTGATCAAAGGCGAATTTACTGGCGTGATGGATATGTCAACTCACACATTAAACCATACGCTGGTTAACCAAGATAAATCAGGCACGCTATATTCGCATGGAGATTATTTAATACCTGAACAAGGTGATGCATACTGTAGCAACGGTGTTCCTTTAGCAGGTATCGAGCATATTAATTTTGTTAACGGTTCAGGCATTTATCAGCATTTAATCGTTGGAAAACTACAACTAAAAGCACAAGTGAATAATTGTCCAACAGAAGAAAATTTTTTACAAAATGAGTTTACCGTTATTGTTGGAAATGGCAGCTTAACTTTTGCTGCGACTGGCGAATAATCATAGTATTTCTTGGATGAGTGATTGAATAATGGTCATTACACTATGCTGATGATTTCATCATGCATGTTGTTTTCGCCAATACTTACAATCACTTCATCTCCTTCTTCTTTGCCCATTAGAGCTGCACCAATCGGGGAGCTAGGCGTAATAATAATCGTTGTTTGAATGTCTGCCTTAATCGTTAAGCCACCTCCTGCTGGACTAATGAAGTAGTGATGCTCTTGGCTTGCAAGTTGTATTAAAGACGCCATTGCTATCGTGTGATGTGGTTCAATAATCAAATTTGATACTTGGCTCATGGCTAACGACAGTTCGTTTACGCGGCGAGAGTGCCCCTCAGCTAGGTAACTAGCTTCTATTGCTAAGGTATCATATTGAGTTTCAGCCACTGATTGATCATCAATGGCTGCCAGATGGGCGTTTTTAGCCGCCTGCTTTGCTGCTTCTAAAGCATTTGCTAGCTGAACTAATAATGCTTGCTTAACTGTTTTTTTCTGTGAGATATCCATAGGAAAGCTGTGTCGCTCACTTATTAGCCGATAACGTGATTTGTAAAAATAATGTTAACTTTTTAATTGTTTTCCATGCTTTGGGCATTATAATGCGCGTCCTTTTGAGTAGAACATATTGTTTACAAAGGGAAGAAATCAATTATAAAGGATATTCCATGAAAAAAATAACATTAGCCTCATTATTCTCATTATGTGCTTTTACCGCTTCCGCTGAATGGTCTGGCGGCGTTGGCTATGCAAATTTATCAAATGACGACATCAATTTTGGGGCGTTAGTCGGTGAAGTCGCTTATAACGTACATAAAGAAGAAAAGTTCTCTTTGATCACAGGATTACGATACGGCATAGGCATTCAAGATGATAGTGTTCGCTATGCCAATACAACGATAGATATTGAATTAGATCGCTTTGTTGCTATCGATGTAAAAGTTCAGTTTGCCCTTAATGAGCAAGTGTATGCGTATTTAATGCCAAGTTATGGTAATGCAAAACTTTCTGCATCAGTTGTTGGTGAGTCAGTTTCTGAGGATGAATGGGAGTTTGGTTATGGTGGTGGTATTGGATATCAGTTTAATCAACAGTCAGCGATTGAAGCGAGCTATCAACAGTTTGATGATACTGATGTGTTAGGTGTGAGTTATACCTTTAAGTTTTAGACCATTGAGAGATTATCTCTATTAAACGAGACAGTATGTTAAAAAGGGCTAACGCGTTGTTAGCCCTTTTTTTATGATTACAAAGATAACATCTGACAGGTGTCAAAATAAAGCTTGAAATTTAATCGAACAGCTACTACCTTATAACAACTGGTTAGACCTTTAAGAGATGCATCATGCCAAAAAAATCACCTTTTCCACATATATTTCAACCCTTAGATCTTGGTTTTACAACATTGTCGAATCGTGTACTGATGGGATCTATGCATACCGGCTTAGAGGAAGAAAAAAACGGCTTTGATAAGTTAGCTGCTTTTTATCAAGAGCGTGCAAAGGGTGGTGTGGGCTTAATTGTCACTGGTGGTATCAGCCCCAATATTCGAGGGCGACTTGCCCCTTTTGGTTGCCAATTAAGTTATTTCTGGCAGGTAAATAAGCATAAAAAAGTAACGGAAGCTGTACATAAATATCCGACTAAAATATGTTTACAACTTTTACATGCTGGGCGTTACGCTTATCACCCATTTAGTGTTTCAGCGAGTAAACTCAAAGCGCCAATAAATCCGTTCACGCCAAGCAAAATGTCAGTTAGACAAATTAAGTCAACCATTAAAGATTTTGCGCATTCTGCAAAGTTAGCTGCTAAGGCTGGTTATGATGGCGTTGAAATTATGGGTTCAGAAGGTTATTTAATTAATCAATTTAGTTGTATACGTACTAATAACCGCACTGATGAATGGGGTGGCTCAATTGAAAATCGTATGAGATTAGCCTGTGAAATTGTTAAAGCGGTTAGAGCAAAAGTGGGTGAAAAATTTATCATTATATTTCGTTTATCTATGCTGGACTTTGTCGAAGGTGGAAACGAATGGCAAGACGTAGTGACGATGGCCAAAGCTATAGAAAAAGCAGGTGCAACCATCATTAATACGGGTATTGGTTGGCACGAAGCGCGTATTCCTACTATTTCAACTTCAGTACCAAGAGCCGCCTTTACTTGGATCACCGAAAAAATGAAACAAGAGGTTTCGCTACCGTTGGTGACAACTAACCGCATAAATACGCCGGAAGTCGCAGAAAAAGTGCTTGCAGAAGGGCAGGCTGATATGGTTTCTATGGCGCGACCCTTTTTGGCGGATGCTGATTTTGTCAACAAGGCGGCGGCTAACCATAGTGATCATATAAATACCTGCATTGCTTGTAATCAAGCGTGTTTAGATCATGTATTTAAGCAACAGCGTGCGTCTTGTTTAGTGAATCCACAAGCATGCTATGAAACAGAACTTGTGCTGAAAAAGGCACAAAAAGTTAAAAAATTAGCTGTTATTGGGGCAGGCCCAGCTGGTTTAGCCTTTAGTGTTTATGCATCGCAAAAAGGTCACCAGGTTACTTTATTTGATCAGGCTAATGAAATAGGTGGCCAATTTAATGTCGCCAAACAAATCCCCGGCAAAGAAGAGTTTTATGAAACATTACGTTATTTTAAAGTACAGTTGGAAAAGCATAATGTTGCATTAGTGTTAGGTGAGCAGCAATCGGTTGAAAGCATCGCCAAACAAGGATTCGACGAAGTGATTTTAGCCACGGGTATTACGCCTAGAAACTTGTCTATTGAGGGGGCAGATCACCCTAAAGTGCTTAATTATTTACAGGTAATAAAAGAAAAAATGCCTGTTGGAAATAAAGTTGCCATTATTGGGGCGGGTGGTATTGGCTTTGATGTTGGCTGTTACTTAGCAGAACAACATAGCTTGTCGAATGACGCAGATGCTTGGATGAAAAACTGGGGTGTTGATAAACAATATAATCAGGCAGGCGCATTGTTATCAAATGCTGCTCATCCACGTACTGAGAAAGAAATTTATCTATTACAGCGTAAAACCTCTAAGGTTGGTGCGGGTCTTGGTAAAACCACGGGTTGGATCCATCGAGCAACATTAAAAAATAATGGTGTTAAAATGTATAACGGTGTGTCGTATGAAAAGATTTCTGATCAAGGGTTACATATTACGCATGAGGGAAAAGCAAAAATTCTCGATGTAGATAATGTGATTGTTTGTGCAGGACAAGAGCCACAAAGGCAGTTATATGATGGATTGAAAAGCGCCAATATAACTACCCACCTTATTGGTGGTGCTGATGTCGCAGCCGAACTTGATGCCAAGCGGGCAATTCGTCAAGCACTAACACTTGCTATATCTGTATAATATAGTTTTAGTACAACGCTTATTAGGATTGACGTACCTAGCATGGGTCACTGTTATTTATGCTGCTGACATCATAAACTCATTTATTGTTTACATACGAATTGAGGTTACAGCCACTAGAACTTGCGTTGGCCATGTTAGGTTAATACACTCCACACATTGAATATTTCTAGTGGCCAACAGATTTTATGCAAATAAATGCGATTGAACTTCAACAAAAACATATTAATGTTATCTCGTCTGCAAAAGCGTTTGCCGCTGTTTTAAATGGCTTAATTGCTCAAGCGAAAAATCGCATTGTTATTTCAGCGTTATATCTTGAAAATGATCAAGCAGGCCAAGCTGTAATGATGCAGCTTGTTACGGCCAAACAAAAAAATCCTACCTTATCTATTTCTATTATTGTGGATGACCACAGAGCTCGCAGAGGACGCATTGGCGATAAAACAGCTGCCGGTAATTTGGTTAGTTACCAAGCTTTATGTCGCAAATATGATGTTGATATTGCCTTTTACGGTATACGGGTTAAAACGCGAGAGATCATGGGAGTGATGCACCTTAAAGGCATGTTTCTTGATGATACGGTGCTTTATAGTGGGGCAAGCATTAATAATGTTTACTTACATCACCATTCACAGTATCGCTTAGATCGTTATTATCAAATACAGAGCAAAGCTTTAGCTGATAGTATGTGTGATTTATTACTCACAAAAATAGTCGCTAAAGGCTTAGCAAGCTCGTTATTAGAATCAACAGTCGTTGATAAATCACAATTAAAACAGTTAAGCCAGCGTACTTTTTCAATGCTACGTCATGCACAATATCAACTTCCAAAGCAGCCCAAACAAGCTGAACTTTCGGTAACACCTGTACTTGGTTGTGGCAAAAAGCATAATGCCTTAAACGATTTATCACTATCGCTATTAAATGAGAGTAGCCGTTCTGTAGTGTTAATTACGCCATATTTTAATTTACCTAAAAAGATGATTAAAGCGATTACACTCGCAATGAAACGTGGTGTGTCAGTTAAAATTATCGTAGGTGATAAAGTCGCGAATGATTTTTTTATTGCCGATGAAAATGCTTTTTCAACGATTGGTATTATCCCGTATTTATATGAAAAATTGTTACGTCGTTTTGTTAAAAAATATCAAGCAGATATCAGCCAAGGGAAGTTAAACATACATGTATGGCAGGATGGCGATCATACTTTTCATGCTAAAGGTATGATTGTTGATGATAAATATCATTTACTTACCGGAAGTAACCTGAACCCGAGAGCGTGGAATCTTGATTTAGAAAATGCGATTTTATTGCAAGATCACCAAAAAGTGATGATGCAAACTATTACACAAGAGCTTGATAATATCGTAAAAAATACCCGAAAAATCACCGATGCGAGTATGCTTGATGAAGAGCTACAATACCCTGAAAAACCTAGAAAAATGATGAAGAGACTGACTTTTTCTAGAATTGATCGATTATTAAAACGCTTCCTTTGATAAGTAAAATCTCTTACCTTATAACTGAATGTTACTTCCGCCTACCGTGAACTGTGGTAACGTTAATTAAAATCAGTCACTTAATTAATATATATGAATTATAAACAGCTAGTTATCGGTAAATTTATTCTCTTAAGTTCTTTAGCGTGTACAGCAGGAACAGACACCACAGATTGGATGCCCGAGCAAAGCTTCACTCAAGGTGTTGAAGGGCCTGCCGTTGATCAATCTGGCCACTTATATGCCGTTAATTTCGAAAAACAAGGCACTATTGGTAAAGTTACCGCAAGAAACAATGCCGTGATTCATATCACATTAACTGATGGCTCTATTGGTAATGGTATTCGTTTCGACAAAGCTGGAACCATGTATATTGCTGATTATGTTAACCATAATATTCTAGCGTTAGAGAAAAACAGCGAAGATGTTAAGGTTTATGCTCATAATGATCAGATGAATCAACCTAATGATATCGCCATTATGGATAATGGTATTTTGTTTGCGAGTGACCCAAATTGGGCGGAAAACTCAGGTAATCTTTGGCGTATTAATACTGATGGTTCAACTTCATTATTGGAAAAAGAGATGGGCACTACAAATGGTGTTGAAGTAAGCCCAGATAATAAAACCTTGTATGTGAATGAAAGTGTGCAACGAAATGTTTGGCGATATGATCTAGACGCTAAAGGAAACATTAGTAATAAAACGCTTTTTCATCATTTTGAAGACCATGGAATGGATGGCATGAGAACCGACAAGGCAGGTAATCTGTATATTGCTAGATATGGTGCTGGCGTGGTTGCGGTATTATCGCCAAGTGGTCAATTAATAAAAACAGTTACTTTATCGGGTAAGCACCCTACTAACATCGCCTTTGGTGGTAAAGAAGGTAAGCAAGTGTTTATTACTATGCAAAAAAGAGGTGCGATTGAAACATTTAATAACGATATCGCGGGTAGAAATTATTAGCCTCGAACCGTGAGTTGGATGTGACTGACTAATACCTATAGAAAAGCCCCATAAAAATGGGGCTTTGCTCTTTTTAGGTTACAATAAACGCGATACTGTCAATTACCTAAATATTATTAAAAAATAAAACAAAAAGCCCTTATAAATAAGGGCTTAATTCTAATTAACTTAACAAAAGTACTTTTATATCATTTAGAACGGGATGTCATCATCAAAATCGATAGTTGGCTCTTGAGGGTTTACCTTAGCGTTTGACTGATTTTGTTGCTGAAAGCCGCCTTGCTGCGCAGGTTGTTGTGTCGGCTGCTGCTGATAACCTGATTGCGAACCACCTTGTGGTGAACTTTGCGCTGGCTGTTGATAACTTTGCTGCTGTTGTGGAGCTGGCTTTTGTTGATAACCTTGCTGTTGTTGCGCTGGTTGCTGATAAGCGGCTTGCTGAGGCGCTGCTGCCGGCTGTTGTTGGTATCCACCGCCTTGTTGCGAAGAAGACTGTTGATAGCCTCCTTGACCTTGGCCTCTTGAATCCAACATTTGCATTTCATTAGCAACAATTTCAGTGGTGTACTGATCTTGGCCTTGTTGGTTTTGCCATTTACGTGTTTGTAAACGACCTTCTAAATATACTTTTGAGCCTTTCTTCAAATATTCACCGGCAATTTCCGCTAAACGTTGATAAATAACAATGCGGTGCCATTCAGTTTTTTCTTTCTGTTCGCCAGTTTGTTTGTCTTTCCAGGTTTCAGATGTTGCTACGGTAAAGTTTGCAACGGCATTACCATTTGGCATAAAACGTACTTCAGGATCTTGCCCTAAGTTGCCAACAATAATGACTTTATTTATCCCACGACTGGCCATGTAATTCTCTCACTTTTATAATTCGTACAACTTAATAAGTTGTTGATAATAAAACAATTGTAACTTTCTCGTTAGCGGTTGTTTTATTTAGGTTAACAGAAAAGAGATCCATTCTAACACTGCTCTTTACAATGCGATAGATCCAATTTTAGTTCTTTAAATATTCCGTCATTTTTCCAGCGATATCTGTAGGAATTTTCGCTGTTTTTTGTGTTTGATAGTCAAAATGCACCATGACGGCTGTACCTGATGCTTTTAATTCATTTTGTTGCCATAACTCTTGATAAACATCAAAGGAAGAACTCCCAATTCGGCCAATATAAGTTCTAACTTCCATTTCATATTCATAATACATTTGACCATGAAAGGTTGCATCTATTTTGGCTAATATTAGGCGCCATTTTTGTAAATTCAAATCGGGCGTGAACCATTTAAATACTTCGTTTCTTGCACCTTCAAACCATATGGGGATCATCGTATTGTTAATGTGGCCAAGTGCATCTGTGTCGCAAAACCTTGGTTTGAATGATTCGTGAAAAAATTTATTAGTCATTAGTGTCCTTATTCTTTTGATCTATGATGTTCTGAGGCGTACAGCGTGGCTACTTTAATATTCTCTTGTGTATGTTACAACTTACTATTGTGCTTAACTGGGGGGGAGTGTTCATCGCAGTAAGCAGCGTAATCATCCTATTAAGATAGCATGATATCAATTTTGTGTTAGTCTTTTGAAAGTTCTTTAGCGCATATGACTTTGCTGTTTTAACGTAGGGAAAAGCCCTGTCTATAGCAATTCATAGGTTTTAATCAAAAGAGAATAATAATGAAAAAACTGACTATTTTATTTTTTACGTTCTACTGCACTTTTGCGTTTGCCGGTGCAGGTGACAAAGCTCCAGATAGAAAAGTAGGCCAAGGGCCTTATGAAAGGTTAATTCTGCGTGGTGGTATTGTGGTCAACGGTGAAGGTGCACCTGCAAGAGGGCCAATGGACATTGTGATCGAAAATGATCGTATTGTTCGCATGGTTAGTGTTGGTAACCCAGGTGTACCGATTAAAGAGGGTGGTCGGCCTAAAGCGCGAAAAGGCGATATTGAGTTAGATGTTTCTGGGCAATATATTCTGCCTGGTTTTATCGATATGCACGGTCATATTGGTGGAAGTGCTGACAATATTCCTGCGGAATATGTCTTTAAACTTTGGCTGGCACATGGCATTACTACGGTAAGGGAACCAGGTAGCTTTAATGGCGTTGATTGGGTGATGGATCATGTTAAACGTAGTGAAAAAAATGAAATTGCTGCCCCTAGAATTATTCCATATGTAGGTTTTGGTATGGAGAATAAGCAAGCAATTACTACGCCTGAACAGGCTAAAAAGTGGGTTAAATATATTGCTAAGCGTGGCGCTAAAGGGATTAAGTTTTTTGGTGCTCCACCAGCGATAATGGAAGCCGCGTTAACCGAAGCAAAACATCAATCGTTGGGTTCTATGATGCATCATGCGCAGTTGGAAGTGACAAACATGAATGTGATCGATTCAGCGCGTTTAGGTTTAACAACCATGGAGCATTGGTATGGTTTACCAGAGGCCTTGTTTGAGCACCAGCGTATTCAAGACTATTCACCAGACTATAACTACAATGATGAACAAAACCGATTTGGTGAGGCAGGCCGTCTATGGCAACAAGCAGCAAAACCAGGCTCTAAAAAATGGCAGCAGGTACGTGACGAGTTAATTGAGTTAGATTTTACCATTAACCCAACAATGACGATTTATGAAGCGAGTCGTGATTTAATGCGCGAAATGAACGCAGACTGGCACAAAGAGTATACCTTGCCAACGTTATGGGAATTTTTTCAACCCAATAAATATGCCCATGGTTCTTATTGGTTTGATTGGACGACAGATGACGAAATCGCTTGGAAGAAGAACTACCAACAATGGATGACATTTATCAATGATTATAAAAATCATGGTGGCAGGGTAACAACGGGTTCTGATGCTGGCTATATTTTTAAAATATATGGGTTTGGTTATGTGCGTGAATTAGAGTTATTACGCGAAGCAGGCTTTAATGCACTAGAAGTTATTCAATCGGCAACAATAAATGGTGCTCAAGCGCTTGGACTAGAAAAAGAGATTGGCTCTTTGCGTGTTGGTAAGAAAGCAGACATGGTGATTGTAGCTGAAAATCCTTTACGTAACTTTAAGGTATTGTATGGAACGGGTCACTTTCAGTTAGGCGACGATAATAAGCCGACAAGAAAAGGCGGTGTGAATTTTACGATCAAGGATGGCATTGTTTATGATGCTAAGGCATTGTTATCAGAAGTTCGTGCAATGGTTGAAAAAGCCAAACAATAATAAGGTCAAGTGATGCGTGCCTAGTGGTTAACCTGCGCACGTTCTTGTAAATATTAGCCGTGAAAAAGAAAAACCTCCTTTTCAGGAGGTTTTAATAATTTGGGTATATGCGCAAATTATTAATAGTAAGTATCTTCTCTATTGTGCGCTTGAGGATCTTCAATTAACTCATCAAAATTCACTTCAAAGCTATTATTGTCTTCGGTATTGGCAATATAAATGGTACGCGTAGAACCATCAATCCAAGTGACAGTACCACTACCTTTTTTACTACCACACTTCATGCCGATGTGAATGTCATTAAACTCCATATTTCCTCCTCAAATGCTGATAAATGCAGCACAACTGTTTGACGCTTTATAAATGCAATAGTTCAATTTAAGAACAAGTTGCGCATGTTTTTTCTACAGCGGGATATTTATTATATGGTGAAAAAAAAGTAGGTCTATACAAAGTTAAGGGGTAAATTCAATTCCTAAGATTGTTTGTCTTGAGGCCCCCGTTACATCGGGTATCTGGTTATAGATTTTTTTGTCATAAGCGTAGGCGAGCCAAGCAAATGCACTCGCTTCGAACGCTTGATTATTCAGGCCTAATGAATGAATATCATTGACAGTATGTCGTTTAAGTTATTGTTTTAATAACTTATAACAGTGTAATTTGTTGATTCCACCACCGCATAAATATACGAAACTCTTCGGGGATAATTTATCTACTTCATTGGCAATTGTTGTGGCTGTTAATTGCGCTAACGTTGCCTGAATATCGTTAGGTATCCATTTAGGGTTTAGTTGTAACGCTAACCAATCTAATGTGAAATATTCCCGACCGGTGCTTTTAGGAGCAGGCTTAGTGAAGTAAGGATCAGCAAGTAAACACGCCAATAACTCAGGGATCACTTTACCTGAAGCTGCCCAGTGCCCATCTTCATCATGCCTTTTATGCAAATGCTTGTAACACCAAGCATCAAGTAGTGCGTTTGCTGGCCCAGTGTCAAATCCAAGCACTTTTTTTCTTTAGAACTCGGTAAGTAAGTGAGATTGGCGATACCTCCTAAGTTCACAATAAACGTATCATTATCACGTTCTTCAAATAAAAATTGATGGAATGCGGGAACAAGAGGCGCGCCTTGACCGCCCAATACAACGTCTTTCGTTCTAAAGTCACCGATAACACGTAGTTCAGATAAGCAAGATAATGTTTGATTACAGCCGATTTGCAGCGTAAAAGGCACAGAATTAATGGTGGTCTTTTCTGGTCGATGGCGAATGGTTTGTCCGTGATTTCCAACAGCAATAATTTGCTCACGAGTAATACGATATTTTTCGAGTAACGTATTGATTGCTTGATGATAAAAGTGAGCCAGCTCAACCGATAAGCTTGCCATAAGGTCTATATTGTCGCCTTTAGGCTGATATAAACGGGTAACACGAGAGTGTAATGTATCGGTATAAGGGTGAAATACATGGCCAATTAATTGGGTTTTTTCACGACCTTTTTTTGTTTCATCAAAAGCCACTAAAGCTAAGTCAGCACCATCTGCACTTGTGCCTGACATGATGCCGATATAATAGCGTTGCATGGTTAAGGCGCTTGGTTACCTGACGATTCGAGATTATTTAACGCGAGTTTAGAAGTATTTAATTCAGCTAAACGTTGTTTCGCTACAAGGGCAAACTCATTTGCATGCTTTTTATCGATAGGTTGAGCATCGGGTAACTGAACAGTTCGTGGGTTACGATGGATGCCATTCAATAAAAATTCGTAATGTAGATGTGGTGCTTGAGACATGCCAGTTGAGCCAACATAGCCAATAACTTGTCCTTGTTTAACGCGTTGCCCTTTTTTAACCGCACGTTTAGAAAAATGTAAGTATTTAGTAACAATGCCATTACCGTGCTGAATAAACACATAGTTACCATTATATTTGTTGTAAGTTGAGTGAGTTACTTTTCCGTCGCCAGAAGCAACAACAGGGGTGCCTGTACTTGCGCGGTAGTCAGTACCTCTGTGGGCCTTCCAACGCTTTTGGATCGGATGAAAGCGTCTCGGTTTGAAATTAGAGCTGATATATTTGAATGACACAGGCGCTCTTAAAAAAGCTTTACGCATACTTCTGCCATCAGGGGTATAGTAGCGGCCATCTTTATAACGGATTGCTTGAAAGGTATCACCTTGGTTGTTGAACTCTGCGGCTAAAATTTTTCCGGTGCCAATAAACTCACCTTCAACATAACGCTTTTCATAAACGACATGAAAGCTATCGTTTTCGCGGATGTCTAATGCAAAATCTATATCCCAACCGAAGATATTTGCTAGATTAATAATTTGTGCGTCATCTAAACCAGCGTTAACGCCAGCGGTCCAAAAGTTAGATTTAATTGTACCGTGCGCCGTGAACTCAATGGTATCAACTGACTTCTTTTCTTTTCGAGCGACAAAGCCTTGTACAGAGTCAGTGATAAATAACGTTTCAGTTTTTGATATTGAATATTCTAATGCGACTAAATCGCCATTTTCATTTTCGCCAATTTGTAACGTGTCACCAACATTAATTTTACGTAATAATTTGCCAAATTCACCTTTTGCATGACTCACCTTATGAGTTACCTGTGCGTTATGGCCAAATCTTTTTAATATTTTTGCTAACGAATCGCCAGATTTTACTTTCGCGGTGTGCCAGCTTAAATGAGGGATGCTGTGCTGTTCAATCGCATTTTCTTGCGTTGTTTGTTCCGTCTCTATTTCTGTAGAAAGATCTACGTTTTGTGTGTCAGCAGGAAGTGGTAGCTGGTAACGTTCACCAATTTTTAATGAAGAATGCTCTGATTGACGGCTCGCTGTTGCCTTTTCAGACGGTAAAAGCAAGATAAAAAGTAGCAAAACGCTCGCAGCAGAAAGCAAAACTTTGTGCTGTTTAGGTAAGGAGAGATATAAATCTTTTATATTTTTCAAATGGATACAGCCTTCACTACAAATTTAATTACAACATCCATCGGTTACTATAGCAAAATATTATACGGATAAACAATCATAGGGTTTTAACTTGTTGCGTATTTACAGTAGAATTCTGCCCTTATTTATTTTTTGAAACCACCAAATTGGAGCCAACCATGTTAGATGTCAGCCAAGCGTTTGCAGAATTAAAGCGCGGTGCCGAGGAGATCTTGCTTGAAGATGAGTTGCTTGAAAAACTCAAAACAGGCAAGCCGTTAAAAATTAAGGCAGGGTTCGATCCAACAGCTCCAGATCTGCATTTAGGGCACACTGTTCTGATCAATAAATTGCGTCAGTTCCAACAGCAAGGGCACGAGGTTATATTTTTGATTGGTGACTTTACCGGTATGATTGGTGACCCAACGGGTAAAAATGTGACTCGTAAACCATTAACTAAAGAAGATGTACTAGCAAACGCCGAAACGTATAAAGAGCAAGTCTTTAAAATACTCGACCCTGAAAAAACGCGCGTCGAATTTAATTCAACGTGGATGGATAAACTTGGTGCTGACGGTATGTTGAAATTAGCGTCACGGCAGACAGTAGCGCGTATGATGGAGCGTGACGACTTTAAAAAACGCTATACTAACGGACAAGCGATTGCGATTCACGAATTTATGTACCCATTAGTACAAGGCTGGGATTCAGTAGCACTTGAAGCCGATGTTGAATTAGGCGGTACCGATCAAAAATTCAATTTATTGATGGGGCGTGAATTACAAAAATCTGAAGGTAAGCGACCACAAACAGTATTGATGATGCCATTATTAGAGGGGTTAGATGGCGTACAAAAGATGTCTAAATCGCTGAACAATTATATCGGTATTACAGATTCTCCAACAGATATGTTTGGCAAGATCATGTCTACATCTGATGATTTAATGTGGCGTTATTATCAATTGTTAAGTTTCAAATCTATTGATGTGATTGAAAGCTATCAGCAACAAGTTGCAGAGGGTGCTAATCCAAGAGATATAAAAATTGAACTAGCAAAAGAAATTATTGCGCGATTTCATGATCAAGAGGCTGCTGAAAAAGCCCATAAAACTTTTATCGAGCGTTTTCAAAAAGGTGCAATGCCAGATGATATGCCCGAGCAAACCATTGCAAGTGATCAAGGGGAGTTACCAATTGCAAATTTACTTAAAGATGCAGGGCTTGTAACAAGTACATCTGAAGCGATGCGAATGATCAAGCAAGGAGCTGCGAAAATAGATGGTGAAAAAGTTGTAGATAATAAGTTGAAAATTCAAGCGGGTAGTACAGCTGTTTATCAAGTAGGCAAACGCAAGTTTGCGAAAATAACATTAAGTTAATGAGAAAGTCGGCTTAGCCGGCTTTTTTTTACCTTTTTGTCAGGTATTTTTACAAATAGTGAACTTGAGTAAACTTTAATTTTTTAACCTTTTGATTTTTACGTGTTAATTATAGTTGGAATGTAAAGTGCTTGCTTAATTTATGACAGTACTTTTCATAAATTAACATTGAGAGCAGCCATGGAAGACCGCCAGTTTAGGGATCCATTGATTGAAAGAAGACATCAACAATGTCAGCAAGAAGGATTATGGGAACGCTTGAGTATCGCACAGAAATTTTCAGCAAGTAGCTTAATTAAATACGGTTATAAATTGATGTTTATTCGTCACGCTGCGCATACTAGCTTAGCGATAATGTTACTTGATGAAAAGATTACAACAATAAGTAGTGATGGGGAAATAAACACTTCACCAGATATACAGTTGAGATAGAAAGAGAATACTTGAAATTTTGCTGTATCACTTTACTCTGTAGTAAAGCATTTAACTGTATTTGATAATGAAGAAAAAGCTGTCGCTGCTGTTCATATTATGCACGCTAATAGGGTGTAGCATAAAGCCTACATACCAAGCAAAACATGCCAATAATGTCGATTTTTTCGCATTATCTATGTACAGC
This sequence comes from Thalassotalea sp. PP2-459, assembly GCF_001913705.1. GTDB lineage: Bacteria > Pseudomonadota > Gammaproteobacteria > Enterobacterales > Alteromonadaceae > Thalassotalea_C > Thalassotalea_C hakodatensis. The sequence goes on along the minus strand of NZ_MKQD01000058.1, from coordinate 2,660 downwards.
CTTTATGATAGAAACTCTGTTTTTAGTGACTATCAAAACATGTCTGATACGACTCGAAATAGCATTGAAATTGCCATTGAAAAAGCCTTTGATGCTCAGGGGTGGCAATATAAATCTCCAGACAATGCCCAAGTTATCGTAGCGTATCACCTAGTTGATCGCTTAGCTGAATTGAAGAAATATAATAGAGGCGTTAAATATTGTTTACCTTGTCTTCCGGTACAGGTGCCTGAAAAACAAAATAGGCATCAAGTAATGCAACCTGGCACATTGATACTTGATATGGTTGATGTGAACCATAATCGTACGATATGGCGAGGTGTGAGCCGTTTGAAAATCAATGAACGAGATCATAGTCTTGAAGCCCAAGATAAAATTGAACAAGCAATTATTGGCTTACTTGATACCGTTCCGAAATAGGTAAATCTATGTTGAAATGGTTAGTGATCATTGTGGGCACAATTATTAGCTTTTTGCTGGTGGTAGCTATCATTGGTTATCAACTCAAAAGTAACGAAGAAAAGAATCGCGCCTACTTAGAACAAAAACATAACAAGCAAGCTGATTTAATTGAGCGGCAAGTGAAAAAGCTGAGTGTTGCCCCTGAACAAATACTTTCTTTTGAGCAAACGAATAGTTATCAAATAATAAAACAGCATTTAACGTGTATTAATAACCAACAATGTAAAGCGGTGAAGGTCTCGTTTGCTGACCAGTCTTGTTTACTGGCAATCAACAGTATTGGCGCAGCTCGACTTTTAAAAGCCGCACCAACAGAACAAGTAGGTTCGTGTCCAAGCATCAGTGTTAACACCGAGGCCGTATGTTTAGATAATGTGTGTCAGCTTAAAAAAATGCGCAACTAGCACTAGCGCCGTCACATAAGCAAGGTATACTAGTGGGGATAGCGTGATTGGAACTTTTACCTCTTGGTATTCTATCAATCGCAGCGCACATTTATTTATAATAAGCATGTAACGAATCCCTATGACATTTCCAAACGACGAAACCGGCCAAGTGCTAACTGAAATGCAAAATGCAGGCATCGATTTAAGCATAATTCATTCAGTAGTTTTTTTTCAACTTTTTGAAAAAGAAGAACAAGCTAGAGCAATGGAGAGTTACCTAAAGCAGAAAGTGCCAGATATGCAGGTAAAAGTACATCCAGATCAAACCCCTAACGTATGGGATGTTGATTGTACTGTTAACATGTTACCAGATTATGATGCCATCACTGCTCAAGAAGCACAGTTTGAACAGATAGCTGCTAAATTTGATGGTTATAATGACGGTTGGGGAATTGAAGTATAACGCTAAAACTTAATGATGGTTTACGCTGGTATTCGCTTAAAAGCAAGTTGTAACATTCCGTCTCTGATTACAAATAAGGCACTTTTTTTTACAAAAATTGACAACTTGTAGACACTTGAACAACAGTGTTTTTTGGGTTCTATTGGCATCATATTTTCCAATAATTATTAATGGGAAAACATGATGAAACACACGCTTCTTTCTTTACTTATTTTAGCGGGTATTAGCACACCTGCTTTGGCAGAAAATAACACTAAACACTCTGTTGGCTTACAAATTGGCGGTGGAGGCCTTGATTATAAAGGCAAAGATACTGATAGCCAAGGCGTTGCTAAATCTTACTTTTACTACAATTATAAATTTTCTCATTATTTTTCTGCTGAAGTAGGCTTGGTCGGCGCAGAAGATATTGATGATTGGGAATGTAAGAAAAATGCTGATGATGAATTTGTTTGCTATTCAGATGACAGCGATGATTTTGAAATAGTCGCTGATGATTTTGACTTTGGCTCGGTAGTGGTCGCGATTCGTGGTGAACTACCGCTATCTAAACACAATAGTTTGTATGGCAAAATTGGTGCTGAATTTTACGATTATGAATTTGGTCTAATGCGAGAAAAAACCATTAAAGAGGATGGAACAGGCTTATTTGCTGAATTAGGTTGGCAATATCGTTGGAATAATGGCATAGGATTAAGCGCAAGTTATCAATTTCATAATGTTGGTGATTTAGAAATGAAAGGCTTAAACCTTGGTATTAGTTACGCATTCTAGTCATTTTTACTGCCAGCCTGTTGTTGGTCGGCAATATTAAAGGCAGGTAGCGATACCTGCCAATAAATAGCAGCTAACCTTAAGGCCAATGCACCAACTATGGCAACAATAAGGGAAACATTTTCGGTAAAGCCAATAGTCTGCAAGCCAATAAATAATATACCGCCAAGCATTGCCGCTAAGGCGTATATTTCTTGGCGAAGAATAAGTGGTATAACGTTGCAAAGTACGTCTCTTATCATACCGCCAGCAACGCCAGTGATCATGCCCATGACTATTGCAACCGTTATTGAACTACCTAAACTCAGTGCTTTTTCGGTACCTAAAACGGCAAAAAGTGCTAATCCAAAGGCATCAGATATTAGTAAAAATCTTTTTGGGATACGTGTTGGGCGGCGTATAAAAAGAATGGTTAAAATAGCGGTGAGTAAAATAACATAAAGGTAAATTGGACTTGCCACCCAAAAAACAGGCGTGTCTAAAATAACATCTCTGATCGTCCCGCCGCCAATGGCGGTAACGGCGGCTAGCACTACAACCCCAAATGGATCAAGTTGATACCGCCCTGCCATAAG
>NZ_MKQD01000057.1 GCF_001913705.1 Thalassotalea sp. PP2-459 | reverse complement strand
CGGCATACGATATTTTTGGCAAAATTGTTCAATAAAGTACGTTGCGAGAGGAATAATGTCATCAACACGTTCTTTTAGTGACGGGATACGAATTTCTACCGTGTTTAATCGATACAATAAGTCTTGCCTAAACAGCTTTTCAATAACTAATTGCTCAAGGTTGGCATTGGTTGCAGAAATAACTCTTACGTCAGCCTCTAAAGTGATATGAGAACCAACACGTTCAAACTTACGTTCTTCTAAAATGTGAAGTAATTTTGCTTGTTGGTTAAGATTAATATTGGCGATTTCATCTAAAAATAAAGTGCCTTGTGATGCGAGTTCAAATCGACCTATACGATCTTCCTTTGCGTCAGTGAATGCACCTTTTACGTGACCAAACATTTCGCTTTCAAATAAAGATTCAGTGATCGCTCCCATATTGACAGCAATAAAGCTGTTGTTATTTCGCGTTGAATGTTGGTGTAAATAATGTGCTAGCATAGATTTACCGGTACCATTTTCGCCGGTAAATAATACATTCATATCGCTGACTGCGATGCGCTCTATTTGTGTTAGTACTTGGCGCATCTCAGCAGAGTGTGCAATAACACCTTGTTGTTTATTGGTCAGCAGGGCGTTAGTTTGCGATAGCTTTTCATTTCTTCGAACAATGTTTACTCGTTCAATTTGTTGCTTTATTTTATTGCTCAGTTGCGCATTTCTCCATGGCTTTTCGATAAAATCATTTGCACCAAGTTTCATCATTTCAACGGCAATATCTACACTACTGTAACCTGTCATTGCAATAATTGGCACATGGCTATCAATGTTACGTATAGCTTCAATTAGTTGCATACCCTCAGAGCCAGAAGTGGTGTCTTGGGTATAATTTAAATCAAGCAATAAGCAAGAAAACTGTTTGCGCGATAAAAGGGTGATTACCTGATGAGGTGTTGTTGCCTTGTTTATTTGATAATTTTCACACTTTAACGCAAGCGTCAATGCTGAAAGCACGTTTTCATCGTCATCGGCGATTAAAATACTCGGTTTTGAATGGTTCATTATATTTTCAATCACTTTACTGCTTGTTGCTAAAGACATTGTTAACAATAGAAAGGCGGTCAATGACCGCCATTTTTAAGTATTACTACTTTTTATTAATCATAATGTAATGCGTCGCTTGGTTCCAATCGTAAAATTGAACGCGATGGAATATAGGTAGCTATTATCACCATAAATGTAATTAATAATGGAATTCCAACCAGCGCTATACCATAGCTTTCAGGATTGATCACAATGGTATTAGACATATAATCTGTTAGCACAATAGATAGAGTAATACCTAATGCTAATCCAATAAATAATTGTGTTGCAGCCTGCTTTAAAAACATAAGCATAATTTTTTTGTCAGGTGCGCCAATCGCACGACGAACACCGATTTCCTGTGTTCGAGTCAATATGCTATTTGAAGCCATCGCATATATTCCGCTTGCCGCCAAAATCACAGCTACAATACCACAGAACAAAAATATTTTACTGACCGAGAGTAACAATTTCATCGGCTGTTGGATCAAATTATCGTAAGTTTGAATATGATAGATACCGACATCAGAATCAACACTTGCAATGGCTTGCATTAGGGCTTCGGTCGCTGTTCTTTGATCACCGGTGTAATGTACGGCAATGTACTGTCTCATTGGTCCTATGTTGTCCATAGAGTGATACGAGTTATATGAAGCACTTGACGAGCTCATTGTTGAACCATGGAAGGTATCAGACACTACACCAACAATAGTAAACCAATCACCACGCTGGCCATTTCTACCGGCGCGTCTTACTCGTTTTCCTACGGCATCACCATCAGGGAAGAAAGCGCTTGCGATTGATTGATTAATAATAATACTAAGCGCACCATTTTCGGCATCACGGTGATCAAAGTCTCGTCCTTGAATGACTTTCATACCCAAGGCTCGCCAAGAGTCACTGGCTATTAATTCATTATTACTGTAAGGGTTTTCATTATAAACAGCGGCAGCTCTACCTTCAATTTCAAAGAAACTAGTACCTTCACCTGTACCAGGCAATTGAGTCATCATGGCACTTGCATTAATGTTAGGCATGGCGTCTATGGCGCTTTTAATTCGATAAAAAACTTGTGAGCGATTGATACGGTCTTGATAATCATGCTCGGTATCACGTCTTACCGGATATTTTTCTGGAGGCAACTGTAACTGAGCAGTTAAACGTGAAGTCGTTTCAACGCCGTAGTCAGCTTTACTTGCAAAATAGCCAGTTGATAATAAAACGGTTGCCATTACGAGCACCACACAAGATAAAACAATTTCAGAAATGACTAAAGCTTTACCAACATTAGCTGCTTTTTTACTTAATGCACCGCGCGTACCGTCACGTATTACTGCATTAAAATCACTTTTTAATGCTTTATAAGCAGGGAAAAGACCAGTAATTAACACCATAGCTATAATTGAGAATACTAAAATGACCATAGCCTGACTATCAATAGTTAATGTCCACCAAAAAGGTTTTTCATGATTAATGGCAAACGCTTGGTTGAACATATTGTTGGTAAGTTCAATACCGTATGCAGCAAATAGCAGGGCGAGTAAACCACCAATGGTACAAATAAACACACTTTCCCAAAGCATTTGTACCATGAGTTTTTTACGTGGAATGCCCAGCGCTAAACGAATAGCTACTTCTTTAATTCTTTCATTCACGCGAGCGAGTAATAAATTACTCACGTTAATACATGCAAGTAAGAGAATGAGAAATACAACAATTAATAAGGCGATAAAAATGTTGTAATATTGGGTAATACTTGCTTGTTTGTAAGGCAACACATTTAAGTATCTACCATCATCTGGGATACGAAAATTGAAGTCTTCTTTTATGGAAGATGCAATTTGTTGATTTATCGTATCTAAACCAGCTTGCGCTTCTTTTATGGTGACTCCTTCAGCTAAACGGGCAAATGCCAAATAACTACTAAAAGTTGCCTCTACGGGGTTAACAATACGTTCATTTAATGGTTGCCATATTTGTGCTTTATCAGGAAAAGAAAACCCTTCAGGCATCACACCAATTATTCTACCTGGCATCGCATCAAGAGCAACTTGTTGGTTAATGACTTTTGGATCTGCATTAAAGTACTGTTGCCATACGTTATAGCTAAGTACCACCACAGGCTCTGCACCATCAACAAAGTCATCTTGAATAAAGCCTCTTCCATGTAAAGGTTGTATACCTGTCATGTCGAAAATGTTGACACTGGTATAGCTGGCGTTCATTTTTTTGGCTGTAAAGAGTGCTGAATACTGGCTAGAGTTTCCACCAATGAAGGTAGTACCCTCAGTAAAAAAACCATGATTTTCAAAAATGCCCAGTTGTTTTGCCGCTAAATTAATGTGATATGGATCAGCTGCACGGCGCGATAAATGGTTGTGATCAAACTGTGCTTCTATGGCGACGATTTGTTTTTCACCATTTAAATAAAGTGGTTTGAAGACCAAGCCGTTTAATAATGAAAAAGTATAAACGGTTAAACCGAGTCCTATGGCAACGATTAAAATAGTTAATGAAGTAAACAACGGCTTTTTTAGCAACATGCGCATTGAATACTTAAATTCTATAGATAAACTCATATTTATATCCTCAGCCCACTAAATGGCGATAGCGCTTGGGGTTTCTGATGGACGGTCGGCCACTACTTTGCCGTCGAAAATTTCAATGATTCTATCGGCGCGGCTTGCAGAGCGAGGATCATGAGTAACCATGCAAATAGTCGCGCCATTAGCATGAAGTTTATCCAGTAATTCCATGACAGCTCCTGCATTTTTTGAGTCTAAATTACCGGTTGGTTCATCGGCAAGAATAATAGCTGGTTTACCGGCAATGGCTCGTGCTACTGCAACACGTTGTTGCTGCCCCCCTGATAATTGAGAGGGAAAATGATTGGCACGGTGTTGCATATCGACTTGTTTTAAAGCATCAGTTACCAGTTGTTGGCGCTCGCTTTTGCTAATATCTGAGCGATAAGATAAAGGAAGCTCTACATTTTCTTGAACAGTTAAATCACTAATTAAATTAAAGGCTTGGAAAATAAAGCCAATTTTTTCATTTCGGATCAGTGCACGTTCGTCTTTATCTAAACTCGTCACGTCGTGTCCTGATAACTGGTAATTACCATTAGTAGGCGTATCTAATAAACCTAAAATAGATAATAAGGTAGATTTACCACAACCCGATGGGCCGGCAATCGATATAAATTCACCTTGGTGAATGGTTAAATTAATACCTTCTAATGCATGTGTTTCTACATCATCGGTATAAAATATTTTGTTTAAGGCATTCAAGGTCACGAGAGTCTTTGCTTGGTTTTGCATTGTGCTTTCCTTATTATTGTTAACTATTGTATCGCGTTAATTTGTTTGTCTTTCCATGACGATACGTTTGATACTACAACGTTTTCGCCAGCAGAAAGACCAGAAATAATTTCAATGTGAGTTTGCGATGAGCGGCCAAAGGTTACGTCACGTAAAGCCACGCTGTTATTTTCCGTGTTCACGACATATACAGCACTTGATTCATTCGCTTTAGCATACATAGGACGCTTTACATAAAGAGTGTTTGTTAGATGGGCAACATGAATAATGCCATCAACACTGAGCTCAGGCCTTGCTTCTTTGGGTAATTTTCCTGTGATAGCTACATCAACTTGTACGGAACCGTTAACAACGGATGGGTCAATACGAATGACTTCGCCACTTACTTTGCTGGTTTTCGTGTCAAGGGTTACTGCTTGAGTTAAGCCGATTTGATAAATTTGTTTTTCAGGCACACGAATTTCTGCGATAAATTCATCATTACGGGCTAGTCGTGCCACATTCGTACCAGCCGTTATTTGTTGCCCTAATTCTAATGGCATTTCTTGCACTATGCTGTCGATTGAAGCACGTATGTCTAAGCTGTTCACCAAGTGCTGAATTCTTGCTGTACCACGTTCCATACGTTTTAAACGCGCGTTAAATGCACGCTTTTGCGCTACTAAATTCTCTTGTGCTTTAGCGTAGCGCTTTTTTTCTAATTGCCATCGTTGTAATAATTGCTCTACTTCAATTTTAACTTCTTCATGCTCCACTTTTGAAATGGCAACGATACCTTGATTTAATAATGTTTTTTGAGCATTAAGCGTAAGCAGGGCGCTTTCATAATTTAATTGACTGTTGATCACTAGCGTTTCTTGATCTAGCACTTGTGATTCAAGCGCAACGCGCTGTGCGTTAAGTTGTGCTTTTGTTTCTTCAAGCTCCCATTGGCTTTCTTCTAACTGTTGGGTAAGAGATGAGTTCTTCATTGAAATGATTAAATCATCTTTTTTAACGGCAGCCCCTGCTTTCTTATAGACTTTGTCAACACGGCCATTTACTTCGGTAGCCACCCAGTACACTTCTTTTGGTACTAATACGCCAATGCCTCTAACGTCAAGGGTAAGTTCGCCAGATTGCACCGCATCAAGCAGTACATTGTTGGCTGACACTTTATGACCACTATTACTGGCATACGTTAATGCCCATATACATGAGATAATAACGACGGTAATAACGGCCCACTTTATGACAGGGGTGAAATTTTTTTGTTTTTTTCTAACGATATCCATCGTATTCCTTTTTACATCAACGAAAGCGAGCAGGGCGCTTTAAGTTCAGTGAACGGTTTGTCACCTAGATAAAGCTAAGACAATGCCAAATATAAAATATATTTAAAATTCAATCTGTTAAGTTTTATTTTTAGATGAGAGGCTTTATTAATCTCGATATCGAGACGTGAAAATAGGGCGTAAAATGTCGAAATCGAGACGATCACTCAAGATCAACCTGAAAATGTGTTCTATGACTATAAGGACATAGCCTACTTGAAAAATAACAGTTGACCCCCCATACATAGCGATGTTGCGACGTTAACCCTTAACAAGGTATCCATGACAAAATGTTGTAAGATAGCGTGCTTTTTTATGAGCAAAGCATAGTGAATTCTTGTGTTAAAACGCGGTTTCCTTTACTATGCGCGCGCAAATATTTTTTTCAATAAAATGAATGTTAATTTTACATTTACGGGTTTTTATTCATTTTATTGCATACTCGCTGAAAATAACTAGGAACAAAAATGACTACAGAATCATCTAAAATCATTTATACCATTACTGATGAAGCGCCAGCATTAGCGACGCATTCATTACTCCCGATTATTCAAGCTTTCACAGCTTCTTCTGATATTGGCGTTGAAACACGCGATATTTCATTAGCGGGTCGTATTATTGCTAATTTTCCACAATACTTAAAAGAAGAACAACGCATTGGCGATGCATTAGCAGAATTAGGTGATATTGCGAAAACACCAGAAGCAAATATCATTAAATTACCGAACATTTCAGCATCTATCCCACAATTACAAGCTGCAATTAAAGAATTGCAAGCTAAAGGTTATGCATTACCTGATTATCCAGCAGAGCCAAAAAATGAAGCTGAAGAGTCAATTAAATTAACTTACGCTAAAGTGTTAGGTTCGGCGGTAAACCCTGTATTACGTGAAGGTAATTCTGACCGTCGTGCTCCTACTGCTGTTAAAAACTATGCAAAGAAAAATCCACACTCAATGGGTGCTTGGTCAAAAGACTCAAAGTCTCATGTAGCTCATATGGAGTCGGGTGACTTCTACGGCAGTGAAAAATCGATGACGGTAGCTGGTGCAACTGATATGCGTATCGAATACGTAGATACTGCTGGCAGCATTACTGTTTTAAAAGAGAAAGTCGCCTTAGAAGATAAAGAAGTGATTGATGCATCAGTGATGAGCAAAAAAGCACTGGTTGAATTTTTTGAAGCAGAAACACAAAAAGCAAAAGATGAAGATGTATTACTTTCTCTTCACATGAAAGCAACGATGATGAAAGTATCTGACCCTGTGATTTTTGGTCACGCGGTGAAAGTATACTACAAAGATGTGTTCGCAAAGCACGCAGCTACTTTCGAACAGTTAGGTGTTGATGTTAACAATGGTATTGGTGATGTTTACGCTAAAATTGAACGTTTACCTGCGGAACAAAAAGCGGAAATTGAAGCTGACTTAAATGCTGTATATGACGTTCAGCCTCCACTTGCTATGGTTGACTCTGACCGCGGCATTACTAACTTACATGTACCAAGTGACGTTATTATTGATGCGTCAATGCCGGCTGCACTTCGTGCTTCTGGTCAAATGTGGGGCCCAGACGGTAAGCAAAAAGATACTAAGTTTATGATCCCAGATCGTAACTATGCTGGTGTTTTCTCTGCTGTTGTTGATTACTGCCGTGAAAATGGTGCATTTGATCCAACAACAATGGGTACTGTTCCTAATGTTGGTTTAATGGCGAAAAAAGCCGAAGAATACGGTTCACACGACAAAACGTTCATGGCAAAAGGTGAAGGTGTTATTCGTGCTGTAAATATTGCAACAGGTGATGTGTTACTTTCTCAAGATGTTGAAGAAGGTGATATTTTCCGTATGTGTCAAACGAAAGATGCACCCATTCAAGATTGGGTGAAACTAGCTGTTACACGTGCGCGTTTATCAAATACTCCAGCAGTATTTTGGTTAGATGAGAATCGCGCGCACGATGCTGAAATGATCAAAAAAATTAACACTTATTTACCAGAGCACGATACAGACGGTTTAGACCTACGAATTCTTGCGCCTACACAAGCATGTGAATTTACCTTAGCGCGTTGTGGTAAAGGTGAAGATACAATTTCTGTAACAGGTAATGTATTACGTGATTACAATACTGATTTATTCCCAATTTTAGAGCTTGGCACGTCAGCAAAAATGCTTTCAATTGTGCCATTAATGAATGGCGGTGGTTTATTTGAAACCGGTGCCGGTGGTTCAGCGCCTAAGCATGTTCAACAATTTGAGAAAGAAAACCACTTACGTTGGGATTCTTTAGGTGAATTTTTAGCGCTTGCAGCTTCTTTAGAGCATTTAAGCAATACAACGGGAAATGCTAAAGCACAAGTATTAGCAAACACGTTGGACGCCGCTACAGGTAAATTCTTAGATGAGAATAGATCGCCTTCTCGTAAAGTAGGTGAGTTAGACAACCGTGGTTCTCACTTCTACTTAGCAACATATTGGGCACAAGAGCTTGCAGCGCAAAATGAAGACGAAGAGCTAAAATCAGCATTTACTGCTGTAGCACAAGCGTTAACCAAGCAAGAAGAGAAAATTGTTTCTGAACTTAACGATGCACAAGGTCCAGCACAAAACATTGGCGGTTACTTCCAACCTGCTGATGACTTAGCGACAAAAGCGATGCGCCCGAGTGAAACATTAAATACGATTCTTTCAAGCCTTTTATAAAACTTTGTTAGAAGAAATTTAAGAAAAACCCAGCCTTTGCGCTGGGTTTTTTATGCTTGATGGTTCCTAGTACAGATCAGACAAAGGGCTTCTCACGCCATTTGCACCCCGCTCAATCACATGCGTATATATTTGTGTAGTTCTTACATCACTATGACCTAATTGTTCCTGAACGGTACGAATATCAGCACCGCGTTGTAGTAAATGTGTTGCAAATGAATGCCGTAAGGTATGGCAACTAATAGGTTTCTTTAATAACGCCTTCTTCGCGGCACGTTTTATCACTTTTCTTAACATAGTTTCATGAATATGGTGCCTGCGTAGCAAGCCTACTTCTGGATCTTCGCTTAATCTGTTAGATGGAAATAAGTAATGCCAGCCTTCTTCTTTATTCGCATTTGGGTATTTGCGGGCTAATGCAAAAGGCAAATAAACTCCAGAATAAGTCGGGTTTCTTATATCTCGCTTAAAATGGATGCTAGCAAACTTTACTTGGCTTTTTAGGTCATTGACTAATTCAGGGGCTAGGGTAACACGACGATGTTTTCCACCTTTAGCAAACCAAACACTAATACAATGAAAATTAAAGTCTATATCGTGTATTCGTAAACGAACTACCTCCATTACTCGTAAACCGCTGCCATACATTAATGCGCAGGGAAGCCTGTAATCATTATCAATGTATTTAAATAACGTTTTTATTTCTGTTGGTGTTAATACCACCGGTAACTTAGGTTGTACACGAGATTTATTGTAATTTAGTGCTAGTGACAAAGGTTTAGATAAATACTCTTTGTAAAGAAAGTTTACTGCGTTTAATGCAACGGCTTGAGTTTTAGGTGCAACATTTTCTTGGTTTGCAAGATAATTAAGAAATCGTTCAACGTCTTTATCATGACAATCTAAAGGGTGCTTCTGTTTATTAAAGTTTATGTAGTATTTGATCCAATATAAATAGGTTTCAATCGTTCTTTTAGCGTAACGACGCGTCCACATAAACTCTTTGATAGCGGCTAAAAAAGGTGAGGCCATGTTGATAATCCTTCATCAAAATTAATTTTACCACATGCTGTATGAATGTACAGTTTAGTTGTTTTCTTGTTTTTAGCAAGAAATCGAGAATGATTCTTGTATTAATCGTAGAAAGCGAGAATGTGAAGTACTATCTCATTGATTTAGTTAAAAAGAAGTGGTAATTTAAATTTTATGAACATAGGAGCAGTCCGTCGTGTTACTTGCGAGAATGGTTCCTATGAATAAGCTGTTAGGCAGCATAAGGTAACGTTAGAGAAGTATATGATTCACACAATACATTTAAAGTTGTTGGATGGAATGAACGCAAATCATGCTTGGGGCTGTTCAATTGAACTTCCTTCTGACTTTAGCTTAGAGGAAGTGCACCTGGCGATACAAAACGCACTAGAGTTTGACGACGACCATATGTATGAATTTTCGATATCTAATTCAATACGTGGGAAGAACGTAAGTGAATATACCTGCGACTCAGATGAAATATATAAGACAACCATAGAAAATATTCTTGAAAGCTCAAAAGGTAAAAAAATATATTATCTTTTTGATTATGGTGATAATTGGGTGTTCCAAATATCAAGGAGTCGGAAAAAACCGTTTACCGCCGAGCTAGATACTTTTTATCCGAGAGTAATAGACGAGTCTGGGGTAAAACCTATTCAGTATCCAGATTGGGAAGAGTAATGCTGGCTAACAAACCATTCAACCGGACCCATACTCGCTGGCTGGGTTCACTTCGTTCCCAGTATAGCCAGCAAGTCTGTGCCGTTTAATAGGGGCGTTATATGCAAAGGAGTATGCTGTGAACCTGAGAATTCTAATAGTCATTTCCTTAATTCTTTCTTTATCTGGTTGTTTAATCACAGAGTGGGAAGATGTAAGTGGGGAAAATGAATTTAAAAGCATTATCGGGACTCAACTTAAGACTAAAATTAAATTTATAATCCATGGTGTAACAATGGAACCTAACTATGAGGAAGTCCTTCATCATTACTCCTTAATGAAGGCTCCAGGCTTCGGTGGCCCTGAAGTTTTAAGTCGCGAAGAGTTACCTATAGGTACTAAGTTTAAATTAGTAAAAGTTATTCGTTGTGTAGATTGCACGTTTAAAAGGGAAAAGATAGTAGTAGAACTTCAAATAATAAACTAGACACCCACAAATAATAAACTAGACACCCACAATTAACTTGAATAATTCCAGTGTTTGTCTAATCTTTGAGTCATTGTAAATCAATCGCAAGGAAGCGAAATGACTATCGCTAGAAGTCGTCAAGTATGTTTGGCGGC
>NZ_MKQD01000056.1 GCF_001913705.1 Thalassotalea sp. PP2-459 | reverse complement strand
GAGCCCTCAGCAGTGGATAAACCTTCAGCAGAAGAAACTCCATCAGTTGACGATGATTTATCGTCAGAATTAAGCGATCCAGATGACATCGACGCGTTAATGGACTCTATGGCGGCAGCACCAGCAGCGGAAGAGTCCTCAGCAGAAGAAATTCCATCAGTTGACGATGATTTATCATCAGAACTGAGCGATCCTGATGATATTGACGCGCTAATGGATTCTATGGCGGCAGCACCAGCAGCGGAAAAGCCCTCAGCAGAAGAAATTCCATCAGTTGACGATGATTTATCATCAGAACTGAGCGATCCTGATGATATCGATGCATTAATGGATTCTATGGCGGCACCTACTGCATCCGAAAATAACCCACTGGTTGAAGCAGAACCGACAAATGACACTATACCGACTGTTGAAGATGAACAGCCAAATGAAAGTGAACATAGCTCGCCAACCGAAGGTGATAACAAAGCGTTAATTGATAACCTGCCAGAGGAATATGTTGAATCGTTTTTAGCTGTTGATTTAAGTGATTTAGCGGAGTCGAACGTTGAAGAGCCTGAGCCCATTGTTAATCAAGAACAAGCTTCTGATGATATTGATATTGATGCCCTTTTAGCGGAAGAACAAAAAATTTCACCCCAAGAACAAGAAGGTAGGGTTGAAGAAGATTTAGATATTGACGATTTGCTCGCGGAAGTTGCACAAGAAAGCGGTGCGTTAACTGATGATAAACCGCTTGAAATTGGCGATGATATTGAATCAGCAAACACAGAAGATATCACTGATGGCTTATCGGATGAACTTCAAGCGGATTTAAACGCAGAATTTGACGAATCAACGTTGTCTGAATTATTAAACGACGAACAATCAAGGAATGAAGCCGTTGAAATTACGCCTGACTTTACAGATAGTAATGTATTAGCCGATTTATTGGCTGATGATAATGAAAATACACAGGTTGAAAAAGTTGAAGCGAAAGAGTTAGAAGACATTGAAGAACTCGATAATTTAGATTTTGACGAGCTTTTAGCAAACATTGAAGAAGAGCCTGCAGAATCAAGTTCTGAAAGCTTTGACGTTTCTGCTGAACAACAAGTTGAAGAAGAAGAGACACCGAGTGACTTTTCTCAAAATACAGAAAGTCAAAATAAAGATTTCATTTCTGTTGATGAATTAATCTCTGAAACCTTATCAGAAGGCTCAGATGATGAAGAACCTTATGATAAAACAAATATTGATGTTGGCTTAGGTGAGTTTCCAGAGTTTACTCGCGATATCAACCAAATTGATGTTGATGAAGATGATGACAGTGGCGTGACTGCTAAATTAGACTTGGCAAAAGTATATATTGAAATTGGTGATAATGATAATGCTGAAGTCATTTTACAAGACGTGGTTAAACTAGGTGATGCTGATCAGCAATTTGAAGCTCAGCAACTATTAGATGGTTTAAAGTAACTAATTTATCAACGTAATTGAATACACCCGTTAGTTTTACATTGAGAATGTCGTTTCCATAGCGCGATTTATTCGCAAAGCATCAAAAAATAGTGGATAATTCGCCGCGATTTTTAATATATATTGCGGTTTATGAAGTATGCGATTTGCACTTGGTATTGAATATGATGGTAGCCAATATTGTGGTTGGCAACGTCAAAATAATGTGGTCAGCGTACAAGAAACGTTAGAAAATGCGTTATCTAAAATAGCGAATGAACCGATTAGTGTGGTTTGTGCGGGTCGAACAGACACAGGGGTAAGTGCGACCAATCAAGTAGTGCATTTTGATACGGTTAACTTTCGCAAAGAAGTGGCTTGGACTCTTGGGGTTAATACACATTTACCAAAAGATATTGCGGTAACTTGGGTCAAAGCTGTCGACGAAACTTTCCATGCTAGATTTGGCGCAACTTCTCGTCGGTATCGTTACATTATCTATAATAACCCTTTGAGACCTGCAATTTTTTCCAGGGGCTTAACGTTTAACCATAATCCCCTCAATGAAGCACTGATGCATCAAGCTGCTCAGTTTCTTGTCGGGGAACACGATTTTACTAGTTTTAGAACGGTACATTGTCAAGCACCTAGCGCAATAAGAACAATCGAGCACTGTAAGGTTACTAGGCAAGAAAATTATCTGTGTATTGATGTTAAAGGTAATGCATTTTTACATCATATGATCAGAAATATCGCTGGTAGCTTAATGCGAGTTGGTCAAGGTCAAGAAGAAGTGGAATGGATAGCAGAGGTACTGGCGGCTAAAAACAGATGTCTTGCTGGTGTGACAGCACCAGCAAATGGTTTATACTTTGTTGATGTGACGTACCCAGAAAAATATCAACTACCAAGTAGTCCTTTAGGACCAATATTTTTTAATTAACCATAATATACAGGGCAGACCAGTTTTTTATATTCAAACCACCTTATGTTATGTTCTAATTACGGGTTAAATGCCGTTGTGGCGATTGACTGTATAACTGTTTATTATATAAACAAAATTCAAGCATTGATGAAAGTGAAATTATGAGCTGGATTGAAAAGATTCTCCCAAAAGCAAAAACCTCTCAAAAGCGTAATATACCTGAAGGGGTTTGGGAAAAATGTACATCATGTAACGCGATGTTGTATAAAGCTGAACTAGAACGTGTTTTATCTGTATGCCCTAAATGTGATCACCACATGCGAATTTCAGCGCGTAAGAGAATAGAGCATTTTCTTGATGTAGGTGAACGCGTTGAACTTGGTGCTGATCTAGAGCCTCAAGATAAATTAAAATTTAAAGATTCAAAGAAATATAAAGACAGGTTGGCTGCTGCTCAAAAATCCACCGGCGAAAAAGATGCCTTAGTTGTTATGCATGGTGAACTTCATGGTTTACCCATTGTAGCTGCGGCTTTTGAGTTTTCATTTTTAGGCGGTTCTATGGCATCAGTTGTAGGTGCAAGGTTTGTTAAAGCGGCTGAATATTGTTTAGAGCATGAAGTACCACTAGTTTGTTTTTCTGCAAGTGGTGGAGCACGTATGCAAGAAGCATTATTTTCGTTAATGCAAATGGCTAAAACTAGCGCTGCGCTTGCTAAAATGAAAGAAAAAGGCTTACCTTATATTTCAGTGTTAACAGATCCTACTATGGGTGGTGTATCAGCGAGTTTAGCAATGTTAGGTGATATCAATGTTGCCGAGCCAAAAGCATTAATTGGTTTTGCTGGTCCACGTGTTATCGAACAAACGGTTCGTGAAAAATTACCAGAAGGATTTCAGCGTAGTGAGTTTTTACTGGAGAAAGGCGCCATTGATATGATTGTTAATCGTCGGGACATGCGCGATACGCTAGCAAGAGTATTAGCTAAGTTTACTAACCAAGAGTTACGAGCCAGTTAGTTTATCTATGAAGAGTATTGATACAAGCCACTCAAATCGTTCATTCGATGAGTGGCTTTCTTATATTGAACGTATTCATGCCACTGAAATTGATATGGGGTTAACTCGTATTAGCAACGTTGCTAATCGCTTAGGGTTAAACTTTGAACGTTCCATTGTTATCACGGTGGCAGGTACAAACGGTAAAGGCACTACGTGTGCATTTATTGAAAATGCTTTACTTGCAAACAATGATAGCGTTGCTGTGTACTCTTCACCGCATATTCATCGCTTTAATGAACGTTTACGCATAGATAAACAAGACATCGATGATAACTCACTTGTTAATGCTTTTGAGCAAATAGAGTTTCTACGTGGTGATATATCATTAACCTATTATGAATACACAACGTTAGCAGCACTAACTGTTTTAAACACAGCAAAGCCGCAGTATATTATTTTAGAAGTCGGCTTAGGTGGTCGGTTAGACGCAACTAACATTATCGACGCTGATATAGCCGTAATTACAACTGTTGATTTAGATCATCAAGCGTTTTTAGGGAATGATAGAGAGTCAATTGGTTTTGAAAAAGCAGGTATTATGCGTACTGAAAAACCGGTTGTCATTGGGGACAGTAATCCACCTAGCAGTGTCATTAAACATGCAGATACTTTAAGCAGTATACAATATTGCCGCAATAAAGAATTTTTTGTGATTGAAGACAACACCAGTTGGCAATGGCATGATCAAGATTCATCACTTAACAACCTCCCTCAAGGATTTATTCCTAAAGATAACATTGCTACTGCACTACAGGTGCTAAAGCTGTTAGATTACCCTTTATCGCAAGCAAAGGTTACCGCGCTTATTAATGAAACCAAAGTGTCTGGTAGAACCGAACTTATTCAGTGTGATGGTGATATTCTACTGGATGTAGGTCACAACCCATTAGCTGCGAGATATTTAGCAGAAGTGGTAAGCAAATATCATTGTGAAAACGTGTATGCGGTTATTGGCATGTTGTCGGATAAAGATATTAGCAGTACGATCACCCCCTTATTACCCCATATAAAAACGTGGTTTGTTTCAGGGCTTGGCGACGTACCACGTGGGGCAAGTAAAGAGTATTTAGCGTCATATTTTACCGAGCAAAATATTTTAACTTTTGACAACGTCATTGACGGCTTTAAAATGGCTAGGTCAACAGCCAATAATCGAGATTTAATTTTAGTTTTTGGTTCGTTTTATACCGTCGCAAAAGTAAAAACATTGCTAGATAGGAGTTAATTTGTCTACACCTTTTCAAAATAGATTGGTTGGTACTATTATCGTTGCCGCCGTTGCTATTATTTTTTTACCCGATTTACTCGACGGTGAAAAACAAACCTATCAGGAAGAGTTTGAAAATATACCAACAGCGCCAAAAGTTGATTTTAAGCCTAAGAGTTTAACCATTGATGAAGATAAAATAGCGAAATTACCTAAAGAAGAATTAACGGATGAAGTAGCCTTAGACGACAATAATCAAGACAAAACGCCTGTTGAACAAGATATTAATAATAAGCTTGAAACAGCTGTTGGCGATAATAGTAATCAGCCCGTTTCTTCTGGTTCAAAAGTCACCGCTTTGCCTGAAAAAATAACTAACGAGCAAGCCTGGGTGATCCAATTGGGTAGTTTTCGCCATAAAAAAAATGTAGCGGACCTAACGCGTAAATTAAAAAAAGCGGGCTACACTGTCTTCACTAAGCCGATAAACACAAAAAGTGGCACATTAACAAAAGTATTTATTGGTCCTGAATTAGTTAAGTCTAGCTTAGAGAAAAAACTTCCGGCACTTAAAGAGTTAACGAAAGTGCAAGGAAAAATTGCCAAATTTCAGCCAACAAAATAATAAAATATTAGCGATCTTAGTGCGTGTTCTGGTAGAATGCGCGCCTCTAATCGATGAGACACGTAATTTATGGTTTGGGTAGACTATGCCATTTTGGCAGTCATAGGTATTTCAACACTGATCAGCCTTATCAGAGGTTTTGTTAAAGAAGCTATCTCGCTTGTTGTTTGGATCAGTGCCTTCTTTATTGCCAGTACTTTCTACTTAAAACTAGCGACGCTATTAACTAACATTTCTGATCAACTCCTTCGTAATGGCGCTGCCATTGCTATTTTATTTATTTCTACGCTAATCATAGGCGCCATTGTTAATTATGTTATCGGGCAACTGGTAACGAAAACAGGGCTATCAGGAACAGATCGCGTATTAGGGTTGGTTTTTGGTGCGCTAAGAGGCGCATTAGTGAGTAGCGCCATATTATTTTTTATGGATGCATTTACGCCTGCACCTTCAAGCGAATGGTGGCAGAATTCTTTATTGATACCTGAATTTTCATTAATTATTGAATGGTTTTTTGAATACCTCAAACAATCATCCAGTTTTTTACAGCAAGTTTAAAACATCGGGGTAAACTACATGTGTGGTATAGTTGGCATTGTTGGTAATACATCGGTTGGGCAATCTTTATATGATGGCTTAACAGTTCTTCAGCATCGTGGCCAGGACGCTGCAGGTATCGTGACTATTCACGATAACACCTTTAGACTCAGAAAAGCGAATGGCTTGGTGAAAGATGTTTTTCACACGCGTCATATGTTAAGACTTCAAGGTAATATTGGCATTGGCCATATTCGTTACCCAACTGCAGGCACGTCTAGTTCATCTGAAGCGCAACCATTTTATGCAAATTCACCATTCGGTATTTCACTTGCACATAATGGTAATTTAACCAATGCGCAAGAATTAAAAGATTGGTTATTTAAAGAAGCACGTCGTCATGTAAATACTACTTCTGACTCAGAGCTTTTGTTAAATATTCTTGGCCATGAATTACAACATATTGGTGGTTTAGATTTAACGCCTGATGATATTTTTACTGCGGTTGCTAATGTACATAAACGTGTTCGTGGTGCTTATGCAAGTGTTGCTGTGATCATTGGCCATGGCATGGTTGCTTTTCGTGATCCTAATGGTATTCGTCCTTTGGTGTTTGGTAAACGAGACACTGAGAAAGGCACAGAGTATATGATCGCTTCTGAATCGGTTGCATTAGATGCAAGCGATTTTGAGTTTGTCAGAGACGTTGCGCCCGGCGAAGCTATTTTCTTTACCGAAGATGGTCAATTACATAGTAAACAATGTGCTGAAAATCCAAGCTTTAATCCATGTATTTTTGAGTATGTTTATTTTGCACGCCCTGATTCAACCATGGATAAAATTTCCGTTTATGGTTCACGCGTTGAAATGGGTACAAAACTTGGTGCTAAGGTTGCAAAAGAGTGGGCTGATGAAGATATAGATGTTGTTATTCCAATTCCTGAAACATCTTGTGATACCGCACTGCAAATAGCACAAACATTGAACTTACCGTACAGACAAGGTTTTGTTAAAAATCGCTATATTGGTAGAACGTTCATCATGCCAGGGCAAGAACAACGTAAAAAATCAGTACGTCGTAAGCTAAATGCTATAGGGGCAGAGTTTGAAGGGAAAAATGTTTTATTAGTTGATGACTCAATTGTACGTGGTACCACCTCTGAGCAAATTATTGAAATGGCACGCGCAGCGGGTGCTAAAAAAGTTTACTTTGCTTCAGCAGCTCCTGAAATACGTTTTCCAAATGTTTATGGTATTGATATGCCGAGTGCTAATGAATTAATTGCTCACGGTAGAGAGTTGGAAGACATTTGTCAGCTAATAGGTGCTGATAAATTGATTTTCCAATCGATTGAAGATTTAGAAGAAGCTGTTCGTACTGCTAATCCTGATATTAAAAAGTTTGAAACATCAGTATTCAATGGTCAGTACATTACCAAAGATATTGATCAAGATTATTTAGAAAGACTCGACGCATTAAGAAATAACGAAGTAAAAGAAACGTCAGATAAAAATGCCGATTCAATTATTGATATGCATAATGAAGGCTCTGAATAATATCAACTTATAGAAAAATAAAGGCACCATTAGGTGCCTTTATTTTTACAAAGCTAGTGAATATTATCGAATATATTCAGTACTAAACCCCATACCAAACATAATAGCACTAATCGCCATTAACGCGACAAGTAGTACTAAGCCACAAGTGACTACTGAGCTTGAATAAATGAAGCCACTCTCTTCAGGTATGTTCATCATAATTGGCGTCCCTGAATAGAGTAAATAAATCGAATAAGCCAGTGCAGCAAGACCCGAAAGTGTGACAAACCACAGTACAGGGTATAAGGCTGTTAATCCTACCATTAACAAAGGAGTAACAGTGTATGACGCTAGTTCTAATGACTGTGAAAAGTCAGGAGAGGCTTTAAACGTGATAGCCATCCATTGGATCAAATAGGCGAGTGCAAAAACACCGACAATAATTCCAAAGTACATGGCAACTGACATCGCTAAAGCGCTTGATTCTGCAATTTTAATGACAGGGCCTGCACCAATAGACCAACCAATATGTGCTGTTGCAAAATAACTGCATATAGCTGGTATCAATGCGATTGTTAGTATATGCACAACACTGTACATGTAACTTTCATGGCGTTTTTCAATTGTGCGCCATTCTTCTTTTGGATGAGCATAAAGCCCCCATATATGATTTAATATCATGTTATATCCTCTTACTCAGTCCCCAAAATCGCCTTTTGCGGTTGTTGTTATTGTTATCCGCTAGCGTGTGTTCAACGTTATTATTTTTATAGTTGATATGTTATTTATGGAAGATGTTGAAGATATAGTCAAGAACAGAGTGAATTTTATACTAAAATCGTAGCAAATCATTTTTCATTATAATTAAAATAGATAAGAGAAATGTGATCAAAGAGGTGGAACTTAGCTGACTTTTATTCGGACAATATTCATTATTTCCATCTCAAATCCAGCAATAGTCTCAGTTGCAGGGTAATAGGTAACATTGACTTTTTGACCTGATAAGCACCTATACTGCTTTTTGCGTTTATATTTAAATGGCACATCGATATTTTCAAGCATAATGGTGTTAAGGATCCAATCATCTTCTTCCCTTTGCACATGTGAGATAACTTTTAATGACTCGCTGTGGATCAATTGTTTATGATTTTCGAGTAATTTATTAATTGCTTTTTTGGCCATGGCATCAATGTTTCATTTAAACGGTATGATAAGTATCTCACGCTTTATTCTATTTATATACTTTTGCTCAAGCAAAACCTTGTGAGACTTAAATATTAGGGTCTGTTGATCTTTCGAGAGTAAATTTTGTTCGAACTAAACGCGAAAGATCAACAGGCCCTCATTGATAAAGCTATTTGGCCAACCTCACGCGACTTAAGCGCTCAACAGAATTTTTGTAACTCGAGTGTGCATTCTACTCTATATTCACTCTGATGACCTTGCTAGTGCTGCTTTGATGAATTAATAAATCACCTTGTTTGGTTTTTCGCATATGCCTTACAATTCCTGCATATACATTACCTGAAGGGATAGCCCAGCTTTGAAATGTCTCACTTTTGGGATCAAACCTCACTAATGCATCTGGTCTCATGCCTGACTCGTTATACCAAACGATATTATCAATCACGGCTATGGCATATGGGTGAGATTGACTGCCACTAGGAGAAGGCCACTCTTTAATATCTCCAGTGTCAGGATTGTAACGGCCTAATCGCCCCTGAGATGAATTAACATACCAAATCATACCGTCAGCTGCGATATCAAGCCTACGCACTCTAGTCGCTTTATTAGGTAAGATAATATCGGTTAATTGCATCGTTTTTGGATCAACGTTAACTAAGCAGTTTCTACCGTTACAGGCTACCCATGGAGTGCCTTCATCATCAATTTTAATCCCATAAGGTTTAGATTTAGGAGCGTTCATCGTTACCAGTTTTATTTCGCCTGATTCTGGATTTAATCTACCTATCATATTGCTATGCTGAAGGGTAAACCAAAGTATGCCTTTATCATCGAAGATTGCACTGTGAGGATCTTTAGCTTGTTTGTCCGGCATCGGGAATTCAGTAATTTCACCTGTTTTTATATCAAGCTTACCCATGGTGCCATTTTTATTTCCTGTATACCAAATGTTGCCGAAGTTATCAGTGGTTACTGTATGTGGCATAGCATTATCAGGCAGGGGATATTCTTTCACTTTGCCGCTGTCAGGATCAATACGGCCAATAAGGTTTGCACGTTGACCTGCCCACCAAATATCACCATTTTCTGCTTCTATCGGATCACGAGAACGTTGTCCAAGGGTTGGCGTATGCCATGTGGTAAAACTAATTTCGGTATCACCTGATGTTAAGTTAGGTGTTCGTTTATCATTGGGTGGATAATTTTTGGCTAAGTAACTAACAATTTTTTCTTTAATAGTAGGGCTGTTAGAAAAGTCGATCATGGTGTGAATTAACGCTTGCCAACCATCGGCGTTATACCCTGAACTTCGCGTGATCATATTGGTGCGGTGACAAGCTGTACAATATTGTGTAATTAAGGCTTTACCTTCGGGCTGTTTAGGGTCATCGATGAGTTTATTATTGTTAGGTTGACTAGTGGCTGTAAACGAAAATACACTAACGACTATTAAAAGTAGATAAAACATAATGTTAGGCGATGACATGTGCATTCCTTTTATGACTCGTTGATTAATTTAGCTTGTGTGGTCTTTAACGGTAGTTCACCTTTCGCTGACTGTAAACATAAAGTTATTGCCTGAATTTTTAAGGGCGGCCTCTTAATTTGCGCGTAAAAAATAATTGAATGAAAGTTAATTAATGATCAATAAGTTATTGTCAATTAGGTTGCGAATATTGTCTTTATATACTCTTCCTATTGGCAGTGATATGTTATCAAGCTTTATTTCATTTGCACTGACAAGTGTAATCGCGTGATGAGCAACTATGTATGATCTATGTATTCGGCTGAAGCTTTTTTTTGGTAACAGTTGATCAAAGTCCGAAATTTTCATTTGGCTTAAAATGTGACGATTCTTTAAATTAACAGACGTGTAATTACCTTCCGCTTTTATATAAATAATATCGCTAAGTGCGACTTTATGGTTTTTTTTCTCGTCTTTAATAAAGATGCTTTGCTCAATATATTCGTCAATGTTGGTGGCTCTTGTTTGTCTAACTGAACCTATCGCTGGTTGCGAAGTGAGTGTTGATTCTGTAGTCATATTGTTCATGACTTTCTGAAGAGATTTAAAAAAACGTTCAAAATTAAACGGTTTAAGTAAATAATCAGCAATTGTATATTCGTAGCTTTCTACGGCGTGTTCTCTATGAGCAGAAATAATGATAATTTGCGGTGGGTATGTTAATGTTTTCAAAAACTCAAAGCCGTTGAGTTTTGGCATGTTAATATCTAAAAATATCAAATCAATTTGATGTGTTGTTAACAAAGGCAAAGCAGACATAGCACTATGACAATTACCTATCAAGTTCATATAGTCGATATCTTCAGCGAAGCTTTCTATGAGTGTATGAGCGATTGGCTCATCATCAATTATCAAGTAATTTATTTGCATCATAATTGTCTTATTGTATCTTAACTAGGCTAAATTGATCGTCACATTGGCTATATATTGGTTACCTTCAATATAGCGAGTATACGAATGTTTATTCGGAAACAGTAACGCTAAACGACGTGATAAATTTTCTGTACCAAGACCACCAGAGCGGCGAATCGCTTTATTTTTATCACACGTTATTTTGTCGAAATTATTTTCTATATTGAACATGATTGTTGTTTTAGTGGTTGTTAATGAGAAATGAATATATTGACTTTCTAGTTGGCTATCAACACCATGTTTAAAGGCATTTTCTAATAAATTAATAAAAAGCAAAGGTGGAATTCTTTGTTGTTTATCTTCTATTTTTTGTTCAAATTTGATATCAATTTTGTGTTTGTAGCGAATAATATTAAGCTCAATAAAATTTTCTAAATAGTCAACTTCGTCTGCTAAGGTTACTGTATTTTTTCGTCCTTCATAAATCGTAAAACGCATCATTTGTGAAAGTTTATAAATCACTTCTTGAGTCAGCTCTGACTTTTCTGTCGCTAAGCCATATAAGTTATTTAACGTATTAAAAAAGAAATGCGGGTTTATTTGGCTCTTTAGCAAATTAAGTTCAGATTTTAGGGTTTCTTCATGTAAATGAGCAATGTGCTGTCGTTGTTTATTTCGATCATGTAACAGATAAACTAAAGGGATCATTAATGAAAAGGTAAGAAACATCAGTAATATATCTCTATTGCCCAAACTGTAAATAGCATATAGCGTAAGAGAATATAAGAGTATAAAAAGAACTGTTTTAAACCAAGAATTCAAATTTTCACCTGTGAAAAAAGCGCGTTAGCTTGCTTCGCTATGACGATAGTGAATAGGTAGCTCGTTTAACAGCGTATTTTGTCGTTCAACTACCTTTAAACGTCGTTAGACATTGCTTTGTTTACAACATTTTAGTCGATTGTACACTACAGATATATTAAATTGATACTAGTGAATTATCGATGTTAACCATAAGAAATTTATCTAAAACGTACGACAATGGTGTTCAAGCAATCAAATCGGTATCTCTTGATATCGAACCAGGATTATTTGGTTTACTTGGACCAAATGGCGCTGGTAAGTCGTCACTTATGAGGACTATTGCAACATTACAGCAACCATCGCATGGCCAAATTAGTTTTGATAATAAAGATATTATTAAAAATCCTAATATTATTCGCAACTGTTTAGGTTATTTACCTCAGGAGTTTGGTGTATACCCCAAAGTATCTTGCTACGACTTGCTAGATCATCTTGCACTTTTGAAAGGAATAACGGATAAAAATACCCGAAAAAAACAAATAGAACAGTTGCTTTATCAAACCAATTTGTATGATGTTAGAAAGAAGGATGTTAGTTCATATTCTGGAGGGATGCGTCAGCGATTTGGTATTGCGCAAGCACTGCTAGGATCTCCCAAATTAATTATTGTCGATGAACCTACCGCAGGTCTAGATCCACAAGAACGCAATAGATTTCATAATCTATTGTGTGAAATCAGTGAAAATATTGTCGTCATTCTCTCAACGCATATTGTCGAAGATGTTAGCCAATTATGTCCTAATATGGCTATTTTAGCCGCTGGCGAAGTTCGACTGCAGGGCAAACCTGCTGACCTAATTAAGCGAATTGAAGGTACTATTTGGAGTAAAATGATCAATAAAGATCAGTTAGCTTATTACAAATCGACATTTAATGTGATTTCAGAACGTCTGATCACGGGTAAAACACAAATTATTATTCAAAGTGATTTTCAACCTGAGATTGGCAGCGAACCAGTAGAAGCAAATTTAGAAGATGTTTACTTTTCAACGTTAAACAAAGTCTCTCAATCAGATACAGGTGAGTTTGGAGGTAGCTATGCTTAAAGGATTAACGCTATTTGAGCTAAAGTATCATCTTAAACAAGGGAGTTTTTGGGCGGTAACGTTTTGTTTCGTTTGGATGGCTGTTTTGATTAACTCGCAGCGTGGCTCTGCACTATTATATGCAAATTCAGCTTCTGCGATCACACAAACGCTTTTGTTTATATCTCCTTATATTATTTTTGCATTATGTGTCTTGGCTTCTGCAACATTGATCCGAGATAGTCAATTTAAGATGGAATCCATCATTTTTACAACGCCTATGGATAAATTTCAGTATCTCGCAAGTCGTTATTTGGGGATTGTCACTTCATCGATAATACTGTTTGCTATTGTACTTGTTGCCATGATGTTAGGTGTATTATTTTTAGATGAAAGCTTGGTAGGGCCAATTAACATTAGTCATTATTTTTTAGCTTTTTTTATATTTATTCTACCCACTATTTTATTGTGTTCATCAGTCGTTTTTTCGACGGCAATGCTATCTAAAAATACCATTGCTGTTTATGTAGCTGGCATAACGATTTTCGTACTTTACCTATTAGTATCTATTTTGGGGAATTCCCCTTTAATTGCCGGTTCTAATACGCTATTAAGCGATAGTAACGGGTTTACGGCATTAATGGAGCCATATGGCTTAATCGCTTTTATGGAACAATCTGCGTTTTGGAATAGTACCCAACGTAATATATTAACACCGGAGTTGTCAGGTAATCTTCTTCTCAATCGCTTGCTTTGGCTTGCTGTTAGTGCTGGACTTTTTTCGTATACGTATCATAAGTTTAGTTTTAGGACCGTTAACAAAATATCCAAGAAGCCACAGAGAACATTTGACAATCAAGCTAGCCAATTATCGCCTATCCAATCACAAAGCTATCAAACAGTGAAGCCTCAGCAAGATTTTGAAAAATTTAACGTATCGATTTGGTTTTCAAAACTTAAGCTAGAATATTTAACTGCGACCAAAGGTAAAACATTTATCGTATTGTTACTTGTTACTATGGTCTTTACTTTGGGGAATTTAGCCGGGAATATTTTTAACGGACCAATAAACAATGGTCAGCCCTATTACCCATTAACGTCAATTATATTAGAGCTATTAGAACAACCATTAGCTGATATCGGCATGTTGATTGCCATCTTTTATTCTGTCGAATTATATTGGAACGAACGTGATTTAAAAGTTGATTCGCTAGTTGATACGACACCAACGAGAAACGTAACGTTTTATTTAGCAAAGTTAATTACCGTTATTATGGTTTGTTTTACCTTGATAACCACTGCAATAGTAATTGCTATTGGCTTTCAGCTGTCACAAGGTATTGTTGATATTCAACCTTGGTTATACCTTATATTGTACTACTATGCTGGTGTCCCAATGCTATTAGCGGCTTTTCTAGCGCTTAGCTTGCAGCGATTAGCTAAAAACAAAGCCTTAGGATTATTACTCGCTCTCGCCGTTTTTTTCCTTAGTGTTTTCGTTAAAAATTTAGGCTTAGAGCACCCGTTAACTATTTTGGCGTACCGTCCGCAGTTTATTTTTTCTAACATGGCGGATACGATTTACCACGATGGGGCTGTTCATTGGTATAATCTTTATTGGTTATCGTTTGGTCTTATTATTTCGCTGCTCACGGTTAAGTATTGGCAACGCGGTAACTCTAATATTGCACAGAAACTCTCGAGGAGCAGCACCTACTTATTAGCTAGCGTTGTCGTGATTTTTCTTACAAGTGGTAGCTATATTTTCTATCAAACTAATATCTTTAATGAATATTCTTCAAAAGAGCAAACATTGCAGCTGATGCAGGATTATGAAGTTCAATATGCTGCATTAGCTCATTTACCTCAACCAACTGTGATAGATATAAATGTTAATGTTGACATATTTCCAGAC
Organism: Thalassotalea sp. PP2-459; assembly: GCF_001913705.1. Classification (GTDB taxonomy): domain Bacteria; phylum Pseudomonadota; class Gammaproteobacteria; order Enterobacterales; family Alteromonadaceae; genus Thalassotalea_C; species Thalassotalea_C hakodatensis. Next base: position 71,795 of record NZ_MKQD01000056.1, on the reverse strand, counting down.
ACTAGACGCTATCAGGCCAAAGGGCGCTATATTATTGAGAATCAAACCCAAGAAGATATTAACGAGGTGATGGTTTCAATATTTAAGCAAAGTCACATAACCCAAAACATTACCTTTAATGAGGCTGCACTTGAACGCTACGATGAAAAATATCAAACCTATTTTTTTACATTAAATACGCCAATGAAAGCAGGTGAGAAGCGGACACTTACGTTTGACTTTTCCGTGACACATAATGCTTTTTCAGCACTCGATGGTGAACATTACGTAACAAAAGGTGGCGCCTACATTGAACTTGAAGACATCATGCCGCAATTTGGCTATGACTTACGCTATGTTATTGATGATGAGGAAGAAAGGAGTAAGCGGGGCTTACCTTTAGTTACACTGGCGATGCCAACAAAAGACATGCAGATATCGAGAGACGACTGGGTTAATTTTGAGACGATTGTTTCCACAAAGAAGTCGCATCAAGCATTAACAGTAGGACGCTTAAAAAATACGTGGCTAGATGAAGGTAGGCGTTTTTTTCATTATCAAACTGACGGAAAAGTTCAACGTCAGTTAGCGTATATCTCTGCAGAATTTGAGCAGATTAGAGAAACATATAAAGGCGTTGAAATTAGTTTTTTTCATAGCCCTGAACATAATAAGGATAGTCAGTATGTACTTAATGCGCTAAAGCATACAATGGATTATTTTTCTGAGAACTTTGGTGATTACCAATCAAATCAATTTACGGTTGTTGAACTACCTTATTTTTCTAGTGCTCAATCCTTTGGTAGTGCTCAACCGGGGATGTATTTAGGCGTAGAGAATCGTTTTTTCAATCTTGATAATCGTAATGTTGAAAATAGTGAATTTAACCCGCTATTACGAGGCGTTTCCCATGAGTTTTCTCACCAATACTGGGGCGGTTATATTGAACCAAATTATGTAGGTGGTTACGCTCTTTTGACTGAAACATTAAGCAAGTATAGTGAGTTAGTGCTATCAAGAAAGGTGTATGGCGAATATTCAACAAACCTTGAAGTTCACTTGTCATTAGACCGTTATTTGCGCGCTAGGTCTTATAGCAACAATATCGAAAAACCTTTATTTTCTACAGGAATGGAACCACATATTTATTATGCTAAAGGTAAGCAAACAATGCATGCTTTACTGGACTTACTTGGAGAAGAGAAAATTAACCAAGCGTTGAGAGACTTACTAAGCAAACATGGTTACCCCAATAAACCAACATCACTGGATTTATTAAATGAATTCTATTTAGTGTCAAACGACGGTCAAAAAGGAATAATAGATGATCTATTTAAGCGCGTTGTTTTCCATGATTTTTCGCTGCATAGTGCTAAAACCACTCTGTTAAATAGTGGCTTTTATGAAACGGAAATTGATATAAGTACCGTCAAACTTGTGTTAGATGTAAAAACTAATACCGAAGAAAAAGCACCTATCAATGACAGCTTAGATGTCGCGTTATATTCAGGGTTTCCCAAAGTGAACAACGAAAATATGCTTTCGATTCAGAAAGTGAAATTTAATAAAGAACGCAATATTGTCTTGATAAAATCTAAAGAAAAACCAAGTCACGTGACTATTGATCCGAATCGATTCCGAATCGATAGGAATATAGCCGACAATACAATTGCAGTTAAGTTGCATTAACACACGTTTAACTACTGCCTTACCAGCCAATATTAAAAAGTTTGGAGTCTCCTTAAAAGCTAACGCTTTTTCGGAGGCAACTGTTGCTGACTTTTATTTACCATAAAAAAGGAAAATACCATGAAATTGATTAGCCTCATCACTTTAATCTTGTTATCAATGAACGCAATTGCAACTAACGATAAAACGCTTTTAGATGCCAAAAAGGCGTACTTTCATCGTGACTATCAACAAGTAATGAGCATTGTTAAAGCATTACAAGTGACTAAGACTGAAAATAAGTCGTTAATGGCAGAAGTAGCACTATTGCAGGCTGCAATTGACATTCAAAAAGGTGTTAAGGGAGCAGACGAGCATTTAGCACAGATTATTGCCAAGAATGATGAAAAGGCGAGTTTTCATTATATGGCCTCGAGACTGTGGTATCGTCATGCGAAAAACTCTTCAATATTTAGTAAGATGTCAATCTATAAAAAGCATGTTAAAGCGAGTATAAGGGCAGCAACGTTAGCGCCTGAAAATGAACGCTATCAATATATTGCTGCTCGTGCTTACGGACAACCATCTATGATGGGCGGTGATAACGATAAACAGAAGCTTATTGTTGATAAATTAATGATTAACAATTCAGCCTTTGCACAAATGGCAATGATGGATTATTTACAAAATACACAAGATAAAGTCAATGCTCTTCCATTTATCAAGCAAGTTTCTGTAACCTACAAAGATAATATTGAAGTGCTTGAAAGAGCTGCTCAATTACTTTGGACTTTTGATGAAAAAGAGCAAGCTGGCAAGTTATTTTCCACTGTCTGTTCTCTACCGCCAGGTGAATTCGAAGCCTATGTGAAATGGAGTGATGCTTGCTTTTTAAGTGCTTCTTTTGCCGTTGAAGGTATTTTAACAAAAGAAATTGGTTTAACGTCAATTAACCGTTTAATTGAGTTTACTTTTGTTGATGATGATGAGTCACAAGAGGCATTATCAATTAGCGCAAAGTTAAATTTATAGATAAAGGGCTTTTATTGAAAGTTTTATCATACTCTCGAATTACGTATGATAAAATTTCCAGCTAATTAAAACATCTTTTAGAGATTTAATTCTTATCATGTCGACTGAAAAATTATTAGCACCGATATTATCGTTTTTACAATACGAAACACCACAAAGGTGGATTGATCAAGCGGCTAAAAAGGAAAGTTTAGATATTATCTTAATCGACCATTTAATTTGTGAATTAAAAGCCGCGCAATCGGCCATGTTCTTAATTCGTAAATATGCAGTAGATAAACAAAGTGCTAATGCCTTACTCGCTTGGTTAGAGCCTTTTGAAACGCTTATTTATAAGAGGGAAGGGGATTGGCGCGAGCTGCCTTCAAAAAATAAGCTGACTAAATCAGTTATTCCAAGGTCAGATTCAAAATACGGACAAGATCTTATCGATAAAATGGTAGTATTGATTAAAGAAGAGTTACACCATTTTTATCAGGTGCTAGAGATCATGGATGAATACGGTGTTGAATACCGCAGCATTACTCCATGTAGATACGCGAAAGGTATGTTACGTAACGTGAAAACATTTGAGCCAGATGCGATGATTGATAAATTAATCGTGGGTGCTTACATTGAAGCGCGATCTTGTGAACGGTTTGCAAAGTTAGCGCCTCATGTTGATAAACGCTTAGGGGATTTCTATATATCGTTGCTGCGTTCCGAAGCTCGTCATTATCAAGATTATTTAACCCTGGCAGAAGAAATAGCGGGTCACGATATTTCAGAACGAATTACTTATTTTGGTGAAATTGAAGCTGAACTTATTTTAACAGCTGATGAAGATTTTAAGTTTCATTCAGGTGTACCTGCGTGCTCATTTAACGACTAAAAGGCACATTTTCTAACGTGATGCTACCAGGACTGACATATAAAATAGAACCTTGTTCATACCAATCGCCTAATACTATGCGTTTAGCTGGCTCATCATTTACCGTTAACTCATGTGTTGCTGGGCGATGCGTATGCCCGTGGATCAGAAGTTTTGATTGATTTTCTGCTAAACATTGAACTACTTCACTTGGCGTAACATCCATAATATCTTGTGATTTCATCGCGGTTGATTGTGCACTTTTCTTGCGATAATTTTGTGCGATTTTACGTCGTACAAATAATGGTAAACTTTTTATTATTGCTTGCCACCACCAACTACGTGATTTTTTCCGAAATGCTTGGTAATCAACATCGCGAGTACATAAGGTATCACCGTGCATGATCACGGCCTTTTGGCCATATAAATCAACCGTGGCGATATCTGGTAATAGTGTCATACCACAGCGCTGTGCATAGCGTTTTCCTAGCAGAAAGTCTCGATTCCCCTGAATAAAGTATATTGCCGTGCCTGTCTGACTAAGTATTTTAAGGTTTTGCGCAATTTGAATCACCAGTGGTGAATCATCGTCATCGCCGATCCAATACTCAAACAGGTCACCTAAAATATAGAGTGCTTGGGCTTTTGGCGCATCTTTTTTAAGAAATGACAAAAAACAGGCCGTAATATCCGGCCTGTCTTCTGCTAAATGTAAGTCGGCAATAAAATAAGTGATATTCGACATACGTTAACTAATGTTACTCAACGATTGTATCGTTAATAATAATTTCATCTTTTGGTACATCATCATGGAAGCCAAAGCGACCTGTTTCAACGAGTGTCATTTTGTCAACAATATCCATACCTTCAACAACTTCACCGAATACGCAGTATCCCCAACCTTGAACGGTCTCGTTTTTAAAATTAAGAAAATCGTTATCTGTTAGGTTAATAAAAAACTGTGCAGATGCTGAATGCGGGTCTTGTGTACGTGCCATGGCTAACGTACCACGTGTATTTGATAAACCGTTGTTGGCTTCATTTTCAATACTTTCGCCGCTTTCTTTTTCTTCCATGCCTGAAGCAAAGCCACCGCCTTGCGCCATAAAACCTTTGATTACGCGATGAAAGATAGTGCCATTATAAAAGCCATCTTTAGCGTATTGTTCGAAATTTTTTGCAGTAACAGGCGCTTTATCGAAGTTCAATTCAATTTTGATATCGCCTAAAGAAGTTTGAAAAGTGATCATATTTTTATCTCTGATAAAGTTTGTGGAAGGATTGTAACCTAATGGCTAAATCTGTAAAGGGAAGTGGTGATTATAATACTAAGTTCAGTTACAATGCCGATGCTTAAATAAACCTACTGATCAGGAGTCAGAAAACCTCATGTTACAAATGTACAACACACTTACCCGTGAAAAGGAAACATTTACCCCGATTAACCAAGGTAAAGTAGGATTGTATGTTTGTGGTTGTACGGTTTATGACTTGTGCCACATTGGTCATGGTAGAACGTATATTAGTTTTGACAATATTGTACGTTACCTGAGATTTTCTGGGTATGACGTGAACTACGTACGCAACATTACTGATGTGGAAGATAAAATCATTAAACGTGCTATTGAAAACAATGAAACGCCAGAAGCACTTACTGAGCGTACCATTGGCTATATGCATGAAGATTTTGATGCGTTAAATATTCTTCGCCCTGATTTAGAGCCTCGTGTAACAACGCACATGGCTGAAATTATTGACATGATTGATTCATTGGTCGCCAAGAAACATGCATATGTTGCCGAAAGCGGGGATGTATTGTTTGATGTGTCAAGCTTTGCTGAATATGGACAGCTTAGTGGCCAAAATTTAGAACAGTTGCAAGCGGGCTCTCGTGTTGACGTAGATACTACTAAACGTAATCCGTTAGACTTTGTTTTGTGGAAAACGGCAAAACCAGAAGAGCCTAGTTGGGATTCACCATGGGGCGCAGGTCGCCCTGGTTGGCACATCGAATGTTCTGCAATGAATGCGAAAGAACTAGGCAAACACTTTGATATTCATGGTGGTGGCTCTGATTTACAGTTTCCACATCATGAAAACGAAATAGCGCAAAGCTGCTGTGCATTAGATACACCCTATGTAAATTACTGGATGCATACCGGTATGGTACAGGTCGATCAAGAGAAAATGTCTAAATCTCTTGGTAACTTTTTTACCATTCGTGATGTATTGAAACAGTATGATGCAGAAACCACACGTTTCTTTTTAACCACGGGACATTACCGTAGCCAACTAAATTATTCGACGGAAAATTTAGAGCAAGCACGTGCATCTGTTGAACGTATATATACGGCATTACGTGATGTTGAAATTAATGAAAATCAAGTATTTGATCTAGAAACTGAGCTCGATTGTAACAACGACGCTGTCATTTGGTTCAAAAATGCTATGGACGATGATTTCAATACTCCGGAAGCACTATCTGCTTTGTTTTATATTGCTAAAGAGCTAAATGTAGCTAAGAAAAACGATGAAGTAAAAGCTAAACAATTGGCTTTCACTTTAAAAACATTGGGTGGAGTCTTAGGTTTATTTCAACTTGACCCAGAGCTTTTTCTTAAAGGCAGCGAGAATGACGATGAAATTGCTGTCATTGAAGCATTAATCGCTCAACGTAATCAAGCACGTGCAGATAAAAACTGGGCGCTTGCTGATGAAGCACGCGATAAGTTAAAAGCGATGAACATCATACTAGAAGATAGCGCAGGCAAAACAACGTGGCGTAAAGGCTAAACGTAGCATTGTATTTGATAATAAAAAGCCCGACTAACAATAGTTAACCGGGCTTTTTTAATGTCTGATATTTTATGCTTGGCTAAATTCTTCACAAGCGATGAGTGTGTTTTCAATCAAACTTGCTACCGTCATTGGACCAACACCGCCAGGTACAGGGGTAATAAAAGCCGCTTTATTTTTTGCTACGTCAAACTCAACGTCACCGACCAACGTACCGTTACTTAAACGATTAATACCAACATCAATCACGATAGCGTCTTCTTTTATCCATTCACCAGGTATAAAAGCGGGCTTTCCAACTGCAACTACCAATAAGTCAGCGTTACGTACTTTTGTTTCTAAGTTTTTTGTAAAACGATGGGTGGTGGTAACCGTACAGCCAGCTAGTAATAACTCAAGAGTCATCGGTCTACCAACAATATTAGAGGCACCCACTACTAGTGCGTCTAAACCGTGAGGATGAACGCCAGTAGATTCGAATAAGGTCATTATCCCTTTTGGTGTACAAGGACGAAGACCAGGTTGTCTTAGCGCTAATTTACCTACATTTGATGGGTGAAAACCGTCAACATCTTTATGTGGCGCAATGGTTTCTATCACTAAATTAGCATCTAACCCTTCTGGTAAGGGTAATTGCACTAAAATGCCATCTATTTCATCATCACTATTTAATTCTCTAACAAGAGATAAAAGTTCATCTTCTGAGGTCGTTTCTGGTAAGTCATATGAACGAGATACAAAACCGACTTCTTCACAAGCACGACGTTTGCTACCAACGTAGACTTCAGAAGCAGGATCTTTGCCCACTAAAATCACCGCTAAACCAGGCGCACGCAAGCCTTGTGAAACGCGCTGTTCTACTTTTGCCTTTACAGAAGTTCTGAGTTGTTGCGCAATTTTTTTGCCGTCAATGAGAGATGCAGTCATAATTCCTAGGAAGATTAGATTAAAAACGTCGACATTTTCGCATATTTTACTTAGCAGGTGTAGATGCTATTCGTTGATATATTGTATTCATTTTGACTAAGTTAGTTTTTATTTGTAAAACTCAACTTTTAGCTACTTTTTAAGCAAATAGCTGTCAAATAATCTTGGTTTGCTGTAAAAGTGACCGAACACGTAATTTTTATTAAAAAACGTTTGACGAGCAAAGGGCAACTCGGTAATATCCGCACCCGTTGAAAGCAAGCGTGTTTTTAACAAAATGTCGGTGATTAGCGCAGCTTGGTAGCGCACTTGGTTTGGGTCCAAGGGGTCGCAAGTTCGAATCTTGCATCACCGACCACTTTTAAATTTTTCAAAATACTGTTAAATTTAAAAACGCACTTGTAGGTCATGTGCGCCCTTAGCTCAGCTGGATAGAGCAACGCCCTTCTAAGGCGTGGGTCGTAGGTTCGACTCCTACAGGGCGTGCCATTCCTGTGGTGGCTATAGCTCAGTTGGTAGAGCCCCGGATTGTGATTCCGGTTGTCGTGGGTTCAAGTCCCATTAGCCACCCCATTTCTCGTCGGTGATTAGCGCAGCTTGGTAGCGCACTTGGTTTGGGTCCAAGGGGTCGCAAGTTCGAATCTTGCATCACCGACCAATTTCTCTATGTTAGATAAATATCAACAACTTTCGTGTTCCTCTGCCACCTATAAATCAGATGAGAACTTGCGAAGCAAGTCGACAAAATTGTCTGGAACAATTTTGAACGCACGAAGTGCGACCCGAAGGGTGAAGTACAGGATGTACGGAATAATCTTGCATCACCGACCAATTTCTCTATGTTAGAATAAATATCAACAACTTTCGTGTTCCTCTGCCTCCTGTAAATCAGATGAGAACTTGCGAAGCAAGTCGACAAAATTGTCTGGAACAATTTTGAACGCACGTAGTGCGGCCCGAAGGGTGGAGTACAGGATGTACGGAATACAAAGTCTGGAACAATTTTGAACGCACGAAGTGCGACCCGAAAGGTGAAGTACAGAATGTACGGAGTAATCTTGCATCACCGACACTTTTCCTTATTGATATCGCATTTAGTTAACACCTTCTAAGCTATTAGTATTATTGATGCAGTGCTAGTTAGATATTTTAATATTCACTAGGGTCTTATATGGATTCCCCGTAGAAAAATTAAATGTACGCTGTCCTTCGAACATGTTTAATTCGTACGAAATTCGTACTCGAAAGTTCAATGCACCCCAAATCTATTCACTTTTCATATCAATGATTTCTACGAAAACCGCTTTTGACTGATTCCTGTTGGTTCAATAAATGGAAATAAGTTGATAACTTGTATAAAAATGATTTTTTCTAAATTGAATGAATGTTAATAAATCCTTTATTTTTTCTGGGGTTGGGGGCAATTTAAAGTAATTTGCTTCACCGTTCAAAAATTAATTGCTTAGAGCTCTCGACTCTGGCTAAAAGCGCCGCTATAATTTCGCGTCATTATTTTTAATCTATTCATCTTTGATTCGGATTTATTTCGAGCCTAGCTAGTCATCAGATAGGTTTCGAACAACAAGAAAGCTTGTTGCTCAGAATATAGATGCATTTTTGAAAGTGCTACAAAGTACTAAATATTGAGGTATGTAAATGCAAGTTTCAGTTGAGACTACAAAAGGTTTGGAACGTAAATTAACGATTTCAGTTCCTGCAGAGAAAGTAGACGTTGAAGTAAAAAACCGTCTTCGTCATATTGCGAAGACACAAAAGATCAATGGTTTCCGTCCTGGTAAGGTTCCACCTTCTGTTATTCAAAAGCGTTACGGTAAAGCTGTACGCCAAGAAATCGCTGGTGAAGTAATGCAACGTAATTTCGTAGAAGCGATTGTTGCTGAAAAAATTAACCCTGCAGGTCGTCCTCAATTCGTTGCTAAAAGTAATGAAGATGGTCAAGATCTAGAATTTGAAGCAACGTTCGAAGTTTATCCAGAAGTTGAATTAAAAGATTTAGATAAAATTACCGTTGAGCGTCCTGATGTTGATGTAACAGACAAAGACATTGATGAAATGTTTGTCACGTTACAGAAACAACACCAAACGTGGAAAGAAAATAAGCGTAAAACTAAGAAAGGCGATAAACTAACGATTGATTTCTTAGGCCGCGTTAATGGTGAAGAATTTGAAGGTGGTAAAGCTGAAGGTTTTGAATTAGAACTTGGTGCTGGCCGTATGATCCCTGGTTTCGAAAAAGAAATCACGGGTATGAAAGTTGATGAAGAAAAAACAATTTCTGTGACTTTCCCTGATGATTATCATGCTGAAAACTTAAAGGGCAAAGAAGCTGAATTTGACATCAAAGTGCATAAAACTGAAGGCCCAGTATTACCAAAAATTGATGACGAATTTGCTAAGCTATTCGGTGTTGAAGATGGTGGTGTAGATGCACTTCGTGATGAAGTAAGCAAAAACATGGCTCGTGAACTTTCACAAGCGGTAAAAACGAAAGTGAAAGAGCAAGTGATCAATGGCTTACTTGAAACTAACAGCGTTGACTTACCACAGTCATTAGTTGCTCAAGAAATTGATGTACTTCGTCAACAAGCTTTACAACGTTTTGGTGGTCAAATGGACCCTAAAAACTTACCTGAACTACCAGCTGAAATGTTCCAAGAACAAGCTGAGCGTCGTGTTAAAGTAGGTTTATTACTTGGTGAAGTTATCAAGCAAAATGAATTAAAAGTAGACGAAGCTAAAGTCACTGAGTTGATTGAATCTGCAGCCTCTGCTTATGAAGATCCACAAGAAGTGATTGAATACTACAAGTCTAACCAAGAAATGAATCAGCAAATGCAAAACGTAGCGCTTGAAGAACAAGCCGTTGAAGTTTTACTTGCTGGTGCAAAGGTAAAAGACAAGAAATCTAACTTCAAAGATATTATGAATCCGGAAGCTAAATAAGCTTTTTGATTGACAATAGTTCACGCAATAGCTTAAATGGCTTGTATGGAAACATATGAGCCATTTTTTTTAAAAGGAAATCGTGTTGATCACTTCTCTTACTAAATCTCAAAGTACGAATAGCCAAATTGAAAGCGCCTTAGTCCCAATGGTTGTTGAACAAACAGCAAAGGGTGAGCGTTCTTATGATATTTATTCTCGTTTGCTCAAAGAGCGCGTAATCTTTTTATGCGGCCAGGTTGAAGACCACATGGCTAACCTGATTGTCGCACAAATGCTTTTTTTAGAATCGGAAAGCGCAGAAAAAGACATTTTTTTATACATTAATTCGCCAGGCGGTTCAGTAACAGCGGGTATGGCTATTTATGACACCATGAAGTTCATTCGTCCTGATGTTAGCACTGTGTGTGTTGGCCAAGCGGCGAGCATGGGGGCATTCTTGTTATCTGGTGGCGCTAAGGGGAAACGTTACTGTTTACCTAACTCACGTGTTATGATCCATCAGCCTTTAGGCGGTTTTCAAGGTCAAGCTTCTGATTTTGAAATTCATGCGAAAGAAATTTTGACCATTAAAGAAAAAATGAATCGTTTGATGGCTGAACATACAGGGCAGCCACTCGAGAAAGTATCGGTAGATACTGATCGTGATAACTTCTTAAGTGCGCAAGCAGCAGTTGATTATGGATTAGTTGACTCCATATTTGAACGAAGAGCCGAAAAGTAACACTAAAGTAAGTATAGACATTGAGATCTGCTTATTTTGTGAAATACTTATAATATAGATATTGAATAATTTAGAGGTACCGTATGACCGATATTAAAAAAGGTGACGGTGAAAACGGCAAGTTATTATATTGTTCGTTTTGTGGTAAAAGCCAACATGAAGTGCGTAAGTTAATTGCAGGCCCTTCGGTGTTTATTTGCGACGAATGTGTTGAGTTATGTAACGACATCATCCGAGAAGAAATTAAAGAAATTTCTCCTAAGCAAGAAAAAGAAAGTTTACCTTCACCAGTAGAAATAAGAGAAAGCCTTGATGATTATGTTATCGGACAGGAGCATGCTAAAAAGGTGCTGTCGGTAGCGGTTTATAATCATTATAAGCGTTTACGTAATGGCGATTCTCACAATGGCGTTGAATTAGGCAAAAGTAATATTTTGCTGATTGGGCCTACAGGTAGTGGTAAAACGTTACTTGCTGAAACATTAGCTCGCTTACTTGATGTACCTTTCACTATGGCAGATGCAACTACGTTAACCGAAGCCGGTTACGTAGGTGAAGACGTTGAAAACATCATTCAGAAGTTACTGCAAAAATGTGATTATGATGTTGAAAAGGCACAACGTGGTATCGTTTATATCGATGAAATCGATAAAATATCTCGCAAGTCTGATAATCCGTCTATTACGCGTGATGTGTCAGGTGAAGGTGTACAACAAGCATTATTGAAACTAATAGAAGGTACTGTTGCTTCTGTGCCTCCACAAGGTGGTCGTAAACACCCTCAACAAGAGTTTTTGCAGGTTGATACCTCTAAGATTCTATTTATTTGTGGCGGTGCATTTGCGGGCTTAGATAAAGTGATTGAACAGCGTTGTGATACAGGTGCTGGCATTGGCTTTGGTGTTGAAGTTAAAGCAACTGATAGTAAGAAGTCATTGACTGAACGCTTTCAAGAAGTTGAGCCAGAAGATTTAGTTAAATATGGTTTAATTCCTGAGTTCATCGGTCGATTACCGGTTGTAGCAACATTAAGTGAACTTGATGAAAGTGCATTGATCCAAATACTACAAGAACCAAAAAATGCGTTAACCAAGCAATATTCAGCATTATTCGACATGGAAGGTGTTGAATTAGAGTTTAGAAAAGATGCCTTACAAGCGATTGCAAATAAAGCAATGGTACGTAAAACAGGTGCTCGAGGGCTACGTTCGATCGTTGAAGGTGTTTTACTTGATACGATGTATGAACTACCAACGATGGAAAACGCAACAAAAGTTGTATTAGATGAAACCGTCATCAAAGGTGAGTCTAAGCCTATTGTGATATATGAGTCTGCGCAAGATAAAGCTGCATCTGATAGTTAATTAGTGATGGATTGAAAAGAGTACTTCGGTACTCTTTTTTTTATCTTTTAAAAATTATCCGTGAAAAAACTGCATTATAGAACTATGTTGTGTGTTTATTGTACGAACATTTGCTTTTTTTCAACTAATTGTTGAAAGCGTTGCGAATAACCCCATATAGTTTTTACTAAAGATTAACACCTAAGATTTTTGCATTTAAGAGAGTCCCCGATGTCTGAAGAATCAAATCCTGTCAGCAAAATTAATGAAGTACCCGTTTTGGCCTTACGTGATGTTGTTGTTTATCCACAAATGGTCATTCCTTTATTTGTTGGCCGTGAAAAGTCGATTCGCTGTTTAGATATCGCAATGGAAAGCGACAAGCAGGTTTTTCTTGTTGCTCAAAAAGATGCCGCAGTTGATGATCCAAGCGAAAATGATGTATTTGCTACAGGCACTGTTGCTACCATTTTACAAATGTTGAAATTGCCAGATGGCACAGTGAAAGTGTTAGTTGAAGGGGTAAGGCGAGCAGAAGTTACCGAGTTTGTTGAAACAGAACAATACTTTACCGCTAATATTGCATATTTAAGCGCTGAAAATAGCGACGAAGACAGTTTAGATGTTTTAGTGCGTTCAGCTATCTCGCAATTTGAAGGTTACGTTAAGCTAAATAAGAAAATTCCACCGGAAGTACTTACGTCAATTTCAGGCATTGATGATGCAGAACAATTAGCTGATACCATGGCTGCTCATATGCCATTAAAGCTAGTAGAAAAGCAAAATGTGCTTGAAATTAAAGATATTGCTAAACGATTAGAGCATCTAATGGCATTGATGGAAGGCGAAATCGACCTTCTGCAAGTTGAAAAGAAAATACGTACTCGCGTTAAAAAACAGATGGAAAAAAGCCAGCGCGAATATTACTTGAATGAGCAAATGAAGGCGATTCAAAAAGAATTGGGTGATATGGATGATGTACCTGATGAGCTTGAACAAATCGCGAAAAAAATTGAAGATGCTCAAATGCCAAAAGAGGCGAAAGAGAAAACACAAGCTGAACTACAAAAGCTCAAAATGATGTCTTCAATGTCAGCTGAAGCAACCGTTGTGCGTAGCTATATTGATTGGATGACAAGTGTTCCATGGAAGAAACGCAGCAAATTGAAGAAAAACTTAGCGTTAGCTGAAGAAGTTTTAGAAAAAGATCACTATGGCCTTGATAAAGTAAAAGAACGCATTATCGAATATCTTGCCGTTCAACAACGCGTAAGTCAGTTAAAAGGGCCTATCTTATGTTTAGTAGGGCCTCCTGGTGTTGGTAAAACCTCTTTAGGGCAATCAATCGCTAAAGCAACTGGACGTAAGTATGTTCGCATGGCGTTAGGTGGTGTAAGAGACGAAGCTGAAATTCGCGGTCATAGAAGAACATATATTGGTTCATTACCGGGTAAACTGGTTCAGAAAATTGCCAAAGTAGGGGTGAAAAACCCATTATTCTTATTAGACGAAATTGATAAAATGGCGTCAGATATGCGAGGAGATCCATCTTCTGCGCTGTTAGAGGTATTAGATCCTGAGCAAAATACGAGTTTTAATGATCATTATTTAGAAGTGGATTACGACCTTTCAGATGTCATGTTTGTAGCAACGTCTAATAGCATGGATATTCCTGGACCATTACTTGACCGTATGGAAGTTATTCGTTTGTCTGGTTATACCGAAGATGAAAAGCTTAATATTGCTAAACGTCACTTGTTAACCAAACAAATTAAACGTAATGGCTTAAAAGACAGCGAAATTTCAGTAAAAGATAGCGCAATTATTGGTATTATCCGTTATTACACAAGAGAAGCTGGCGTACGTAGTTTAGAAAGAGAAATTTCTAAACTGTGCCGTAAGGTCGTTAAAACGATTTTGCTAGACAAAAAAGTCAAATCAGTCGAAATTTCACAGGATAACTTGGCTGACTTTCTTGGCGTGCAACGCTTTGATTATGGTAAAGCTGATGATGAGAACCGCGTTGGTTTAGTAACTGGGTTAGCTTGGACCTCTGTAGGTGGTGAGTTGCTTACTATCGAAACCGCTTCAGTACCAGGAAAAGGCAAACTCAGTTATACCGGTTCTCTCGGTGATGTAATGCAAGAATCTATACAAGCAGCGATGACGGTTGTACGTAGTCGTACGGAGGCGCTTCGTATTAATGATGATTTTTACGAGAAGCGTGATATCCACGTGCATGTACCTGAAGGAGCAACACCAAAAGATGGCCCAAGTGCCGGTATTGGTATGTGCACTGCGTTAGTATCAAGTTTAACGGGTAACCCGGTAAAAGCAGATGTAGCGATGACAGGTGAAATTACCCTTCGTGGTGAAGTGTTGCCAATCGGTGGGTTAAAGGAAAAGTTGTTGGCTGCTCACCGTGGTGGGATAAAAACGGTAGTGATCCCGAAAGATAACGAACGTGATTTAAAAGAAATTCCAGATAATGTCAAAGCTGACTTAGCAATTCATCCCGTAAAATGGATTGAAGAAGTATTAGCAATCGCGTTGGAAAACCCTATCGAGAAAGTAAAAATCACAGGTTAACACCTGAAAACTGATGCTTTTTTGAGTAAATAAGCAAAAAAAGTGAAAAAAATCGCAAAAATTTGCAATAAAGGCTTTCCAAACGCTGTAACTATGGTAAGTTAATGAGGCTAATGGCGCTGTACCCCAATATAAACAAGGGGTCTGCTGGAGATAATTAAAATTATCTTAATTTTAGATTTTCTTTAACTCAGTGCTTGATGTTCAAAAAGAAGCTTGTTATAAAAGCTTTTGCAGGACGCTAAATTAACAAAAGATGGCGCTGAATAATAACAATTGAAGGGGAATATACTGTGAATAAATCTCAATTAATCGAGAAAATTGCTGCGGGTGCTGACATTTCTAAAGCAGCGGCTGGTCGTGCTTTAGATTCATTTATCGAAGCTGTTACAGAAGAATTAAAAAGTGGTGAGCAAGTTGCTCTAGTTGGTTTCGGTACTTTTTCAGTACGTGACCGTGCAGCACGCACAGGCCGTAACCCACAAACTGGTGCTACTATTGAAATTGCTGCAGCAAAAATTCCATCTTTCAAAGCTGGTAAAGCTTTAAAAGATGCTTGTAACTAATCACAGTTACTAAATAAGCATTCCAAAAGACCACCTTAAAGGTGGTCTTTTGTTATCTACCAAAAATTTAATAAGAATATTTCGAATAATTTTACAGATAGCTTCAAGCTTAGCGTTCCATCTGATAAAATCGCGCGCAGATAATTATCTTCAGGTTTAAAAACCTAGTGTTGAGAGAAAACGATGTTAGAAAATATAAGAGAAAATTCTCAAGGATTAGTCGCAAAGATTATTCTTGGTTTTATTATCCTTACTTTTGCAGTAGCAGGGATAGGTAGTTATACCAATAGTGTTGATACATCAATTGCAGAGGTGAATGGCGTTAAAATATCGCAAGCTTCATTCGATAAAGCGTTTCAGCAGCAGCGTGCTAACATGGCGCAACAATATGGTGAGATGTTTGAAACATTAGCGTCTGATGCTTCATATATGGCTAATTTTAGAAATAGCATTGTTGATAACCTGATCAACCAAGAGCTAATAGATCAAGCCTCTAATGACTTGTCAATTCGTGTAAGTGATGAACAAATTAAAAAAACAATCCGTGAAATGCCTGCATTTCAAGTGGAAGGTGAGTTTGACAACAACCGTTATTTAGCGGTGATAAACCAGAACGGCTTTTATCAATCATCTGATTTTCGTGATTACCTACGTGTAGAAATGACGAGACGACAGCTTTCACAAGCATTGGTTGCAACAGAATTTAGTTTACCGTTTCAAGAAAAACAAGTAATGGCATTACAAAATCAAAAGCGTGATTTACGCTATGCCATTATTTCAGCTGAACAATTTATTGACAGTGTGTCGGTAACAGATGAAGAGATTTCACAATATTATCAAGCTAACCAAGCTCGTTATCAAAACGCAGAGAAAGTAAAGGTTGATTACATTACTATCGACGTTAATGAAATTGCCAAAAACATAACGGTTTCTGATCAAGAACTTCAAGATTATTATCAAAGTAACATTGCAAATTATCGTCAAGAAGAGCAACGCAGAGTCTCGCATATCTTAATTGAAAATGAAGATGATGAAGCAGCAGCAATCGCTAAAATTGAAGACATTCAAACCCGTCTTGCCAATGGTGAAGAGTTTGCGGCTTTAGCTGAAGAGTTATCAGCCGATGTGTTTAGCGGTGAAAATGGTGGTGATTTAGAATGGATAGAACGAGGTGCAATGGATGAAGCATTTGACGATGCAGCATTTGCTTTAACTGAAGTTGGAGAGGTGTCAGATGTTGTAGAAACTGACTTTGGTTTGCATTTAATTAAATTGACGGCATTAGAAGATGAAAAGGTGAAACCGTTCTCTGATGTTGTTGAAGAATTAAGAGTTACAGTAAGCCAAGACAAAGCACAAGATAAATACTTTGAATTGCAACAACGTGCTGCTGAATTAAGTTTTGAAGTACCTGATAGCTTAGAAGATGCTGCAGGAGCAATTAATGTAAACGTTCAAACTTCTGACTGGTTAACAAAAAACAGTAATACTGCGCCTTTTGATAACCCTAAAGCAATAGAAGCTGCGTTTTCTTCTTTAGTATTAGAAGAACGCCTTAACTCAGACATTATTGAAGTAAGCGATAGCTTAGCTATAGTCTTGCGTGTTAATGAATATCAAGCGGCAAATGTAAAACCTCTTGATGAAGTTAAAGCAACGATCAGTGAAACGTTAACGGCACAAAAAGCGCAAACACAAGCACAAACGGCAGCAGAAGAATTGCTCGCTTCAATAAGAAATGAAGAAGCCGTTGATGAGCAATTAGCAGCGAGTCAAACAAGTTTTGAACAACAAGCTGATGTAGCACGATATGGTAGTAACCTTGACGCTAACTTAGTGCGAGAAGCTTTCAAATTGCCTCATCCAAAAGGAGATACTGTTTCTGCAACAACGGTAAGTTTGACAACGGGTGACTATGCTGTTGTTAATGTAACCGCGGTAAATGAAAGCGAAGAAGCGGAGACAACGCCGCGCTTAGCAGAACAACTTACGCAGCAATTGGCACAGTCAGGTTATGCGTCTTACGTTGAAGCGTTAAAAGCAGAAGCCAAGATTACACGTCGTTCATCGATACAGGCATCTAATCAATATTAATTATGCCGTTAATACGTGAATCGTCAAAAGGCCGCTATGCGGCCTTTTTAATCTCTACTCATGTCTGATACCAATTTAATCTTTAATGTACCTGACCCCTTAATCTTTAAGGTTATTTTTTCGAGAGTTGGAAGCGTTGGCTCATAATCAGCTTTTTGGTATATTTATGCTTAGGGTTTCGTAGTACGGCGGTGGTATTACCCATTTCAACGACTTGTCCTTTACACAGCACCATTATTTCGTCACTAAAATGCCTAACGATACCCAAGTTATGAGAAATCAAAATAAAGCCAAGTCCCATTTGTTGTTGCAAGTCGAGTAATAAATTTATCATTTGAGATCGTAATGACGGATCTAATGCGGCAAGCGCTTCATCAAGAATGATAACTTGTGGCTCTAAAATAATAGCGCGAGCTAACGATATACGCTGCTTTTGACCACCTGAAAACATATGAGGGTAAAAATTCATATGCTCTGCAAGTAATCCTACTTTTTTTAAGGTCGCAATGATCAAATCAGTGCGTTGTGCTTCATTTAACTGGGTATTTAAATATAAAGGTTCATCAAGCAATTGTTGAATGGTTAAACTAGGGTTTAACGTGGTGCCTGAATCTTGAAAAATCATCCGTATATGCTGACAGCGCTGTTTAAAATTACCATCTTGGAGTAACTGTGCGTTTAATTTAATTGTGCCTGTTGTTGGCTTTTCTGCTCCCACTAGAAGCTTCGCAAGCGTTGACTTTCCAGAACCTGCCTCACCTACTATCGCGAGCGTTCTATGTGCATCCAATGTAAATGAAACAGGCTCCAACGCAGGAACTAATGTACGATTAAACCAGCTTTTCGTAATTCGATAGGTTTTACTTAAATTATTTACCTGTAATAAAGCTGTCATTTATAGCTATCCTTCAATGAATAATGACAACTTACTTGATGTCCGTGATAATTTTTAACTTTAGGGGCTTGCACACACGCCTTTTGTGCTTTCGGACAACGTGGTCCAAGTCGACACCCTATGGGTAGATGTTGCAATATAGGAATGCTACCGGGTAACGTCATCAAGCGTGATTTAGCAGGTATCTGCATATTTGCCATAGGACTGCTATCAACTAACGCGCGGGTGTATGGATGAAACGGCGTGTGAAATATTTGCTCTGTTGTTCCTGCTTCCACAAATTGACCTGAGTACATAACCGTTATATTTTTTGTCCAATGGGTGACATTTTCTAAATCATGGCTAATAAGAAGAATAGACATATTCTTTAATTGATTGAGACTTGCAAGTAGACGAAAGATCTGGTCTTGATTGGTACTTTCCATGGCAGCCGTTGGTTCATCTGCAATCAGTAATAGTGGCTTTCGCGCTAATGCCATGGCTATCATCACCCTTTGGCAAAGCGCCTCTGTTAACTGATGCGGATAGCTATGCACACATTTCTCGTGGTTTTTAATACCAACTTTATGCAATAAATTAATTGCAGCAAGCTTTCGTTGTTGTTTTCGTTGCCAAAAAAAGCCGGTTAGTTGTTCTCCTGAGACCGCTTCCTCAAGTTGTGCGCCAATAGTTGTTGTTGGATCTAAACAAGCCATAGGCTCCTGAAAAATTATCGCCACATCTTTGGTAATAATGGCTTTTCTTTCTTCTAGCGATAACCGCATTAGATCTTGTCCACGCCAATGAAAACGATCAGCATCTACTTTCCATTTATCATCTAATACACCCATGATGGCTTGTGCAAGTAAAGACTTGCCCGAACCAGATTCTCCAACTAGACCGCGAACTTCCCCTTCTTTCATGGTTAAACTCACCCGATCAACCGCTAAAATTGAAGAGGTTGTGGTAAGTAATCTGATGGATAGATTGCGAATATCAAGTAAGTTCATTAATGTTCTTTCCTGACTTTCAGCGCATGTCGCATGCCTTCACCGACTAAATTGGTGGCAACAACGGCAAATAAAATCGCAAGCCCTGGTAGATAAACAGTCCACGGCGCGATATAAAATAAATCAATACCATTAGCCAACATTGCTCCCCACTCAGGCATTGGGATAGGCGCACCAAGCCCTAAAAATCCTAAGGTTGCTATGTCTAATATTGCAGCAGATTGAGCGAGCGTGGCTTGGCTGATCATTTTTTCAATAATATTAGGGTAAATAGAGTAATAAAGGATTCGAATGTTACTTGCACCATCAAGTTTTGATGCAAGTACATAGTCCTTTTTAAATTCTTGTACAACAGCATTTCTTGTAATATGTATAAACTGTGGAATTAGAATGATCACAATAGCCCATAATGTATTGCTAAGACCTGGCCCAAGAATAGCAACGATAATAATGGCTAAAAGCAACGATGGAATGGAAAGAATGACATCTAAAAAGTGGTTAAGAAAGCTTGATTTTACCCCTTTAGTCAACGCTGAAATAGAACCGATTATCACTCCGACAAACATAGATAAGATGACAACAATAAAACTTAAACCAAAGGTTAACGATGCACCGTGCATTAAACGAGACAGCATATCGCGGCCTAAATTATCAGTTCCTAGCAAATAGCTAACATCACCATCGTTATGCCACGCGGGTGGAAGCAGAATAGCGTCAAGATTATTTTCTATCGGCGAATAAGGAGATATCAGAGGTGAAAATATTGCTAACAAGACTAAAAAAATAAAACACCCAAAGCCAATCATCACTGCGGGTGATTGCTTAAAGTTATGCCATAACTGTACTAATGGTGAAGGAAACTCTTCTTCCGTATATGTTTTATCACGAGCCATACTTAATACCTCGTGCTAATGGGTTTAAGCTTGCGTAAATAAAATCTGTAAAAATATGCACGATAAATATGAAGCTTGAAAGGGCTAATAGCCCGCCTTGTATGGCAGTATAATCACGCTGGTAAATACTCTGAATTAGCCAATTTCCGATGCCTGGCCAGTTGAAAATAACCTCTGTTACCATTGCTAATGTAACTAAATTAGCAAATTGTAAGCCGACGTCTCTAATCACATTAACCATCGCATTTTTAATCGCATGTCTAAAAATAAGTTGTTGAAAGGTTAGTCCTTTTGCCATAGCTGCTTTTATATAATGTGAATCTAATACGGTTAACATTGATGTTCTTGCTAATCGAACAAAAACCGTGGCAGGTGCAAGAGCGACAACACAAGCAGGTAATAATATATGCACACTCGCGTTTTGAAAAGCTTGCCATTTATAAGGGTTATCACTTAATAAAATATCAAAAAATAAAATACCCGTTACCTGTTCAATCTCATAAACTAAACTGATTTGCCCAGCAGAAGGTAACCAGGCGAGTTGAATAGAAAAAATTAAGATGGCAAGTAAAGCGAGCCAAAAAATAGGGATTGAATAGCCAACCATCGACACAGCTAAAATGATATCATCAGTTTTTTTTCGGTGCCGAATAGCGGCGATAAAACCGATTGGAATACCAACAACCATTGCAATAATTAAAGCAACAGTCGTGAGCTCTATCGTGGCAGGAAGGTGGCTCATCATTTCATCCATAATAGGAATTCTTGAGGCCATAGAAACACCTAAGTCTCCGTTAAAAAGATGTACTAGGTAGCTCCAGTATTGCATGATTAATGATTCATGCTTGTTGTAATCTAACGCAATTAACGCTATTTGTTCAGGCGTTGCATCTATTTGCCCAGTAACATTGATAATTTGTTCGCCAGGAAAGAAAAAGCTTAAACTAAAGGTTAAAAGCGTCAATACTAACATGGTGAAGAAAAATAAATTTAAGCGCCTTAAGGTAAAAATTAGCATGTTATTGTTTTTCTACCCCACCAAAGCTAATGCCACCAAAGGGGTGTAATATATCACCCTTTACGGATATTTTACGTGCTTGGAATCGCTTAGAGTGTGCAATAGGAAACAGCGGCAATTCTTCAGCGGCAATTTTTTGAGCTTCTCGATATAATGCTTTACGTTGTTCAACATCAGTGATTTTTAGCGCTCCTTGAAGTAATTTTTCAAATTGTTGGTTACACCAAAAAGTTCTATTATTGCCTGTTTCAGCAGAGCCACAACTAAGTAAGGGAGTAAAAAAATTATCGGGATCAGGGTGATCAGCCGACCAACCTAAAAGTACCGATTGGTGCTCGCCAAGTGCTAAACGTCTTAAAAATTCTTGCCAATTATAACTAATGATATTGACGGTTATACCGATTTTTTGCAGATCCGCCTGAATAAGCTTGGCCATCGTTACTGCATCAGGGTTGTAGGCACGTTGCACGGGCATTGCCCATAAATCTATTGTTAAACCATCAGTGATCCCTGCTTGTGTTAATAACAATTCCGCTTGTTCAATGGAGTATTCGATATCATGGGTATCCTCAGCATATGCCCAGGAAGAAGGGGGTAAAATTGAATTGGCAGATTCGGCTTTTGCATCACCAAAATATACAGTATCTAAAATCGCCTGTTTGTTAATGGCATGTGCGACCGCTCTTCGTATTAATTTGTTATTAAAAGGTGGCTTTGCAGTATTAAAGCCTAAATAACCAATATTAAAAGCCGTGACGTCTTCAAGTGTTAGCAAAGGATTGTTGTTTATTTTTTTATGTGCAATAGGGTAACCAATAACATCACACTCCCCAGCAAGTAATTTAGTTAATCTGCCGGTATTGCTAGGGGTTATATCAAAAATAAGTTGTTGCAGCTTTGGCTGGCCTTCCCAATATTCTGCATGAGGCTCATAACGAATATATGAACCAGTTCGATATTCTTTAAACTTATAAGGGCCTGTACCTATAGGCAATGTATCGATATCTTCTAGTCTGTTTGAACGTATTAATAACTCAGCATATTCTCGAGATAGTATTACTGAAAAGTCGGTAGCAAGGTTTGCTAAAAATGAACTGTCAGCACGTTTAAGATTAAACCTGATAGTGTATTCGTTTATTTTTTCAAGTGACTCGATGACGTCAGCAAAACCAACGCTATCGAAAAAAGGGTATTTTCCGCCAGAAACATCATGAAAAACTTGGCTAGGATCTAATATGCGGTTGAAGCTAAATAACACGTCATCTGCATTTAAATGCCTTGTGGGCATAAAATATTGTGTATGATGAAAAGCAACGTTTCTTCGCAAATAAAAGGTAATTTTTTTATTGTCTTGTGTTACATGCCAAGATTTAGCTATTGAAGGGGTGACCTCGTTAGTAGCCACATCAAACGCAATTAATTGATTGTAAAGTTGTTTAGATGTTGCATCAACAGTGACGCCTGACGTAACGAGTTGAGGATTTAAAATTTCAGGGGATCCTTCGCTACAATAAATCAAGCTTCTTTCACTCAGCGAGTCAGCTTTATAAGAGTCGCAACCCCCAAGAAACATAGCTGATAATGTCACTAATATTCTAAAATATTGACTCGCCGATGTAACTGTCACAAAAAACCTTTACCCTTCGCTATGTTGACTGTCTAACAAGTTGTATTTTTTTAAATAACCACGTAATTGATGATATGTTAATTCCAAAGCGTCTGCAGTCTTTTTCTGGTTATATTGACAATTTTCTAATGCGGACTTTATAAGATCAACTTCATATTGCTGAGATAAAGATTTTAACGAAAGTGGGAAGTTAACACTCGTGTTTAGCTCTGACGGTTTTTCTACCGTTACTGGAGCTTCTTCTTGTTCTTGCCATTGACTTGGCGCCTGTTGCACGACAACACGATCTTGGGTTTTTACGCGTTGTTTTGGGCGATAAGGAGACTCAAAGGGATCGATAACTAAATCATGTACCGGTAAGTGAGGGTTATTACATCGATAAACACTACGCTCAACAACATTTTTTAATTCGCGAATATTGCCAGGCCAGTGGTACTCAAGTAATGACCTTTTTGCTTTTTCAGTAAAACCACTAAATAGCTCAAATTCTAATTCACGAGCCATATTTATAGCAAAGTGTTCAGCTAGCATCAAAATATCTTCAAGGCGCTCTCTAAGGGGCGGAAGGGTTATAACGTCAAATGCTAAGCGATCGAGTAAATCAGCTCTAAACTCACCAGAGTCAGCCATAGAAGGAAGATCTTCATTCGTTGCAGCAACTAATCGAGCATTTGTTTTAATCGTTCTAGAGCCACCAACACGTTCAAATTCACCATATTCGACTACGCGTAACAATTTCTCTTGAATAAGCCCTGAGGTATTCGCTATCTCGTCAAGAAACAATGTGCCTTTATCAGCACGCTCAAAGCGTCCTTCATGGCGTTTACTTGCGCCCGTAAATGCCCCACCTTCATGACCAAACAGTTCGGTTTCAAGTAAGTTTTCATTTAATGCGGCACAATTTAGTTTAAGATAGTTCTGATCCCAGCGTTGAGAAAGGTAATGTAGACGGGCAGCAACGAGTTCCTTACCTGTTCCTCTTTCACCAATAATTAACACAGGTTTACTTAACGGAGCTATTTGTGATATTTGCTCTAAAACCTCTAAAAAGCTATTTGATTGACCAATGAGATTATCTTGCTGATTGAATCGAGACATTGCTGACCTAATAATTAGTGTTTTTCGCTAACAAATAGTCTATTTCATTAATGCTGTAGAGGGAAGCATTTTTTGCAATGTTGATAAAAATAATTAAAACAACCACTTAAAGATGATTATAATCTTGGCGTAAAATGTGAATACTAGAAAGCATCGCCACACATTTCTAATAGAATGAGGAAGTAAAAATGGGTGTTTTTTCAAGATTTACAGATATTATCAATTCGAATATCAATAGCTTATTAGATAAAGCTGAAGACCCGGAGAAAATGGTACGCCTGATCATTCAGGAAATGGAAGATACCTTAGTAGAGGTTCGCTCTACATCAGCTAAAACGTTAGCCGATAAAAAAGAATTAGCGCGCCAAGCTGAAAAATTTGAGAACGATGCTGAACAATGGCAAGAAAAAGCGGAGTTAGCATTAAGTAAAAGTCGGGAAGACTTAGCAAGGGCTGCACTTGTAGAAAAGAAAAAGTGCAGTGAAAATTCACAAGCATTACGTGATGAATTGAGCCATGTAGATGAGCACATTGCTAAATTACAAGATGAGATATCTCAGTTACAAGAAAAGTTAGCTGATGCAAAAGCACGTCAAAAAGCTATTATCATGCGTGAAAAAACCGCAAATTCTAGACTAAAAGTTAAGCGCAATATCGATTCCGATAAAGTGAATGATGCTTTAAATCGGTTTGATAGTTATGAACGCAAAATTGATGATATAGAAGCGCAAGTAGAAGCTTATGATCTTGGTAGCAAGTCTTTAGCAGATGAAATTGCAGAGCTTGAAAACGATGAAAATATAGATGATGAATTAGCGCAGTTAAAAGCTAAGATGAAACCAGAAAAAAAATCTAAATAACTTAGTTTAACAGTAAATTGCTAATCGAATCGGAAGGAGATGTATCGTGGAAGAGATTATTTTAGCGCCTGTCATTATTTTTATGATAATCGTAGCCCCTATATGGTTAGTGCTACATTATCGAAGTAAACGACAAATTAGCCAAGGGCTTACTGAAGAAGAATATCACCAGCTATCTGAATTATCTGAGTTAGCCGATAAAATGGCAGATCGTATCAAAACGCTTGAAGCGATATTAGATGCTGAAACGCCTGATTGGAGAAACAAAGTATGATAAAAAAATGCCGCGGTGAGCTTTTTCGTAACCCAAGTAAAGGTAAAGTTGCAGGCGTTTGTGCAGGAATAGCTGATTACTTTGGCTGGGAAACTTGGTTAGTGCGTATACTTGTTGTATCTGGTGTCTTATTAGGTATGGGTTGGTTTATTGTTATTTATATTGCTGCATGGTTCATATTGGATAAAACACCATTAACAGCCAAAAATTCAACAACGAAACAACATAGTGCCAAACAACAGGAAAATGACTTTCAAGATGAATTAGCAGCAGAGCCAATAAAGGTTAAGGCTCGTATTTGGCAGGCAGGAGAACCGCCAAAGCAAGCTTTTCATGATATACGTAAAAAGTTTACTATGTTAGAGCGAGAGCTACAGTTAATGGAACGCTATGTTACCTCACCTGAATTCACGGTTTCTCGTGAAATCAACAAATTATAAAAGCGGTTTATACCGCTTTTTTTTCACTATTTTTCAAATGTTTCTCATATATTTTAGTGTGTAAACTGGTTACTATATTCCGTAGTTTTTTATTAAATAATAATGCCATACCGTTCTAAGTATTATTTTCTGACACGGCTTGGTATAACCAGTTGATTATCTGAGTTGTAAAACTATGCCTTTTATTGAAAAAGAATTAATCGAAAAAATACGTGTTAAAGCCAATGTGCTTAAACATCGCGCGATAGATCAACATATTAACCTTGCTGTTACAGGGCTCAGTCGAAGTGGTAAAACGGCGTTTATCACTTCCTTAGTAAACCAATTAATTAATGAAAATGCACAATCTCAAATGACGTTCTTCTCAACCATGCAAGAAGGACGTTTTATCGCTGCTAAACGGGTTCCACAAAAAGATTTACATATCGCAAGGTTTGATTATGATTCCGCGGCGCAAGCGCTAAGTGAAGAACCACCACATTGGCCAGCGCCAACAAAAGGGATCAGCCAATTACGTATTGCAATAAAGTATCAACCAAAAGATTCTTTTATCAAGTACACGACTAATGCTGCAACACTCTTTGTAGACATTACTGATTATCCTGGCGAATGGTTATTAGATTTGCCTATGCTAAATCAAACTTACGAAGAATGGAGTCAAGCGACTACAGAGCTATTATTGCAATCGCCCCGTGCCGATGAAGCTGCTAGTTTTTTAAACCGTATTGAATCAATATCACCCTTTGAACCAGTTGATGAAAAGCTTTTAGAAGATATATCGAAACAATACACTGAATTACTCAACAAATTTCGTCATGAAATGGGGTTATCTCTTATACAGCCAGGACGTTTTATCTTACCAGGTGATCTTGCCGGTGCACCTATTTTACAATTTTTTCCTTATACACAATTTAAACATATTGATTTAGATCATTATCAAAAAGCACAAGATGATACCTTAATTGGTATGTTAAGAGCGCGTTATATTGAATACAAAGAACGGGTAGTAAAAGAGTTCTATAAAGAACATTTTGTTAATTTTGATCGTCAAATTATTTTGGCTGATTGCCTCACACCATTGAATAATGGGCATAGTAGTTTTAAAGATTTACAGCAAGCAATCACGCTAATCACTGAAAGCTTCCGTTATGGTTCAACAAACTTTATATCACGATTATTTTCTCCTAAGATAGATAAGTTATTATTTGCTGCGACTAAATCAGATCATGTAACACCGGAACAACACGGTAATTTGACTTCTTTGCTCGCACAGTTAGTACACCCAGTACGACAGAAAACAAATTTTGATAATATTAATACTGAAACACTCGCTATATCATCGGTTAAAGCAACTCAATTTGGCAAAAGTCAGCATCAAGGAAAACAAATACCTGTTGTTCGTGGCAATCAATTATCTGATTTTCAGGAAATTACGCTGTACCCCGGCATGGTACCGAAAGAACTTCCTGCAAAATCTTATTGGCAAGATTATCAATTTAAATTTGTGCCATTTGCTCCGTTGGTTTCTACGGGGTTACATCAGCCTTTTCAACATATTCGTATGGATCAAGTACTAGAGTTTTTATTGGGAGATAAGATGAAATGACCCAAGATAAAGAAAAATATCAACAGCAAATATTATTTGAAGAATCAACGTTAAATACCGAAGACGATAAAAGTTTACCAGAACCGGTAGAGCAAATTATTATCGGGCAAGATAACTTTGAACCTCTTGCAGATGATGAAAGCATTGAAATCGTTGAAGAACAAACAATAAGCAAATCTCCATCTCGATGGTTGCTCAAGAGCGGTTTATTGTTATTAACAGTGTTACTATTTATTGAAGCAAGTTTGTTCTTTATTGAAGGTTTTGAAAATGAGCCTTTTATTACAGGATTGTATGCGGCTTTACTCGCTGTTGTTTTTTTAATGTGTTCACGCACAATATATCAGGAAGTTCAAGGGTTACGTGCTTTAAAGAAAAGAACATCAACGCGGCAATCATTTCATGAACTTTGTGAGAATAATTCATCAAAATCAGCGAGAGCTTTATGCGATAAAGTGGCGGATAAAATGCCATGCGATGCAAAAGAAAATGTGCTGAACTCATGGTCATCTTCAATTGCTGAAGAGATGACAGATAAAGAAGTTATCTCGTTATTTTCTAAACAAGTGCTGTTGCCAGCTGATCAAAAAGTATTAGATAAAATTAGTAAATACTCCACTGAAGCGGTTGTTCTTGTTTCGTTAAGTCCTATTGCTCTTGTGGATATGGGGCTCATGTTTTGGCGCAACATTAAAATGATTAACGAAATATCGAGTTTGTATGGTTTACAAATCGGCTATTGGTCACGCATTAAGTTGATCAAACAAGTGTTCGTTAACATGGTTTATGCTGGCGCATCAGAGTTGATTGCTGATGTAGGTGCTGATTTAGTTGGCGCTGACTTATTAGGTAAACTTTCGGCACGTTTGGCACAAGGTCTTGGTGCGGGAATGTTAACAGCCAGGTTAGGATTGCAAACGATGAAGCTTTGCCGACCAATAGCGTTTGAACAAAAAGAAGCGCCTAAGTTAGGTACTATTCGTAAACAAATCGTGTCAAAGATTGTATCACTATCAAAAAAATCTTGAATAAAATACGGGTGAAAACAATTAAAATAGATACTTTTAATATAATTATTCTTGTTTAAACAGTCAGTTAATGGTTGCTGTCAATTAAAGTGTAATTATATTTTTACAAAGTGAGTTGTGCGTCATTTGGTTGCCGAATTAAATTTGGTGCTTTTTGCTATGGTTATCGCTTAATATGTCTGTCATCTATAATAAAGGCAACACGCCTTAACTTAGCGCAATAAGAACAGCAACAATGTGCTGAGTTTATAAATTTAAGGTTACAACATGGCTAAGAGCAGCGCATACGTTTCGAAATATCCTGATGAGGATGGAAACATTCAATGGAGCGATGAAGAAAATAACATTTGGCATGACCTGATCACCAGGCAGTTGTCATGCATTCAAGGTACTGCGTGTGATGAATATATCGCAGGGCTTGAGAAATTAAAGTTACCAACCGATCGTATTCCACAACTGGAAGAAGTCAGTAAGGTGTTAAGAGCTGAAACGGGTTGGCAATGTGAGCCTGTGCCAGCATTGATTGGTTTTGGAGAGTTTTTTCGTTTGCTCTCTGAAAAGAAATTTCCGGTTGCAACGTTTATCCGTACTCGAGAAGAGTTTGACTATTTACAAGAACCAGATATTTTTCACGAAATCTTTGGTCATTGCCCTTTATTAACAAACCCTTCGTTTGCTGACTATACAGAAGCATATGGAAAAATGGGGCTTAATGCGACAAAAGAACAACGCGTGTTCCTTGCGAGATTGTATTGGTTTACCGTTGAGTTTGGTTTACTTGATACACCTAAAGGGTTACGCGTATACGGCGGCGGTATCATTTCTTCACCGACGGAAACAGAATATGCGCTAAATGATAAAAATGTAGAAAGAAAAACGTTGTCATTTGATAACGTACTCGATGTACTTCGTACACCTTATCGCATTGATATTCTACAGCCAGTATATTATATGTTAACTAAAGTCACTGATCTTGACGAGATCAGAAAATATGAAATTGAAGATATATTTGAATTGATCGAGCAAGCAAAGGCACTCGGTTTACACGAAGCAAAATTTCCTCCTAAAGAAGAAAAGCAAGCGAGTTAAGGATAAATAAAATGAGTTCAGAGTTATCAACACAAAAATGTGAAGCGTGTCATGCCGACGCCCCTAAAGTTACAGACGAAGAGTTACAAACATTAATGTCTCAAATACCTGATTGGGTACCTGAAGTCAGAGATGGAGTAATGATGTTAGAACGCGTTTATAAATTTAAAAATTATAAATTAGCTTGGGCATTTGCAAATAAAGTATCAACTTTAGCGGAAGAAGAGTTTCATCACCCAGCCATTTTATTGGAATGGGGTAAGGTAACAGTAACTTGGTGGTCGCACGCTATTAAAGGGCTGCATAAGAACGATTTTATTTGCGCGGCCAAAACTGACGCCTTATTGTAATACTTAGTTACATTAATTACATAAAGCTCTCCATGTAGGGGGGCTTTTTTTTGTTGTAAAAATTAGTTTACAATAAAGCTTTAAGCATGATGAGTTTGAGGAAACGTTTATGCGATTAGAAATTGGTTGTTTAGATCGCGTTGGCATAGCACAAGATGTTTTAAGCATATTTGTAGAACGTAGTATTGATTTACGTGGTATCGAATTAGAACAACCTGGAAAAATATTCATCAATATACCTGATTTAGATTTTTCTGAATTGCAAACATTCATGCCACAGTTACGTTTAATAGAAGGGGTAGAAGATGTTAAAACAACGCCTTATATGCCTTCTGAACGTGAAAAAAATGAACTTTCTACGTTAATCAAAACGTTTCCCGATCCCTTTGTTTCTATTGATGCAAAAGGGAACATTAGAATTGTCAACCACGTTACAGCGAGTATTATTGGTTGCAGTAACAATGAAATTGTTGGTCAACATGTAAGCCAGTGGCTTAAAGGTTTTAATTTTAATCGTTGGCTTGATAGTGAAGAAGTTTTAGCACAAACAAGACGGCTCAAATTTATTGATGATGATTATGTTGCTGATATTATGCCTATTCATATCCAAGGCATTGATGGCGAGGTTATTCTTGCCGGCGCTGTACTGATTTTAAAATCAGAAATTCGCTTAGGTCAACAGATGAGTGCATTTAAACAGGCAAATGAAAATAATTTTGCTGGCATTCAAGCAAGTAGCGGTGCAATGCGAAAAGTGATTCGTGAAGCGAAAAGAATGTCGTTGCTTGAATCCTCAATGCTACTTGTAGGTGAAACAGGCACGGGTAAAGAATTAATTGCTCGCGCCTGTCATGCTGCAAGTGATCGTGCAGAAAAACCCTTTATGACGCTTAATTGTGCTTCATTACCAGATGAGGCAGCCGAAACTGAATTATTTGGTATGGGATCGAACAAACCTGAGTTAATTAAAAAAGGGTTGTTTGAACTGGCTGGTGGCGGAACTATTTTTCTTGATGAAGTAGGGGAGATGTCGCCAAAACTTCAAATTAAGCTTTTGCGCGTGATACAAGATGGTATTTTTAGGCGAGTTGATGATGAGAAAGAAATCAATGTAAACGTTCGATTTATTAGTTCCACTAACCATGACTTATTAACCATGGTACAGCAAGGTGAGTTTAGGGAAGATTTATATTATCGCTTAAATGTACTGGGGTTGAACATTCCATCATTAAGAGAACGACGTTCTGATATTATTCCTTTGGCGGAATATTTTATTGCAAAATTTGGTCAACGAATTGGTAAAGGCAGTATTAATATGTCTGATGATTGTCGTGACTTTATAGAACACTACCCTTGGCCTGGCAATGTCAGGCAATTAGAAAATGTGTTGATCAGGGCTGTATCATTAATGGAAGGTAATCTTATTCAAACATCACACCTTCAATTGCCGGCATATACGCGAGAACATGGTTATTTAGAACAAGAATTTGAGGGTACGTTAGATGCGGCGGTTAAAGGCTTTGAAGCGGATCTATTAAGAAAGTTATACCCTGCATATCCTAGCACGCGTCAGTTAGCAAAGAAGCTTGGATTGAGTCATACGGCTATCGCTAATAAGTTACGTGAATATGATATCAATAAAAAAACCGTGAAAATATAGTTAATCGATTGAAATTACTGTAAAGCAACCATAACAATGGTTGCTTTTTTATTATCAATAAATCATTGGTCTTTAAGTACGTTTCTTTTATTATTTGACTTTTTAAGGTGATATTTATATGAAATTGTATGGCTATTGGCGCTCTTCTGCGGCCTATCGCGTAAGAATTACACTTAATTTGAAGGATATTCCGTACGAAACAATCCCTGTTCATTTGGTTAAGGCTGGGGGAGAACAACATCAAAAAAATTATGTTGATATGAATCCTACTCACCTAGTACCAACCTTAGAAGATAACGGTTTTATTTTAAATCAATCTATCGCTATCATTGATTATCTCGACGCAAAATATCCACAGCCTGCTGTTTACCCTAGCGCTGTACAAGATAAAGCGTTAGTGCAAGCGCTAATGTTTGACATTGCGTGTGAGATACACCCTGTGAATAATTTGCGTGTACAGCAATATCTAGCGAACGAATTAAATTGTTCTGATCAAGATAAACTACGTTGGTCACATCACTGGATGCATTTAGGTTTTACTGCAATTGAAGCAAAATTAAGTAAAACAGCTGGCAGATACTGTTTTGGTGATGATATTACCATCGCTGATATTTGTTTGGTGCCACAAGTATACAACGCGAAGCGCTTCAATCTTGATATGACACCATATCCTTTAATTAATAGTATCACGAATAATTGCAATGAACTGCCTGCATTTAGCCAAGCGTTACCTGAAAACCAAAAAGATGCCGTATAAAAAATTTAGTATTGGCTTGTTTTTAAGACAATTATTTATCGAAATTGCAAGAAAGTGTGAACAATAAACAAATGTTACTTGAAACCTTGGTTAAAAAGCGTTGCAATAGAGAGGGTGTAACCAATGTAAATTTTGTACACTCTTTTTTCATCGAAGTTTTTTAATCAGGGGAAGTATGGATAAATCATCATCTAATCAGTCATCAACACCTTGGCCTCTCGTTATTGGTATTATCATTGTGATTGTGGCAATGCTTTTATGGTTTCTCCTTGATGAACCAACGCAACCGGAGCGTAAGCAACCATCTGAACCTGTTGTGGAAGTTGAACAGCCTGTTGAGCCAGAACCAATACCGCTTCCTGAACCGCCAATCGAACCAGAAGTTGTCGTGCCAGAGCCAGTAGAGCCAATAGCACCTGAACCGACAAAACCTTTATTACCAACGCTTAATGAAAGTGATCAGTGGCTTCAAGAAAAGTTACCTAGCATTACTTGGCGTAAAGAATTGCTTAAACTGGTCATCGACGATGATATGATCCGCCGTTTTGTTGTGTTTACCGATAATTTTTCTCAAGGGTTATTAGCTTACGAACATAGTCCACTAATTAAACCTACTACGTCCTTTTCTGCAAAAGAGATCAACGAAGATGATGAAATAGTTATTAAATGGGATGAAACTACATCAAGACGTTTTAGTTTATATGTAGATTTATTACGCTCGGTAGACACAGACACGTTAGTTTCTTGGTATTTTGAATTAAAACCACTGATTAACGAGGCATATAGAGAACTGGGCTACCCAGAAGAAAATTTCACTGATATTTTACAAGACTCAATTACCAAAGTACTTGATATGGAGATCCCTAAAGAGCGCTTAGAACTTGTTCGCCCAAGTGTGATGTATCAATTTAAAGATGAATCTTACGAAAGCTTGGATGATGCAGAAAAATTAATGTTAAGAATAGGTAAAGAAAACCTATTAGTGATAAAGTCTGTGCTACTAGAAATCAGTGAAAAGTTATCCAGAGCTAGAGAAAATCAAGAAAACGATTAACTTTTAGCCGATCAATCTAGAGTTGATCGGTTGTTCTTGCAACTCAGTGAATGTTTAGCGATAATCCTCGCCGCTATAATAGCATCTATGGTGACCCTTACGGTCCCTTCGCAATGATACTCTGTGAACTCGGCCAGGTCCGGAAGGAAGCAACCGCAGCAGACGACTCATGTGCCGGAGTGTGGCTGTTTGGGTTGCCACCCAAATCCCCATCTGAAATTATAAGCCTAGCATTAATTTCGATGTTGCTTCATAAACTCTAGTGCTTTACTTACTGCAACCTTTACTTTGCTTTCCATTTCAAATCGCTCAGATGCCGGAAGATAGAAAGCCATATCCACTTCATGGCGAATATAACGACATGGCAGTTGATTCAGTACTACACACGTTAAGTCAGCGATAAAATCAGCATCATGTGTCTCTTCTAGTTTTAATGCGGCGAAATGTTGAACAACGAGTTTTTCATAGTAATTGTGAATATCATCAGCAATTTTCATTGTGACCTCAAGATGTTAAAGACTAAAATCTTTATAACCATAGCAAAGCAAACGCCTAAAGCCTAGGGCGTGTTGATCTTTGGTGTACTTTTTTGTAGCAACCTATGTGTGCTGTAAACAATACGCGGTGATTATCGAGTCGTTAACTTACATAGAAAATGATAAGGCAATAGAATCGAGGGAAATATGCAGCCCTAATAGGTGAAATTTAAAACACTTCATTTATAACTGCTGGCTTTCTGTTGGAAGGACTATGCCGTAAGCTAGTGCGATGAACAGCATGTTTTGAATGTCAAGAAAGAGCAGAACACTGTATGCTATTAGCGTTTTTCACTCATTTCAATTTGCCGTTCAATTTTACTGATTGCTTGTCTACAGCGTCCAAGGCGTTGATGAAGCGTTAGGACTTGTTGAGATAAACTTGTTTGGGTAGTTTTGTTAGCGTTATGTAGTTCAATTTCTTTTAGTTCAAGCATCTCCATAAGTCGTCGTTCAAATTCATGTGTTTCTGCTAATTTTTGATGTAAGTGATGCGAAGTGTTTAATACTTGTTTCGCTGCTTTTTTAAAGTACTTAGCACGATTTTTTTGCGTGAACTGCTGTTCTATTTGTTGTTGTCTTCCTTGGGCATGAAAAGCAGTAGTAAGTGCATGTATTTGTTGTTCTATCGTTTTTAACTCATTAAAAACAAAATCATTATGCTCTTGACGATCAATCAATCGTGAAACATGATGAACTTTCTTTTTTACTTCAAGTGAATAGGGGAGATAAGTATCAGCTTGAGAAGTAAATAATGGTGGTGAAAATAACTGTTTAGTATTGTGTTGTTTCGCTTTTTTTGCAGCAAGTCGATCGTCAATTGCCTGCGCTTCTGCGACTAACTGCTTAACAATTGCATCTAGCTTATTAAGCGTATTCAACGTTGGTACACTAACCATTGAACCACGCCTGATAAGCAAGATTTATTGACATTATTATAACAACGGTAATAAAGATAGGACGTATAAACTTTGTGCCAAATTTGATCGCCCAATGCGACCCAACCCAAGAACCAAGCATAATAAACAATCCCATTGATACACCTAGTAAGAAGTTAACATAACCTAAATAAACAAAGGTTAACAAACTGCATAAATTACTCACAAAATTAGTAGACCTAGCAAGCCCACAACTTAAAAGAATATTAATTTTATATAATGCACTTGAGGTCGCTGTCCAAAACGCTCCGGTACCAGGGCCAGCAACACCATCATAAAAGCCTAAGATTAATCCTTGCGTACTTTGTTTAATTTTTAATAATCTATTTTTATGTGGCAATTGGTTGTTTTCATAAACAATGTTTTTTGAAAATAGCGTATAAGCTGCTGTGAACATAATAAGGATAGGTAAAGCTTTATCTAATAAATGCACAGGTAAATAATCTACTACAATTGTGCCTAGAACTGCGCCAATTGCAGTCATGATGATAGATACTCGCCAGAAACTTATATTAAACAATTTCTTTCGATAAAAAGTGATAGATGCGGTGAGTGAACCGAAAGATGCAGCAAGCTTGTTGGTGCCTAATGCAAGATGTGGGGGTAAACCAACGGTTAACAATGCAGGAATGGTTAACATGCCACCCCCGCCCGCAATAGCATCAATTAAACCGGCTAAAAATCCGATACCGCAAAGCATGAGCCAGAGGTTAGGTTCGAGAGCAATTTCCATGAAGATAGGTAAATAACAACAACGTATGTTTCAAAGGCGTAATATTATCACATTAAATTTTTTACCTATATAACCAATCAATACATTTAGTAACTTAACGTTCAGATTTAACAGATCTAAACTGTTCCCTGTAAAGTAGTCGAAACAAAAAAGTAATGACCTTGCTATATTTGTGGTTATAAAGTACGAATAAAAGGCTATTTTTTAAAATAGATAAAGACATAATAGAAATAACGTTTAGGTTTTGTGATGTTTTATAGGATAAGTTCAATAATATCAGAGAGTAAATTAAAACGTAGTCACTATAGTGATAGTCCTTTCGGACACATAATTCATGAATAATTACTTATTATATTTGGATATCGTTACAATTAAATTTGACTTACTACGAATGAATTAGTAAAACATAGGGTAGGCAATATTCTGAAGATATTAGGCGCCTGCTAAATAACACAATTGCAAATGAAACGATAAGTTTTTGTTTGGAAGTTGTTACAAAAAAGAACAATTGGCTTTTTTTTGTTTCAATTTAGCAGACATTTTTAATATGTCAGGTTGACATGAAACATGTCGTTTGGGAATATTGCATGGTTTTATTCTAGAGAAATTAAAACTTAAAAAAATTATTGGGCAAATTTTTGGGATTTGCCTTAACGATGAGATTTGTTATCTACATTCAATAACAATTGGTTGGGAACTATGTCCATATTAAGTAAAAAAAGCCTTATCGCATCAGCGATGGTGGGCTCATTAGCATTGACAGCAAGCACTTTCGCTTCTGCGGATGAATTAACCGAGCTGCAAAAAGCTGAAGCACAAACGTTTAAAAACTCTGCGAGATCGCAAGCTAAAATAAACAATATCTATGAGCAAACGCTTACTTTACTTGCGGAATACCGTAATACAGTAGACGAAGCTGAGATTTTATCGGATTACAACGACCATGTTCAGCGTATGGTTGATGGTCAAAAAGCCAACATTAAATCATTAGAAAAGCAAATTGCAGGTATCGACAAAACTAAGCAAGGCGTTGTACCGCTAATGTATAAGATGATCGATACACTTGATCAATTTATTAATGCAGACATTCCTGTAAATATTGAAGCGCGAAAAGATCGTGTTCAAGGTTTACGTGATGTAATGGACGATTCGAACGTTACCGTTTCAGAGCAATTTCGCTTAGTACTAGAAGCTTTTGAAATTGAAGCTAACTACGGTACTGTATTTGCTGCTTATCAAGGTGAACTTGATTTAGATGGTCAAAAAATTACGGTTGATTTCTTACATATGGGCCGAATCGCATTTGTTGCACAATCGCTTGATATGAAAAATGCATGGGTGTGGAACAACGAAACACGTGCTTGGGAAAAATTAGGTGATGAATACTTGAAGCCTATTACAGACGGCATTCGTATGGCTCGTAACCAGCTAACGAAAGATTTAACTAAGTTACCCGTTTTCGCAGCAGGAGCTAAATAATGAAGAAGATGATTAATTATGTAATGCTTGCTGCGTCAATGACGGCTGGCATGGTAGCGTCTGCAAATGCAAACG
Source organism: Thalassotalea sp. PP2-459 (assembly GCF_001913705.1). Lineage (GTDB taxonomy): Bacteria > Pseudomonadota > Gammaproteobacteria > Enterobacterales > Alteromonadaceae > Thalassotalea_C > Thalassotalea_C hakodatensis. The sequence goes on along the minus strand of NZ_MKQD01000056.1, from coordinate 34,864 downwards.
ACTTACAAAAATTACTTGAACAGGTTAAAAATGACCGTATTTCTGAAGCAAGCATTGATAAAAAGCGTGAAGCTGAATTCACTGCTGCTCGTGCTGACAAACAAGCGTTATTGAATAAAGCAAAAGCGCAGTTAAAAGCTGAGCAAGAGCGTAATAAGCGTTTAACAAAAGAATACGCACAAAATGAAATTACCTTAGCGCAAAAAGCAGTTGAACTTGATACTGCCGAAGGTACGTTAGGTGAAATGTTCGGTGTAAGTCGTGCAGCGGCTGCTGATGCCTATGGTGCAATCTCTACTTCTATCGTAAGTGCTGAGTACCCTGGTCGTGGCGATATATTAAACGAAATCGCAAATGCAAAAGAAATACCTGAGCTAGAACAGCTAGAAGAGTTATGGTTTGCGCTGCAAACTGAAATGACTCAGTCAGGTGAAGTTTCACAATTTACGACTGAAGTGACTAATCTTGACGGTACAAAATCAACAGAAACGATTACCCGTATCGGTACGTTTAACTTAGTGTCAGATAATGGCTACTTAACGTATAATGATGAAGTTGGTCAAGTTCAACCACTTGCTAAACAGCCGGCTGGTTTTATTACTGAAACAGCATCAAGCTTCTTCAACACAACTTCTGGCTATACTGAACTTTATGTTGACCCTTCTCGTGGTGCTATTTTAACGTTAGAAACACGTAAGAAAACGCTTGAAGAGTTCTACCATCAAGGTGGCACTGTTGGTTATGCAATCACTGTATTGTTAATCATTGGTTTACTAATCGCTCTTGAACGTTTAATTGTTCTTGGCAGTGTTAGTTCTAAGATTAAGGCTCAACAGAAGAACTTAGATCAACCTAACGAAAACAATCCGCTTGGTCGTTTATTAGTTGTTTACAACGAAAATAAAAACGCTGATGCTGAAACGTTAGAACTGAAACTTGACGAAGCTATTCTTCGTGAAACACCTAAAGTTGACCGTGGTATTAACCTGATTAAGATGTTCGCAGCGATTGCGCCACTTATGGGTCTTTTAGGTACGGTTATCGGTATGATTTTAACCTTCCAAACAATTACATTGTTCGGTACAGGTGACCCTAAAATCATGGCTGGTAACATCTCTCTTGCCCTTGTAACTACTGCATTAGGTCTAATTGCTGCATTGCCGTTAATTCTAGTTCACAGTGTTGTTGCTGGTCGTAGTAAATCTGTACTTCATAAATTAGACGAGCAAAGCGCTGGTTTAATTGCTGAAATTGCAGAGAAGGAGTCTAAGTAATGTTATTCCTGATAGAACTTATCGAATCTGTCAGGAGTTTTATTGCAACTGGCGGTAACGTTTTATACTTTGTCGCCTTTGCTCTCTTAATGATGTGGATATTAATGATAGAACGTTATTGGTTCTTGGCTTCAACATACCCTAAATTGCGTGAAGAAATTATCGCAAAGTGGGATGCCAGAGCTGATACAACGTCATGGTACGCACATCGTATTAGAGATACATGGATCTCCGAAGCGGCAGAGTTACTAGAACGTAACATGATTACGATTAAAACCTTAGTGGCAATGTGTCCACTAATCGGATTACTAGGTACAGTTACCGGTATGATTTCAGTGTTTGAAACCATGGCTCAACAAGGTACAGGTAATCCGCGTCTAATGGCTTCTGGTATTTCAATGGCAACTATTCCGACAATGGCGGGTATGGTTGCAGCATTATCAGGTGTATTTTTTAGCAGCCGTTTAGATGCAAAAGTTAAACTAGCAAAGGCAAAACTGGTTGACAGTTTACCTCACCACTAGAGAGAGATTAGAATGGCACGTAAACGTATTCGTGAAGATGAAGACGCAGCTATAGATATGACGCCGATGCTAGACATCGTCTTCATTATGCTGATCTTCTTCATCGTGACCACTTCTTTTATAAAAGAAGCAGGTATTGAAGTTAATAAACCGAAGGCAGCTAATCAAACCAGACAAAAGTCAGCTAACATTTTTATTGCTGTTAGAGATTCTGGTGAAATTTGGTTAGATAAGCGTCGTGTGGATGTCGAACGTGTTGCCGCTAATATTGAAAAACTATTAGCAGAGCAACCGAGTGATGTAGTAATTGTTCAAGCTGACAAAAACGCTAAACACGGTGTTGTTGTCAAAGTAATGGACGCGATTAAAGAAGCAGGCATCGACCGTATCTCCATCGCTGCAGCTAGGGGGTAAGTTTATGATTCGCTTTTTAGTATCAATACTACTAGGCGCAGCGGTTACTTTTGCATTGTTCGCTTTTATGGCTTATTTGATCTCTAGCACAGATCGAAGAGAAGAAGAAAAGTTAGAACACATTGTTGTTGAAGTAAACACTACGCCACCTGAGTCAAAGGCTCAATCAAGACAACGTGTACCGCCGCCGCCGCCGCCGCCGCCTAAACAGCCGCCTAAGCCGCAGGCTCCAGAGCCAGAAACAAGCACTGACTCTGGTGGTTTAAGTTTTAATTTACCAGGCATACAACTTGCTGGTGCAAACACTAACATTGCAGCACCTGGTGCAGGCTTTGGACGTGATGGTGATGCCGCTCCTATTGTGCGTATTAATCCTAAATATCCAATGCAAGCAGCGCGAGATGGTATTGAAGGCTGGGTAATTTTATCATTTACTATCAATGAAATTGGTGGTGTTGAAGATGTTGAAGTTATCGATGCTGAACCTAAACGTGTTTTCAATAAAGAAGCACGTCGCGCATTGAGAAAGTGGAAGTACAAGCCTAAAGTTGTAGATGGTAAACCAATTAAACAACCTGGTTTAACTGTACAGTTAGACTTTAAAATGGATGGGGGTCAATAATCATGCACAAGATAACTAAATCTTTAATGTTATTCGCTTCTATTGCGTTAGTGCAGCTTCCTACGTCTTATGATGTACAAGCTGCTGAGCAAAAGTCTGAAAAGCCGAAGCGAAAAACGCAATTGGTTGGGCAGTCTGTTGGTAAAAAAATTGGTAAGGCTTTCGAATTATATACAGCTGACGATGTTCAAGGTGCTTTAACAACGTTATTAGAAATTAACGCGAAGAAAGACTATGACAAGGCATATTTAGCACGATTTATCGCTAATATGTACGCGACGTTAGGTGAACCACAGAAAGCAATAGACTATCTTAAGCAAGCAGTTGAACCTGACATTCTCAATGAGTCTGATCATGGCGATGCACTTAAGTTATTAGCGGATCTTCAAATGCAAGAACAAGCATATGCAGACGCGCTAAAAAATTATGAAGCTTGGATGGACTTTACCGGTAAGTCTGACGGTGATACGTGGGTTAAAATTTCGAACGCGCAGTATCAACTTAAGCGTTTAGATAAAATGATCACGCCGGCGGATAACGCAATTGCTGCTTACGGTGACAAGCACAATAAAAACCCGTATTTATTAAAACTTACTTCATATTACGAACGTAAGAAATATAAAGATGCGGTCGAAGTGCTTGAAACAGCGGTGCAATTGTTCCCAACAGAGAAAGCTTTCTGGACACAACTCGGTAACTTTTATTTGCTAACGGAAGATTATAAGCGTGGCATGGCTACACTTGATCTTGCTTATAAGCAAGGCTTTTTAGAGAAAGAGTCACATCTTAAAACACTTGCAAGTTTATATTCTCAAAATAATATCCCGCACAAAGCGGCGAGAATTTTAGAGAAGCATATCAACTCAGGTGAAATAAAGCGTGATGATCAGAACCTATTCTCACTAGCTAATGCATACCATGCTGCTCAAGAAATTGATACCGCAGCTAAATATTTTAGCGAACTTGCAAAGATGACTAATGAATCTAAGCATTACGCTAAATTAGGTACGTTACTTGCTCAGGATGAACAGTTTAAAAAAGCTATTGTAGCACTGAACAAAGCGTTAGATTTAGGTGCTAGTAACAAAGGCCGTTTGAATATGAGCTTGGCTGAGGCACATTTTTATTTAGGACAGTACAAACAAGCCTATGCTGCAGTTAAGCTTGCAGAAAAGGATCCTAAAACACGTAAAAGTGCGAGAGGTTGGGTAACGTATATCAAAGATACTGCACAACGAAAAGGCAAAGCTATTTAATAGCATGTTGTTGTCTTCATTTAAAAAACCAGCCTAGTGGCTGGTTTTTTTATCCCTGTAATTTTTATGCGAATAGGTATTACTATGATCTAGATCAAAAAAGGCTATCTAATTTGGTTAAAATTCGCTAGAATTCGCGCCGTTCATTTTGTAGTTTAGTAGGAAGTGTAAGATGTCACATAATGAAAATTTCAAAGATAGCTCATCAAAGCGCCATTTATTTGCTGCCATAACTGTCATGTTTGCCGCACCGCTATTACCTATGTTAATGGGTTGGTTTACCGTTTTAAGCTAGTTTTCACTGAACTAAGAAAATATATGCAAATTTTAATTGTTGATGATAAACCTGTTGTACTAGAACAACTACGTACGTTACTGGCTGACTATCCGTGTGAAATTGATAGTGCTGGTAATGGCTTAGATGCTCTTGAAAAAGCTCAAAAAAAGCAATACGACCTGTTTATCGTAGATCATTTGATGCCCGTTATGAATGGTCTTCAATTGGTCAAAAACTTAGATAAAAAACAATTGTTAGCTAACGCCACGTTATTATTCATGACAACACAAGGCGCAACTGCTGCTAACATGACAGCTGAGTCTTCACTCTTCGATCAACTGATCGAAAAGCCCATTAACGTTGATTTATTCAATCAGGTTATTGAGCCGCTTTTCTCACAAATTAACCCGATAAGATCTATATCAAATTAGTCGTTTTTCTATTATTCTATTAGCTAAAGAAAATCTTTAAGAAAACAGATTAATAGTAAGTATGACAAACTCTCAAAAAGCGTTATTAGAAAGCGCAGTACACACTATCCCTGATTACCCTAAAAAAGGCATTATGTTCCGAGATGTTACTGGAATATTAGATAATGCAGAGGCATTTAACTTAACCATAGATTTATTCGTTGAAAAATATCGTGACTGTGGATTTACGAAAGTTATTGGTACAGAAGCGCGTGGTTTTTTATTTGGTGCTCCTCTAGCGTTGCGTTTAGGAGTTGGTTTTGTTCCGGTAAGAAAACCAGGTAAATTACCAAGGGCGACTTTTTCACAAGAATATCAATTAGAGTATGGTACGGATATTTTAGAGATACACCAAGACGCGTTAGTCCCTGAGGATAAAGTATTAGTTGTTGATGACTTATTAGCAACAGGTGGTACTATCGAAGCAACATATCAACTGATCCGCCGCATTGGTGCCAAAGTAACAGATGCAGCGTTCGTTATTTCATTGCCTGATTTAGGTGGTGAGAAGAAACTTGAAGCGTTAGGGTTAGCGGTACACTCTTTATTAGCATATGAAGGCGATTAAATAAGTCATGAGTTATCAAGTCTTAGCAAGAAAATGGCGTCCGAAAAACTTTGCTCAATTAATGGGGCAAGAGCATGTGGTGGCGGTTTTATCTAATGCGTTGCAGCAGCAAAGACTACATCATGCTTATTTATTTACGGGTACTAGAGGTGTAGGCAAAACAACGATAGCGAGAATTTTTGCTAAAAGCTTAAATTGTGCTGAGGGTGTAACAGCTCATCCTTGTGGGCAATGTGATGTATGTGAAGATATTGATCTTGGCCGTTTTGTTGATTTAATTGAAATTGATGCAGCTTCTCGTACTAAAGTAGATGACACCCGTGAAATACTAGATAATGTGCAATATGCACCTACAAGAGGCCGTTATAAGGTATATTTAATAGATGAAGTGCATATGCTCTCACGTAGTAGTTTTAATGCCTTACTTAAGACCTTAGAAGAACCACCTGAGCATGTTAAGTTTATTCTAGCCACCACTGACCCTCAAAAATTACCTATTACGGTTCTTTCAAGGTGTCTTCAATTTCACCTTAAGGCGTTAACAGTCAACCAAATAGAACAAAAACTTTCGGAAATTTTACAGTCAGAAAACGTCCCAATAGATCCACAAGCACTGAACCTACTTGCAAAAGCAGCTAGAGGCAGTATGCGTGATTCATTGAGTTTAACGGATCAAGCAATAGCGCAGGGTAATGGTGAAATTATTGCTGCTAATGTTCAACAAATGCTCGGTGGTGTTGATCATAATTGGGTGTTTAAAATACTAATAGCCCTGATTAAAAGTGACAGTAAAGCGTTAATGAACCTCTCATTGGAAATCGCTTCATATTCTCCTAATTATGGCCGTTTACTTGCTGAATTAATACAGTTGTTACATCAAGTTGCGATTACTCAAGTGGTTGGTAAGCATTTTGATTTATCGCCAGAACATAACGTGCTCGTTGAAAAGTTTTGCCAAGCAATGTCGCCTGAAGATGTACAGTTGTATTATCAAATTGCATTAGCGGGTCGTAAAGACTTACCTTATGCTGCTGACGAACAAGCAGCCTTTGACATGGTATTATTACGATTACTCGCCTTTAAACCACAAACGCATGCTGAAAATGTCTCAGTAACTGAAACAATTGATAATAAGGTCAGCTTTGATGAGATCCGTTTTTCTGAAGTTGAATTATCAACTGATATACGGTCAGGAGCTAATAAGGTAGAACAAACGGAAAAGGCTGCTCAAGAAATCATGCCATCGGCGGAAGAAGGTGACAATTGTGCTGTTAATGAAGAGACGCTCACAACTCAAATGACCGAGCTGGAATTAACAGCAGCTAGTTTGCGTGAAGATACAATACCCGCAGATTCCTCAAACGACGTTGTTGCTCAAAAAGATTGTACGGTTGTTGAACAACCTACAGCGCCTAATGAGCATACAACGATTGAAAATGCACTTGATACGCAGCAATCTGAAAGCACTACAGAAACTTCAAATATGCCGTCAGCAACGGTGGCTGATGAACTGGGGCAAGTAGCAATACCAGAAATTGCACAGGTATTAGCACGTCGAAATATGCTGAGAAGTCAAAAACAAGCGCTGGAGAATACTGAAAAAAAGTCTGATGACGCCGCAACGCGTCAAGAAACAACTGCAGTTGCTAATGTTGCAAAAAATAAGATCAAGCAAGTACCTGATATTGAAACGATCCCTGAACAACCTTTTATTGAACAGGCGATTGATCCAAGTATTATAAAAAAAGCTAATCAAGTTGATAAATGGGCGAACATGATTGACGCTATGGCATTAAATGGTCGGTTACGTCAATTAGCATTAAATGCAACGATTAATGAAAACACGAACGAAGAAAGTTTAGTGTTGTCGTTAAATCAATCAACAAAGCATCTGAAATCAGATGCAGCCATGACACAGCTCAATCAGTTTGTTTCAGAGTACTTTGGTAAAACAACAAGGGTAGAAGTTGTTATTGTTGATGAAACCAATGATGATCCTGCACAAATACAACAAAAAATTAATGATAAACGTTACGAGTATGCGAAAACACTATTAAAAGAAGATGATCTCGTTATTGCGATGCAAGAGACTTTTCAAGCAGAGTTGAATGAAGATACGATAGAAGCAAGGTAGAAGCTTGAATTTTTGTTCGTAAGCCCCTATCTTTGGCATAAGTGTTAATTGGAGAAAAGTATGATGAAAGGCGGAATGGGCAACATAATGAAACAAGCCCAACAAATGCAAGCAAAAATGCAGAAAATGCAAGAAGAGCTCGCAAATATGGAAGTGACTGGTGAGTCTGGTGCAGGTATGGTAAAAGTCACCATGACAGGTAGCCATAGTGTTCGTCGTGTAGAGATCGATGAGAGCCTTCTAGAAGATGATAAAGAAATGGTGGAAGACTTAGTTGCCGCTGCAATTAATGATGCTGTAAGACGCGTTGAAGAGCAAAATAAAGAAAAGATGGGCTCTGTCACAGGTGGTATGCAAATGCCTCCAGGGATGAAGATGCCGTTTTAATTAATCAGAATAAAGAGAAAAGCCGACTTTCAGTCGGCTTTTTTGGGTGTGAGTATTAGTTAACCTGAGCTCGGGATAACAACTTACTTTCTAGCAGTTGTTTTTCCTTATTACTGCGTTAAATTTATTTGCAATAGACAAGTTATTACCGCACAAATTTGCCTTGCACTAAGAAAAAGCTCCGTGCTAGAACAGTGTGATAAATAAAAAGATTACCGTTTCAGTTGATTAGCTAACTTCTTATCCCAGGCTCAGGTTAGTTACCATTTTTTCTTAGGTTGAAAAAGTAAGTCTAAATCATCTTCCTCTGCTTTTGCTTTTTTAGCAGCATCTGCCGCATTTGAGTTTTTCAGCGCATCAGTGATTAACTCAAGTTGCTCTTGAATTTCTTCGCGTTTTTTTATGGTGTATTCAGTTTGATGCGGGTGTTCGGTTAATGTTTGTATCGCTTTTTCATAATATTGACGGGCTGAACCAAGCATTTCTTTACCATGTGCTTGAGACCCACGCTTATACAGACTTTCGATATTAATGCGAAGTTGCATTGCATCAAGCTTTTGATCTTCATGCATAAATGTTTGGGCATCTAAAGCACCCTTCGCTTGTTCAGATTTTAATGTAACTCTCAATTTCTTGATCGTTTGTAAGATGACCACTAGTTGTTGTTCGTTATCGGGTAATATAAAGGTATCATCTGTGGTTTGTGAGGCTAAATCTTCCGAGGCTGAAAGTCTTGCTTCCATTTCATTGATTCTATTTTTTATCCCTTTTAGCTCTGGTATTATTTGTGCCATTGCTTTCGCTGCATTTAAGCTTCGACGGTTGAGTATTTCAACAACCTTTGGGTTGGTAGGTAAGTGTGAAAGATTAAGAATCAACTCTTCTGTTTCATCAATAATAGCTTTTTGTTTGGCTGCTTTAGCTCGTTTATCTTGTTCTTGTTTTTCTTTGTGTTGTTGCACAGCATTCACAAAAACAACAATGATCACAAGTGCGATAACTAAGCCTATAATAATACCCATATTTTGTTTCTCAACTGATATTGCTACGATAACTTTTCTCAGTCTACAAAAAATGTTGAGCTTAGCATAGCGTTATCTTATATCTGGATATTCCTTGAAATGAAATATAATTAGATTTTAAATGAAAAGATTAAAAAATGTACTTTTAATTTACCTTTTGTTGTAATATTCTTTCATTAAAGGGGTTTATTATATTTTTATGAAATATTTTTACAAAAAAGCCAAAAGGCTATGGAATAAATTGTTATTTAAGTATATATTTTTGGCATAAGTCATTTGAAACATAGATTATGAAGCTGCAACAACTCCGTTATATCGTCGAAGTACAAAACAATAATTTAAACGTTTCTGCTACTGCAGAAAGTTTATTTACCTCTCAACCAGGTATCAGTAAACAGGTACGCATGTTAGAAGATGAGCTAGGGATCCAGATATTTGGTCGTAGCGGTAAACATCTCACTCATGTAACCCCTGCGGGTAAAGAGGTGATCAACATTGCGACGGAAATTCTATCGAAAGTTGAAGCAATTAAAGCGGTTGCTCGAGAGCACACTCAGCCCGATGAAGGTAAGCTTAGAATTGCCACGACACATACACAAGCAAGATATGCTTTACCTGATGTTATTCAAGGTTTCATGAAAAAATATGCGAAAGTAACGTTGCATATGTATCAAGGAACGCCAGCCCAAATTAGTGATGCGGCCACTAAAGGTGAAGCCGACTTTGCAATCGCGACAGAGTCATTCCACCTTTATAACGATTTAGTGATGCTACCTTGTTACCATTGGAATCGTAGTATTATTGTTAGACCTGATCACCCACTTGCTAAGAAAAAAACCTTAACCATTGAAGATATTGCACAATATTCATTGGTGACTTATGTCTTTGGTTTTACTGGGCGTTCAGAACTTGACGAAGCCTTTAAAAGAGCTGGTGTTGAGCCCAAAATTGCCTTTACTGCAACAGACGCTGATGTGATCAAAACCTATGTAAGAATGGGGGTAGGTATTGGTGTGATTGCAACCATGGCGATGGATTCTGAATTAGATAAAGACCTTGTTACGTTAGATGCAAGTCACCTGTTTAAAGCCAGTACGACTAAAATTGGTTTTAGACGCGGAACATTTTTACGTGGTTATATGTTTGATTTTATTGAGCGATTTGCTCCGCATTTAAATCGCGACTTGGTGACAAGAGCAGTATTATTAAAGAATAACGCTGAAATCGAAGAGTTGTTTCAAAATATCGAATTACCTATTCGGTAATGCTTTTAGTCAATGAGCTTTGTATTTTATGTAATACAAAGCTCATTGTGATTAACATTCAATAATATTAACCGCTAAACCGCCTCTTGACGTTTCTTTATACTTAGTTTTCATGTCATTGCCGGTTTCCCACATGGTTTTTATAACTTTGTCTAAAGATACTTTTTGTGTACCGGTACCTCTCAATGCTAAACGTGAAGCATTAATTGCTTTTACTGACCCCATAGCATTTCTTTCAATACAAGGTACTTGAACTAAGCCTCCTACTGGGTCGCAAGTTAAACCAAGATTATGCTCCATACCAATTTCGGCTGCATTTTCTACCTGTTTAGGACTACCGCCCATTACTTCAGTTAATGCACCTGCTGCCATTGAACAAGCGACACCAACTTCAGCCTGGCAGCCACCTTCCGCGCCTGAAATCGTGGCATTTGTTTTATATAAAATACCGATTGCTGCTGCCGTTAATAAATAACGAATACAGTCTTCATCGGTTACTGGTCTGATAAATTTGTCGTAATAGCATAACACCGCAGGAATAATGCCAGCAGCGCCGTTTGTAGGTGCTGTAACAACTCGGCTACCTGCGGCATTTTCTTCATTGACCGCAAGCGCAAATAGATTTACCCAGTCCATCGCACTTAGTGGGTCATTATTACTTTCAACAGATAACGATCGATATAACGCTGGCGCTCTGCGGGTTACTTTTAACCCGCCAGGTAAAATACCTTCGGTTTTCATGCCACGCTCAACACTGTCTTTCATGGCTTGCCAAATATTAATTAACTCTTTTCTAATGACTTTTTCATCAGCCAAACATTTTTCGTTTTCCATCATGATTGTGCTGATACTCAAGCCTTTCTCAGCAGCCATACCAATGAGCTCATCAGCACTTGAGAATTTATGCGGACGAACAATATTACTATGTAAGGAAAGTGCTTTATCTTTTTCTTTTTCAAAGTCACAATCTTGCACGATAAAGCCACCGCCAATCGAGTAATAGGTTTCTTCAAAAATAACTTCATCATCTTGATAAGCATATAACGTCATTGCGTTAGCGTGAGCAGGTAAGGTTTTTCTTCGGTGATAAATGATCGCGTCTGATTTCGGAAACTGAACTTCTCTGCCTGAAGATAATGTGATCACTTCTGTTTTATTGACCTGATCAACAATGCGCTCAATAGAAGAGACCGCGATACCTTCAGGGGTTTCACCAAATAAACCTAATATAACGGCTTTACCTGTGCCGTGGCCGACACCTGTTTGTCCTAATGAGCCAAATAGCTCAACTTTAAACCGATCTACATCATCAATTAATTGCTGTTCTATAAGGTGATCAACAAATAATTTTGCTGCTTTCATTGGACCTACCGTATGAGAGCTAGAAGGGCCAATGCCTATTGAAAACATATCAAATACACTAATCATACTTTAAACCTGAATAATAATTCATTATTTTGTTTGTGGTGAAATAATCTTCGGTCATGATAACGTAAAGTTATACATTACTAAATAAGTTTAGTCGCTGAAAACGAAAATGTTTAACGCTAGTGTGAAAGTTTTAACGTAAATTTTCACATAAGTCTTTGAGGATCGCCGCCGTTGCTCCCCATATGTTGTGCTCGTTATATGGCATGTAATAAATTGGATGTTGACGCATTTTTCGCTCAACGGTAATAATAATATGGTTTCTTTGGTCGATAAAATGCTGTAAAGGTACATGAAATACTTGTGCTACTTCATTTTGGTCAATAACGTAATGCTGTGATTGTGGTAACAAGGCAATGACGGGTGTTATGGTGAAACCTGTGAGTGTTCGATATTCTGGTAGCTGTCCCAATATAGCAACGGAATCAGCTGCAAGTCCTATTTCTTCTTGTGATTCTCGTAACGCTGTAGCAAAAATATTCGAATCATGTTTTTCTACTTTTCCCCCAGGAAAACTAATTTGACCTGGATGATGCTTTAAATGTGAAGCACGCTTTGTGAGTACAACGTGTAGAGCGTTATTAATTTCAACAAGCGCAACTAACACTGCTGATTCTTTTATTACTCCACCTGTACCTAAAGGAGGTGAAGATACAGCAGCAGTTAGCGGGTGCAGATGAAACTTATGTAAAAACTCATGTTTATTCATAGCACAATGCTTAACATTAGCGATAAGGTAATTAATAAATGTTAAGGCATTGCAGCTAAGACAGGAAGTATTTTGTTAACTTTATCTAAGCTTTCTTGGTATTCGTCATCGACATTAGAATCGGCGACAATGCCACCACCTGCCCAACAATAAATGTGATTATTAGTGCATACCAGCGTTCTAATGGTGATACTGGTATCCATATTTCCGTTGGCAGAAATATAACCAATAGAACCACAATAAATACTTCTTCGTTGTGGCTCAAGCTCGTCAATGATCTCCATGGCCCGTATCTTAGGAGCACCAGTAATAGAGCCTCCTGGAAATGCAGCCCGTAATAAATCAATAGCGGTTTTATTTTCTTTAAGCGTTCCTTCAACGGTACTGACTAGATGATGAACAGCCGGAAAACTTTCTATTTCAAATAATTTAGGTACAACAACACTGCCAGCTTCGCAGACTTTACTCATGTCGTTACGTAGCAGATCAACAATCATTAAGTTTTCTGCTTTATCTTTTTCAGATTGGCTGAGTAATGTCGCTTGCTGTTGGTCGGCTATTGGATCGGCTAAGCGAGCCATTGTGCCTTTAATTGGTTTTGTTTGTACTTTACTTTGTTTTGTTTGTATAAAGCGCTCAGGCGAGACACTTAGCACTGAAAAGTTATCAAACGTTAAGTAAGCGGAAAAGGGCGCTTGATTTGCTGCTCTTAATGCTAAATACGCCGAGAACTCATTACCTTGATAACGGCTAGAAAAGCGTTGTGTTAAATTGATTTGATAACAATCGCCTTCGGTTAAATAATGTTGAACACGGTTAAATTTTTCGGTGTATTGTGCTTTGGTAATATTATGTTGCCACGGAGCCGTTAGTCTGAATCTCGTTGGCTCATTTTGCGTGTTTTGCAAATATTGTTTAATTGTTTGTTCTAACTGTGCGCGCTCATCTTCTATACATATTAGAAAAAATAGTTGTGTTTTATTATCGAAAATGATCCCATGAGTATAAATGCCAACGGCCATTTCAGGCATAGCAATATCTTTAATCGCTTGTTTGGGTAATTGTTCAAAACTTCTTCCTAAGTCATATGAGAAATACCCAACGGATCCCCCAGTAAATGGAAGTTCAGAGCTTGCTATTTCGATAGATTCGAAAATTGTAGACTGCAATGCAGATAAAGCATTAAGTGGATCTTCGTCAACAGGTAAGGTCGTTTTTTGCTGATTTTGTTCAATAACGATTTGTTGATCATCGGCAATAATGGTCGCGCGGGGTTGCCAAACGATAAGGTCAAATTGGCTATCGATATGCCCTTTACTTGAAGAATCAAGCCACATAGCCCAAGGCTGTTTGGCAAGTGGAGTGAAAACTTCAGCAGGGGTATAAGCATGACCAAAGTGTAAAGGTTTCGCGGTGATAATTGTTTTACAATGCTGCGACAATGTGAGTACCCGTTAAATATTCAAACGCCGCTACTAGCGAGCGCGATTCAAGCAGGGTATCATATCGGCAAAAATATAACTTTCAATACTTTCGCTATAGTTATTGTAGAAAGATCACACTGAAAATCGTTAAAGGGCAACCATGGCTATTATTAAACAACAAGATATGATCGACAGCATTGCTGATGCTTTGCAATATATCTCTTATTATCACCCATTAGATTTTGTTCAAGCATTAGAAAAGGCTTACCACAAAGAAGAAAGCCAAGCAGCTAAAGATGCTATTGCACAAATACTTATTAATTCGCGTATGTCAGCGCATGGTAAACGTCCTATTTGTCAAGATACGGGTATTGTTACTTGTTTTGTAAATATCGGTATGGAAGTGCAATGGGATAAAACCGATATGACCATTCAGCAAATGGTAGATGAAGGAACACGTCGTGCGTACTTGAATCCTGATAATCCTTTAAGGGCGTCAATTGTTGCTGACCCAGCAGGCGCTCGTAAGAACACTAAAGATAATACGCCATCTGTTGTTCATATTAACATGGTTGCTGGTAATGAAGTTGAAGTGATGATTGCAGCGAAAGGCGGCGGCAGTGAAAATAAAACTAAAATGGCTATGTTAAACCCAAGTGATTCTATCGCTGACTGGGTTGTTAAAACATTACCTACCATGGGAGCTGGCTGGTGTCCGCCTGGCATGATCGGTATTGGCGTGGGTGGAACAGCTGAGAAAGCTGGGGTACTTGCAAAAGAAAGTTTAATGGATCCCGTTAATATTCAAGAGTTAATTGATCGTGGGCCAGAAAATGCCGAAGAAGCATTACGTTTAGAAATTTACGAACGTGTCAATAAACTTGGTATTGGTGCTCAAGGCTTAGGCGGTTTAACAACGGTTGTTGATGTTAAGATTAACTCAGTACCAACGCATGCTGCGTCTAAACCTGTGGTGATGATCCCAAATTGTGCTGCAACCCGTCATGTTCATTTTAATCTAGACGGTAATGGCCCTGCTGATTTAACACCACCTAAATTAGAAGAGTGGCCAGAAATTACCTGGGAAGTTGGTGAAAATGTTCGCCGAGTAAATGTTAATGGCTTAACTAAAGCCGATATTGCAGAATGGAAAACTGGCGAAACCGTATTACTGTCAGGGAAAATTTTAACGGGTCGTGATGCGGCACATAAAAAAATTCAAGAGTTATTAGCTTCTGGCGAAGGCTTACCTGCGGGGGTCGATTTCACTAATAAATTTATCTATTACGTTGGCCCCGTTGATGCGATTGGTGATGAAGCGGTAGGTCCTGCTGGCCCAACAACGGCAACACGCATGGATAAATTTACCGAAATGATGTTAGCTGATACTGGCTTATTAGGTACTATCGGTAAAGCTGAGCGAGGCCCAGCAACGGTAGAAAGCATAAAGCAGCATAAGTCGGTTTATTTAATGGCTGTTGGCGGCGCGGCATATTTAGTGTCAAAAGCCATTAAAAAAGCGCGAGTTGTCGCTTTTGAAGAGTTAGGTATGGAAGCCATCTATGAATTTGATGTGGAAGATATGCCCGTTACTGTTGCAGTTGACTCTACAGGTGAGTCAGCACACGTTACTGGACCAGCCATTTGGCAAGCAAAAATTGAAGAGCTCGACGACGCATTAACACCGAAGAAATAAATACTTCTGTCGTTTATGATTAAGATAAAGCGGCAAGTAAAATCTGCCGCTTTTTTTAATGGTTGGCATTAGTGTTTTGTTATGCTTAAATAACTGTTCATATTTACAGTGTTTATTGGTGTTATGCTAACATTTATCCTCGATTTCTTTCAGCAACTTTCCACATCTCAACTGCTCTTTAGTTTTTCTTGTTTATTCGTGTCTTTATTGATCGGCATTATGCTTGGGAATATAAACGGAAAGGCAAGCCGCGAACAATTAAAAACGCTATTACAGCAGCATATGCAATTACTTATACAGCAACAACAGCAATTATTTTCTGAGCATAAATTTGCACAACATCAATTGTTTTCTGAACAGGCAACATTACAGCAACAGCAGGCGCGTGATGATGCACATATGCTGCAATCAATGTTGCATAAACACCAACAAGACTTTACTAAAACACAAACGGTTGCTCTTGAGCAATTACTAGATGTTATTGCAAAACATAATCAATCAAACCGTGAAGAACAAGCAAAGTCATTAACGATTGCCAGTGATAAAATAGCGAACAAAGTGTCTGAGTTAACTGGTGCAACGGATAACCGTTTAAAAGAAATCAGTGAACAAGTAGAGAAGCGACTTGCGGATGGCTTTGAAAAAACCAGTAAAACGTTTAGCGATATTGTTAAGCGTTTAGCATTAATAGATGATGCACAGAAAAAAATAACAGAATTATCTAGCAACGTAGTATCACTGCAAGAAGTCTTATCTGACAAGCGTTCTCGTGGTGCCTTTGGTGAGGTACAGCTTAGTGCGTTAATTCGTAATGTTTTACCAGAACAACATTTTAGCCTACAACATACTTTGTCTAATAATCGAGTGGCTGATTGTATTTTATGGCTACCAGAACCAACAGGTAACGTTGTTATTGATGCTAAATTCCCATTAGAAAACTACAAAGTGATGACTGATATACATCACAGCGACTTGACTCGTAAAGCGGCGGAAAGACAATTTAAAGCGGATATAAAAAAACATATTAATGACATAAGCAGTAAGTACTTGATTGATGGTGAAACAGCCGATGGTGCAATTATGTTTATTCCTGCAGAAGCGATATTTGCTGAAATACACCGTCATTTTCCTGATTTAGTGGAGCATGCGAATAATCAAAGGGTTTGGTTAACTTCTCCAACTACGCTAATGGCTGTTTTAACCACAGCCCGAGCGGTACTTAAAGATGAAGCTACACGAGAACAAGTGCATATTATTAAAGCACATCTAGGTGAGTTATCTGCTGACTTTTCCCGATTTAAATTGCGCTTTAATAACCTTGCTCGGCATATTGATCAAGCGTCAGTTGATGTTAAACAAATTCATACCTCGGCAGATAAAATATCTGCTCGGTTTGACAAGATAGAGCAAGTAGACTTATCCCAAGAAGATAAATTAAAGGCACAGTTACTTCATGAAAAAACCAGTTGATTGCCGCTTATATCACACCATACAATAGCGTTTACGGTTGTCACCTTGTCTAGAGGTGCAATGAAATAAAAAATGTCGAAAAATAACAATGATAGGGCTGTATAGTTGTTGCAAAAAATTGAAGGTATAAAAACCACATTATGGACAGGGCTAGCAGTCAGCATATTCTTTGTTGTTGCTTGTTATAGTCAATCGTATTGGTTAAGTAAAATAAATCTAATCGAACAGGTTGTGTTAGGGTTATTTGCTGTAGGTATTATTTTTACTGCGCAATTTAGTAGAAGTCGATATACCTTACTTATCATTAGTTTACTTAGCGTTTATTTACTCTTTCAACAACAACTGGTCAGTAATGACTGGTTTATTCAACACCAAGAGTGGATATTTTTATCTGCGATGTTCATCTTAAGCTTTTTAGTGAATGTGAAAGATCGTAGTTTAATTTCTGTCCATGGTGGATTGCGCCTAGCTGCTATTTTTTCTTGTATTCTTTTGGCAAAAGGTTGGTTGTTATTCGGTGAATATTTAACTGCCCAAACCTTACTACTTGGCTGGCCTGCACAACTTAGCGCGCATATAACGATTACACTTCCATTGCTGCTTTCCTGTAGCTATATATTGTTTCAATCGTTGCGATACCCTAGCTTATTAATCGCTTCTTTACTCACAAGTTTACTGGTTGCGAGTTTAGCGTATTATCAACAATTAACTTTACCTTTGAGTGCAATACTTACACTGTTGTTAGTGCACTATATTGTGGTGGTGGTCATTGATTCATATTATCTTGCCTATCGCGATGAACTCACAACTATTCCATCCCGTAGAGCATTAAATCAGTACGCATTATCCTTAGGGCGACGCTACTGTGTTGCAATGGTAGACATCGATCATTTTAAGAAGTTTAATGACAGTTACGGTCATGATATTGGCGATCAGGTATTAAAGCTAGTAGCTGCAAAATTAGCGACGGTGGGTGAAGGAGGCAAAGCGTTTAGATATGGTGGTGAAGAGTTCACCCTAATATTTCCTCGGAAGACGATTGAGGGTGCAACGCCTGAACTTGAACGCATTCGTCAATTAATTGCTGATTATAAAATCATTATTAGGCACCCAGTAAGAAAAAGTAAAAAAGCACGTGGCAGTAAGCCAACAGAGCAAACCAAAACAGTGAGTGTGACTGTTTCTATGGGAGTCTCTGCCCGAGAAGATAAACAAAGCTTTGAACAAGTCGTAAAGGTAGCAGATCAAGCACTATATCGCGCGAAGAAGAAGGGCAGAAACAACGTTAGTCGGTAGTCGTGTTTATATCGCGTTGAACAATGAAGTAAAAATGCCTTACACACTGTGCTATGTGTAAGGCTTTTTTACTTTTAATAACGTTAATTAATGACTATTAATTTAAAATCGCCACATTGACAAACACGACGGTTAACAACAATGGGCAGACAAAACGCAAATAATTACCCCAATGACGTAGCCAAGGTCGATTTTGTTGTAGGTCACTATCACGAAGTTTATTGCCTCTTTTCCATAACCAACCAACAACGATAAAATAAAATAGGCAGCTAAGAGGCTGTAAAATAGTGGTGAGTACGCTAATAAATGCCCCAAATAATACATCAAAAAAGGCGATTAACAGCAGAGAGAAAAATAATACTGTAGCCGATACTAACCAGGTCGCTTTTTGTCGAGATACCTTTTTATCTTCCATTAGAAAGGCAACAGGCACTTCAGTGGATGAAATGGTTGACGTTAATGCGGCAATTGATAACAACAAAAAGAAGCTTGCGGCAACAACAAGGCCAATAGAGCCCATTGAGGTAAATAACTCAGGTAAGATATGGAAAATCAATTGGCCTTCACCAATAAGCTCATTTCCTTCAAATACTTGCTGACCAGCATGTTGAGCAACAAATAACGCAGGAATTATCAGTAAACCCGCTAAAAAGGCGATGCCGGTATCTAATGCGGTAATAGACAATACTAACTTGCCTAAGTCTTTATCTTTTTGCATGTATGAACCGTAAACCATCATACCGCCAACACCTATTGATAAAGAAAAGAATGCTTGCCCCATCGCTGAAACCACTAATGTTGGGTTGGTGATTTGGCTAAAGTCAGGGATCAAATATACTTTTAACCCTTCCATCGCACCTGGCTGTTGTAATATATAGACAATTAAGCCGAACAACATGATCAATAAAATTGGCATTAATCGAGTAGACCACTTTTCAATACCGGCGTTCACACCTTGATGAACAATTGCTGCTCCTAATAAGATAAAAATAGGCGTGAATAGCAAATTTCGTTCAGTGCTTGAGGTTGCTAGCCACTGCGAAATGTCGGTTAGACCGACAAGCTCTGAAATTGCAGATAGTGCATGAGAAAGCATCCAGCCAGCTACGATAGTATAGAAACTCAACATCATGATAGCGCCGCATAAGCCGATGATACCTGCTTTACGACCTAATCCTTCAGAAACACCTTTACAGGCATCTCCTAATGCCGATACTGGGTTTTTTTGTGCTTGATTACCAATGTAGACTTCCGCGTATAAAGCGGGTAACGCCAACAATATTGTGACGACTAAATAAACAAACAGAAAGGCACCACCACCGTTATTAGCCGCGTTCGTTGGAAAACCCCAAATGTTACCAAGGCCAATGGCAGAGCCGGCAGCAGCCAGTACAAAACCAATGCGTGAATGAAAAGAGTCCCTAAGTTGTGTCATATAGTGTTGCGCTATTATTTTTATTTCAGCCGAGCTTACCGAGTTCACTAGAAATAGGAAAGTAATTTTAATGATTTCTTAACATTTCTTTCCTTGTTGATGTAAATATATTCAACCTAGTATTGAATTAAAAATGGGTTGCACCCACATTAAGGAGCAGAGAAAATAGTTCCTAATTTTGAAACTTGAGAGTTACTATGTTGCAATACCAAATTATCCCTGTTACACCTTTTCAACAAAATTGCACATTATTTTGGTGTGATGAAACAAAAAAAGCCGCTGTTGTAGACCCTGGTGGTGATATAGAACTCATTAATCAAGCCATTGAACAAAATGGTGTTACATTAGAAAAAGTATTATTGACCCATGCGCATATTGATCATGCAGGCGCTACCAAAGCCGTTGCTGAAAAGTATTCGGTTGATATTGAAGGGCCACATAAAGAAGACAAATTTTGGATTGATTTGATCCCAGAGCAAATTACGCGCTTTGGTTTTGATCATGCAGAGGTTTTTGAACCCACTCGATGGTTAAACCAAGGAGATACCGTAAGTTTTGGACATATTACTTTAGAAGTGTATTTTTGCCCTGGACATACACCAGGGCATGTGGTTTTTTTCCATCGCGATACTAAACTGGCGCAAGTAGGCGATGTATTATTTAAAGGCTCAATGGGGCGAACAGATTTTCCTCGTGGTGACCATGCCACTTTGATCGAATCTATTCGTGAAAACCTCTTTCCGTTAGGGGACGATGTTCGTTTTATTCCTGGGCATGGGCCAATGAGTACTTTTGGTGAAGAAAGAAGAACCAACCCTTTTGTTGCTGACAGGGTAAGTTAACAATGAGTACTGTCGTAATTTCACTTAAAGATAGATTGAAACAAATTGATTCGAGCCCATGGTTTCAATGGAGTGTTATTGCCGTTATCATTCTATCGGCATTGCTTATCGGTGCTAAAACGCACGATTTACCTGAACCGGTTATTCAACTGTTATCATTTGCAGACAACGCGGTCACGGTATTTTTTCTGATTGAAATTATTATTCGCTTTTTAGCCACTGCAGATAAAAAATCATTTTTTAAGAGTGGTTGGAATATCTTTGACACCATTATTGTAATAGGGAGTTTAGTTCCTGATGGTGGTTCTGGTGTTTTATTAGCGAGATTACTACGAGTTTTTAGAGTACTCAGGCTAGTTTCCATGGTGCCTGAATTAAGGTTGCTGATTAATGCGTTAATTAAAGCCATACCAAGAATGGGTTATATTGCATTGTTAATGTTCGTTATTTTTTACATTTACGCGGCAATAGGCAGCATCATTTTTCATGAAATTAATGAAGAGTTATGGGGAGACGTTTCAATTTCATTATTAACATTATTTCGAGTAGCAACCTTTGAAGATTGGACCGATGTAATGTATGAAACAATGGCAGTACATCCGTTAAGTTGGATTTTCTATTTATCTTTTATTTTTCTAACGGCATTTATTTTTCTCAACATGATGGTTGGGACTATTTTAGATGTGATGAATGAAGAACATGAGCAACACCGTGCTAAACAGCACGGTGAATCTGCACAAGGAGCAGAACCAGCAAGTAGAGCGCAAATTGAATCTCTTCAAAATGAATTAGCGGAAATAAAAGCGCTTCTTGTTAATAAACCGACAAAGTTAGAGTAACGACAAAAAATGACCTACTAGCGAATAGTACTTGGTAGAAATAATTGTTCACATTCTATGTAACGTGGTATTCGCTTTTTAGTCTGTGTTACTGCTATGTTGATATTGAAATACATCGCTAATATTGACTGCGAATACATCAGCAATTTTAAATGCCACCTCTAGTGAGGGGGAATATTTTCCTTTTTCTATGGCTACAACAGTTTGCCTTGAAACGCTAATTGCATCGGCAAGTTGCTGTTGTGTCATTTCATTTTGCTCGAAGCGTAACTTACGAAGCGTGTTAGTGATCACTTTTGTCATCGTTAAAAGCCCCTGCGATAGAAGAATAGCTGTGAGCTCATTCTCGTAATTTCAGCACTTACCATAAAAATAATAATGATTTGGATAATTTTTTCGTGGTAGGCTAATTGCGTGTCTGGTAATAGAAAGGCGTTTAACATTGGTGCTAAGGTGTAAAAAATAGCAAGAGCAACACCTACTGACAATACAACATAGGCATATTTACTGGCACGAAGTGATATTTGTTTATCGCGTTCATCTTCATCAACGTTTGCATCTTTTGCACTAATCACGGCCAGTACAATATTTAAAATAATTTCTAACGCAATGGTTTTGAAAATAACCACTTTTAGTAATGAATTGACATTCGTTTGTGTTAACTGTTGTTGTTCTATCAAGGCTAATAAGCTGAAACCATAATCACCCCAAATATAAAGTAAAATTAGTAAAGATATCCAGATAGTTTTTTCTTTGTAAGACATATTAAACACCATGTAAAAAATAGTAGACATTGGGTGATGTTACTTATTTGTGTTTCATGTGTCAAATATATTTAACACGGAGTCGAGAATACTTGATAGAACTAGTCGTGATTTGGCGACATATTATTTATTCGAATTCAAGCCAAATAACATGGCTAGCTGCATCTACCGTTAAAGTTTGACTTTACCAAGCAGAATGTCTTTAAACATTACCCAGTCACCAATCAAGCTATAAATGGGGTAACTAAAAGTGGCAGGTTTATTTTTTTCATAAAAGAAATGACCAATCCAAGCAAATCCATAACCTGCAATAGGCACATAAAATAAATACAGCCAATGTTGAGTAAAAATACTCAACATAAGTAGAATAAGCACGAATAAAGAGCCCATGAAATGTAAACGTCTACAGGTTTTATTTTTATGCTGGCTCAAATAAAATGGATAAAAGTCAGCAAAAGATTGATAGGTTTTTTCTGCCATTATTGTCTCTGTTATTCTAGTTTAGAAGTCAATACTTTGATGCCTAATAAAACCATAGCGCCACCAGTAACTTTATCAATCCAATGGCCCATTTGCTGAAATTTCAAATTAATGCGAGGTTGTGAGAATAAGAGCGTGACCAAACAAAACCAGGCTAATTGAATCACCATTAACCAAATGCCATAAATGATTAAGTGTGTACTAGGTAGCTCTGGCGACAATATCACAGTAAATAATGCGACAAAATAAATGGGGGCTTTAGGGTTTAAGGCGTTACAAAAAAAGCCTTTGATGATCGTTTTTACGCTTGACTCTTCTTGTCTGTTGTTTAAATTATTCTCGTCATTTTTACCAATAAGTGTATCTTCTTGATTCAACGGTGGCTCTATATTACGTGGTGTTGCACGTAAGCCTTGAATACCTAAATAAAATAAGTAACCAGCACCGAGAATTTTTATTCCCCACAATAAGGTATCGGAGCTGGCTATTACTGCTGCTAACCCTAAAGCAGAATATATGATATGAACGGATAACCCCAACGCAATACCTAAGGAACAAAGCAGGCCAGCTTTTTTGCCATGTTTAAGAGTTTGTTGTGTCACTAATACGAAGTCAGGCCCTGGAGAGGCCGCAGCTAATAAGTGAACTGAAGTAATTATTATTAGGCCTGAGAGTAAATCCATTTGTTGGATCTCGTGTGAAAGATTACAATTGTCAGATTATCATCACTTAATCAATCCAATATTGCAATCTTGGCGTAATTTTGCACTAAGATTGACAATACGACGACAAAAACTTGCCTATGCGTTTAGATAAATTTATTTGTAAAAGTACCGAACTTACTCGAACAGAAGCCAAAAAGTTATTAAAAAAAGGTGAAGTAACGGTAAATAATGAGGTTATTACCAACCCTGCTACACAGGTACATGAAAACAATGATATTCGTGTAGATGGCAGTCAATTAATCGCCAGACAATCAAGATATATTATGCTGCATAAGCCAGTAGATACTATTTGTTCAAATGTTGACGAGTTGTACCCATCAGTATTACATTTTCTTGATATAGATAAAGCATTTGATATGCATATTGCTGGTCGGCTTGATGCCGATACCACGGGGTTAGTGTTAATCACAGATGATGGACGTTGGTCACATAATATTATTTCGCCCAAAAAAGCGTGTGAGAAAACCTACCGTGTTTGGTTACGAGATGCCTTAAAACCTGACACTGCTGAACAATTTGCATCGGGTGTGCAATTACAAGGAGAAAGAGACCTTACTCGACCAGCAGTGCTAGAAATGGTCGAGCCAAAAGAAGTTTTACTTACCATCACCGAAGGTAAGTACCATCAAGTTAAACGTATGTTTGCCGCAGTGGGGAATAAAGTGGTTGGTTTACACCGGGAAAGTATTGGCAGTGTTAAACTTGGAGAGCTTGAATTAGGCGAATGGCGTTATTTAACCAGTGATGAAGTTGCTCATTTTTTATAAAATAATATAATTGCTGATTACTGCTGTTACTCGTTTAACACGCTTTAGCTGAAAAATAAAAAAAGTCAAAAAATTGTTAATTCATTGCTAAAGAAATTCGATTCGTTGCCGATAATATAACCAAGTCTTTGGTTTTTAATTGAATTATTAGGTATGAAAAATGGACGTTTTGGCAGATTTATTACCGCCATCCTATCTTGTAAAGTCGGAAACAACAGCAAAAGATCGCCAACCTGAGCAACACGAGCCTCAGCAAGAGCAGTCGTCTGAAGAAAATAATGAAACAGCAGAACAGACTCAAAAAAAGAAAAAAGCGCCTAAAAAAGCGTATTTTGTTGAACGACGTTCAGGGGAAGATCGCCGCTTGCATCAAAAAAATAGAGGCCGTTGGCTTGATTCGCGTTTGAATAAAGACAGACGCAAAGAAAATATCAAGACAGAAATTAAGCTTAGCATTTAAGGCATACTTCTTTACGTCTGTTAATATGAAGCACCCATGGCTTTGCTTTAGTTAGGTGGGGCTGAACTTTTGAGTGCGAATTTTCTAGGGCGTTTTCATCTATTTAACCTGAGCTCAGGTTATTTATGCAGAACAACCCCGTTATCTAAGTTCAGCCTTGTATAAACATCATATATAGCGCTGCATAAGTGTACAACTAAGATCAACATAACCCGGTTTGATGTTTTCGATAATAAGCACTTAACAAAGCTATTTAACTCTCAACTTCGCCTTACCTTTTCTTATGGTCATCACTTATTTAAGGTAAAGGTGGAACTAGAAATGCTCGAAATTTTTGATTTTCAATTCTTATTTTCTATACTTCCTCTAAGCTAATTATTTTTGCAATTGTTCATAAGCACTATAAATTAGATGAGAGAACAACAAAACAATCACTTCAATTATTATTTGGTATTTTCATTACGTCATGCGTCAGTATATGAGGCGTGTGATTGCCATATGTTTAAGCGTAAATTGGATGTGGTTAGCGTGTTTTGTTCTACTTTTTCAAATATTAAGGAACTTATTATCAATAGCTTTACAGGACCATTAAATATATGAAAAAAGCTGATCAAATTGTATTGTTTTCCAGTGATAAAAGTACGGATTCCTTATTGATCTCTACATTAACTAAGCATTATGAAAAAATAAAAGTATGCCAAGAGCCTGATGAACTAGTTGAACAATTAAAAGAAGAAACACCTAAGATTATTTTAGTTTCCGCAGAACGATTCCAAGAAACACTCTCTATTTTTTATGGTTCATTAGATAAAGTACCGGATCAAAGCTTATGTGAGCATTTTTTTGTTTCTTTAGTTTCTAGACATGATGAAGGAGAAGCTTATGATGCTTACCGAAATGGTATTATTGATGACTATTTAGTTGCTAGGCCATTGTATGAAATTCATCGGCCTATTGTTATCTGTGAACATTTATTAATTGAACTTGGCTTTGCTAAAAAAGAAAAACCTGGGCTTGAGCATATCTATCGTGAAGAAAAATATGCTGATGATGTAAGAGGGGTTGTAGCAAAAGGGCTTGAGCGTAAAGAACAACTGAAGCAAGAGCTTGAAAGCTCAGTAGGTATTATTGAATCTGCATTAGATAATGCTGCAGAAAAAATACAACAACATCAAAAAGTATCGCTAGATCTCGGTATATTAAGAGAAACATTAGGCAAAATAAAATCTGATGAAATAAGGCCAGAGCTGTTAAAAATTCAAAATAAAGTTTTAAATTTATTGCAATCTTTTGTGCAAGACAATCAAGATATGCTAGAAAAAATAGATGGTGACAAAGATGAACTAGCAAAGGTTGCTTGCCAACAAATTCATAATAAGTTTCAAGAGCTGCAATCGCAATCTATCGAAAGTGACATTGTTAAATTACCAGATAAATTAAAAGTGCTGCTTATTGAAGATGATCCTATAAGTATTCATTTAACCTCAGAGATTCTTAAGTTATTCAATCTAGAGCTTGATACCGCCTTTACAGGTAGAAGGGCATTGGCGTGTTTAAAAAGCAAACAATATGATTTGATTTTATTAGACATAGGCCTCCCAGATACCAGCGGTATTTACTTGTTGGATCAAATATCTCAGAGTTCGAATAATAAAGATGCAAATACAGTGATGCTGACGGGGAATAGGCAAAAGAAAACAGCGCTTGAGTGTATTAAGCTTGGGGCAAAAAATTATATAGTGAAACCGCTAAGACAAGATAATTTTGTTTCTATTTGCGAGAAACTTGGCATTACATTGCTTAGAAAACCGAAATAATACCGTTGAATACCAAAAGGATAGTGTTGAAAAGTTTGCTATGGTTATATGCAGTGAATGGTACTAACGTCCCAGTAATAGTAGACATGGGCATTAATGACTTGAACAAATAACGTTTAAATCAATATGCATGTAAGAGATATGTGGCAAAAAGCTAAACATTGCTAAGCTTTTTGCTTCACTGTCATGTCTTAAATTAGTTGTAATGAAGATCAGTGTTTTTATTTTTTTGCTTGCAGCTTATTGAAGGTGGCCATTTGTTCTTCGGTAGCAGGTAATTGATATTTTTCTTTCCACTGTGCGTAAGGCATGCCGTATACATGCTCTCTTGCATCTTCAATATCTACTTTTTCACCTAGTTTCTCTGCCTCAGCGACAGTCCACTTAGCGAAACAGTTACGACAAAATCCAGCTAAATTCATTAACTCAATATTTTGTACATCTTTACGACTGTCTAAGTGGCGCAATAGTCGGCGAAATACTGCCGCTTGAATTTCAATTTCTTTTTCCATATGTTTAATTTCCTGCTAATGATTGTACTACCCTTGGTTCAGGGCGATCATGACGGCGAATTTGAACGATCATGCCCATATAAGGGTGATCAAAGTAATGTGTTTCTTGACTGATTACTCTACGCTTCTGTTTAAGCCTAACTGGCGTTAGTTCAAATGTTGCGTTAGGTCTTAATGCTAAACTTGCTTGCTCTGCTAAGCTCAGGTTCATAATTGAAAAGTCAGCTTTTACATTTAGGTAATTACCAATTAAATAAATGTTTAAAAATCCATTAAGGTACCACGGCTGTATTGGTGGTGTTGGTGCTTGACCAACACTGAGTTGTTCACCATAGATTATCGGCTCAGGTGCTAGTGTTAGCTGAGAAATCGGTTGTTCATGGTTAAAATGCTGTAGTGTTGATAAAATTTGCTGTTTTCGTTGAGTGATTGCCTGTTGTTTTTGTATTGCTGGTGAAACTGTAGTGTTATTAAGCGCACCACCAAGAACTGACTGTAAATTTTGCTCAGTATCGAGCTCTGCTCGTCTTTCTTCATTATATTGTATTAATGCTTGCTGATAGTGCTTTTGCAGATTAGCGCCAGCATATAATCGCATAGGTACAGATTTTTTTTGTTCAAAAACTTGTTGACGCCAGCCTACATGTAATAGTGGCTTAAAATCACGACTGCGTTTTAATTGCAATACAATATCATCAAGTTTTAATGAAGCTCTACTTATTAAATAGGGGGTCGATGAGTATAAATTTTCAACGCCATCAATCTTTGATGGCACATGTTCAACAGCATAACTGTTATATGAATACAATGCTGGATCAACTGATAACGCATCGAACTGATTTGGCGTTAATGTGCATGGTGGATTGTCGAGTAATTCAGGCAAATAAAGATTTATATCAGGATATGCCGTAGTGAGTTTTTCAACGATTGTTAAGAATGTTAAATCTTCATCGCTTAATGTTTTTTGCGCGTTAAGAGGGGGTTTAGTTGGTATTGTTACATCAGCACTGTGATTGTTAGGTGTTTTTTCGTCTAAAGGTACGCTAAGAGCCCCTTCTTGGGTCGTTTTTACACGATCAAAGAAATCATCGGTAGTTTGCACATCATGCGACTGACTTTGTTCTTCGTGGGAAGTTATCGCCTGAGTTTCAATCGCTTGTTGTTCGTTGTTTGAACGTTTTTCTGCTAAAGCATTCTGATCAAGCTCAGCAAGATGTTGATTTAACGAGAGGTTAAATGTTTGAAATAGACTATTAAGTTTAGGGGCTGAAACGGTATGATATTTACTGAATGCATCTGGTGCGTTAGTGTTTGCATAACACTGTGGTAATAAACGTTTTAAATTGCTTACATCAGGGGTAAGGTATGTTCCTAGTAAATCACGAGACTGCTCATAGTTAGGTAAAGGTTGTTGGTTGGTAAATACTTCTTTAATCGCTGATTTATCTGCAATATTTGATAGTAAAATAACTTCTATTTCAAACCAATCACCTGACCATCGACTTGTAGCAGCGAGGCTATTTGCGACAAAAAGACTGGAAAGCAGCGCTAACCCTTGTTTAAATTTCATCTAAGTACCAACAAGTTATATTCTTTAAATATTTAACAGCTTTATTATTCATCATACCTTGAATTAGCATCCGTGTTAATTGAGTTTTTTTGACAGATCAGCAAGTATTGATGAAATTAAAGTAAAGCGGCTTGCTGTATCTTCCGTTTCACGGATAAATTTCAACTTATTGGCGCCATCCATTTTAAAAACGCTTGGTTGTTGTTGTATTAAAGAAATAATAAACATGGGGTCGACACGAGTGTTTTCGCTAAATTCAATTGAACCGCCGGCTGGTCCTGCGTCAATTCGTGCTATACCAATGTTTTGTGCTTTAATTTTCAGTTTAGCAATATGTATTAAATTTTTGGCAGCCTGTGGTAATAGACCAAAACGATCGATTAATTCAATTTGCACATCGTCTAATTCTGCTTTGTTTTTGCAACTTGCGATACGCTTATACAAACTTAAACGTAAGCTTACATCAAAAATATAATCATCAGGTAATAAGGCTGGTACACGTAAGTCAACTTCAGTTTGTGTTGCTAATACTTGGTCAAGCGATGGCTGTTTACCTTCTTTTAAAGCATTTACCGCTTGGTCAAGCATTTCCATATATAAACTAAACCCTACTTGGTTCATTGAACCACTCTGGTCTTCACCAAGTAACTCACCAGCACCACGAATTTCTAAATCGTGTGTAGCAAGGGTAAAACCTGCGCCAAGGTCTTCCAATGAAGCAATAGCATCAAGACGCTTTTTAGCATCTTTGGTCATACGCTTTTCATGAGGAGTGAGTAGGTATGCGTAAGCTTGATGATGTGAACGACCCACACGGCCACGAAGTTGATGTAATTGTGCTAAACCCAAGTGGTCAGCTCGGTCCATAATGATAGTATTGGCACTTGGTACGTCGATACCCGTTTCAATAATAGTAGTACAAACTAATACATTATAACGTTGGTGATAAAAGTCACTCATGATACGTTCTAGTTCTCGTTCACGCATTTGCCCATGGGCAACAATGACTTTTGCTTCGGGCAATAAGGCTTCTAAATCAGCGGCGGTTTTGTCGATAGTATCGACATTATTATGTAAGAAGTATACTTGTCCACCCCTTAGAATTTCACGTAAAATAGATTCCCTGATCAGTGAATTGTCTCGTTGTCTTACAAAGGTTTTTACCGCTAAGCGTTTTGCTGGCGCAGTAGCTATAATTGATAAATCACGCATGCCACCCATCGCCATGTTTAATGTTCTAGGGATCGGTGTTGCCGTAAGTGTTAAAATATCTACATTAGCACGAAGCTTTTTAATCTTATCTTTTTGTTTCACGCCAAATCGATGCTCTTCATCGACAATAAGTAAACCTAAGTCATGATATTGGATGCTATTTTGCAATAATTTATGAGTGCCAATGAGAATATCTACCTGACCAGACTCAACACGTTCAATAATTTGGCTTTGTTCTTTTGCTGATTTAAAACGTGATAAAACTTCAATCGATATAGGCCAATTGGCGAAACGATCTTTAAAGTTCTCATAATGTTGTTGAGCAAGTAGTGTTGTTGGTACCAAAATAGCCACTTGCTTACTGTCGTTTACTGCGACAAAAGCTGCGCGCATCGCGACTTCTGTTTTACCAAAACCGACATCACCACACACTAACCTATCCATGGTTTTATCAGATAACATGTCGCTAATCACCGCATTAATCGCTTGCTCTTGATCTAAGGTTTCTTCAAAACCAAAACTATCTGCAAAAGCACGGTAATCTTCTTTGTTGCGAGTAAATTGATAACCCGTATTTGCCGCCCGTTTTGCATAAATATCAAGCAGCTCAGCGGCAACATCTTTCACTTTTTCTGCTGCTTTTTGTTTAGCTTTACTCCAGGTATCGTTACCGAGTTTATGTAGCGGTGCATGATCTTGATCTGCACCCGAGTACCGAGAAATTAAATGTAACGAGGCAACCGGTACGTACAACTTAGCGTCGTTGGCGTAACGTAAAGTCAGAAATTCGGTTTTTATGCCGCCAGTTTCTAAGGTTTGCAGACCTAAGTATCTTCCTATGCCATGCTCGATATGTACGACAGGTTGACCAATGCTGAGCTCTGCCAAGTTTTTAAAGATTGCATCAGCATGAACGTCTTGTTGGGCTTTTCTACGTCTTGATTGTCTGACTCGGTCACCGAGTAGTTCAGTTTCCGTAATTAACGCAATATTGTTTTTAGCCGCTGTACCTTTGGATTGAAAAATAAAGCCAGCACTTAAGGCGTTTACCGTGATTCCGATGGGGTGTTCACTGTCAATAAAGTCAGCAATCGTGTCAAAAAGTGGTGGTGTTAAGTTATTACGTTTTAACAGTTCTAATACACTTTCTCGTCGGCCTTGGCTTTCGGCAACGAATAGCGTTTTACCATGAGAAGACTTTTCGTTTATAAAACCATTTAAGAGGTCAAACGGATCTTTTGATTGATGATTGACGGTAATATTAGGTAATGGTTTAACATCATAACTTACGATACCTCGCGTGCTAGAAGCTTCATTATTTGCTGTTGCTTCAATAGTGATACGATCAAAAGGTTTTAGTGCTACGTATAAATCTGTTTCAGAGAGAAATAACTGCTCTGGCGGCAGCAGTGGACGAGTTAAATCGTATTTTCTATCTTCATAGCGATATTCGATATCATGCCAATAATTTGCTAAAGATTTCTCTATATCACCAGACATGAGCACGATAGTATCGGGTGCTAAATAATCACAAAGGGTATCTGTTTGTTCAAAAAAGAGCGGTAAATAATATTCAATCCCCGCGGGTAAAATACCGTTACTTACTTGGTGATAAATAGATTCTTTATCAATCGTGCCACTAAATTGTTCTCGATATTGTCGACGAAACGTATTAATCCCGTCTTTATCGGTAGGAAACTCATGTGCCGGAAGCAAATCAATCGTTTCAATTTGTTCTTTTGAACGTTGACTTTCAGGATCAAAATGACGAATTTCTTCAATTTCATCATCAAAAAAGTCAAGGCGAAAGGGTTTATTACTGCCCATCGGGTATAAATCGAGAATCGCACCACGGGCGGAAAATTCGCCATGCTCCATCACTTGATCAACACATCGATAACCGCTTGCTTCTAGCTCAACACGCATTTGATGTAGATCTTTTCGATCACCTTTTTTGATCAGTAAGCTATTACTTTCAAGGTAAGCTTTTGGTGCTAAGCGTTGAATAAAGGTTGCCGTTGGAACAATGACAATACCTTGTTTCATTCGCGAAAGCTGATAAAGCGTTGCTAACCGTTGTGAAATAATATCTTGGTGTGGTGAAAATGTATCGTAAGGGAGTGTTTCCCAATCAGGAAATAAACAAATAGGTACCTGATTGTTTGCATTAATACTGCGTAGTTCTTGCTCAAATTTGAGTGCCGAAGGCGTGTCATGCGTGAGCAATAAAATGGGTTTTTCGGTTTGTAAGGCCGCATGATAAATAGCAAGTGTTGCACTTGACCCTAATAAGTTTTGCCATGCCTTTTTATCGGCATTTTTACCCTTGCGATTAGGTAATGTTGGTTGAAAAAGCGTATTTGATTTAGTCATGAAGCTAGCTGTTTGTCTTGATTATCCGTGAAAAACTTGCTGATGATACCTTAGCAGGCGCTAGGCGTTAACATTTATTTCGAATTAAAGCTGAAAGACGATATAATAATGACTTTATTACCTTAACTGTAGCGAGAAACCACTTGACCAATAATGATGTCCTTCGTCGAATACGTTTTACCTTTCAATTTAAAGATCAACAGATGGTGAATATTTTTGCCTTGGCAAGTAGGCAAGTAACAACGCAACAAGTGATCGCTTGGTTAAAACCTGATGAAGACAAAGAAACGATGCCTATATCAGACAGTGAATTGGCAAGTTTTCTCAATGGTTTTATTGTTGAAAAGCGCGGTAGAAGTGAAAAGGCAGTACCAGCGCCTGAAAAGCAACTCACAAAAAACTTAATCTTAAAAAAACTTAAAATAGCGTTGAATTTGACCAGCGACGATATTATTGCTTTGTTGGCTAAAATGGATGTGACTATTGGCAGTGCAGAATTAACGGCTTTCTTTAGAAAGCCAGAGCATAAAAATTACCGCCACTGTAAATCGCAATTTTTACGTAATTTTTTAATGGCGCTTCAGTTAACACATCGCCCAGAAGGGGCCGATAAAAAAACGCAACAAAAACCTGCCGAATACCGTAAAAAGCCCATTGAAAAAATAGAAAACAACGTTGCTAAGCCAGCAAAGGCGAAAAAGCGTTACGATAACCCCAATGCCAGCCCCTATGCTGCCTTTGATGAACAGTCAAAACGTAATGTATTGTCATTGAAAGAAAAGAAATAGCACTATGAGTAAGCTTATTCCGTTAGTCAGTCAGCTATCGCTATCTGAACAACAAACGTGGTGTGAAGCGCTAAATAAATCTTTACAACATCATCAGGTAGATGCGCGAGTTTGCTTACCAAATGAGTTAAGCAACCGTCAAAACGCACTGGTAGAGTTTGCGATAGTAGCTAATCCTGAACCAGCATTGTTGGCTAACTATCCTAATATTATTTGGGTACATAGTTTGTGGGCCGGTGTAGAAAGGCTTGTTGATGATTTAAAACACAAACCTATCCAGTTAGTGAGACTTGTTGATCCGTGCTTAGCATTAACGATGGCGCAAGCTTGTGTTGCTTGGAGTTATTTTGTACTACGTGATATGTTGCGTTACTCGCAACAGCAACAAACAAAAAACTGGCAACAACACCCTGTAACACTTACACAAGAATGCAATATAGCAGTGCTCGGTTTGGGGGAATTAGGCCAAGCTGCGTGTGCGGCATTAACACAAAATGGTTTTAATGTTCGTGGCTGGAGTCGCAGTAAAAAATCAATAAAAGGTATTGCATGTTTTGCGGGAGATGAAGGCTTAACTCAAACAATAAGTCATGCTGATATTGTTATTTGTTTGTTACCTTTAACCGATGAAACGCGTCAATTATTTGATAAAAGTCGATTGATGCAATTAAAAAAAGGCGCAACCTTGATTAACTTTGCTCGCGGCGCCATTATTCATGAACAGGCTTTACTTGAAGTGCTTGATCAAGAACATTTATCTCAGGCAATATTAGATGTTTTTAATCAAGAACCTTTACCACAGCAACATGCTTTTTGGTCACATAATAAAGTCACAGTGTTACCGCATATTTCAGCACCAACAAGCCAGAATACTGCCTGTGATGTTGTGGTGAACAATATTGTTAATTACTACAATACCGGGCAATTACCACGAACGGTAAGTTACCAAAAAGGATATTAACGGTGAGTTTTTAGCATCTATAGCATTGATAAGTCGTCATTTAGTTATCAATCAATAAAGTGCATGTATTTGAATCAATATTATGCGATAACGTTGTGAACAATGTATTTTCTTTAAATGGGCTGTTGATATGTTTAGATTTTTCGAAAAACTAGCAAATTTAGTATTCCCTTTTCGTGCTATTTTTCTTATCGGAACGTTAGTAAGCGCCAGTATCTTTGTTTTCCTATTATTATTTGCCGATATTGCCACGCAAAATAACGGGTTAACTTTTTTAATGTTAACATTCTTATGGTGTTTATTGTTTAGAACGTTAACGTTTTGTTTTCAACCATTAGCACAATCTACTGACAAAATTGGTTTTTTCTCATCAATTAAACATAAATTAATCAATGTTATTCAACTGATGTTTTCATTACTTTTTATCGTAGTAAGTTGTGCAACGATTTATCTGTCGATAAAACTACTCACACTTTAGTAAGTAGCCAGTAAAGTTTATATTTAACTCCCTAAAGACAATGGCTTAGTCTATAATTTAACGCATCTTTTTAACAAGGAAATACCTATGCGATTTTTATCTCGACGATTAGTGATGCCAAGCGATTTAAACTATGGACTGTCATTATTTGGCGGTCGCGCACTGCAGTGGATTGACGAAGAAGCTGCAATTTATGCAATTTGTCAACTTGAAACTAACTTCTTAGTAACTAAACATATTGGTGAAATAACCTTTGAAGCACCCGCTATGCAAGGAGATGTAGTTGAGTTCGGACTGGAAACAAAAAGTGTTGGCCGTACATCAATTACTGTTAGCTGTTTAGTAAGAAATAAGGTCACTAAAAAAACGATTTGTATGGCTGACGATATCGTTTTTGTGAAAGTGGACCCTGAAACCGGTGCACCGATTGCACATGGCAAGTCTTTGCAAGAACTTGAGCAACAGACAATTGATGAGATACGTACACTTAATATTAATATGGATAAATAACTAGAGCGTGTTGATCTTTCATGTTTACTTTTGCCGCAATTTGTTTGGTATTTATACAAGGCAACACTTGCGCTGTGTAGTTCTTCTACTCCAGT
>NZ_MKQD01000055.1 GCF_001913705.1 Thalassotalea sp. PP2-459 | reverse complement strand
CTATTGATACCTCTGGTGCTGATTTAGGTGATTTACCTGCGCAACTTTTTGGCGGTGTTGATGTGTACAAGTCAGCAACAGCTGATAACACTGCACAAGGCATTGCTGGTGCGATTGATTTAAAAACGCGCCGTCCGTTTGATATGGATGAAGGGTGGACTTTTGTTGCCGGCGCAGAAGCGGCACGTGGTTCAATTACCAAAGAAACTGACCCAACGTTACATGGCTTAGCGGCATATAACGACGGTAAAATTGGTTTCTTAATTTCAGCGGTAACACAAGATGTGACGCTAGCAACTGACTATAACGGTCATAACGACACCTCTGAAAACGGTGGTTTAGGCTGGACATCAAATAACTATGCGTGGAGCACACCAGCAGAAGGCGCTGAATATCGCAACATTGTACCACACGGTTTTACCGCGTTTAATAAAACAGAAGAGCGTGAGCGTGATGCTGTTCAAGCGTCATTGCAAGTTGATTTAGGTGAAGGTTTTACCTTAACCGCGGATTATTTCTATACGAACCAAGACCGTTTTAATGCACGCTCTGGCTTTAACACCAATAACCGTTGGCAAACTTTCGCACAGTATGCGTTTGCAACCAACTATACCGGTGATTCATACACTGATGGTGACGGCAATGAATGGCGTGGTGTTGATGCGTTCAAGATGCGCCCATACCGTATGCAATCATTCACACAAGTGAATGTTAATGAAGAAAAATCACGTAACTTTAACTTACAGTTAGATTATGACAATGGCGGTGCGTTAACCGGTCAAGTACGTTTCACTGATGCTACTGCGACAGCAAAAATGCGTCATGCTTACGGCGAAGGCGATATCATGAGTATCGATGAAGGTGCGTTGGTATTAGGCCCAGGTGGCTTTACCTCGGCTGAACACTGTACTAACGGTGAAG
>NZ_MKQD01000054.1 GCF_001913705.1 Thalassotalea sp. PP2-459 | reverse complement strand
AGGGTTAATAGTGCTAGTTTTTTAAATAACTTCATTTTTATTCCTTTTTTGAGTTTAAATAAATACTACTTGATTGAATATAGTTGCTAACGCCTCAAACACCGGCGCAGCTTTGCTGCGTCCGAGTGCTTTGACTTGTTAAGTTCTGAATCACCAACCTACTTTCTCGTAG
The DNA here is from genome assembly GCF_001913705.1 of Thalassotalea sp. PP2-459. Lineage (GTDB taxonomy): Bacteria > Pseudomonadota > Gammaproteobacteria > Enterobacterales > Alteromonadaceae > Thalassotalea_C > Thalassotalea_C hakodatensis. Next base: position 145,821 of record NZ_MKQD01000054.1, on the reverse strand, counting down.
CTCTCAGCATCCATGATGTTTTTTCATGTATGCGCATACGATCAGAGACCAATGCGGCAGTTGACTCGTCATCTGCAGATTGCGCAAGTTTTAATACATCTCTAGAGGTCTTAACTACTTGCTCATGCCCTTTAGTCAGTAAATCAACCATTTCTTCCGAACTTGGAACTCCTTCAACTTCTTCAATAGAACTAAGTTTTGAAAACTCTTTGTATGTTCCCGGAGCAGCCACATCTAGAGTACGTATACGTTCCGCTATATCATCAACAGCAATAGCCAGCTCAGTGTAGTGCTCTTCAAACATCAAATGTAGCTCACGGAATTGAGGGCCACTCACGTTCCAGTGAAAATTATGTGTTTGTAAATATAAAGTATATGAGTCGGCTAAAAGGCGTTTGAGACCTTCAGCGATCTTCACTCTATCCTCCGTATTAATTCCTATATCAATATCTGTCATTTTGCTTTCCTCTCTATGGTTTAATTAAACTTCTGACCGAACTTAACGCCCTAATAACAGGCAAAAAATTGTTTGCTAAAATGTTGAGGAACGAAAACAGCAAACTGTTTTTTGTCCTTGTTTATTAGCTTGTTAGTTGCCAATTGTGCGTACTGCCATTTCCATTAAGTGCCAAATCATAAATGATACTGCACCTAAAACTAAGAAACGAAATTGCCAAAAACCATAACTACTTAATATACCATTATTAGATGTCATCGCTTGTTTAATTCCGTCTAACGCAGCTTGCATATACATTTGATTATTAGGTACTTCGGGATGTTTACCAGCTTCAACTTTAATTAGATCGAAGTTTGCGAACAAATTTGAGTTAGTGTATTGAATATTTCGACAACCACAATAAAAGCTTAGAGACCAAACAATAACAGCAAAACCTAAAGGTATTAAGTTATATGAAAATACACTCTCTTTAGTGATTTGAGCAGTAAAAGCAATTGCGGATGCTGAAACAGCTAACAAGAAATATACGTATTTATCTTGAGCCGCTCTCGATTGATTATGAATCTGGCGACGATCTTCATCGGACATGGAGCCTCCTTGGCAACTAACAGCTTATTCATAAGAACCATTCTCGCAAGTAACGCTACGAACAGCCCTTTATTTCATAAAATTGAAAATTTAAATTATCACTTCTTCCCAACTATATCAACGAGATAGTATTTCCTATTCTCGTTTTCCCCGTTAGATACGAGAATGGTTCTTGTATTTTCGTTAAAAACAAGAACAAGCTCGTACTGTTCATATATACAGCTCAATTACTCAACTATCGGGGAAATTTTTTTAATTCAGTAAAATAAGCCCCAACAGATGTTGAGGCTTTAGTAAGTGTTAAACCTTAAGTTGCGATATTAATCAATTAACTGGTATTGCTCTTTTAACACCGCAATAATTTCTGCTTTAGGGTCGTCACTTAGAACGATTTTTTCGCCGGTAATCTTTTCAGCAATGTCTGTATAGGTTTTAGAAACCTTCATTAACACCTCAACAGGTAACGCGTTACCTTCTGCAAGTGCCGTGCGTTCGGGCATGCGCTCTTTATTAAGTAAAATATCAGGATCTGGAAAGTGCGACAGCAATAATTGTCTAAAGCCCTCTTTAGAGTTCTCAACAACTTCACCATTACGATAAGATGCGCCACCCCAAATACGAGATGAATCAGGTGTACCTACTTCATCCATATAAATCAGCTTATTATTACCCGCTTTATCTTTAACGTAACCAAACTCAAATTTAGTGTCGACAAATATTTGATCAAGTTCATTTAACGCTGATGAGATAACATCAAACCCTTCTGTGAGTAACTTTTCGTATAAATCAACGTCTTCGATAGATTGAAAGTTAAAAGCCTTATGGTTATTTACAATGTTTTCACGCGTTATGTTTACATCATCAGCTTCAGGCACGCCTGGAATACCCTTTAATATCCCTTTTGTTGATGGCGTCATTAACAAATTTGGTAACTTAGTATCTCGTTGCAGCCCTTCAGGCAAGTTTATACCACAAAACTCGCGTTCGCCCTTTTCGTAAGCACGCCACATAGAACCAGTGATATAACTGCGACAGATTGCTTCAATCATCACTGGTTTTGCTTTCTGTACAATCCATACAAATGGATGCGGAATATCGAGTATATGGCTGTCTGCTAACCCTTGCTCTTTAAATAATTTAAACCAATGATTTGATATTGCATTAAGTGCAGCGCCTTTGCCAGGTACGCCACGCATATTACCTTCGCCATGCCAAATACAATCAAACGCTGAAATACGATCACTAATAACCATGATGGCAAGTTCTGTATCAGCAGGTACGTTGTAGCCTTTTTCTTTAATTAATCGCGCACTGTCTTGTGCTGTTAACCAATAAACAGAGCGAACTTTACCGCTATGAACAGGTAAATCAGTACGAATAGGTAAATCGTCATTGACGGCTAAAACGCCATTAGCATTACTCATCGTTTAAACCTTTTATAAGTAAGAATCTATTTGTTTAACATCAACCGATGGTGATAAACGAATAAGTTCTCTCACGTATTCACTGTGGTTAGCAATTATATCTGAAATGCTACAATAAAATCGCGCGAATTTTTATAAAACAACCTAGCTGCATAGTTTTCAGCTTTAATAAGAAGCCACGCACTCGTAACTTAACACTTAAACAATTTAGATGAATACACCATCAGAAGACTACCTAGCTGCTTAGTTTGCAGAGCATAGGTTAAAGTTCAAGGAAAAATTACGCACTTGGAACTTAATACCTAAAACCACTTAAACAATTTAGATGAAAATTTTTGCCGTTAATTGATTTAAGAGCAAGGAACTAACGCGCAGTTTACGCAGGTAAATGAGCATTAGTGACGACGCTATTAGAGCAAATTAACAATAAAAATTATCTGTCTAAAAGAAAAAGGACGCCCATGGGCGCCCTTTCCATATATCAACGTCTCAATTAAGCTAAAGAAGCTTGCGCTTTTTCAACTAATACAGAGAATGCTGCTTTGTCATATACTGCAATGTCAGCTAGGATCTTACGATCGATTTCAATCGATGCTTTTTTCAAGCCATTGATGAAACGGCTGTAAGATAAACCATTTTGACGAGCTGCTGCATTAATACGAGCAATCCAAAGTTGACGGAATTGACGCTTACGTTGACGACGGTCACGGTATGCGTATTGGCCAGCTTTAGTTACAGCTTGGAAAGCAACGCGATATACGCGACTACGAGCACCGTAGTAACCTTTCGCTTGCTTTAAAATTTTCTTGTGAGAACGACGTGCTACTACACCGCGTTTTACTCTTGCCATGTGCTAATCTCCTCTTAATTAAGCGTTGCGAAGTAATTTATCAACTGCTTTCACATCTGAAGCAGCAACCATGCTTTTAGCACGAAGATGACGTTTTACTTTAGTACGACGCTTAGTCAAGATATGACGAAGACCAGCTTGTTTGCATTTGTAACCGCCTGACGCAGTTCTTTTAAAGCGCTTTGCAGCACCTTTGTTAGTTTTCATTTTAGGCATTGATGTAAACTCCACATTGCCATTGAAATTTAGCAACGCAGGCGAAAACAGTGTTTAACGCTGTTTTACTTGTAGGCCTAACGTTACCCGTTAAAAACAATAGTGGTGAGCAGAAATTGCTTTCTACTACTTGCTAAAACCAGCTATTGATTATTTTTTCGGTGCAAGTACCATCACCATTTGACGTCCTTCCGCTCTACGAGGGAAAGACTCAACTGTAGTAAGTTCTTCTAAATCGTTTTTAACACGCGTTAAAAGCTCAATACCCAGTTCTTGGTGGGCCATCTCACGACCGCGGAAACGTAAAGTTACTTTCACTTTATCGCCACCTTCTACGAAGCGCTTCAAGTTACGTAATTTAACTTGATAGTCACCTTCATCAGTACCAGGACGGAATTTAATTTCCTTAACCTGAATTTGTTTCTGCTTTTTCTTTTGTTCTTTTTGCTGTTTGCTTTTTTCGTAAAGGAACTTACCGTAGTCCATTACACGACAAACTGGTGGTTTCGCCGTAGGGCTGATTTCTACTAAATCTACCCCCGCTTGTTCAGCTGCATCTAAAGCTTCATCAAGTGAAACAACACCTAGTGCTTCGTTCTCTAAGCCTACTAAGCGTACTTCAGACGCAGTAATGGCTTCATTCAGTTTGTGTTGCGGTTCTTTTTGACCGCCTTTTAAACTACCTTTGATAGTTTATTCCTCCAAGCATTAAAACAAACAATTTAGCAAAAGGTTTGAGAGTATTCTCAAACAGCATTTATGCCCGTGAACTTACTTCTTCACTTAGTTTAGTAATGAAGTCGTCAACCGACATTTTTCCTAAATCTTCCCCACTTCTTGTGCGAATGGCAATTTCGCCATTTTCCATTTCTTTGTCACCTACGACTAAAAGATATGGAACACGCTTCAAAGTGTGCTCGCGAATTTTAAAGCCTATCTTCTCATTTCTCAAGTCTACTTTTGCTCTAAATCCACTTTCTTTTAGTTTTTTTACAACTTTTTGACAATAATCCGACTGTTTGTCGGTAATATTCATCACTGTTGCTTGATTTGGTGATAACCACGTTGGAAATTTACCTGAGTATTCTTCAATCAAAATACCGATAAATCTTTCTAATGAACCTAATATGGCACGATGAATCATCACCGGAATGTAACGTTCATTATCTTCGCCGACATAAGTTGCACCTAATCGTTCTGGTAACGCGAAATCTAATTGTACCGTACCACACTGCCAGTTACGACCTAAACAATCGAGTAAAGTAAATTCAATTTTAGGACCATAGAAAGCACCTTCACCCGGCAGGTACTCAAATTCAATACCTTTCGACTTCATTGCTTCAGCTAAACCAAGCTCAGCTTTATCCCACATTTCATCTGTACCAATACGCTTTTCAGGGCGAGTTGATAGCTTAACAATAATGTCTTCAAAGCCAAAGGTTTGATACACATCGTAAACTAATTCAATACATTTCGTGACTTCATTTTGCACTTGGTCTTCTGTACAGAAAATATGCGCGTCATCTTGTGTAAAACCACGAACACGCATTAAACCATGAAGCGCACCCGATGGTTCGTTTCGGTGACAACAACCAAATTCAGCCATACGTAAAGGTAAATCACGGTATGATTTTAAGCCTTGATTAAAAATTTGAACGTGGCCTGGGCAGTTCATTGGTTTAATTGCGTATTCACGTTTTTCAGACTCAGTCGTAAACATCGCGTCTGAATATTTGTCCCAATGGCCTGATTTTTCCCAAAGTACGCGGTCCATCATTAATGGCCCTTTTACTTCGTCGTAATCATATTCGTGTAATTTTTCACGAACAAACTTTTCAAGTTCGGTATAAATTGTCCAACCATCGTTGTGCCAAAACACCATGCCTGGCGCTTCTTCTTGCCAGTGAAATAAATCAAGTGTTTTACCAATTTTACGGTGGTCGCGCTTTTCAGCTTCTGCTAATCGTTGAATGTAAGCTTTTAACTGTTTTTTATCCGCCCATGCCGTGCCATAAATACGCTGCAGCATTTTGTTGTCAGAATCACCACGCCAGTACGCGCCAGCTACTTTCATCAATTTTAAATGATGACAATGGCGCATGTTTGGTACGTGTGGACCACGACACATATCGATATATTCTTCATGATGATATAAACCTGGACGATCGTCTTTTTCAATGTTCTCGTCTAAAATTTCCATTTTGTAAGGTTCGCCACGCTCTTCAAAAGCATCACGAGCTTCTTGCCAAGAAACAGTTTTCTTAACAACATCATAATTTGTTTTGGCCAACTCAAGCATACGCTTTTCAAGTTTGGCAATATCGTCTTCATTAATTGAATGGTCTAGATCAATATCGTAATAAAAGCCATTTTCAATGACGGGGCCAATCGCCATTTTTGCGCTTGGCCATAATTGTTTAATCGCATGGCCTAATAAATGCGCACATGAATGACGAATAATTTCTATTCCGTCTTGGTCTTTATTGGTGATCAGTTGTAATTCAGCGTCTGCTTCAATTAATTCACAGGCATCAACAAGTTCACCATTTACACGACCTGCAATAGTCGCTTTGGCTAATCCGGGGCCGATATCTAACGCAACATCCATTACAGATACCGCATTTTCAAATGAACGTTGACTTCCGTCAGGGAGAGTAATAACAGGCATGAAATTTCCTTTCTACAGTGGCGGCGCATACCAAGCGTCGCATGTGGTGTTAACAAAAATTAAATCAATCAAGCATACGGACTATTATATAACTATAATATGGTTTAGAGAATCACGCGTAGCGCTTGTTTTTATAAGCGTGTGAATATAGGCGATTATCTCTTACAATGCAACGTATAATCGTGCTTTGGATGATTAATTATCCCGTCCTTTCGTGGTATTAGTATTAAGATCATTATTATGAAGTTACTAACCTGTTTAAGCTTATTGTTTTGTACTTTTGTTAGAGCTTCTTCACAAAGTACATGTGGCTATCATTACAGCCTAGATTGGCAGCTTTGGCAAAGCAATGCTAATTACTCTGTTAGTACCGCTAGAATGCCAAATAACAAGTCAATCGCACTGCAAGCTAAGATTATCCTACCAACTAAAATTAACCATTTTTATCAATTTTTACATCATGAAGAAAGCGTCGCATTGTGGTTAGCGCGCGCTGAAGATATTGAAATTACACAAGTGACAAAAAACCAGTCGATGATCACCACTTATTTTTCAGGAGGTTTCTTTATTAGTCCACGTGTCATGCAGGCAACTTCAACAGTCACAACACACACTGAGCGCAACATGGTTATTAAGGTTGAAAACAAGCCAACGCCTATTACCTTACCTGAAAGTTTCGTGTTAATGACACTGCATTTTGGTTGTTGGCATATCAAACAACTGTCACCTACAGCGCTAGAGGTTACCTATCAATTTTCAGCATCAGCCAATGGTAATATTCCTACATGGATAGCGAATAAAGTGGCTAAAAAAAGTTTGTGGAAATCACTCGAAAAGTTACAACAGCATTTTACAGGTTAACTATACTTACCCTGAAAGTATATTGTAAACAGGGGGGCCTATGTGGAACAGCATTGCTAAATCAATTGAACAAGCATTATCAAGCTCTTTCAAAATAGAAAAGTATAGTGCTGTTACTGGCGGTGATATCAACGAAAGCTTTTTAATTAGTGGTGAACAACAACGTTACTTTGTAAAAGTGAATGATAAAGCTAGGCTTGAACATTTTGATGCTGAGGCATACAACTTAAATAAAATCAGAGAAAGTGAGTGTATCGCTTGTCCTTCTGTCATTACCACCGGCGTGACGACTGATAAGGCTTTTTTAGTTCTACATGTCATTGACTTCCATCAACCGTCCAACGCACTTTGGCGTAGGCTAGGTGAGCAATTAGCCACCATGCATAAGCAAACAAGCCATGGTCAATTTGGCTGGCAGCAAGATAATGTTATTGGCAGTATTATACAACCTAATAGGTGGAGCAGTAATTGGCGGCAATTTTTTGCTGAGCAACGCATTGGTTGGCAATTACAATTATTGAATGAAAAATCGATTGTCTTTGGTGATATTGATTTTATTACCAACGCTTGCCATCAAATACTCTTAAACCATCACGTTGAACCTTGTTTATTACACGGGGACTTATGGCGAGGTAACATCGGATTTGCTAATGAACAACCCGTTATTTTTGATCCTGCAAGCTATTATGGTGATCGGGAAGCAGATTTAGCGATGACAGAGTTATTCGGTGCTTTACCAGAAGATTTCTATCATGGGTATTATGACACTTATCCCTTACCTGAAGCCTATGGTATACGTAAACATGTCTATAATTTATATCATGTATTAAACCATGCAAATATTTTCGGTGGTGTATATGTAGAACAAGCAAAAGCCTGTATAAACCGAATATTATCAATGGCGTGATTTTGTCTTGAATAATTGAATTGTGAGTAAATTCAAACGCTAATAAATAAGTTGCAGAAAGCTAATGATGAAAGTTAGCAGTTTTCAAATTTATGACCATACTTAGAAGTAAGACAAACAAAGCGATGCGTAGCATCTGGGGGGATATAATGCCGCATGATTCTCTTCCACAAAAAGTGTCAGATCTTCGAATAGAATGCCCTCATTGCGGACACCATGTTTATGTTACGATTGATCCAACATCCGGCGATCAAGATTATTACGACGAATGCTCAGCTTGTTGTAATGACATTCATTTGAATATGCACATTGATGAGTACCGACAAAAAATTGAATTAGCTATCAATAGTGATGAACAATAAGCTTGTACCGTTAAAGCTTCATTCGTTCGATGGTATTAACAATGGTAATGGTTTGTTGATCACATTCAATATTCACCAAAGCCCCCATTGATAAGCTAGATAAATTTGTTCTGCTCAACGTTTCTGGGATCAAGTGAACGGTAAAGTGATTATCGATAACGTCACCTACCGTTAAACTAATACCATTAATGGTGATAAAGCCTTTCGCTAAGACAAATTTTTTCCACTGCACAGGTAACTTAAATGTCATTGAACAATTGGTGGCGGATTGTTCGATATGACTTAAAGAAGCGGTGGTATGAATATGACCACTAACAATATGCCCGCCAAGTTCATCCCCTACTTTTAATGAGCGTTCAACATTTACGTTGTCGCCTATTGATAAGCAACCTAAATTGGTAAGCCTTAACGTTTCATCGATTACATCAAAGTGAATAATACTGCTTTGTTGCTGCTGGAAAAATTTCACTACAGTTAAACAGCAGCCATTAACCGCAATACTCGCTCCTAGTTGTAACTGTTCAATGAGTTCAAGCTCACCTTTAACAATTAACCTCATTAACTTGTGATTTACATCTGCTGAAATAATTTCAGCTTGTGATTGCACTATGCCAGTAAACATATATGATCCAACGTTATAAAAGTTCCCGCATTTTAGCGCCCTGTTATTTTAAGTACCACAACTAATGCATATTCAAGGCTTTATTGATAATACTAAAAGGTTGATGACCTTAGCGTATCCTATTTTAATTGCTCAATTAATCCAAACATTAATGGGTTTTGCCGATACGGTTATGGCTGGCCGTGTAAGTTCTACCGATATGGCAGCCATTGCCGTCGCTAGTAGCATTTGGTTGCCTATTATTTTAACTATTTCTGGTGTGGTGATGGCCCTTGCCGCTATTGTTTCACAATTATCAGGTGCTAATGATTATAAAAAAATTGGTGCAGCAACCCAACAAACCGCATGGATTTCATTTTTCATGTCAGTGGCGCTTATTGCACTTTATTACGGTGTAGCACCTTATATTCAAGCAAATGTTTCTTTAGAACCCCAACTTCAACAATTGTTATTTGATTATTTAGAATATGTTGTATGGGGCGGCCCAGGCTTTTGTTTGTATTTGGTGTTCAGGAATTATTCTGAAGGTTTATCGCATACACGGCCTACCATGATTGTTAGCATTGTTGGTCTTATTATTAACATTCCTGCAAACTACATTTTTATTTATGGTTATGGAGACATACCAGCATTAGGTGGTGCGGGTTGTGGTATTGCCACTGCTATTGTTTATTGGGTAATGTGTATTAGTATGTATTTATATTGTATTTTCAGTAAGCACTTAAAACATGCACCTATCTTTGACAAACTGTATTTACCGAATTGGCATGAAATAAAATACATTCTTCTTTTAGGGGTACCAATCGCGTTATCTTTGTTATTTGAAGTCAGTTTATTTGGTGTGGTTGCCATTATTCTTGCTCCTTTTGGCGCTGAAACGGTGGCAAGTCATCAAATTGTGATCAACTTCTCGGGTCTTATCTTTATGATCCCGTTAAGCCTAGCGATGGCGGTTACTATTTTAGTGGGTACAGCAATAGGCAATAAAAAAATTGAACAAGCAAAGCAAGTGTGTACCTATTCTATAGCACTTGGCTTGTTAATCGCTTTGTTTACAGCACTATTTACACTTGCTTTTCGGTATCAAATTGCGGAAATATACAGCCACGAATTAGTCGTTATTGAATTAGCAGCAAGCTTAATGTTATTAGCTACACTATTTCAGTTTTCAGATGCTATTCAAGTCATTGCAGCAGGAGCGTTACGCGGCTATAAAGACACAACAGCCATTTTATATTTAACCTTCGTTTCATATTGGGTAGTAGGCCTAAGCGTAGGTTTAGTGCTAGGCATAACTGATTGGATAATAGCACCTATTGGCCCTTACGGTTTTTGGATTGGAATTATATCCGGACTAACAACCGCTGCTATTTTATTAGGATGGCGTTTAAAAGTGGTGCAGGCGCGGTTTGCAACTGAGGCTAAACAAACAAGTTAACGTGTTAAAATGAGCAATTGTTAAGCAAACAGTGACAAAATACTGATAAAACATTTAAAAACGCTTGCAAGACGAATATCAGATCGCTAACATAGCGCTCCGTTAAAGACGAGCCTTCGTCTTTAACGCTAAAGTGGGAGCGTAGCTCAGTTGGTTAGAGCGCTTGCTTGACATGCAAGAGGTCGCTGGTTCGAATCCAGTCGCACCCACCACTTCTTAAAAGATCCTCTATAGCGTTTTAAAATACTGTAAATAGCCATCTGCTATTTCATAACCTAATGATTCATATAATTTTTGTGCAGACACATTCTCCGTCGTTGTTTCAAGCCCTATTCCTTTGGCATGAGAGTTAATCGCAAGTTTTTCTGCGCGTTCTAATAACAGTTTCCCTATGCCAATACCTCTTGATTCTTCAATGACAAATAAGTCATTCAAGATCCATGTTGCTTGTGCAGATATTGACGAAAAGCTTGGAAATAACTGGGTAAAACCATGCACCGTGTTTGCATCGTCAATCGCAAAATAAATGGTTGATTCACCTTTGCTTAAACGAGTTGTAAGAAAGTCAATCGCGAGATTAATATCAGAGGTTTCTTGGTAAAATTGTCGATATAAGTCAAATAAAGGAGCGATTTTATTTGCATCGTCCACTGTTGCTTTATTTATTGTTATCTTCATACATTCACTTACTAGTTGTTAAAGAGCACCGAGAAATTTTCTTTACTTTTGACATTGCAAAACGGTAATTGTAGTCACGGATACTAAATTAAGTACACCAAAATTGTAACAAAGTCGGTAAGGTGAACAATAAAAACGACAAATAGCAGTGTAAATAAAGTAACTTACCCTAAAATGAACAGATACTAAAATTAATAATGGAACCTTGTATGTTAAAGCCAACCTTTAGCAAATTATTGTTAGCTACCGCGTTAACGCCATTTATGACAATCGCAGCAGATGTGTTCACTTCAACAGATATTTTCTCATTAGAATACGCATCTGATCCACGTATATCTCCTGATGGAAAAACAGCAGTATATGTTCGTAATGCCTATGACATTATGACCGATGGTAAAAATCGAGACTTATGGCTATTAAATATTAAATCAGGAATGCACGAACCACTATTTTCTGATGATAAGCAATATTCACAACCACGATGGTCACCTGATGGTAAAAAGTTAGCATTTATTAGTAATATTAGTGGCAAGTACCAAATACATATTCATTACTTAGAAAGCAACCGAACAGCGATGGTTAGTCAATTACAGGCAGGCATCTCAAGCTTAACGTGGTCACCTGACGGTAAGTGGTTGGCGTTTAGTCAAAAAGTAAATGCTCCAAACAGTAAGCTTGCAAAAATGCCGAAAAAACCAAAAGGCGCTAAATGGGCGAAACCAGTCGTTGTGATCGACAAAGCTTATTATCAAGCAGACGGTAGAGGTTTAATCAAACCCGGCTATAGTCATATTTTTGTTATCCCGTCCGATGGTGGTACACCAAGACAACTTACCCAAGGGAATTATCATCATAGAGGCACCTTGGCTTGGAATGATGCCAGCGACGAAATTGTATTTTCAGCAAATAGAAGAGATGACTGGGAATATAAAGGCTTAGAAGGAGATTTATTTTCAGTTTCCTTAAAAGATGGCAACTTAACACAGCTAACCTCTGCGCCAGGTAAAGAGTATGGTCCTAGCTTTTCTAATAACGGAGAGAAGCTAGCATTTTTATCAACATCGAATGCATTAAATCCATACCGTAATGCCAAACTTAACATCATGAACTGGTCTTCAAAAGAAGCGAAAATCGTTGCTAAAGATTTTGATCGTTCAATAAGAAGCCCACAATGGCTATCAAACAGTAAGCTAGCTTTTGCCTATGATGATTTTGGCAAACGAAAAGTTGCTACAATGACCACCAAAGGAAAAATTACTGATCTAACTGACAGTTTATCAGGAACCACATTAGGCCGCCCTTACATCAGTGGTGAATTTCATACCAATGATTCAGGAAAAATTGTCTTTACCAAGGGGACAAGTCAGCGCCCTAGTGATGTTGCTGTGGTAAATACAAAAGGTAAAGTTTCGCAGCTTACAGCGCTAAACGAAGATTTACTCGCCCATAAAACCCTAGGTAAGGTACACGAAATCAATTACAAATCATCGTTTGACGGTGAAGAGATACAAGGTTGGTACATTACTCCACCAAACTTTGACCCTAAAAAGAAGTATCCGTTATTGTTAGAGATTCATGGCGGGCCTCATTTAGCTTATGGTCCTCACTTTTCAGCAGAACTACAACGCTTTGCTGCTCAAGGCTATGTGGTATTTTATGATAATCACCGTGGTAGTAGCTCGTACGGCGAACGCTTTGCTATGTTGCTTAAATATAAATACAGCTCAAAAGAAGACTTTGCCGATCATAATTCAGGTGTAGATGCCATGATCGCTAAAGGCTTTATTGATGAAAACAATTTGTTTATTGCAGGCGGTTCAGCAGGTGGGATTGCCACAGCATATGCAATTGGTTTAACAGACAGATTTGCCGCAGCAGCCGTAGTTAAGCCTGTGATCAACTGGTTAAGTAAAGTATTAACCGCAGATAGTGGTTTACGACAAATACCCACGCAGTTTCCAGGTATGCCATGGGAGCATGTTGAACATTACTGGCAACGTTCACCTATGTCATTAGTAGGCAACGTAACAACCCCTACTTTACTAATGACAGGTGAAGAAGATCTTCGTACCCCGATGGCACAAACTGAGCAATATTATCAGGCACTTAAATTACGAAAAATTGATACTGTGTTGGTAAAAGTACCTGGTGCTCCTCACGGTATTGCAGGAAAGCCTTCACGCATGATCGCAAAAATCGAAAATACGTTAGCTTGGTTCGAAAAGTACAAAAATAAGCCTGCACAAAAGTAACGATTTAATTGCTGCAAACAAAAAAGGGATTAACGTATTTGTTAACCCCTTTTTTTCTATAAAAGTAACTTTTATTTCATCATATTGTCACGATATGCTTTAAACTCTGTACCTTCACGCCAATTTGGCCATTCAGTAGTCTCTGCCAATAAATAGCCTGTTTCAAAAAATAATTGCAGCTCAGCGATTAAACCTTGCCAACCCCATGCCTCGTTAAATTCATCGCAGGCTTGATGATAACATTTAGCTACATCAGCTTTAACGCGTTTACCTATTTGCTTTTCAGTATTGTCATACCACACTGAGCCACCACCTGCGCTAAGGGCTGGTACACCCTTTTTCGCTAAACTAAAGTGATCTGAACGATAATAATAGCCTCTTTCTGGCGTAAGTTCCGCAGTCAACGTTCTGCCTTGTCTTTTAGCTGCTTCAGATAAATAGCTCTCAAGTTCAGATTTACCATAACCTACAACAGTAACGTCTTTTTTCTTGCCTGTTACATCTAAACTGTCCATGTTAATCAAGCCAACTATTTGCTTTAACGGAATGGTTGGATGGTTAGCAAAGTAACGAGAACCCAAGCGCCCTTGTTCTTCCGCCGTAACCGCAGCAAAGGTAATAGAACGTTTAGGTGCTTTTCCTAATGCTTGATAAGCTTTAGCGATGTGCATTAAACCAGCTGTACCAGTAGCATTATCGTGTGCTCCGTTATAAATAACTTTTTTGCCATCATTATCAACATAGCTACCTAAGTGATCCCAATGTCCCATATAAAGTACATGTTCTTCTGGATGTTCACTGCCTTTAAGTGTTGCAATAACGTTATTTGATGTAGAAGATTTAATCTCATTTTTTAAACGAATACTGGCTGTTAAATTAAGTGGCGTTGCTTTAAAGTTTTTAGTCAAAGCGTACTTTTTCATTTCAGTGAAGTCTTTGCCTGCTTTGGCAAATAACGCCTTTGCCTTTTCAATACTGATCCACATTTCTACATCAATTGCTGGCTCGTTAACTTCTTTGGCTGGTAAGTGATATTGCGCACCAGTCCAACTGCTTTCAATAACATTCCATCCATAACTTGCAGGTTTTGTTTCGTGCACAATTATTGCGCCAGCAGCTCCTTGCCGTGCAGCTTCTTCATATTTATAAATCCAACGACCATAGTAAGTCATGGTATTGCCTTCAAATAATTTAGGATCTTGCGTGGCAAAACCAGGATCATTGACTAAAACAACGACTGTTTTTCCTTTAACATCTACATTTTTATAGTCATTCCATTGATATTCTGGTGCATTGATACCATAACCAACAAACACCAGTTCAGAGTTTTTAAGCTGTATCTTTTTTTGTGTTTTACGTGAGGTTGCAACAAAGTTTTTAGGAAATTCAAAACGTAGATCTGCAATATTTAACGACGTTTCAGGCTTACTGGTAATACTTACCATTGGTACTGCTTGCGTGTATTTATCACCATTTCCAGGCGATAAGCCAAGCGATTTAAAACGCTCTATTAACATCTCTGTTGTTAGTGTTTCACCAACGCCAGAAGGTTCACGCCCCTCAAAAGCATCTGAAGATAAGGTTTTAATATCTGCTTTTATCTCCTTTTCGTCAAAAGATTGGTATGCTTTATTGAAGTCATCATTTGCATAACTTACGGTACAATAACTGAGAATGCATGCGGCAATCATGGTGTTTATTTTTATCGTCACTCTTATTATCCTAATTGTTGAGTTTGAATGCTCAGCTTAGCCACAAACGAGTTAGAACACCAGACTATTGGCTGAATTAACCTTTGCTCTGATGTAAAGTAGTAATCAGTTGGTATTAAAACATTCACAAGGAAGAATCATGCACCAAATAGCTGTTTTCAGCACTAAAAAATATGATATTGAGTACCTTAATAAATTCAATATTGATAATAAACTTACCTTTAAATTTATAGCATCTACGTTATCTCAAGAAACAGTATCATTAGCAAAAGGTGCAAGTGCTGTTTGTGTTTTCGTTAATGATGATATGGATAGTAAGGTATTAGAAAAATTACACACCATGGGTATAAAGATTATTGCACTGAGGTGTGCAGGTTTTAACAATATTGACTTGGCCAGTGCGAAAAAACGTGGCTTTAGTTTGTGTAGGGTTCCCGAATATTCGCCTGAAGCAGTCGCTGAACACACTGTTGGGCTTATGTTAACGTTAAGCCGTAAGTATCATAAAGCCTACAATAGAGTGCGTGAAGGTAACTTTGCCTTAGATGGTTTAATGGGGTTCAATTTACATCAGAAAACCGTTGGTATTATAGGAACAGGTAACATTGGAAAAGCCACCATTAAGATACTTAAAGGTTTTGGTTGTCAGGTATTATGTTGTGATCCTTGCCCTAGTGAAGAAATAACACAATTAGGTGCAAAATATGTCTCATTTAATGAAACCTTGACCAACGCTGACATTATTAGTTTACATTGCCCATTAAACGAGGAAACAAAACACCTCATCAATACACACACCATCGCACAAATGAAAAATGGTGTAATGTTAATAAATACCAGTCGTGGAGCTTTAATGGATAGCCGAGCACTGATCAGCGGGCTAAAATCACAAAAAATCAGTTTTCTTGGGCTTGATGTCTATGAATTAGAAAGCGAAATATTTTTTGAAGATCTATCAGAAACCATTATCGATGATGATATTTTTGAACGTTTATTATCATTTCCAAACGTATTGATTACAGGTCATCAGGGGTTTTTCACTAAAGAAGCCCTTGAAACCATCGCTAAAACAACTATCAATAATTTGCTGTGTCTATTAAAGGGTGAACGTTCCGGCAATGAGCTTTATTGAGTAAAGCTTAAACGTAAAAAAACCAGCAATTTGCTGGTTTTTTTGAGCGTCATATATCACTAAATTACTTAACGTGGGCTAATGCCTCTTTAGCCAGTTGAGTAATTTTACCCCAATCTTTAGCCGCAACAATTTCATCTGACACTAACCAAGAACCGCCACAACACATCACATTTTGTAACGCTAAGTAGTTATTAATGTTATTGATATTAATGCCACCTGTTGGACAAAAACGAATGTCAGGGAATGGACCGCCGATAGATTGAATCGCTTTTACGCCACCCGACGCTTCCGCAGGGAAGAATTTAAAGTGATCATAACCGTAATCTATGCCGTCCATAAGTTCTGAAATAGATGAAATACCGGGAATTAACGCACAATCACCTTCGTTACCTGCCTGTAATAAATCTTTCGTTAATCCTGGGCTGATGGCAAACTTTGCACCAGCATCAGCAGAGCGTTGTAATAACTCACGATTTGTTACAGTACCAGCCCCAACAACAGCTTCTGGAAGCTCTTTTGCTATGGTTTTTATCACATCTAGTGCTGCTGGTGTGCGAAGTGTCACTTCTAACACTTTTACATCTGCCGCTAATAAAGCTTCAGCGATTGGTAATGCATCTTCAACATTTTTGATCACTAATACTGGTACAACAGGCCCAAGGGCAAACAGATCTTTTGGCTGAATTTGCCAATTTTTAGCTAACGTCATAATTCCTCTTTATTATGTTGTCGAAGATAAGCTGAAGCGCCTAAAATTCCCGGTTGTGATTCAGTGATCACGAAGGTTGGTATTGTGTGATTAAACGAGCTTAAGCGCCCTTTACTCTCAAACCGGCTTCTAAACTCACTTTGTTTAAAAAATTCAATGAAACGTGGAACAATTCCACCAGCAATATAAACGCCACCAAAACTCGACATTGTTAAGGCTAAATTACCAGCAAAACTTCCTAATATTTTGCAAAACTGTAGTAACGTTTGATGACATATTCGGCAGTCACCAGAAAGTCCTAATTCAGATATTTGATTAGCAGAACGAGTAGGTAAACCTGATTGATGAATCTCATTTAATGCTTGATAAATTTGTTCAATACCCAAACCTGATAACAATTGTTCATAAGAAACATGAGAGTATTTTTTATCAAGATATTCGAATATTTGTACTTCAATTGCATCAATTGGAGCAAAGTCAACGTGCCCGCCTTCGCCGCTAATGGCATACCAATTATCATTAACGGGAACTACATTAGAAACGCCTAACCCTGTGCCCGGACCACAAATAGAAATGGGTTTGTTTGCAATAACTGAGCCTTCGCCAATTTGTATTTTTTGCTCATCATTCAAATACGGTACCGCATATGCGATAGCCGTATAATCATTAATTAACAAGAGTTTATTTAACTTAAGTTCTTGTTTTATTTCACTTACCGAGAATTTCCAAGGTAAGTTAGTCATCTGAATGATGTCTTTATCTACAGGACAAGCAATAGCAAAACATGCATTTATCGTATTATTCGAGATATGGTTTTCTTCAATATAGTGTCGAACTACCGCTTGTAAACTATTGAATTCACGACATTGGTAAACCGTTAATTCATTAACTTCTCCATTCGCCCTAGCAATGCCAAGACGAATATTTGTTCCACCAATATCAGCAACTAAATTAATGGTCGCTTGACTCATAACGTCGAACCTTCATCAAATAATGAACAAGCACCTGTATCAGCAGTGCTTAAATTACGACGCATAAAGCCGAATAATTCACGCCCCATACCTTGGTGATGGCCATTTACTTGGAATGTTGCGTTTTCACGTTGTGCAAGTTCGGCATCATCAACTAATAAGGTTAATTCACCTTTTTCACCGTCAACAAGCAACATATCACCATTTTGAATTTTAGCGATAGTGCCACCATCTAATGCCTCAGGGCATAAATGGATAGCGGCAGGAACTTTACCTGATGCACCGGACATACGGCCATCAGTAACCAACGCAACTTTGAAACCTTTATCTTGGAGTACACCTAAAGGTGGTGTTAATTTATGAAGCTCAGGCATACCTCTAGCTTTAGGGCCTTGGAACCTTACAACAGCAACAAAGTCTTTCTCAAGTTCACCCGCTTTGAAAGCAGCATCTAGTTCATGCTGATCTTCAAATACAACCGCTGGTGCTTTGATCACAAAACTACCTTCACGTAATGAAGAAGTTTTTAGTACAGAGGTACCTAAATTACCTTTCAATACTTTTAAACCGCCATCCGGTTTGAATGGTGCTTTAGTGGTAGCAATGACTTCTGGATCACCTGAAACATCAGTGCTGTCAACCCATTGCAATTTACCATCAACTATTTCAGGTTGTTTGGTGTAACGCTCTAAGCCCGGTCCACAAATGGTTTCAACATCAGGGTGCAATAATCCCGCACCTAACAGTTCTTTAAACAATAACGCCATACCGCCTGATTGTTGAAAGTGATTAACGTCTGCATGTCCATTTGGATAAATACGCGTTATTAACGGTACTGCATTTGATAAGTCATTAAAATCTTGGAAGTTAATAATAATGCCCGCAGCGCGTGCAAAGGCAATGATATGCATGGTTAAGTTCGTTGAACCACCTGTTGCTAATAACGCAACAATGGCATTAACGATTGATTTTTCATTAATCATTTTGCCAACGGGCATATAATTACCTGACTGTTGAGTCAAACGTGTCACTTGGCGAGCGGCAGCTTTTGTTAATTCTTCACGTAATTGCGTATTTGGCGGAATAAAAGAAGCTCCTGGTAAATGTAACCCCATCACTTCTACAACAAGTTGATTAGAGTTTGCTGTACCGAAGAAAGTACAAGTACCTGCGGTATGATATGACGCAGATTCAGCTTCAAGTAACTCGTCTTCGCCAATTTCGCCTTTAGCAAATTGCTGACGTACACGTGCTTTTTCTTTATTTGGAATACCAGAAGGCATTGGACCTGCTGGAACAAATACCGTAGGTAAGTGACCAAACGTCATTGAAGCAATTAATAACCCGGGTACGATTTTATCGCAAATGCCCAGCATTAATGCGCCATCAAACATATTATGCGATAACGCAACTGCGCTAGACATTGCAATAACGTCACGGCTCATCAAGCTTAGATCCATGCCTGGCTGACCTTGGGTAACGCCATCGCACATAGCAGGTACACCACCAGCAAATTGCGCAACACCACCGGTTTCAGCAACCGCTTCTTTAATAACCTCAGGGTATTTTTCATAAGGTTGGTGAGCAGAAAGCATATCATTATATGCCGACACAATAGCAATATCAGAATGGTTTATGCCACGTAAAACATCTTTCTCTTGCTTGCTACATGCAGCAAAACCATGTGCTAAATTACCACAAGATAAATTAGCACGATGAACCGTGGTAGATTTCTCATGTTCTATTTTTTTCAAATAGGCTGCACGCGTCTCTTTACTGCGCTCAATAATACGATCTGTGATCGCTAAAACTTGTTTATTCATCAGTTACTCCGCCCAATACACTTGAGTGTTAATTTCTGGGTCGTGCAAAAATGCCCTAATTGGCATTTCACGTCTATCTTGCTCAGATAGTGCTTTTTCCAACACCGATTTTTTATTTAAACCACTAATATGCAAAATAGTATTTTTGCTTGGCTTTAAATACGCGAAACTAAACGAAATACGCTCATAAGGTGCTGACGTAGGCTTTACTTTCAATAGTGGTGCAGTTGTCGACGATAAACATTCATCAATCTGCTCACTACACGGGAACAAAGAGGCTGTGTGGCCATCTTCTCCCATACCTAATATCAATACATCAAGTGGGAGTAATGCACTTTTCGCCGCTAAATTAAGATCAGCAAGTGTTTCTTGTGTTAAGTTTTCACCTTGTTTCAAATGAAAAAACTTAGCGTTTACCGCGTTGTTTTGCAGTAAGTTTTCATGCACTAACCGCGTATTACTTGATTCATTATCAATGTTTACCCATCGTTCATCCGCGAGAGTCACGGTGATATCTGTCCAAGGTAACTCTTTATTAGATAACGCTTGAAAAAAACCTTTCGGTGTTGAACCACCAGACACTGCAATACTTGCACGACCATTGAGTGCTACAGCATCCGCTAAAATATTCGCCACTTTGTTTGCAAGGGCGACGTCTAACTCTTCTCTTGTATTAAATTCGTTTAATTGATGCATTATTCTACCCATTGGCGATCGTCACGTGCGATCAATGAAATTGAAGAAACTGGTCCCCAAGAACCCGCAGCATAGGGTTTTGGTGCCTCATTAGTAGACTGCCACGCTTCGATAATACCGTCAGCCCATGTCCAAGCAGCCTCTACTTCATCACGACGTACGAATAATGATTGATTACCGTTAATCACTTCAAGCATCAAACGTTCATAAGCATCAACCACACGTTGATCCTGGTAAATTTTAGAGAAACTCAAATCAAGCTTGTTTTCATGGATATTAAGTTGTGATGCAATACCAGGGATTTTATTCATCATTTGTAACTCAACACCTTCATCAGGTTGAAGACGTATCGTTAACTTGTTTGCCGGTAAATCAGCATGGCTTTCTTTAAAAATGTTATGCGGCTGAGGTTTAAAATGCACAACAATTTCACTGTGCTTCGCAGGCATTCTTTTGCCGGTACGAAGATAAAAAGGGACGCCTGACCAACGCCAGTTATCAATTTCAGCTTTAATGGCAACAAATGTTTCTGTATTGCTGTTTTCGTTTGCACCGTCTTCGTTTAAATAGCCCGGTACTGGGCCACCATTTAAAAAGCCATCTGAATATTGGCCGCGTACCGTTGTATCTTTTACGTTTTGGCGAGAGATCGGCACAAGCGCTTTAATGACTTTGAGTTTTTCATCACGAATACTATCGGCACTTAAATCTGCCGGTGGTTCCATTGCTAATAATGACAAAATTTGTAATAAATGGTTTTGTACCATATCACGCATTTGCCCTGCTTCATCATAAAAGCCCCAGCGCCCTTCTATACCGACACTTTCAGCAACAGTGATTTGTACGTGATCAATACAATTACGATCCCAATTGGTGGTAAATAAAGAATTTGCAAAGCGAAGCACCAATAAGTTCAGAACGGTTTCTTTACCAAGATAATGATCGATACGGTAAATTTGATTTTCATTAAAATAGCGAGAAACTTGGTCATTAATGACCTTTGATGATTCAAGACAATGGCCAATAGGTTTTTCCATAACAACCCGATCTGCTTCTGTTACTAAGCCCGCTTTCTTGAGTCCGTCAGTAATATCACCATAAATCGCTGGTGGCGTTGAAAAGTAGTAAATACGGGTTTCATGACCGCCAGATAAGGTGTCAGCAAGTGCACTGTAACTATCAGTTTGTTTAAAATCTAATTGTTGATAAACCAAGCGAGCTTTGAATCTTGCTAACGTGGTTTCATCTAATCCCTCTTTGACAAAAGTGGTTAAATTTTCCAACACAAAGTCGTTAAACTCCGTTAATGAAATATCTTGTCGCGCAACGCCGACAATTCGACTTTTATCATTTAACAAGCCAACGTGATCTAATTGATATAGCGCAGGTAATAGTTTGCGGCGAGATAAGTCGCCAAGCGCACCGAAAAGTACAATTTCACTAGCCGACTGTTGTTCAGTATTTTTCATAGGGATAATTCTCTAATTTTATCTTGTCATTGTAACTAAACTACATTTGCTCATAATTTAGCGTTTGTTGAACGCTCAGTAAAGAACTTTTTGTAATTTTACTACAAATTTAAAAATGTTCGAAATATTTAGGCGCTGCAATCAGTAAAGTCTGTTTTATAGTATTAAACATTTGCAAAAAATTACCATTTTGTTTTATATTGTAATGCAAAATGAAATAAATTTTCATATTTACTGTTTTCAACACAGAAAATTAATTACAGCCAATAAAAAGATCTAGGGTACTATGTTAAAAGATCTAGGGTACTAATACATGAATATATTAGAAAAAATTACCAATGAACTAGACACATTCAGTAAATCAGAACGTAAAGTTGCTGAAGTGATATTGTCTTCTCCTAGCACCGTAATACACGCCAGTATCGCAGCGTTGGCTAAACAAGCCAACATTAGTGAACCTACAGTGAATCGCTTTTGTCGTCGTTTAGATACGAAAGGTTACCCAGACTTCAAATTACATTTAGCACAAAGCTTGGCAAATGGTACGCCATATGTAAACCGACATGTTGATGAAAATGACAGTGCCGATGAATACACGGCAAAAATCTTTGAATCAACCATGGCCAGTTTAGAGCTTGCTCGTAAAAGTTTAAATACCGGCACGTTAAACAGAGCTGTCGATTTATTAACACAAGCAAACAAAATTTCATTCTTCGGCCTAGGCGCATCAGCGGTTGTTGCCCACGACGCTTTAAATAAGTTTTTTCGTTTCAATGTGCCTGTTGCTTACTTCGACGACATATTAATGCAACGAATGAGTGCGATAAATAGTCAGCAAGGTGATGTCGTTGTTTTGATTTCGCATACTGGCAGAACAAAATCTCTCGTGGAAGTAGCAAGCTTAGCGAAAGAAAACGATGCAACGGTTATCGGCATTACCACAGAAGGTACTCCGCTAGCGAAAGAATGTAGCATTGTGTTATCAGTAGATGTTGCTGAAGACACTGATTTATATATGCCTATGTCTTCACGCATAGCACAGTTAGCGCTAATCGATATTCTTGCTACCGGCTTTACATTACGTCGTGGTACAAAATTTAGAGATAACTTAAAGAAAGTAAAAGATAGTTTAAGAAGCTCAAGATTTGAGCGCAGAGACTAACAACAGTTAATCATTAATATATAAGGGTCGAAAGACCCTTTACTGTTTATATTTATATGCAATTTAATAAGGATTAAAATGCCTAGAAGAACGAAAATTGTTGCGACCTTAGGTCCTGCAACTGAAGACAGAGAAACGTTGAAGAAAGTGCTCGCTGCAGGTGTCAACGTTGTTCGTTTAAACTTTTCTCATGGTACTGCTGATGATCACATTCAGCGGGCTAATACGGTGCGAGAATTAGCAAAAGAGTTAGGCATTTATGTCGGTATTTTAGGTGATTTACAAGGGCCTAAAATTCGTGTTTCCACTTTTAAAAATGGTCCTATCGAACTTAGCGTTGGCGATAAATTCGAACTTGATGCAACGTTAGCTAAAGGTGAAGGTTGTCAGGAAAAAGTCGGAATAGATTATAAAAATTTACCGAAAGATGTTACCCAAGGTGATATTTTATTACTAGATGATGGCCGTGTTCAGCTGAAAGTATTAAGTGTAAATGAGCACTCGGTATTCACAGAAGTTACCGTGGGTGGCCCATTATCTAATAATAAAGGTATAAATCGTCAAGGCGGTGGCTTAACAGCACCAGCACTAACTGACAAAGATAAAGCCGATATAAAAACAGCTGCAAAGATTGATGTCGACTTCTTAGCGGTCTCTTTCCCGCGTGATGCATCAGATATGCGAGAAGCCCGTTTATTAGCGCAAGAAGCAAACTGTAATGCCCGTTTAGTGTCAAAAATTGAACGTGCTGAAGCTGTAAACAATGATAAAACTTTAGATGATATTATATTAGCTTCAGATGTAGTGATGGTTGCACGTGGTGATTTAGGTGTTGAAATTGGTGACGCGGCACTTGTTGGAAAACAAAAACACATTATCGCCCGTTCACGCCAATTAAACCGTGCTGTGATCACTGCAACGCAAATGATGGAAACCATGATCACACAACCAATGCCAACGCGTGCTGAGGTGATGGATGTGTCTAACGCCGTATTAGACGGTACTGATGCAGTAATGCTCTCAGCGGAAACAGCTGCGGGTAAATACCCTGTGGAAACCGTTACTGCAATGTCAAATGTTTGTATTGGTGCTGAACAACATCGTTCGGTTAATACATCAAAGCATCGTTTAGAACTCATGTTTAATGAAGTATCTGAAACAATTGCACTATCAGCAATGTATGCAGCTAACCATTTAAATGGTGTTAAAGCGATTATTGCATTGACAGAGTCAGGACAAACCGCAAAATTAATGTCGAGAATAACCTCTGGCTTACCTATTTATGCATTGTCACGCCATCAAAAAACGTTAAATAAAAGTGCCATTTATCGCGGTGTTTATCCATTAGAATTTGATTCAACATCAAGTAACAATGATTCCCTTTCAAATGATGTGTTAAAAGCAGTGATAAAACGTTCAGATTTAACCGAAGGTGATAAAGTTATTTTCACTCACGGCGATTTAATGGAAACTGTAGGTGCCACGAATACGCTTAAAGTTCTTACGGTTACTAAAGCCTTATTAAGCTAATTAATCATTAACTACATTTGGAAAGGTAGCAAAAATGCTACCTTTTTTATTGTCTGGAGCCTTAATCTTCAACTAATTCAGTTAAATCTTCAATTAAATCATCTAGCTTTTTCGTTAATTTCTTACGCTGCTTAGCTGTTAACGTGTTCAATACATGTACCGTTATCTCATGACTTATCGCATCATTTTGTTTATTAAGTTCAAGTAATTCTTCACTCCTTAAACGTTTTCTCCCGTTTATCATCAGATCAGTAAAGGCGTCTACATAGCTTTGATCTAATTGTTCAGGTGTTAACAGTGTAAAAAAAGATTGTTGCCAAGAGGTTCGATAAGCTAACCAATACTCTCGTTCACTCTGAAAGCCTTTAACTAACTGGTGAATTTTCTGCTTTTGTGTACTTGTTAGTTTTCCTACCCACTCTTTTAGATCTGCAATTTGTTCCTTTTCTCTCGCTTCTAACCACTCTTCTCTACTTAAATTTTCATGATCATCAATGCGTTTTTGGCGGATCTTTTTAATATTATCAATAAGCGACTCTCTTTGTTGTTTGCTTAATTGTAGAGAAAGTTGTGCAACTTCAGGAGCGACTTTTCGCATTAACACTTGCCAATGGCCCGTTATTTTTTCTTGATGTTCAGCTAAATCTTCTTTGCTAACACCTGCTGATATTTGTGATTTAAATTGTGTTAATTGCTCTTTATACTGATTTAGCTGTGTATCACGATGCCACTGGTGTAGTTCTTCAAATTTTAGATCGAAATTTCTTTGCTGATCTCGGGTTAAATCCACGTAATCATCAAGATACCAACCTACCCACCAATCAAGGTGGTTATACATAAACGTAGTACTACAACCTGTTAATAAACCAACAAATAAAATAATAAAAATATTACCTTTTAATTGCATCTTAGTTTTCTTCCTGTGAATCTTGTATAAAATTAGGTTAACGTATTAAAAAATCAATGCAAAGTATGAATGTAACCACCTATGTCTGCAATAAATAAACAAAAAAGCAATACAATACATGTTGGTTTGCTTACCAGCGGCGGTGATGCTCCAGGCATGAATGCAGCAATACGAGCGGTTGTACTCGCTGCTGCCGCTAATAACATTAACGTTACCGGTTTTCACCACGGATATAACGGCTTAATAGGCAACGAATGTAGCTTGCTGAGCCTTGATGATGTTCAAGGTATAATACGTTTAGGTGGCACTATACTAAAAAGTGCACGTTGCAAAGCCATGACCGAAAAAAGCGGCATTGATAAAGCGGTTGATACGTTGAAACAAAATAAAATTGACGCCTTAATCGTTATCGGTGGCGACGGCTCTTTCTGTGGATTACAAGCTATTCAAAAGCACTGGCAAGGACTAACAATAGGAATTCCTGGCACCATCGACAATGACATTGATGGTACAGACTACACCATTGGCTTTTCAACGGCAGTAAATACTGCGATTGACGCCATAGATAAAATACGTGATACCGCGAATGCATTTGATCGCGTTTTCATTGTTGAGCTAATGGGGGCGTAAAAGCGGCCATATTACCTTTAATGTTGGAATATCATGTGCTGCTGAACAAGTGATATCTTTTGAAAACTTTCACCCCTCAAAAAAACGATTAACGCTAAATAAGCTAGCCGATAACATTCAACAATCTATTGTTGTCAATCAAGCCAGTTATTTAATTGTTATAGCTGAAAATTTATGGCCTGGTGGCAGCCAAGTTTTCGCTGACGAACTTTCAGCGTTATCAGGAGTCGATTGCACACTTTGTACACTTGGTTATATACAACGAGGTGGTTCACCTGTCGCTAAAGATAGAATATTGGCAACAAAAATGGGCGTAGCAGCTATTCAAGCAATTATGCAGCAACAAACGGAAGTGATGGTCGGCGAACAAAATAACGCCATGGTGTCCATACCATTAACTCAAACAGCACTCCATCAGAAACAAGTGAGTCAGTCATTAGTTGATGCGCAACAAAATATCTTAACTATGACTGCTCAAACGGATACTTAGAAAACATTCAATTGGATTAAGTCAATGTCATTTCAGGAGGTAATTGATTGTTTAACCTTTTCTTTATAGCTGCGACTAACCTTTAGTTCTTTACCATTAGTCATCACTAGATAATATTCTCCATTTAATTGACTGCAAAATTTATCAACATAATTTTTATTTACAATGGTTGAGCGATGGCTTCGAATAAATAATCGCGGATCTAAACTCTCTTCAAGTTGCTTCATGGTTTTACGTAAAATATGTGTCTCGCTATTTGTGTGAACACACATATAATCACCAGCAGCGTCAATCCATAGTATCTCTTTAACGGGTACCCGGCTGACTTCACCGCCGTCTTTTATAGCAAGTACGTCTGAAAAATGTGATACGGTAACAGGGTTATTGTTTGCTAGATCATTTATAATATCTTGACTATCGTGGCCAGTAACATCACTGACAAGCTTGACAAGTTTTTCAATGTGAACGGCATGCTCTGAGCTTGATAAATTACTTCTTACTTTATCCAGTGTTTGTGCAAGACGCTCTTCATCTGCTGGTTTCATTAAATAATCTTGAGCATGAACATCAAACGCTTTTAATGCGTATTGATCAAAGGCAGTAACAAACACCACTACGGGTAAGGTCAAATCTTGCTCTAACAATGCCTGCATTACTTCAAAACCATCTAAGCCTGGCATCTGTATATCTAGAAACATCAGATCAGGTTGATAAGCTCTAACCGCTTCAATCGCTTCTCTACCGTTACTACACTCCATCACAATGTCGATATCATCATGTGACTGTAATCTAACAGCTAGACCCTTTCTAGCTAGTGCTTCATCATCAACAATGATGGTAGATAATTTTTTGCCCATTAATTTACCCAACTTCGTATGGCATTCTGATGTTCACTTTAACACCATTTGGCGTATTATTGGATACAACAAGTGAAAAATTCACATCATAAAGCGCTTGTAAGCGCTCTCTTGTATTGGCAAGCCCTACTCCATTTTCTCGATATAAATTACCATTTGATATTTCAGCGCCAGGACCATTATCAGATAACTCAAGTAATAGATCATTACCAAAACTGGACACATTAACATTTATCGCGCCACCTTGTTCTTGTACGGCAATAGCGTGCTTAATTGAATTTTCAGCTAACGGTTGAAGGATCATGCTCGGCACCAATGCTTTTTGACAATTTGCATCGACTGTAAAATTAACCTGTAACCGCTCTTCAAACCGTACCTTTTCAATATCAAGATACAACTTTAATGCTTGCAACTCGCTTTCAAGCGTTACTTTCTTCATGGGATCTTTATCAAGTGAATATCGTAAAAATTCGCTCAATTTGGTGACCATTTTATTAGCGGTATTATTTTCATTCACTAAAATTAAGGTAGAAATGGCATTTAATGTATTAAACAAAAAATGTGGGTTTAACTGATACCTAAGCATTTTAAGTTGTGCTTCATGTGCAACGGTATTGGCTTTTAGCACGTTTTGTTTTTCTTTTTGCAGCATTTGATAATATTTAGTCCCGAAGTACAGCAAGCTCCAACTCAGTACAATAAAGAATGAAAACGTGGTATTTCTAGCGTAATAAATCAAGTTATCAGGGCGATAACCATGCTTATAAATTTCCCAATAGTTAATGTTTTGCACTACTTGCCAAATTAGGCCGGTAATGTATGAGCATGCAAGAACATACAAGGCTATTTTTAACGGGGTGAAGTTCCATATTTTACGATATACATAACGCAGTGGAATGGTAAACAACCAACCAGCATAGGCATTTAATAAGATAATCACCGTAAATATATCACGTAGATCGTGCAATAATGACCCAAGGTAATGAACAAGCGCAAAGCCAAACCAACCCGCAGTGTGCATTAACCAAAATAAACGGTTTCTATCTTCTATTAACTTCGTCCAATTCACAAAAACAACCTATTTTTCTCCGTTACTTATCATTATGATGTACGTAGTGGTATGGCGCATTACCGCTAGTCGTGACAAATGTACGACTTATCTCATTTTACGTTTGCTTGGCAAACATTGCGGTTATTAAGGTCTGCTGTCTTTCGAGATTGATAGGGAATTTAAAAGGCGGCGAATGCCGCCTTCTAACAATTAAGGCAACGATACCATTTTACCCAGTGGTTGCCCGCCAAGTAAGTGAAGATGAATGTGATAAACTTCTTGTCCACCATGTTGATTACAATTCATGATCAAACGAAAACCGTCTTCTGCAATGCCTTCTTCTTTCGCTAACTTTTTCGCGACAGTAAATAGGCGTCCCATAATTAACTCATCGTCTGCTTCGATATCATTAACCGTTGGGATCAATTTATTCGGTATGATCAAGATATGCGTGCTTGCTTGCGGTGAGATGTCCCGAAACGCCGTCACTAATTCATCTTGATATAAAAGATCCGTTGGGATCTCTTGACGAACAATTTTTGAAAATATTGTTTCTTCAGCCATAGTAAACCTTATGCAGTGGTAAGTTTTGCTTTTGTCATTTTAGCAAACCTTTTGACATCTTCTACCAGTAAATAGTTAACTGGTATTAAAATTAGCGTAATAAACGTGGCGAAAATAATACCAAAACCGAGCGATACCGCCATTGGGATCAAGAACTGCGCTTGTGTCGCTTTTTCAAATAATAGTGGCATTAAACCTATAAACGTCGTTAACGATGTTAACATTACGGGTCTGAACCTTGATTGTCCTGCTGTTAATACTGCTTCCATTAAAGCAATACCTTCTGCACGGCGTTTATTAATAAAATCAACGAGTACTAAGCTATCGTTAACCACGACGCCAATCAACGCCATAATACCGAGTAAACTCATTATTGTGAGATCCATTCCCATGATCCAGTGCCCAATAACCGCGCCAATTGCACCAAACGGTATCACAGACATTACGATTAATGGTTGTATGTACGACTTAAATGGGATAGCCAATAAGCAGTAAATAATGAAAAACACAAAAGTTAAACCTAATTGTAAGCTACTGAATGAATCACTTTGCTCTCTAGCTTCGCCTTCCATAGTAAACGAGACCCCAGGATATTTAGCCACTAATGATTCCATAAAAGGCCTTAAATCATTATTTAGCACCGTCATATTGGTACTTTCTTTATCAACATCTGCAGTTACATTCACTGTTCTATATCGATCTATACGGTTGATTGCAGACGGACTTTTACCGGCTTTTAGTGTGGCAACATGAGACAAAGGAACTTGCCCTCCGCTTGGTGTTGCAATCAGCATTTCATTTAAGTTGGCAACCGACTGCCGTTCAGATAGTGGAAATTTGATCATCACTCTGACGTCATCTCTTCCGCGTTGTATGCGCTGGATTTGTGCACCAAAGAATGCATTCCTAACCTGACGAGTAATAGTGGTGCGGGAAATTCCCAATGCATGACCCTGTTCGGTCAATTCAATCTCAAGTTCTTGCTTACCATTAGACAAGCTATCTGAAATTTCAAATGCTGTAGGATAGGTTCTTAGCC
This sequence comes from Thalassotalea sp. PP2-459, assembly GCF_001913705.1. Lineage (GTDB taxonomy): Bacteria > Pseudomonadota > Gammaproteobacteria > Enterobacterales > Alteromonadaceae > Thalassotalea_C > Thalassotalea_C hakodatensis. The sequence goes on along the minus strand of NZ_MKQD01000054.1, from coordinate 115,753 downwards.
GCTCTTTTACTTGTTCTGACACTTCTTTTAATGTGTCTAAATCATTAGCTGCTAATTGAATATCAATAGGATCACCACCACGGCCTATTTCGGCTCTAAAGGTTAAGCTTTCAGCACCAGGCACTTTTCCAATTAATTCTCGCCATTCATTCACAAGTTGTCTGGTACCTACACCAGAATGATTTTCATCTGCGGGGGTAATTTCAAAGCGTACACGTCCTTGTTCGTTACGTGTGATAGCCAATACATTTAAAATAATACTGGTGCCATTCTCATCACGATATTTATCTTGTAATTCTCTCGCTGCATTTGCCATTTTAACGACGTAGCTATCTACCACGTCATAATTAGTTCCAACTGGCATCGTTAAGTTTGCACGAGCTGTTTCACTGGCTATACGAGGGAAAAAGACAAACTTTGTCCAGCCTGACATAATAAATGCGATGATAATGAAGAACACCCCAATGAATAAACTTAGCGTAGTTAGACGATGCTTTGTTGCAATCGCCAGAATGGGTTTATAGTAGCGAATAATTGCGCCTTCAAAGCCATCAGCAAAATTTTGCTGCCAACGACTAAAACGTGATCCGGTCGAATTATCGGTATCTTTATTACGAATTTTTAAATGTTTTAAATGCGACGGTAAAACAAACTTTGACTCAATAAGGGAAAACAATAAAACCGGTATCACAACGACAGGAATTTGTGCGAAAATCGCACCGCGCATGCCGTCAATAAACGCTAAAGGTAAAAATGCTGCAACGGTTGTTAAAATACCAAAGGTAACTGGAGTAGCCACCTCTTCAGTGCCTTTTACCGCAGCTTCTAAGCCACTTGATGCCGTTTGGGAATGCCGGTAAATATTTTCACCGGTGACTATGGCATCATCAACCACGATCCCCAGCACTAATATAAAACCAAATAAACTCATAATATTAATTGAGATATCAAATACCGGCATCATGATAAATGCGCCCATAAAACTAACCGGGATACCAATAAATACCCAAAAAGCAATGGTTGGACGTAAAAATAATGTCAATAAAATCAATACGAGGAAGCCACCTTGTAGTGCATTACTGATAAGCGTATTTAAGCGGCTCTTTACGATTTCAGAGTCATCATCCCAATAACTAAGTTCGAACCCTTTGGGCAAGGTAGATTGACGATCTTCAATATATGCTTTTACAGCATCAGCAACATCTATCGCGTTCTGATCACCTATACGATAAACTTCAATCATCGCACCTTGCTTACCATTGAACCTAGCACGCATAGGTGTTTCTTCAAAACCATCATTAACGGTAGCAACATCACTTACATGAATAATAGAACCATCAGCATTGGTTTTGATCACAATCTGTTCAAATTCATCTTTGCGATATGCTTGCCCTTTACTTCGCACTAATACATCACCACCATCAGTACGAATGTTCCCTGCGGACATATCAGATGAACTGTTTTGAACAGCAGTTGCAATATCAGTAATGCTTATTTGATATTGACGTAATTTTTGTTGGCTCACTTCAATATTAATTTCATAGTCACGCACCGCATCTAACGACACTTGTGTAATTTCTGGTAACGTTAATAAATCATCGCGCACTTGTTCCGCAAAGGTTCTGATCTCTTTTTCGCTATAATCAGAAGCAACAGTGACTGCAATAACTTCTCTTTTACGTTGTAGTAACGAAATGACAGGTTTTTCAGCTTCCCCAGGGAATGTGTTAATCGCATCAACGCGGCTTTTAACATCATTTAGAAGCTCTCGTGCATCGTAGCCAGAATCCGCTTCAATACGCACCCTTGCAGAGCCTTCAGTTGAAGTGCTGCTGATTTTTTCAATACCTTCAAGGTCTTCTACAGCTTCTTCAATTCTGATCGCAACCCCTTTTTCAACATCTTCAGGTGTTGCTCCACGTAAACTTACTGAAACGTTGACAATGTCTGATTCAAATGAAGGAAATACTTCGAGTGGAATATTACTTTTTATTGACATCACACCCATCATTAAGATGGTGATCATCAACAAATTAGCGGCTACATGATTTCGAGCAAACCAAGCGATCATAGCTCACCTCCTTGAGGTTGCTTGCGAGCAGCTTGGTTAGTTAACTTATTGCCTTTTTTACCGTCTTTTTTCATCGTTCGCTTAGGCTTATCATTGCTGTTGGCAATTTGCCCATCACGCTCGTTTATCGCCACACGTGTACCCGAAGTGACTTGACCTAACGGCGTTAATACAAGCAAATCACCTTCAACGAGACCTTGATCAATAATAGCAACCTTGTCGTTCTGCCATGTCGTGGTGATTTCTTTACGAATTAACACATTATCTTCAACAACATAGACGTAACTTCCTTGGTAAATAGCTCTGTTCGGAATCGTGATAGCACCTTCAACGGTTTTACCCGTAATTTCAGCACTAACATACTGACCGATTTTTATCGGCATGCCATTGTTAACTTCAATACCATAAGGGTCTGTAATTTGTGCTACAACATATAATTGCTGAGAGTTAACATCATAGGCGCCCTCTGTGCGTACTACCTTACCTTGCCAAAATTGCTCCTTTACCAAGCTAGACTCAAAGCGTACCTCAGGTTGCACCTGTGCTTGTGATAAACGCGTATTTTCAGGTAAATCGATATAAGGTAAATCTTTATTTTTAAGCGGTAAACGAATTTCAACATAATCAATCGCATAAATTTCAGCCAATTGTGTTCCTGTAGATACCAACTGACCCACATCGACATTTTTGCTTAATATTCTGCCAGAGAAAGGTGCAATTATACGTGTTCGTTCTAATGCAAGTTCAGCTTTATGCAAACTTGCTTGTGCTGATTCAACATTTGCTTTCGCCGCTTGAATTTGTGGTTTTCTCATCACAAGATCTGGCGCTTGTTCGTTATTACCTAATCGCGTCCAGTCTTGTTTAGCCTGTTCTACTCTTGCTTGTTCTTCACTATATGTTTGACGAGCGTTCAATAAATTTGATTTCGCTATCGCAACTTCTGCCTTTAAGTCACGGTCATCAAGACGAACAAGTTCATCTCCTTTTTCAAAGAAGCCACCCGCTTGAAACTTTTCAGAAATACTCACGATTTGGCCTGATACTTGAGGATATAGAATGCTTTGCGTTCTTGGTTTTACCGTTCCATAACTTTCAATAATGACTGTAAAGCTCGTTGGATTGATGGTTTTTACATCTACATCTAATTGCGCTACACGCTTTGGTGCTTGTCTTTTACTCTGTGGTGGATTACCGATAATAAACATTGCGATTACGACACACGCGATAATCACAATTAAAGGAAGAATAAACGTTAATTTAAGCTTTTTCATAGTAGTTACTCATCGCTCCATAAACCATTGGCCAACTCACTGGTATTTCCACCAAGGGCTGCATGTAATGTTATTTTATTTTGTAATATTTGATTGGTTAGCTGTATTAGCTGTGTTTGGGTATCAAAGGCTCGTCGTTGTGCTTCAAGTACCGTTGAATATGTTACTAAGCCCTTCATATATTGATCGAAGGCGAGCTTTTGTGCCGCTAAGGTATTTTCTAACGACTGATTAAATTGGCTATATCTTTCTTGAAGCGCTTGCCTATTGCTTAAAGCATTCTCAACTTCAACAAAACTTGCGTGTAAGCTTTGCAAATATTGTTGTTCTTTTTGCTTAACCGTGATGCGAGAAATTTCTTCTTGTGCCGCTAATTTACCCGCATTAAAGATCGGTGCAGTTAAGCTACCAATTAATGACCAAGCTAAAGGGTCCCCACTTAATAAGTTACCGATATCATCGGCACTATCACCAATATTTGCACGCAATTGAATGCTTGGAAAACGTTGTTTGTGTGCAATGGCTAAACCTGCATCTGCAGCAAGTAAGTCATACCAACTACTTTTTAGATCAGGTCGGCGAGCTAGTATTTCTGAAGGAGTTCCAACTGCAATATTTTCGTTCAACACTGGTAACTCTTGAGTGTTAAAGCCAATAGGTTGCTCTGGCGATCCTAATAATAAAAATAGTTGTCGTTGAATTTGTCGTACTTGTTGTTGTTGATCCGCTACGCGAGCAAGTTGGCTACTGACATCATTTTTAGCTAAATAGACATCAAGTGCTTGATTTAATCCTAATCGATATGAACGCTCCATCATATCTAAGTTATCAGATAAATTTTTTGCCCGCTCCTGATACAGAGAAAGCAATTGATTAGCTTCTGCTAATGAAAACCACGTACTCGCTACTTCAGTGATTAATGTCAAACGCTGTTGCTCTAGTTGCGCTTTCGCTGCAGCGTATTGCAAGTTTGCTTGGCGTTGCTGAGCTGATAATTTACCCCATAAATCAATTTCATAGCTTAACTGTAAAGAAATATCAGCGGTATTATTATAAGATTGCGTGGTATTACTGGTTGTTTTTCTGCGTGATTGCTCTGCGGTTAAACTTAATTCAGGTAATAAAGTTGCCCCTGCAATTGTTACTTGCTGTTCTGCCAACATAAGTGAATAATAATTACTTTTATATTCTTGGTTATTATTCAATGCCTGTTCTATCAATGTAAGCAAAGTTTCATCCTGAAAGCTATTCACCCAATTATTGACAATAGGGGTTTGTTGCTCACTCATGGCACTTAGCCATTTTTCGGGCGCAGTAAAGTTTTGGGTGTTTTCGTGTATGGCTGAAGGTGCGCTGCACCCTGCAAATAATACACTACTGACAATTAAACTTATGATGTTTGAAGGTTTAGCTAAAATCATTATTGTTTCGCTATATATACAAATTAATTAAAAACTTTTTGTTATTAAATATGTTACTTAACCCATTATAAACTCACAATGGTATTTACATAGCTTTACGTATAACAACTCAAGCATCGATAAAACGACAAAAAATCACGATAAATAACACTTAATTTTACTTTTAAAGCGACATTATGGATCTCTCAACAATACTTCTTTTTATATCGACCTTCTTCTTGATCAGTTTAACGCCTGGCATGTGCATGACACTAGCACTCAGTTTAGGCATGAGTATTGGCGTGAGAAAAACCTGTTGGATGATGTATGGTGAGTTATTAGGTGTTGCTATTGTAGCAATTTCTGCTGTGTTAGGCGTGGCAACCTTAATGTTAAGTAGCCCTTTATTATTCTTGCTGTTTAAGGTTATCGGGGCTTGTTATTTAAGTTATCTAGCAATTCAAATGTGGCGTAGTAAAGGTACGCTATCTTTACATGGTAAAATATCAACGTCTCAACAAACAGATATCAGCGCGTTATTCAAACAAGGCTTTTTCACCGCCATAGCTAACCCTAAAGGTTGGGCATTTATGGTTTCTTTATTGCCCCCCTTTATCAACAAAAGTTACGCGTTACCACCTCAATTATTTGTTTTGGTTACCATTATTCTTATTTGTGAGTTTGTTTGCATGTTTATTTATGCCACCGGTGGTAAAGGGCTTTCTCTGCTATTAGCTAAACATGAAAATGTAAAAATACTCAATAAAACTTCTGCGTTACTGATGTTTTTTGTCGCGATATGGCTAGTAATGAGTTAACGCAAATAACTAGGTACTGTGATAGAAAACGTTTCAGACTGTTCAGCATTATTGGTCACTGTTATCCATATACGCCACTGCATACCTGTATTACCACAACTACCAACAAATCCTTGCGCTTCATAGTACCCTTCTTTATCAGCGTTAAACATTAACGGTATTTTACCCATGTACATATTTTCTCCTTCCATATAGCCCGTAACTTTAATGATTTCGCTATTATTGCTTGAATCAACTCGCATAATAAATGGCGTTTCTGCGACTAACCTTTGTTGATTGAACTTTAGATCAACTTGGTTGTTTAAAACCTCAACAACGCAAGCACTTTGCCCATCGATACAAATTGGATTTATTGTCTTTTCAGGTTTATGATCTGTACAGTTTACTAGCATCAAAAAAAGAAAAGTTAAGAAAAATTTACGATACATTTTATTCAGGGTAAGTCTTTAAAAATGTGGAATTTACAGGGAATTGATGACAAATTAAACACTTTAACGATTTTTTTTGATTTAAAACAAATTTTCTCTTATCTACAGGTGACTTTTTGGTGCTAAATGTCTATTATTCGCGCGGGTTTAAGACTCGCTATGTGATTAAGTAATTTTTAGGCTATAACTATTACTATAAATCACTCTTCAATTTGAAACTATTTTATAATTATAACTGCGGAAACCATACCATGACTCAAAATGATTCGTCAGCAGTTGACTATAACTACAATGTTGTACGTCAGTTTACTGTAATGACTGTAATTTGGGGTATTGTAGGTACTTTACTTGGTGTTATTATTGCTGCGCAGCTCATATGGCCTGCGTTAAACTTTGATACTCCTTGGTTAACCTATTCCCGATTACGTCCTCTTCACACCAATGCGGTAATTTTTGCTTTTGGTACCAGTGCGTTATTTGCGACTTCATATTTTGTTGTACAAAGAACGTGTAAAACCAGCCTTTTTGGCGGCTCCCTTGCAGCATTTACCTTCTGGGGCTGGCAACTCGTTATCGTGCTCGCGGTAATCACCTTGCCCCTTGGTTATACTTCTAGTAAAGAATATGCTGAATTAGAATGGCCAATCGATATTTTGATCGCGGTCGTGTGGGTGTCTTACATCATTGTTTTTTTTGGTACATTAATAAAAAGAAAAACTTCACATATCTATGTGGCTAACTGGTTCTTCGGCGGTTTTATTCTTACCGTAGCTGTTTTACACATTGGTAACAGTATGGTTATACCGGTATCGATGATGAAGTCGTATTCAATCTACTCTGGTGCTATCGATGCCATGATGCAGTGGTGGTATGGTCATAATGCAGTAGGTTTCTTATTAACAGCTGGCTTCTTAGGGATGATGTATTACTTTGTGCCTAAACAAGCTGAACGTCCAATTTACTCTTATCGCCTCTCTATTGTTCACTTTTGGGCATTAGTATCACTTTATATCTGGGCTGGCCCTCACCATCTACATTACACTGCATTACCTGACTGGGCGCAAAGTGTTGGTATGGTAATGTCTATTGTTCTATTCCTTCCATCTTGGGGCGGTATGATCAACGGTATTATGACCCTTTCAGGTGCTTGGCATAAATTACGTTACGACCCAATTTTGCGCTTCTTAATTGTTTCATTATCTTTCTATGGCATGTCAACTTTTGAAGGCCCTATGATGGCAATCAAATCAGTAAACGCATTATCACATTACACTGACTGGACTATCGGACACGTTCATTCAGGTGCATTAGGTTGGGTTGCCATGATTTCAATTGGTGCAATGTATCACTTGATACCTGTGTTATTTAACCAAGGCCGTATGTATAGCATTAAGTTAATCAATGTACATTTTTGGATGCACACCGCGGGTGTAGTTCTGTACATCGTTGCAATGTGGATTTCGGGTGTTATGCAAGGATTAATGTGGCGTGCTGTCAATACAGACGGTACGTTAACGTATAGTTTTGTAGAAAGCTTAACCGCTTCATATCCTTTCTATATTATCCGTTTCTTAGGCGGTGTATTAGTTGTAGCTGGCTTTATATTAATGGCTTACAACATGTTCAAAACCATTTACGCAGAAGACAATAGTCTTAAGCGTGTTGAACAAGTATAAGGGGGCTGAACATGAAAAATAAACATGAAAAAGTCGAAAAAAGTGTAGGCTTGTTCTTTATCTTTACTATTTTCGCTATTAGCATTGGTGGTCTTGTAGAAATAACACCACTTTTCTTTCAAAAAGAAACAACGCAACCAGTAGAAAATTTACGTCCATATACGGCATTAGAACTCGAAGGACGAGACATCTATATCCGCGAAAGTTGTAACGTATGTCATAGCCAAATGATCCGCCCTTTCCGTGCGGAAACAGAGCGTTATGGTCATTATTCTGTTGCGGGTGAGCATGTATGGGAGCATCCATTTTTATGGGGTTCTAAGCGTACTGGTCCTGATCTAGCACGTGTGGGTGGTCGATATAGTGATGACTGGCATCGTGCGCACTTGATCGATCCTCGTTCAGTGGTACCAGAATCTAATATGCCAGGCTTCCCTTGGTTAGCCGAAAATACACTTGATGGCAACTTAACGGCAAAGAAATTGGAAACGTTTAATTTCTTAACAAGAAATAGAAGCCATAAAGATGAAGATGGTAATCCAATTCCATTATATTCAGCTGAAGATATCAAGAATGCTAAGTTAGCAGTAAAAGGCAAAACTGAAATGGATGCCTTAATTGCTTACTTACAATCTCTTGGTCACGCATTGAAGTAATCGTCATGGATTATGGAACGCTTAGAGGCGTAATAGCTTTATTAATATTAGCTTTATTTATCATCATTGTGATCTGGTCATATAACAAGAAGCGCAAGTCAACGTTTGACAAAGCTGCTAATTCTATTTTTGAAGAAGATCACAAAAAAGAAAATAACAAACAGGAGACTAATAATAATGTCTAGTTTCTGGAGTATTTGGATAACTGTTCTCACACTTGGAACGTTAGTAGGTTGTTTTCTCCTACTACGTTGGTGTTTAAAGAACTTTGTTGGTGTCCCTGAGGGCGAGTCAACTGGCCATGATTTCGACGGTATAGAAGAATTAAATAACCCCTTACCCAAATGGTGGAGCACATTTTTCTTGGTCACCATTATTTGGGGCTTTGGCTATTTATTAATGTATCCAGGGTTAGGTAATTTTAAAGGCTTATTTGGTTGGACAAGCTCTAATCAAGGCATTGTGAGCATGGAAGACTCAAAACAACAAGCCGCCGAAGCTAGAGAAAAAGGACTTATCGTTGAATACGATATGGAAATGAAAGCGGCAGAACAACGGTTTGGCCCTATCTTCGATAAATTTGCAACATTTAGTATTGAAGAAATTGCGAGTGCTAAACATCAAGAAATTGATTTTGATCTTGACCAAGAACTAACACCAGCCCAAGAGCAATTGCTACAACGAAAAGAAGCGATTGAAGTGGGTAAACGTTTATTCTTGCAAAACTGTTCGCAGTGTCATGGTTCTGATGCTCGCGGTACTACCGGTTTCCCTAATCTTGTTGATAAAGATTGGTTATACGGAGGCACTCCTGCTGACATTAAACACAGCATTATGGAAGGCCGTAAAGCACAAGGTATGATCGCTTGGGAAACCATGTTAGGTGGTGAACAAGGTGTTAAGGATGTAGCTGCCTATGTGCTAAGCTTAAGCGGACGTGAAGCTAAGCAAGGTAACATTGAATCTGGTAAAGAAAAATTTGTTATGTGTGCAGCTTGTCATGGGGCTGAAGGTCAAGGTAGTGAAGCAATGGGTATTGCCCTTGGCGCGCCTAGATTAAATGATAACATTTGGCTTTATACAAGTTCAGAGCGTGGTATTCAAGAGTCTATTCGTCATGGACGTGCTGGTGTAATGCCCGCTTGGAAAGATATTTTAGGTGAGAAGAAAGTGCATGTTATTAGTGCTTATGTTTACAGTCTTTCGCATGAGTAACAGGTAATTACTTATTACACTTAAAAAACCTCTTTCATTTGAAAGGGGTTTTTTATTGCTTTTTTGTACCCATCTAGCTGAGTAGATAGTTAATCTGAACTCGGGATAACAACTTGATTAGCTAACTTCTTATTCCGAACTAGTTAGTTATTATTGAACAGGATATATAAGAAAACTTTAAATGTACCTGACCCCTTTAATTCTCGCTTAATGGCATAAAGCATGCTTGCTCTATTGCAGAAGATAACAAAATATTCTCAACACCATTATCACGTATATGATGAATGAACTTTAACGTTTTAAAGGCATCAAACCAAACGATAAATTGCTTCTCAAACTGTATTTTTTTAGCACTTAAATGCTGTTCAACAAACTTTGTAAATCCGATAGCAATTAATGCATGTTTACTCTTCGTTGATAATTGTTCGAGCCATATGTTTAAAGAAAATCTTAATTCAAATAGCGTATCTACGTTATCTAACACATTTTTCAAATTATCAAAAATGGCCGGATGATAATAATAGTATCCTAATCCTTGTTCGGCTTTAGTGATTATCTTTTCAACCGCAGGCCCTGTGCCAAATGGCACCCGATCTGAAAGCCTAGCGTTTAAAAGTACGGTGCTGCGTTCAATAAAAAATACCTTACCAAGCTTGGCAAGTTTGTTAATTAAATAAAAGTCTTCACCTGCACTTCGTTTAGGAAAACCCCGAACTTGGGCGTAATGTTGAGCTTTAAACGCAAGTAGACTACCTATAGTATAAAAATTATAAGGGGAGTTGGCATATGTTAATCCTGCTACGTAGTAACGCATTGCTTGTTCATATAGCGCATTTGCCTGATAAATCTTCTTATCATCACATTGATGAGTAAAATTATAGGTAGCAATGGCCACGTCTTCATTGCAACTTTTTACTGCTGAAAAATAATCAGTCGGCAAGGTTGCGTCAGCGTCCGTTGAATGAATCCATTGACTAAGCACCACCTGTTGTTGCATTAATAGGCAAGCGAGATCTGCTCCAATTTTTCGTGCCAGTCCCACCCCTTGTTTTGCTGGAATGCCTTTTGTGAATCTGTCCACCACTAATATTGCTGAAGGTGAATCAGCAAGTTGTACTAAAGCGAGATTCTGGTTTTGCCATAACAAGGGCCCGCTCGCTAACGCTGCAGTTTGAAGCGCCAATTGTAATCTATTCTCTTCATCTGTTTCAGGTTGATTTACAACAAGAATGACTAAAAAACCCTGTTCAAGTAAACTGCTTTCATTAAATTGTGTTAAGAAAGCAGTACACTCTTTATAGGCCGGTATTACCACTACGTGGTGATAACGTAAACCTGAAGGCAATTTATCGATTAACATCACCTCAGGCTCAGCATACCGCTGAAGATATTTTTCAATCACGTTCATCAGCGATTAATGTAACGCTGCTGTAAAGGGTAATTGTGAACAAATATCAGCTTCTGCTATCAAAATTTCTTCTAACCTTTGGTCAACTTCAGCTTTATCAAAATATTCATAGGCTAACTCTACAAAGAGATTTTTATGTTTTTCTTCAGATTTAGCAATACTGACATAGAAATCTTTTTCTTTCCCTTCAGGAAGCGCTTGAGCAACAAGAGAGAATCGTTCATGACCTCTCGCTTCAATAACACCTGCAACCAAAAGTCTATCTAAGAAGAATACGTCTTGACCGTGACGAAATAACCCGCGTATTTTTTTGATGTACACATCTTTCGCATCGTTGCCAAGTTGTATATCACGTGCCTGCATTAGCTTGATCACTTGCTTAAAGTGAATCAACTCTTCAATCGCTAAGTCTGTCATGGCACGTACTAATGTCTTTCTATCTGGATAATGGGATAACATAGACACCGCCATTCCTGACGCTTTTTTTTCTGCCGCGGCGTGATCTTGTAAAAAGGTATCAAAGTCTGCTAGCACAGCTTCTGTCCATTCAAATGGGGTATGGTATTTTAATTCAAACATAAGGCTCAAACAGTTAGTACAAAGATAATTGCGCGCTATTTTACCCTGCTTTTACAGAACAACAAGTAGAGAAGCTTCGAACGTTTAAAATGGTGATTTATTTATCCGTTATTGCTAACTGCAGCATTTTTTTCAGTTGTTGAATAATAGATTTTGATTTTTGAGGCTCATACCCTTTTATACTTGGTGTATGAATATGCCCTACCGCTAGCATTGGATTTAATTGATCACGTAACAATAAGCTTCGATACGACACTTCATTAGAAAGATAACCACCTCCTGAACCTTCTACTGAAGTACGTTTTTGCAATTGCATAATATGTTCAACCGTAAGTGGACCTGTCACTGTGGTTACACTGCGGTTATCATTTATTGCAAATGGACCTGCAGCGTTAGACATCGCTTTGACGGGTAAACTAAATTCAATAAATTCAGGTCCGTCTAGGTGATGATTATTTAATGAAGGAAGTATTGGATCTTTTTTTGTCGCGCCAGTAAACATATTTAGATTATCAGGCGCATGTGCGCTACGTCGTAGGCCTGGAAAGCGTTCTAAATCAAAATCTGTACGTCCCATACTTACCGTTATTATATAATCAACTTCATTAAAATAAGGAGATAACAATGCTTCAACCATGCCTTGATCAAAGTCTGCAAACCTTACAGGTAATATTAACGTTTCAATTTCCACACTTATACCATCTTTACTGATCAATAAATCGTCAAGCGCTAACGCCGCAACGCCAGATGGATTACTTTGACGAATGTTGCGATCTAAAAAAAACGGATCAAACCCGGTCACTAACATTTTTTTATCGCTATTTTTATTAAAAGAGATGTCTTGCTGACCTCTAGAAATCAATTCAAACTTCCACATTAATGCTTGTTGCTGTGTATAAAGTGCTTCTTTAAAAGCCGGAGCAGCACGTAAAGCAGCAGACATTGATAACCTAGCCCAATAAAGACTTCTATCATCAAATCGTTTAGTTTGTTCAAAACTTGTAACACCTTCCTGCCACAATAAACGTGCGTGACGAATGACAACTTGCGTTAAGGCCGTAACATTACGTGCTTGCTTAATTTGTTGTTCAAAAGTTTCTACTCTTGATTTAAGTACATTAAACACATTAGGCATTGCTGTTTTCGCATCAACAATTCGTTGCTCTTCGACACTTTTTTCGATGATGGAATTGTTCGAAACATTTTTTGCGTTAGCTAAGGTATCTGGCTTTTCGTTTTGTTGTTGATATAAAGGTTGACTAAACACCGAGTAAGGCAGGCTCACTGAAAATAACGCAACCATAAGATATTTTGCTAAGAAGCCTTTCATATTAATCCCTTTATAATGCAATAAAATTTATCAACGCCTACTAACGATAATAAGCATAAAAATGACATGAGGAAAGCGATTTATCGTAACACACTATCTTAATAACAATACTTAGGTTTCACTCTTAACGAGAACTATCTTTGCAATTAATGTAATAAAATTACAAACACCTATTGCTTTTTTAATTATTCATGGCAAAGTGTTCAGCACAGTTGTTGTATTTGTCCTGTCAAAGATAGCTTTCTCAATAAACTTCTCCGCAAGCAAGCAATCGCTGTATTCACAATTTGGTTTACATATACAAGAGGTAGCGCTTCAATGTGTTCGATATTTGGTATATTAGAAATAAAATCTGGGGCAGATGCCCTTCGTCCTAAAGCAATAGAATGTTCTCGTTTACTTCGTCATCGCGGCCCTGATTGGTCAGGTGTTTATAGCAATGATAATGCTATATTGGTGCATGAACGTCTCGCCATCGTAGATACAGAGCACGGTGCTCAACCACTATATAATGAAGACAAATCTCACGTTCTTGCAGTAAATGGTGAAATTTATAACCATAAAACGCTCGAAGAAAGACTCACCGTAGATTACCACTTTAAAACACATTCAGACTGCGAAGTTATTTTGCCGCTATATCAAGAGTTTGGTACTGAGTTCGTTGATAAATTACAAGGAATGTTTGCGTTTTGCTTATATAACGCAGAGGACAATAGTTATTTAATTGCTCGCGATCATATTGGGATTATCCCCCTTTATACCGGCCGTGATGAAGACGGAAATTTTTATGTGTCTTCAGAAATGAAAGCGTTAATGCCACTTTGTAAAACGGTTGAGGAATTTCCACCTGGACATCTACTAGACAGTAAAGATGGTAATTTAGTTAAATATTATCAACGAAACTGGATGGAATATTCAGCAGTTAAAGATAACTTCACCAGCAAAACAAAGTTAAGAGAAGCGCTTGAAGAATCAGTTAAAAGTCACTTAATGACAGATGTGCCATACGGCGTACTGCTTTCTGGTGGTCTAGATTCTTCATTAATTTCATCAATTACGCAGAAGTTTGCTGCTAGACGTATCGAAGAAAATGACTTATCGGAAGCTTGGTGGCCAAAAGTGCATTCATTTGCCTGCGGATTAGAAGGTTCACCTGATTTAATTGCGGCGCAAAAAGTCGCCGATAGCATTGGTACTATCCATCACAGTGTGGTCTTTACCGAACAAGAAGGTATTGACGCACTCAAAGAGGTAATTTACCACTTAGAAACATACGATGTAACCACAGTACGTGCCTCAACGCCAATGTATTTAATGGCACGTAAAATTAAAGCCATGGGCATTAAAATGGTACTCTCTGGGGAAGGTGCAGATGAAATTTTTGGCGGTTATTTATACTTCCATAAAGCACCAAACGCCCAAGAGTTCCATGAGGAGTTACTACGTAAATTAGACAAGCTGCATATGTTCGACTGTTTACGTGCAAACAAATCTATGTCGGCTTGGGGCGTTGAAGCGCGAGTACCGTTTTTAGACAAAAACTTTATGGATGTTGCCATGCGCATTAATCCTGAAGATAAAATGTGCGGTAACGGTAAAATCGAAAAAGGTGTTTTACGTGCCTCTTTCGAAGGTTATTTACCTGATGAAATTTTATGGCGTCAAAAAGAGCAATTTTCAGACGGTGTAGGTTACTCTTGGATTGATGGGTTAAAAGAGCACGTTGAGTCACAAGTGACTGATCAACAACTTGCTAATGCGAAATTTAAATTTCCTCATAACACGCCAGACACCAAAGAAGCCTATTTTTATCGGGCAATATTTGAAGAACACTTTCCGCTAGAGTCGGCGGCAAAATGTGTACCTGGTGGTAAATCGGTTGCATGTAGTACACCACAAGCACTCGCGTGGGATGAAGCCTTTAGCAAAATGGCTGATCCATCGGGCCGTGCGGTACAAAACATTCACAACGATAGCTATTAACTGTCGCTAGTGTGTATGAAAAACCGGCATATTTGCCGGTTTTATACTTTTAGTGAATTTATTTACCCAAAACTATTAAAACTTCTCACAAATTGATTTAAAGTTGAGGTTTACTTTAGTTAATCACAAAGAAGGCGTTATTTTGTCTAATCGCGTAGAACCAGAAATTCCAAACATTACGTTAGATGATGATCATATTAAGCCGTCATCAACCAAAACAACGAATACAAATAGCACAACACCGACTAAAACGGTAACTTCCCCAAGTAAAACATCCGGTGTGTCAATATTTTTTACCGTCGCTATTTACCTCGCACTGGCAGGTACAGGTTATTATTTCTTTGAACAAAATAAGCAATTAAAAACCTCTATTAATGAAGCTGAACAACGTATTCAACAGCTTGAAGATCAACTCTCTGCTACAGGCGAAGAAATGGGCGAGTCTACCGTTGCCCTAAAAGCGAAGTTACAAGCTATTTCTGAAAAAACCGAAAAACTTTGGGCAGAAATGGACAAGCTATGGGCTTCTGCATGGCGAAGAAACCAAAGTGAAATAAAAGAACTACGCGCACAAAATAAAAAACAAGCGAGTGCTAACAACAACGTAACAAATACCGTCAATACGTTAGCCGCATCTGTTGGTAATATTACTGAAAAACAAACGGCTACAGAATTTACTGTTGATGCACTTTCTGAACAAGTACAACAAGCTAATACTTTAAAGCAAGAAATCAATCAACTAAGTGATGATATGGCAGCTATTCAACAAAACATTCAAGGTAGAAATAGCCAACAAATTGAAGTAGCAAGCAATGTTAACTCACTTGATATGCAAATTAAGCTGTTGATAGAGCGAATTGAATCGTTAGAAAACAAAAAAGCAGTGACCATTCCACCCGGTAACTAAAGAATCCAAGAATCACACTTCTACTTGTGCGAGGTTTGTTCATTGATAAACCTCGCGCAAATACTCAATATAAAACCCTTATTTCTTACTTTCAGTTATTTATCCAAGAGTTAACGTAAGGCCCCTACGATGGTTTAACCCTTGTAGAGTCTAATTGTACCTGACCCTATTTAATAAGATCACAATGCGCGAACAATATCTTTAACAAGCTCTGGCCCTTGGTAAATAAAACCGGTATAAACTTGTACTAGCTTTGCACCGGCTTCAATTTTATCTTTTGCATCTTGGCCACTACTAATGCCGCCAACCCCTATTATGGGTAATTTATTATCTAGCGCTTTTGCTAATATACGAATGACTTCTGTGCTTTTGTCTTTAACAGGAGTGCCACTTAACCCCCCTGCTTCGTTGCCATGTGCTAAATGAGAAACTTCTTCACGAGCGAGTGTGGTGTTGGTAGCAATAACACCATCAATTTCATTGGCGATTAAACACTCAGCAATGGAATGTATTTCTTCTTCAGTTAAGTCAGGAGCAATTTTAACGGCGATAGGCACATATTTATCAAACTGACGAGCCAATGATAACTGTTCCGCTTTTAACGCTGATAACAAGGCATTTAGCGCATCTCCATATTGAAGTTCACGTAACCCAGGCGTGTTAGGCGATGAAATGTTTACCGTAATATACGTCGCAAAATTATACACTTTACGCATACAGTGAATGTAATCATCTTTCGCATTTTCTTCGGGTGTATCTTTATTTTTCCCAATATTAATGCCTAAAACACCACGGAATTTAGCTTTTCTCACTTGATCAACTAAGTAATCAACGCCTTTGTTATTAAAGCCCATACGATTAATAATGGCATTTGCTTGTTCAAGTCTGAATATTCTTGGTTTCTCATTACCCGGTTGTGGTCTAGGCGTTACCGTGCCTACTTCAACAAAACCAAAGCCCATATCGTCAAACGCACGGATACACTCACCATTTTTATCTAGGCCTGCGGCTAAGCCACAAGGATTTGGAAAATGAATACCCATCACTTGTACCGGCTTTTCTGATACTGTTTGTTTATAAGGAAAATTTAATAGTGATGCACCCGTGTTTTTCAGTGCTTTAATCGTAAAGTCATGTGTTGTTTCGGGGTCCATTTGAAATAATACTTTACGGATCGCTGAATAAAACATAGTACCTCTGCATGTGTTGACAAAAAATCACCAACAAAAGTAGCTAATCATTTTGCGGTGTAAAAAAGAATATAGGTAATTTTAATACAAAAATCCCCGCAAGTGCGGGGATTTTTTATCTTTTTTTATTTCGTTGGATCACAATTTAAACTAAGTAGCATTAACTCTCGTAGCGCAACTGAAAATTTTGCAAACTCGTGAGTTTGCCCAATTCTGAAATCGTCAAGAATGTGTTGCCAGCGAGATAATGGTTGCTCATAAGCATCAAACCAAGAATCTAACAAAGCTTCAACATCTTCACATTTTTCATCAGTACGTAAAATAACACCCGTTAAAGCACGTTGCTGCCAATCTAGCTCTTCTCTAAATGAAGCTCGAGCTAGTGCTTGCCAATGATTTGAAACTGGCTGTTTATTAATTTGATCTAAGAACCAATGTAAATCTAAACGCGCACCTAATTTAAAGTATAAGTGAGAAATTAAGCTAATTGGTCTGCCGTCTTGTTCAATCAAATCAGCTAAGTCCATCGCAGAGAATAACGTACTTAATTGCGATACTCTTCGAGCGACATTTTTAGGTGCTCCAGCATTGACCAAGTCGTTTTCAACACGTTTTAACATCTCAACTTCATCTTCAATTAAGAAGTCATTTAAATTTTCTGACATGACATCAAACGTAGAACGGAAAAATTTAATTGTTTGAGCAATATCCATTGATTTATTGCGGTGACGTAAAAACCATCTGGTTGCACGACGTACTGTTCTTCTTAACTGAAAAAGCATTTCAGTTTGGACCATGGTAGAGATCTTATTATCTAAATTACCAATTTGTTCCCAATAAGAAGAAAGCTCAAACACTTCACTAGCCATCGTATAACAATTTGCAATTTCAGCAACAGATGCACCCGTTTCATCACTCATACGGTGAACAAAATTAAAGCCCATGTCGTTACCGATATTATTCGCTAAATTAGTCGCAATGATTTCAGCGCGTAATGGATGCTCTTGCATTTGTTCACGATATTTATCTTGTAAATCATCAGGAAATGCTTCAATTAATAAACGATCATGATACGGGTTTTCAGTGATCTCAGGACAAACAAGATCTTCTTTTAACACCATTTTACTATAGGCAAGTAACACTGAAAGCTCAGGTCTTGTTAACCCTTTACCTTGTGCTAAACGATCAGCAATTTCTTCGTCATTTGGAATAAACTCTAATGAGCGGTTTAATTTGCCTGTACGTTCCAGTGCATTAATAAAACGAGATTGTTCTTTAAGTTGTGTAGAACCTCTCATTTCGGTAATTGAGATTGAATGTGTTTGACGGTAACAGTCTTTAATAACGAGGTCAGATACATCATCAGTCATATCAAATAGCAATTGATTACGTTGCTTTAAGGTTAAATCACCGTTTTGTACTAAACCATTTAATAAGATTTTAATGTTAACTTCGTTATCTGAACAATCAACACCACCGACATTATCGACAGAGTCAGTGTTAATACGGCCACCATTAGCAGCATATTCAATTCGACCAAGTTGAGTTAAACCAAGGTTACCACCCTCTCCTACTACTTTAGCGCGTAGTTCATTACCATCTACACGTAAGCCATCATTTGCACGATCACCTACTTCAATGTGAGACTCTTTACTTCCCTTAACATAGGTACCAATCCCACCATTCCATAATAAATCTACTTTCATTTTTAAAATGGTTTGGATCAACTCAATAGGCGACATACTCTGCTTTTGAGTACCTAGCATTTTCTTAATTTGCGGCGTTAGCTTTATCGATTTAGCAGAGCGATTGAAAATACCCCCACCTTCTGAAATAAGTTTCTTATTGTAATCTTCCCAAGTGCAACCTGGTAAATTAAATAATCTTTCACGCTCTTTATATGAACTTGCCGCATCAGGTGACGGATCTATAAAGATATGCATATGGTTGAAGGCCGCCTGTAATCGAATATGTTTTGAAAGCAACATACCATTACCAAACACATCACCAGCCATATCTCCTACACCAATGACGGTAAAATCTGTTGTTTGACAGTCAATATCCATTTCACGGAAATGACGTTTAACAGATTCCCACGCGCCTCTAGCGGTAATGCCCATGCCTTTATGGTCGTAACCAACACTGCCACCTGAAGCGAAAGCATCCCCCATCCAAAAGTTATATTCTTCTGAAATACCGTTAGCAATGTCAGAAAATGTTGCTGTGCCTTTATCAGCGGCAACAACTAAATACGGGTCATCTTCGTCATGACGTACAACATTCGATGGAGGAATGACTTCCCCTTGAATAATATTATCGGTAATGTCTAATAAGCCGCGGATAAAGGTGCGGTAACATTCTTTACCAGCTTCAAATATTTCATTTCGATCACCTGTAGGTAGTTGTTTACAAACAAAACCACCTTTTGCCCCCACGGGAACTATGACAGTATTTTTAACTTGCTGTGCTTTCACTAAGCCCAACACTTCAGTGCGGAAATCTTCACGTCTGTCTGACCAACGTAAGCCACCACGCGCTACTTTACCACCTCGTAAATGAACACCTTCTACTTGTGGAGAATATACGAATATTTCAAACGCAGGTACGGGTTGTGGTATATCTGAAATAACACTTGGTGTAATTTTAAATGAAATGTAAGGTTTTTCTTCGCCATTATCATCAGGTTGGAAGTAATTAGTTCGAATAGTCGCATTAATCATTTCAACGAAACGACGAATAATGCGGTCATCATCTAAGTTTGCAACGTTATCAAGTGATGATTCAATTTCTTCTAATAACTTAGCAATTGTTTTAGGGTTTTGTTTACCTTTAGGCTCAAAACGCAACTCGAAAAGTTTAAGCAATAGCTCGGCTATATTTGGATAACGCGCAAACGTATCTTCAATATAGTTTTGGCTAAACGTACCACCAATTTGACGTTCATACTTTGCATAGGCACGTAAAATAGAGACTTCACGACCAGCCAATTGTGCGCCTAAGATTAATCGGTTAAAACCGTCATCTTCAAGTTTACCCGTCCACACTTTTGAAAATGCATCTTGGAACAAGGTTTGTACTTTTTCTAAACTAAAAGCACCATCACCTGTTAATAACATCGAAAAGTCTAATATCCAACACATTTCACCGTCTGCTGCACGAACAGCATACGGACTTTCACCAATCACACGTAAACCAAAGTTTTCTAGCATTGGAAGCACGTCAGATAAGTGCAATGGCTCACCAGTATGGAATAGTTTTAGTTTAACAAAATTGCTGTCTGCTTTTTCTTCTTGCGGTTGGTAAAAAAGCATTTCTAACTTGTTGTTGCCTGAAACTGCTTCTAGTTTTTCAATATCAACAATTGCTGAACCTGGCAATACTTCATCTTTATATGCTTGAGGAAAACTGACATATTTGCGGCTAAGTGCTTTACCTTTTTCTTCACCTTTATGCGAATTTAAGGCATCAGCTAGTTTATCATCCCAGCTACGCGCTGCTTGATTCAAGTTATTTTCAAGTTCTTTCACGTTAATATCTGCTTTTGTTGAATTGACTCGCACAGTGTAGTGTGTTCTTGCCTGAGGTGACTCAGAGAAAAATGTTGTAAACTCTACTTCTTCATCACTATCAAAGGCTTTTTGAAGAAGTTTTTGAGTTTGCACACGTAATGCCGTGTTGTAACGTTCTCTACGCACGTAAACCATACAAGAATAAAAACGATCGAATGCATCTCTTCGAATAAACAAACCTGAATAATCACGTTCTTGCATTTGAAAAATGCCTAACACGTTTTTCAATAATTCTTCTGGGCGCGATTGTAATATTTCATCTCGTGGATATGTTTCTAAAATATTAATCAAGGTTTTATAAGCATGTGTATCTTTCGCATAACCTGAGTCTTCACATACTGCTTGTACTTTAGATTTAATTAAGGGTAGCTCCAACGCACTATTGGTATAGTATGCAGAGCCAAATAAACCAAGAAAGCGCTCTTCACCTATTACATTACCTTTTGCATCGAAGCGTTTGATACCGATGTAATCAAGCAACGCTGGACGATGTACTCGTGAGCGAGAATTTGTTTTGGTTAAAATAAGTAAGTTATCACCTAAAGCAATTTCACGAGCAGATTCACTTAACTTTGAAAGCAGCCGTTCTTTAGTACCTTTAGAGTTTTTCATCAGGCCGAGACTAGTTTCATCATCAGCAGATAACGCCATGTCTCCTTTTAAGGATTTAACATCATAGGAACGATAACCTAATAGGGTAAAGTTGTTATCTAAAATCCATTTTAAAAACGCCAAACTTTCAGACTTTTCTTCATCTGAACAAGGTAGTTTGGCTTTTTCAGTGCGTTGAATAACATCTTTAAGTTTAGTTGTCATTGGTTGCCAGTCAGCAACTGTTATAACAATATCGTCGACAACTGATCGTAATTCATCTGCAATAGTATCAAGGTCAGATTGCTCACTTTGTCTATCAATTTCAATAAAGAAAACGGTTTCTGTCGAGGTTGCTTTAAAACGCTTATTTGAAGATGAGCTTAGCTTGGTAATATTACCGCTTTTATCTCTCACTAGCTTAATTGGATTATTAATCATCAAGTGTGGCGATAACCCTAAACGGGTAAGAGCAATACGAACAGAGTCAACCAAAAAAGGCATGTCACTGACAATAATTTCAATAATGGTATGGCTTGATTTCCAACCATTTTTAGACACTTGAGGATTAAACACCTTAATAACAGGTTTTTTATCCTTATGCCCATTCAGAGAGTTCCAAAGACTTAATGTTGCACCGTACATATCGCTATCGTTTCGATGCGCTAAATCTTTATGAGAAATATTGTTATATAACAGTTCAGCAAACTGCTCAACTAAAGGAGCGGTGTCTGCAGGAACTTTTTGCTGTATTAACTGTGCTACGTTCGAAAGTATCACTGAGGGTAAACCATCTACTAACGCCATGCCGTTTTCCTTTTGGATAAAACGTGTGAAATAATTTGTATAATTTTATATTTATGTCTATGAGCATAGACTATTTGATGAATTTTATTAATAAATTTAAGCGATTGCGAGAGATATTTTTTAATATTTACTAAGAGTTCACAAGTAAGCGTAAAGCTTTATATGCAGTGATAGTTGTTTATTCACTTGTTATAAATAGAAAATGGCCTTTCGGCCATTTTCTCGTTTATTTATGCAGTTTAATTTATATAAAAAATTTAGCTTACTTGCCTTTTATCTCGCCACAAGAAACTCGCTATCGCGGGTAAAATAGTAATCGCGGCAAGCATGTTCACTAAAAACATAAAAGTAAGTAATATTCCCATATCCATTTGGAATTTGAGATCTGAGAAAAACCACGTTGAAACTCCAATAGCTAAAGTTACACCGGTAAATAGTACTGCGCTGCCTCTTTCTTGAAGTGCATTTAAATAGGCTTCATTAACAGTCATACCTTCTCGTAAACGAACGCTCATCGTTGACAGAATATAAATACCATAATCAACACCAATACCTACACCTAATGCAATAACCGGTAATGTTGACACCGTTAATCCGATATCTAAGACTGTCATTAACCATTGTGCGAGGGTAGAGACAATAAATAAAGGTAAAACCACCGAGATAGTTGCTCGAATACTTCTAAAGCTAATTAAACAAAGTAAAATTACCGCACCGTAGACATACATCATCATCGGCATTTGTGCAGCTTCTACCGCTTCATTAGTGGCAGCCATAACCCCTATTGGTCCGGAAGCAAGTTTAAATGTGAGTAAATCATTATTAAGTTCATCAATCGCTAATTTAGCTTGCTCTACCACACGAGTAATTGTTTCAGCCTTGTGATCTTCTAAAAATAAAATTATCGGCATTACAGAACATTCATTATTTAATAGACCAGTAGAGCTTGGAATATTAGAGAGTGCTTGGGCTATCGCGTAACGGTTAGGTGAAATAATACGCCATTTTAAGTTGCCTTCGTAATAGCCAGCATTAATCACCTTAAGTACTGAGGCTAAACTTACCGCTGACTGCACACCATTAACGTTCTCCATACGCCATTGTAAGGCATCCATCGTTTTTAACACTTCGCTATTGGTACAAGCGCTCTCTGTCGTTTCAACTAAGACCGACATGTAATCTACACTGATGGCATAACGATCGGTAATTAAAAACGTATCTTGATTATAACGAGATTCTTCATGTAGAGCCGGCGCACCTGCATGTAGTTCGCCAATTTTCAGCTGTTGTGAAAAATAAAAGCCTAATGAAAACAGTACGGCACTAATAATAAGAATAATAGTAGCAGGGCCACGCTTACTAAAACTGGCTAACCACTGCCAATGGTTATTACTGCTACTACGTTCATCTTTATCTTTAGCATTATGTTTGCTGACATCAAGGAATGAAATAACAATGGGCAACAACAATAAGTTAGTGAAAATGATTACTGCAACACCTAACGATGCAGTGATTGCAAGTTCTCGAATAATACCGATATCAATCGATAATAATGTGATAAAACCAACGGTATCAGAAAGTAATGCAGCAACCCCAGGTACCACCAAAGATTTGAAACTGAACTGAGCAGCAGCTTTCGTTGTAAACCCTTGTGCAACGCGTTTCCCTACTGCATTGATCATCTGTACCCCGTGACTAACACCAATGGCAAACACTAGAAATGGCACAAGAATAGACATGGGATCTAAGCCAAAACCTAATGTTGATAGTAGTCCCATTTGCCACACAACCGCAACAATAGAACACGCAATGGGTAACAGTGTTAACGATAGAGATCGGGAGAAAATAAATACCATGATAGCCGTGATAACAATTGCTACCGCAAAAAAGGTCACCACTCCTTTGGCACCGTCTGCAACATCACCGACCATTTTGGTAAAGCCGATAATATGTACGGTTATATTATCTTTTTCAAAAGGCTTTCTCACTTCATTTTCGAGCTTATTAGCTAACGCAATCGAATCAAGCTTTTCTCCTGTTTCAGGGTGATTCTCCATGAGCGTTGCTTTAACCATTGCACAACTGTAGTCGTCAGCAATAATTCGGCCTACAATGCCTGCTTTTTCTATATTGCCTTTAACAATAGCCAACCCCTCAGGCGTTGGTTGAAAGTCTGCAGGTACCACAGGACCACCAGCAAAGCCATCTTCTACAACTTCAACAAAGCGCGTGCTAGGAGAAAACAGTGATTGAACTTGAGTGCGATTCACCCCAGGAATAAAAAACAGTTGATCATGAACGCCTTTGAGGGCAGTAAAAAACTCTTGGTTAAAAATATCACCGTCTTTGTGGCACACCGAAATTAGGACATTATTCGCACCACCAAAGTTTTCTCGATGCTTGAGATAGGTCTGCATGTATTCATGGTTTAACGGGATATTTTTCGTGAATGCAGCATCTAATTTAATTTGTGAGGCTTGCACAATAAGAAACGCCGTGATCATCGCAAAAAGCGCTAATACTACACCACGTTTTCTAAATATAACGACTTCAATGCGATTGATAAGCGAATCTACATTCATATTATTTAGATACCTGTATTAATTTAATCCCAACTTCAGAAGCTACGATCAACTCATTTTTAAACATAATTCCTGCTAGCATTGCTTTACCATCTATTTGAGCATTATTGGTAAAGCTTACACCATCGTCTTGGCTTTCAAGTAAAACTCCGTTATTACCTAAAATATAGATGGTATTTTCGTCAGCAAGCACTATGTCATTAAGTAACGCTGTTTCACCTGACTTGGTATATTGCCACGGTGCGCCATTTTGTTGTGTTCTAAAAATATTTCCCCGCAAGCCAACAGATAATAAATTACCTTGTTGTGTGCGAATTATATCGTAAAAAGAGCCTTGATAAATTTTCTCTAGTCGCTGCCAGGTTTTACCGAAATCATTGCTTTTAGCCATTAATCCCAATTCACCAACTAAATACGTGGTACGACCGTCAAGATATATACGATTAAAGTGCGGTAAAATATTTGCGCGCTCATCTAAATACGCTTGTTCATCTTCTTGCTTTAATTCGTTGAGGTATTCTTTATCTTCATCGGATAGTAAAGAAATATGGTATTCACGTTGCCATGATTTACCCGCGTTAGTCGTTCGGTAAAATAATCCATAAGAACCAATCGCGACACCTTCTTGTTCATTTTTAAATACCACATCCATTAACGGCTTTTGTTGACCGGGTAAATATTGTTGAATTTTCCAGCTTTTACCACCATCTGCAGTATGTAAAATAACGCTGTCATGACCTACTGCCCAACCGATAGATTGATTAACCATAACAACAGCTGTTAATGTTGACTGCACAGGTGATGGAACTTGTTGCAAGTTATCAATAGAATCACCGCGAATAATATGCCCACGGTCACCTACTGCGACAAAAAATTCATTATCAACAGCCGTAATATCTAACAACAGTTTGTCAGCTGCCATTGATGACATAATGGCCGGTTTAGGGACTTGCTCACTATGAGCTACAACAGATAACAACAAGAAAACTGTCACCAAAATTTTTATCATGAAAAACCTTTAACCCTTGTTACAAAAAAGGCTGGCATTGAGCCAGCCGTTTATTACTAGATAAATATCTTATCTATTCTCAATGCGTAATGCTCTAGATCTAAACTTCGACTTTCTAAGTTTAGCTGAAAAGTCATACATTTTGTGCTCATTATCTAAACCAATAGCAATATAGCGTTTAGATTGTAAATCATGGAACACATCTAAAGTTGACCAGTGCGTTGGTACTTCGTAGTAATTAATACCATGTGCCATACCAACACGATACATTTCATCACGATCATCATAGATATCAGTGACTGCAATTTGCCAGCTATCTTCATCGATAAAGAAAACACGTTTCTTATAGATATGACGGGTATTATCTTTCAGATTAGCTTCTACAACCCAAACACGATGCTTTTCATAACGAACATATTCTGGGTTAATATGACCTGCTTGAACAATTTGTTCGTAAGTTAATTCATCACTATGCAAACGATAATCGTTGTATGGGATCAAAAGTTCTTGCTTACCTTTTAGTGTCCAAGTGTAGCGATTTGGCGCACCGTTGAACATATCAAAGTCATCAGTTGTTCTTAAACCATCTGACGCAGTACCTGGGGCATCATAAGCAACCGTAGGAGCTTTTTGTTCGCGACCAATACCTTTGTTATAAATCCATGCTTGACGCTCTGTTTTAATTTGATCCATGGTTTCATGTACAAGTAATGCCGTGCCCACTCTCGAATCTGGCTCAGTTACTTTTTGCTTAAACATGAACAAAATATTACTTTCTTCTAGTTTCTCAGGAGAGGCACCTTTAACACCATAAGGGATCATCAACTGTTCATCAAAGCCAATATAGGTGTAATCGCCTGAAGATGTAGGCATAACCTGTCCACCTTCGCGTGTTAAGGCTTCACCGCGATAGCGCAAAATATGATTCCAAATCGCTTCTAAGCCATTTGCAGGAATTGGAAATGGAATACCAACGGCTGCTTGGGTAATGCCATTACCTTGTTGGATCAGCTCACTTCGTGCAGCATTTTTTAACGTTTCATCATAAACGTGTTGCGGGTAAGATGCGGTACGGCGAGTTTGATATACGTTCATTTTGAATGTACTAGGATAGGTTTCAAATAATTTAATTTGACCTGGCGTTAATACGTTTTTATATTTCTCTAAGTTTTCTGCAGTTACCGTATAAAGCACTTTATCTTGCGGAAATGGGTCAAGATGATGCATACCTGGTTCATAACCTGCTGGAGGTGCTGTAATACCGCCTTTCCATGCTGGAATACTTCCATCAGCATTTGCACCGCGAACAGCACCAAATGGTGTTAATTCATTCGATAGTTTTTTTACTTGTTGTTCATCAACTTTAGCTTGCGCTCCAGTGGCAAATGCAAAGCTAACAGCAAGAGATAATAAAGTTATCTTTTTCATCTAATTTTGCCCTTATAAAGAATATTTAACATTGAAAGAAACGTAATCTCGATCTTCCATCTTATTTGTGGTTCCTACACCGCCCCAAAAGCCGTTATAGGAAATGTTAGCAGACCAGCGACTTTGGTAATCAAACGTGATACCTGCGCTAATTGACTTTCTATCTTCAACAAACAAGAACAATGGATCAGGGGTTATACCACTAACATCATGCGAAAACACAATTCTAGGTGATACATTTACACCAGCAAATACATTGTTGTAATCTAACTTGGTAACAATGCGGTAACCCCAAGCAAAATCATCAGGAAATGGATTAGTTTCAATACCATTTTGTAGTGCAACTTCTAAGCCTTCTTTACCTTCAATACCACCATTTCGAGCTGTACCGGGGCCATTTAAACGAAGTTCATCTTCACTTGGCATATCATGTATATGGATACCGCCCACTTCTAATAACGAAGTAAACTGATCAGCGCCTAATGAAGGACCCCAGAACTTAGACAGCACTAATTGCGCTTGTGTGGTATCTGCAAGGATAAAACCATTGGCTTTTTGGCCTGGTTCAAATACAGGCATTTGCGAAACACCATCGAGCTCAGGGCGATAACTAATTGAGTCAGGATGTGCTAATTGCTGTGGCATCGCTGCGAAAAGTAATTCAACATCGTCTATTTGTAATGGTTCATCTTGGCGATGAGACATTTCACCAGCAATGGCAAACCCTGAATATGACGTGTTGAAACTTAAACCATAAAGCTTAATGTCTTCAGGGTAATCTAACTGAACCTTTGAAAATGCGTGTAAGTCAGCATAGTTATCTTCGGTAATAGTCGTTTGACTTAATGTCGCAAGATCTTGCATCACGGCTTCTGTCGTGAAATTAGCGGTAATACCACTAAAAACTGGGCGTCGACTATGATAATTAATGTGATATAAGCTTAATTCAGTATCACCAAATTCAGGTAAGAACCAAGACAAACGAAGACCATATTGGCCACCATCTTCAGGGGCATTAACACCTTTAGCACCAGGGCCCTTTAAGGTTATTTTTGTTGGATAAGCCAGATAACCTGCAGAAGCTGCAGCAACTAATGATGGATCACCTGATTTGAGCATACCGCCAATTTCATTCAAACCTGCAATAACATAATCTAGATCCATATCTGGGTTACCAGTAAAACCTAGTTGTACATTATTATAATGCCCACCGTCACCGGCAAAATCATTGGTAGAGAAGTAAGTGCCTGGCGCAGGTAAAATGGTTTCTTCCCATGCATATTGGTAGAACATTTCAACACTAAAATCTTCTGTAACGCCTAATGAGCCCCAAACAGCCCCAAACGGAATAAATGCTTCTGTCAGTTCAGCGCCAGGTGCCTTCACACGCGAGATATCAATCGGGTTAATTTCACTAATACCGTGTGAAATAAGAAGACCTTCACCCCAACCGATAGTTTGCTGACCAATACGTAATGAAAAAGGCATTTCACCGATGTCATAATTACCAAAGAAATAAGCGTGTAATAATCTTACGTCTTGGCACACTTGTTCTTTTGCTTTGCTGTCACGGCAAGGATCATTACGATTCCCCGATACGGGGCTAGTCCACGGACGATCACCATCTGACATTTCGAAATCGTAGAAATACATACCGCGTAGAAAAACACCCCAGTTGTCTTTCTTTATTTCTAATTCGTGCGTACCTTTGAATAACTGAGAAAACATCTCTCCAGCATCATAGTTCAAATTACCTAAATCGCCATTATTTGAATAGCTACCCTGGCCTTGCCAGATAGTATTTGAACTTGGTGTAGGATTTAAAATAGGATGGTAGTTAGAAAAATCTAAACCATTTTTTAGATTATTTGAAATACCTACATTATCACGCCAGTTACGATCTTCAACACGCCAACTTGCACCTACAGAAAATTTAGAGGTAAATCGAATGTCAAAATCCCCTAATTCAAAATTAGCTGCAGACGATTGACTAGCAATAGACGATAAGATCGCTGCAGTAATTCCAACCGCCAGCGGCTTTTTATAAAAGCGTTTTAAAGGGCTTCGTTTCATTTTTTTCTCCCCAGACTCGAAACGGCATTATTATTGTTTTTATGTAAATTCTTTATGTTTGAGTGTTAACGTAAATTTATTATAGGTCAACATTTCACAATTGATGATAAAAATTCACTTCATTCAAGAGTGTAGTATAAAACAATAATTGCATCATTTTATCACCGAGGCAAGTGTAAAAGTGGTGAATAATTGCCTTAATTTTAAAGACTTGTATACATCTCAACCACATTTGCATGCACATGTTTTAAACGGGCGTTTAAAACACAAAGCTTAAAGCTAAACTTTTTGTTACAACCAATGACTTTTACAAGGTTATGATATTTTTGTGATGCTTCAATGAAACATCCGATGGTCAGACCACACGTTTAAAGCAATAACTCTATTTAGTTATTTTTTTTAACGAAACAAACTTATTATTTTCTGTTTGTAAGCAAAAATGCCCTTCTACCCCTGAACTTGTTAAAAAAGATCTTAAATGCATAGCGGGAAACTGTACGCGTTTCCCGGTTGATGAACTAACAATAATATCTTTCACTTTCCCTTGATAATAAGGTAAGTATTCATGAGTAGAAAGGTTGATATAAAAATAGTACGTTTGCATTATAAGTTCACGGAATCCAATTTTTCTTGTAAATCACGTGATAAATTTTCGATTGAGGCAATATCCTTTAATGCTTCACGCATCATCGTTTTATGCTTATCATTAAAACGTTTGTATTGAATTAAGGGTGTGAGTAACCTTGAGGCAACTTGCGGATTGATTTCATTCAAACGTTTAATATGTTTAGCAAGAAACTCATATCCTTTACCGTCAGCTTGGTGAAAATGCTTCGGGTTTTTTTGACTAAACACACCAATAAGCGATCTTGCTCTGTTTGGGTTACTCATCGAAAATAACGGATGTTGCTCCATTGTTGTTAACACATCGAAGATATTTTCACGGTCTGCTCGCGCCTGTAAGCTGAACCATTTATCCATCACTAGCGTAGTATCTTGCCATTTATCGTGAAAATCTTGCATTAATTTATCAAAAGTAGAAATAGCGTGCTTACTCGCAGACCCAAGGCTCGCTAAAGTATCTGTCATGTTATCAGACTGTTGATATTGCTCTGTCAACAATGGCTGATAATCATCAAGCATACTTAAATAATATAAACATTGATTTTTAAGAGAACGTTTCGCGGTTGCTGTACCGTGATTTTCATAAGGTTGTCCAGTGAAATTTTGATATTGTTCAAGTAATGAATCTTGCAAACTCCGTGCTAAATGAGTTTCTACCTGCTCAATGGCTACAATGACTTTTTGTGGGTCTATTTGCTCTAGGTATGCAGTAATCACATCAAACGAAGGCAAAGTTAACGAAGCTGCTTTTAAGGCAGGGTCTAACGTTGATGCTAGTAATTGCTGATACGTTAAAATTATACTATTAGGTAACTCATAGGTTGGATCGTCTATTAAACGAGTGATGAACCTTATCAACAACGTTTGCCCAGCATCCCATCGAGTAAAGTCATCAACGGCATTACTCATGATGAACATTAACTCATCATCAGGTTGTTCAAATTCTACTTTGACTGGCGCAGAAAAATTAGATAAAAATCCAACCACAGGTTTGTTCTGATAGCCATCAAAATGCCAGGTACCCTTTTCTTCAGTTAATCCTAAGAGGTGTGACTGACTCCCTTTTTCGTTTAGTAACTCAATTCGAATGGGAATATGCAAATGATGTTTTGTTTGCTGTGTGCTGGTTGGTTGATTGACTTGTTTTACTGTTAACGATAATTGGCCAGTATTTTGGTTAAATGATTCAGTTACTTGTAGTACCGGTGTTCCTGACTGACTATACCAATATTTAAATTGTGTTAAGTCTATCCCCGATGCATCTGCCATTGCATCAACAAAATCATCACAAGTGACCGCCATTCCATCAAAGCGGCTAAAGTATAAATCCATGCCATTTCGAAAATGCTCCTCTCCTAATAAGGTGTGTATCATTCTGATCACCTCAGCACCTTTTTCGTATACTGTCATGGTATAAAAGTTATTCATTTCTACAACTTTTTCCGGTCGTATGGGGTGTGCCATCGGGCTTTCGTCTTCTGGGAACTGTAACGCACGCAGATGACTTACATTATCAATGCGTGTTACCGATGCAGAATTCATATCTGCACTAAATTGCTGATCACGAAAGACAGTTAAGCCTTCTTTTAAGCTTAATTGAAACCAATCACGGCAAGTAACACGGTTACCTGTCCAGTTATGAAAATATTCATGCGCAATCACCGCTTCAATATTAAAGTAGTCAGTGTCAGTCGCACTTTCATGATCAGCTAAAACAAACTTGCTATTAAAGATATTTAACCCTTTGTTTTCCATCGCTCCCATATTGAAAAAATCTACCGCGACGATCATATATATATCTAAGTCATATTCAAGGCCAAAGGTTTGTTCATCCCAGCGCATAGAATGTTTTAAAGAGGTCATTGCATGGCTTGCTTTGTTGGCATTGCCTTTATCAACAAAAATTTCAAGTGCCACTTCTTTACCTGAGTTTGTGGTAAAGCTATCAGCAACAAGATCAAAATCACCAGCAACTAGTGCGAATAAATAACAGGGCTTAGGAAAAGGATCATGCCAAACAACAAAATGTTTATTGCCCTTTTCTCCTTGCTCAACTTTATTACCATTGGATAATAAATAAGGGTATTTAGTTTGTTCTGCAATCACCGTAGTGGTAAACGTTGACATAATATCAGGGCGATCTAAATAATACGTGATCCGTCTAAACCCTTCGGCTTCACATTGCGTACAAAAGGCATCACCTGATTTATATAGCCCTTCTAACGCGGTGTTATTTGCGGGATCAATCTGTGTATCAATTGATAGTACAAATTCCGTTAATTGTGGAGCAATTGTAATACGTAAACCAGATTCAGTGATTTGATAGTCTTTTGCAGGTACAGGTTGTTGATTAATCTTGATTGCTTTTAGGGTAAGGTGCTCACCATCTAGCATTAAATAGGTTGCATGCTGGTCAATACGTTCAATATGCATCACATTTGACACAAGAGTTTGATGATCATCTAAATCAAACGTTAAATCTGTTTGGTTTATGGTAAAACTACTGGGACTATAATCCGCGAGAATGCGCGCTTGAGCGGAAGCCATAAAATTTCCTTTATTTTGCTGTAAATGAAAAAGCCTGTTAATTCAGTAAAATTAACAGGCTCATCTTTGTAGCTGCTAATCGTTATTCATCAGTTATTCTTTTAATTTTAAATTCAAAATAACCATATGCAATAGCAATGAATGGATTAATTAAATTAAAGAAACAATACATGATAAATTCATAATTGGTCAGGGCTAGTGTCGCAAACATAAAAGCACCACAAGTATTCCACGGAATTAACGGGGAAGTGATTGTGCCAGAATCTTCTAAAGTACGGCTTAACACTAATGGCGAAAGTCCCCTGCGCTGGTATTCTTCTTTATACATTCTACCGGGCATGACAATCGCGATGTATTGATCTGATGTGATCAGGTTAGTTCCTATACAGGTTGCTACTGTACTTGCAATTAAACTACCTGTTGATTTTACCGCAGATAAAATAGACTCAACAAACTTGCGTAACATGCCTAAATGCTCGAGAACAGCACCAAAACTTAGTGCACAGATAACAAGCCATATTGTATTCAGCATACTTGACATACCACCACGACTAAGTAGCTGATCCACTTCGTCATTACCGGTATTTAATACAATACCATCGAAAAACGCAGTCCAAATAACCGTAATATTTGCTGTGCTTACCGAGGTGTCATTACCAGCAATTGTTTGAATAAGTTCTTGTTGGAAAACTAAAGCCCAAATACCACCAATTAAAGCACCAATACCAACAGCAGGAAAAGCTGGTAACTTTTTATAAGCTAACGCTAATAGCACAAATAACGGAATTAAATTGAGGGGAGAAATATGATAAGTTGATTGCAGCGTTTCAGTTAATAATTGAATATTTTCAGCAGTACCTGCTTCTACCGATGAATGGTTGAAACCTATGATTAAAAATAAAATAAGTGCGATGGAAATTGAAGGAATAGTCGTCCATAACATATATTTAATATGGGCAAATAACTCACTCCCTGCCACTGCTGGTGCTAAGTTCGTTGTTTCAGAAAGCGGTGACAGCTTATCACCAAAATATGCACCAGAAATCACCGCACCAGCGGTAACCGCAGTCGATAGTTCAAAGCCACCCGCAATCCCAATAAAAGCAACACCTACAGTAGCCGCTGTTGTCCAAGAACTACCAATACTCATGGCTACAATGCCACAAACAATACAGGCGGCGGCATAAAACCAGCTAGGATCAATAATTTGTAAGCCATAATAAATTAATGTCGGTACGGTGCCTGACAATAACCAAGTACCTATGAGAGCACCAACGGCAAGTAAAATTAATACCGCACCAAGGGAAACAGATATCCCTTTAACGATAGCTTCTTCCATAGATTTCCAAGTATGGCCATTGCGTAAACCAATGATAATGGCAACCCCCATACTGATCATCAAAGCAATTTGATTTGGTCCATACGAAGAGTTATCTGAAAAATAGGTTACCGCAGCAGAAAGTAATATAACGAGCACTACGATTGGAATAAATGAATCAAGCATTGAGGGTGCTTTAGGTGGATTTTGATTTGTCATAAAATGTCTTTTTAATACTTAATTATAGTTATAAGTTAGCAAGCATAACATGCCGTGCCTTAAGACATTGTGCAAGTAATTTGTGCTGAAAAGCAGTGAGAATGCGATATTTTTCTTACTGTTGCTCAATTGTTGTACATTGAGGAGGTTACATATAAGAAAGCCGCCTAAATGGCGGCTTTCTTATACTCAGTCTTTACTGTTATTTTTTGCTACTTTTCCCAATGAGACAAAATCAAAGGTGATGCGTGCAGTTTCCTCTAAAAATGGATCTAACTCTTCGAGCTCTTCAGGTAAATCATCTAAATTTTCTACTTTTTCAAGACCTAGTGCCACTAAACGTTCATTAGTTCTTGCCAGTTGTTTCGCCTTTCTTTCATCACGTTTAGCTTCACGTTTAGCTAAATTTAATGACACGGTTTTGTCGTCTTTTTCTGCTTGATATCGTGCAATGTCTTCTAACAGATAATTGAACTCTCGATTAGATTTCACGCGTTCTTGATACAACGACGTTAAATATTCAACATCAGTTGAAACATCCGTTAATGATTTGAAGTTAGCTTTAGGTACCATATCCCACGGTAATGCATTTTCCTCTTTGCTTTCACCCCAATCTTCTGGGTCAATCGCAGTGGGAAATGCAATATCAGGCACTACACCTTTATGTTGCGTACTACCACCATTGATGCGGTAAAACTTAGCAATCGTGTACTGTATACTGCCATAAGGGTTTTCATTAATATCATAAATTCTAGCAATGGGTCTGTGCTGTTGAACAGTCCCTTTACCAAAAGTCTGCTCACCAATAATAACCCCACGACCATAATCTTGAATTGCCGCAGAAAAAATTTCTGATGCGGATGCACTATAACGGTCAACCATAACGGTTAATGGCCCGTCATAGTATGTAACACCATCTTTATCACTATTGATAGAAATACGATTTGCACCATCTCGAATTTGCACTACCGGACCACGATCAATAAATAACCCGGTCAACAATGTTGATTCGGTTAACGAACCACCACCATTGCCACGTAAATCAATAATAATCCCTTCTACGTTCTCGGCATTCAGTTTATCAATTTCTTTTTTCACATGTGCAGAAAGGCCATTGTAAAAACTAGGTATATCTATCACACCCAACTTTTTACTATTCTCATCACCTGGCTTTTCGTAGATTACTTTTGATTTCGCTGCCCTGTCTTCCAAGACAATTTTATCACGAACAATTGATACAACTTTAATACTTGATTCATCAACTGCTTGACCAGGCAAAACCTGCAATCGAACTTTCGTCCCTTTAGGACCTTTAATTAAATCAACCACATCGTCTAGTCGCCAACCAATCACATCTTCAAACTTTTCATCACCCTGTGAAACACCAACAATGCGATCTTTCGGTTTTAATTGGTTCGATTTATCCGCCGGTCCACCGCTAACAACACTCTGAATAACGGTATAATCTTCTTCTGCTCGAAGCACTGCACCTATCCCTTCTAAAGATAGGTTCATTTCCATTTGAAAACGCTCTGCATTTCTCGGAGATAAATACGATGTGTGAGGTTCAACTACACGCGCAAAGCTGTTCATCACTAATTGGAAAACATCTTCGCTTTCGCTTTGTTTTAAGCGTTTAATCGCGTAGTTATATCGCTTCGTTAAAATTTCTTTAACTTTATCCCACTCTTTACCTGTTAATGTTAAATTTAGCGCATCATACTTTACTTTTTGACGCCACAATTCATTAAGCTCGTCTTCAGACGTTGGCCACTCTGCGTCTTCGCGGTCAAAAGTATAGGTTTCATCTTTAGTGAAATCGAAAGGTGTTTCCAATAGGCTTAACGCAAATTGATAACGTTCAAGCCTACGTTGTAAGTTAACATTAAAGATATGATACGGAATATCTAATTTTCCACGAGCAACAACCGTGTCAAAATCATCTTTATGTTGTTCAAATTCAGTGATATCACTGGCAAGAAAAACATTTCGACCATAATCAAGTTGCTTTAAATAACGATCAAAAATTTGTTCGGACAAATCATCGTTAATTTTTACTGGCTTATAATGTGAACGCGAAAACTTAGCAGCAATTCTTTTGCTGGAGACAGCATGCTGACTCTCTGGCGCTAAAATAGGCAGAGAAGTCTCTTGGTCATTAGAGAATGCGAAAAGATTAACGCTAGAAAACGTTAATGATATGGCAAGTGCGGTACGACAAATTTTTAGCATGCTTGCTACTCCAAATTATTCAATGTATATGTTCTTAACCTGTGTTTTGACAACCATTCCTGAACTTAGTTGCACCGAAATATCATTGCCTGAAATTTCAGTAATTACTGCGTCCATCGGTGCATTACCTAGTTGAACTTTAACGGCTTTGCCAACGTTTACTGCGCTAGCATCGACAGGTTTAAGTTTAGCCGCTGGTTTAGATTGCGCACGTTTAGATGCACTAACAGTTTTATATTTTGCTTTATCTTTAGCATTTGATTTTGCGTGAGAACCCTTATTTTCAGGCGTCTTACCTTTATAAGGCTTTTTCTTTTGACTGTCTTTAGGATTTTTGTTACCAAATTTTTCTTGGCTTTCTTTTAATGATTTTGCGGCATGATCAGCTTGCTCTTGATCAATCTCAGCAACCTCGTTTCCATCAATATCAATGCGTTGAGCACCAACTTTGATAGCCTTTAAGTAGCGCCAACTACTTGTATAATGTCTTAAGGCTTGTCGTAACCGTGTTTTACTCACGATTTCATCACCTTCAAGCCGTGCAGCTAACTCTTGAAATACACCTATTTTTAAAGGTTTTGCTGGGCCTTCAACCGAAAAGCATGCAGGAAATTTTTCCGCTAAATGCGCGATAATTTCTTTCGCACTTGTGCGTTTGTTTTCTTTTTCTGCCGGCTGTTCTGTAACCGCTTCAGTTTCTGTTTTCGTTTCCATAATAACTACTTAATTAATTTATTCGTCGTTTAAATACTGTTCACGATTCATTAGTAAATGTTGACACCAATCACTGATGTCATCAAGTGTTAACTCTGCTAATGCCTCTTGCCCAATCCAATGTTGCCAAACTAGCTCTAAAAGCTCGCTTAACTCTGCTGGATCAATATCTTCCTCAGCGTAATCATATAACGTATGATAAAGCTGATTTATGTTTTCTGTTGCTTGTTCTTCATTGCCGTCCCAGTCACCAACGACTTCTTCAGAAACAAGGTAATCATGTATGACAACAAGCTCTTTCATAATGCTTGTTGCTCTAAATACAAGGTTTGTTCAAACACTTTCACTAAGCTTTCCAGCCCTTGTTGATCTTCTACATCAAACCTATCATTAATTGGGCTATCTATATCTAATACCGCGATAACTTTTTCTTGATGATAGACAGGAATAACAATTTCTGAATTACTTGCTGCATCACAGGCAATATGCCCACTAAATTGATGTACATCAGCAATTCGTTGTGTTTTTCCTTCACTTGCAGCCGTACCGCAAACACCTTTACCGAGAGGAATACGTATGCACGCCACTTTCCCTTGGAAAGGACCTAGCACTAATTCATCTTCGATTGAACGATAAAAACCTACCCAATTAACATCAGGTAGGTATTCAAACAATAATGCACTGATATTAGCCATATTAGCTACCATATCATGTTCGGTGCTTATTAACGCTGAAACTTGTAGCTTCAGTTGTTGATAAAGTTCGATTTTTGACATTCTAACACGTCAGCCTTTAAAATTGGCATAACATACCTTGATAAAGGCTGAAATTAAAGCTTTATGTGCGAGCCAGCCCAAATAAACCTTATTTCTACAAAATTATTTGAAATGTTATCGCAACTTGTGCAGAAACTGAACGTTCTGTAGCTTGAGAGTTAAAACCGGCTTTAGATTCCATCGCTGCCATACGATACACTGAAGGTGCATGATAACCAGTCTCCTTAATTGACATAACTTTTCCTACCGATACACCAAGTTGCTTAGCAATATTCCTTGCTTTAGCTTTTGCATTATCAATAGCTTGTAATAATGCACGTTGGTAAAGTGCATCAGGATCACTAAAACCTAGCTGTATGGGGGAAATATTACTGACACCTATTTTTACCAAGTGTTCTAAAACACTGTCGTATTGCTCAAGCGAATTTAGTTTTACAGAAATAGTACGGGCAACATCAAAAAGTCTTATTTTTTGTACTTTCTTTTCTTGCTTTTGTAACGGAAATTTTACTGTATTATTGTGACTAGCGCGGTGTTCTAATTCAGCGTTTTCTATCATAACTTCTGGTTTTTCAAAAATAGGATACATACGTAACATTGACGAATCAATGTGAGACTCGGACACCCCTTGCTTGATAAACATGCTGACGACTTGTTCACTTTTTTTATCAACAATTTGCTTTACTTTGCTAGCGGCGATGCCACGTTCTTTAATACTAATTGTTAAGGAAAATTGATCCGGCTGAGCTTTCACTTCTGCTTTGCCTATTACTTCTATGCCTTCATCTGCGCTTACAGCACTAGACAAAACGAGACTTATTATTACACACGTTTTTATCAATAATTTCATATTACTTTCCTTTCTTTGATTCTAGATTAACTTTGTCTAAAAACTCGACTTTTTGCTCAGTAGATGCTTTTTTCCACCAATAATGAAGCATTTCAAGCGGCATCTTATCGGTAAATTGATGAATCGAATCTGAATGGCTTTTTTCTGTAACTTGTTGAGGTAGCTTTTCATCCTGCTGACTTATCAGGCGTGTAGATTTATCATGTATTGTTAGATCAAATTGATTGCTTTGTTGCGATTTGTAATCTTTAACATCGTATAATGTGTGATTGATGTTTCGCTGGTTTCGATCAACTAAAAGAATGGTTGGCTTCTTTGCGTAGGCTCTTACCTGTGTTTCAGAGTTAAACTCTGGTACAAGCAGTGTTAAGTCTTTTGCTGTTTTAAGCGTGAAAATAATCACGAATGGCTTAGAGTAAATGATGGTATGGTCGTCGTTTTCAACATCCTCAACCAATTCTTTAAATTGTAAGTGCAATTCATTTAGACCAATACTAATAGCGTATGAAGTACTTCGGTCAAAAAAACTTGCAGTATATTGCGTATCGTTAACTTGCAATACTTTAATATTCGCCGGTATTTTTATTTCACTTGCAATGGCATGTACCGACACAAAGTACAACAAAGTCAAATTAACAATGAAATTCTTACCCATAATCAATTCCTTTGAATAAAACTAACCCTAGCAAATAACCTAAGGTAAGTAACAGACCTTAAGTAAATTCAAGACAACAACACTGACTTTACCAGTGTTGTTGTCTAGTTTACAGAAGTCAAAGCCAATAACTGTAATCAAAAGTAACAACTGTTATTAGGCCCTGTTGATCTTTTCCGTTTATTGGTATTTAGACAAGGCATTGCGATTAATCTGTGGTTATTCCACATGAAAAAGCAATAACGACGTATAAATGACAAAAAACGCTGCTCTTTGGGTTCAACTAAAGCGCTGAAAAGTCATGCAGGTGTATTTCCGTTAAAAGCTATCAGCAGGTATTCGTACCCAACCTTCCATTAGCACGCGTGCACTCCTACTCATAGTCACTTTTTCAACTAACCACTTATCGTTAATATATCGCGCACTTGCACCTACTTTTAACGTACCCGACGGGTGGCCGAAATTAACACTTTCTCGTTCACCACCACCTGCGGCTATATTGACAACGGTCCCGGGAATTGCTGCAGCTGTACCAATAGCAACAGCCGCTGTCCCCATCATAGCATGGTGTAACTTCCCCATTGATAACGCACGCACATTTAAATCGATGTCATCGGCTTGGATCTGTTTTCCACTAGATGCTTGGTAACTTACTGGCTTGCCAACAAAAGCAACTTTAGGTGTGTGTTGTCTACTTTGCGCCTCTGCTACCGTTTTGATCAAACCCATTTTTATCGCACCATAAGCACGTATAGTCTCAAAATAGCGAAGGACTACTTCACTACCATTAATATCACCTTGTAGCTCTGTACCAAGATAACCAATATCTTCAGCATGAAGGAAGATTGTTGGAATACCCGCATTAATCATAGTCGCTTTAAATGTGCCTATACCCGGCACTTCCAAATCATCAATAATATTACCGGTAGGAAACATTGCGTCATTAGGATCAACCGGAGAAAGAAATTCTACTGGTACTTCAGCTGCGGGAAAAGTAACGCCATCCAAGGCAAAGCCTCCAGTTTCTTGCACCTGTCCATTATTAATGGGAACCTTAGAAATTATTGTTTTAGCAATGTTTTTCTGCCAAATTCTCACTGTACAAAAACCATTGTCTGGAATATTACGTTGATCTACTAGTCCAGACGTTATAGCAAACGCACCAACGGCAGCCGTTAAATTACCGCAGTTTCCAGACCAATCAACGAACGGTTTATCAATAGCAACTTGACCGAATAAATAATCAACATCGTGATCTTTTTCTTCTGATTTAGACAATATCACTGCTTTGCTAGTACTTGACGTTGCACCACCCATTCCATCTGTATGTTTGCCATAAGGATCTGGGCTTCCCATCACACGCAGTAATAACTTATCACGCGCAGTTCCTGCTTTTTGACATGCTTTTGGAAGATCGGACATATTAAAAAATACACCTTTAGATGTTCCACCCCGCATATAGGTCGCGGGTATTTTAATTTGTGCTGCAAAAGACATTTTAATTTCCTTAACTAAAACGTTACTACCTTACATCAATTTATATCTACAGTCGTAAGGTGATTATTATGGTTAAAAAAGGCGACATAAGCCGCCTAACAGTAATGTGGCATATCACCTATTACACTTTTGACTCTAAAAAATCAGTAGCAAATTTTTGTAAAACGCCGCCGGCACGATGCACAGTAACCTCTTCGCCTGTATCTAGACGACACTTAACAGGTATTTCAACTTTTTCACCGTTTGCCCTTACCATAATAACCTTCATATGGCCGCCAGCGGAGGTTTGACCAACCACATCAAACGTTTCGCTACCATCAATGTCATAGGTATTACGTGTATCACCGTTAATAAATTCAAGTGGTAGTACTCCCATACCAATTAAATTGGTACGATGTATACGCTCAAACCCTTCAGCAATAATTACCTCAACACCGGCGAGACGAACACCTTTTGCAGCCCAGTCACGTGAAGAGCCTTGGCCATAATCAGCGCCGGCCACAATGATCAGCGGTTGCTTCCGTTCCATATAAGTTTCTATCGCTTCCCACATGCGACTTTGAGTTCCTTCAGGTTCTATACGCGCTAAAGAACCTTGAATAACATCACCGTTTTCATCTCGTACCATTTCATTAAAGAGTTTAGGGTTGGCAAATGTTGCACGCTGTGCCGTTAAATGGTCACCGCGGTGTGTAGCATATGAGTTAAAATCTTCTTCTGGCAACCCCATTTTGTCCAAATATGCACCAGCTGCACTGTCTAACATAATAGCATTAGATGGCGATAAATGATCAGTGGTGATATTGTCACCTAGTACCGCAAGCGGCCGCATATTTTTCATTGTTCGTTCACCAGCAAGCGCCCCTTCCCAATAGGGTGGACGCCTAATATAGGTAGACTTTTCGCGCCAGTCATAAAGAGGACTTTCAGCAGGCTCAAATGCGCCTAAATCAAACATTGGCGTATATATTTTTTTGAACTGCTCAGGTTTTACACAGCGTTTAACAATGTCATCAATCTCTTCATCACTTGGCCATAAATCTTTCAAGGTAATGTTATTACCTGCTTGATCTTTGCCTAATATATCTTGCTCAATATCAAAGCGCATAGTGCCTGCAATAGCATACGCTACTACTAAAGGAGGAGAAGCTAGAAATGCTTGCTTAGCATATGGATGAATACGACCATCAAAATTTCGATTACCTGACAGCACCGCTGTTGCATATAAATCTTTATCAATGATCTCTTGTTGAATATCAGGATCTAATGCGCCTGACATACCATTACAAGTTGTACAAGCGTAAGCAACAATACCAAAGCCTAATTTTTCTAATTCAGATAGTAGCCCTGCTTCCTCCAAATATAACTTCGCCACTTTAGAACCAGGAGCAAAAGAGCTTTTTACCCATGGTTTACGTACTAAACCAAGTTCATTAGCACGTTTTGCGACTAAACCAGCAGCAACCACATTCCTTGGGTTAGACGTATTTGTACAAGAAGTAATTGCAGCGATAATTACAGCGCCATCCGGCATTTCACCTTTTGCCTCTTGTGCTTGGCAATCGGTTAAATTTTTTGCAATATCTTTCGATACAAGCTCAGAAGTCGCCAAACGACGATGTGGATTTGATGGCCCTGCCATGTTACGGCCCACGGACGATAAATCAAAGGTTAATACACGTTCATAATGTACACCTATTAAATCATCTGCCCATAAACCCGTATGCTTTGCATAGGCTTCAACAAGTTCGACTTGTTCTGGCTCGCGACCTGTAATTTTAAGGTAATCGATAGTTTGTTCATCAATATAGAACATACCGGCTGA
Organism: Thalassotalea sp. PP2-459; assembly: GCF_001913705.1. GTDB lineage: Bacteria > Pseudomonadota > Gammaproteobacteria > Enterobacterales > Alteromonadaceae > Thalassotalea_C > Thalassotalea_C hakodatensis. The sequence goes on along the minus strand of NZ_MKQD01000054.1, from coordinate 73,502 downwards.
AGCACCATACTCAGGCGTCATATTAGAAATAGTTGCACGATCCCCAATGGATAAACTACGAGCGCCTTCACCGAAAAACTCAAGGTAGGTGCCTACCACTTTTTCATTACGTAAAAATTCAGTAATAGCCAAAACAATATCAGTCGCGGTAATACCGGGTTGTCTTTGTCCAACTAATTCAACTCCAACGATGTTCGGTAAACGCATCATAGATGGACGTCCTAGCATCACAGTTTCCGCCTCTAAGCCGCCAACACCAATGGCAATAACGCCTAAAGCATCTACGTGAGGAGTATGAGAATCTGTACCTACGCAAGTATCAGGAAAAGCCACACCGTCTCGCAGCTGTATAACAGGTGACATCTTTTCAAGATTAATTTGATGCATGATGCCGTTACCTGCTGGAATAACATCAACATTTTTAAACGCTGTTTTCGTCCATTCGATAAAATGAAAGCGATCTTCATTTCGTCTATCTTCAATAGCACGATTTTTTTCAAAAGCGTCAGGATCAAAACCCGCGGCTTCTACCGCTAATGAGTGATCAACAATAAGTTGAGTTGGTACCACTGGATTTACTTTTGCTGGGTCACCGCCTTGCTCTGCAATAGCATCACGTAGACCGGCTAAATCAACTAATGCGGTTTGACCTAATATATCGTGACAAACAACACGAGCAGGATACCAAGGGAAGTCTAAATCACGTTTTCCATCGATAATCTGTTTTAAAGCATCCTGCAAGGTACTTGGGTCACATTTACGTACAAGTTGCTCGGCAAGAACGCGCGATGTATAAGGCAGCTTGGCGTAACTACCCGGTGTTATCGCCTCTATTGCAGCGCGAGTATCGTAAAAATCAATAGGCATCCCTGCCATTTTGAAATTAGGTAATGGTTTGCGATATTCATAGTTCATAACGTAGTCCACAAAAAGTGAAATGGCGGCCATTTAGCCACCATTGAAATTAAACATAACGAGAATGTTAAGATTAATCGCGATCTGCAATTGCAACCCAAGGCATAGATTCTGGGCCAGTGTAATCTGCAGATGGACGAATAATGCGGTTATTCTCACGCTGCTCCATCACGTGTGCTGTCCAACCAGAAACACGCGAACAAACGAAGATTGGTGTAAATAGCTTTGTTGGTATACCCATAAAATTGTAGGCTGAAGCATGGAAAAAATCAGCATTACAGAAGAGTTTTTTCTCTCGCCACATCACAGCTTCACAACGTTCAGAAACGTCATAAAGACGTGTATCGCCATCAAGTTTTGCAAGTTTTTCAGACCACTTTTTAATGATTGCATTTCGTGGATCTACTTCACGATAAACCGCATGACCAAAGCCCATTATTTTATCTTTGCGCGCTAACATGCCCATAATGGCCTCTTCTGCTTCGTCAGCAGATTGCCATTGCTCAATCATATCCATAGCCGCTTCGTTTGCACCGCCATGCAATGGCCCTCTCAAGGAACCAATTGCAGCTGTTACACAACTATGCAAATCAGACAATGTTGATGCACAAACACGCGCAGTAAAGGTTGAAGCGTTAAATTCGTGCTCAGCATATAAAATCAATGATGCATGCATAACATCAACATGCATTGGCTCTGGCTTTTTATCGTGTAACGTCCATAAGAACTGTTCAGCGATGGAATCAGCATCTGTTTCAACGTTCACACGTATACCGTTATGGCTAAAGTTATACCAATAATTAATTAATCCTGGAAAAATCGCTAGTAAGCGGTCGATATGATCTAATTGCTCTGAAAAGCTATTTTCTGTTTCAAGGTTACCTAGTATAGAACAACCGGTTCTCATAACGTCCATAGGGTGTGCTGTTGCTGGAATAAGCTCTAATGCAGATTTAAGTGCATCAGGCATTGAACGCATACCTTTTAACCTTGCTTTATAACGAGTTAACTCTGTTTGATTTGGTAGCTTTCCATAAAGAAGTAGATACGCAACTTCTTCAAATTGCGCATTTTCAGCAAGATCGTTTATATCATAACCACGATAGGTTAGTCCTGCGCCTGTTTTACCGACAGTACATAAAGCTGTTTCTCCAGCACTTTGTCCACGTAGCCCTGCGCCACTTAATTTTTTATCAACCATGTTCTTTCCTCACTTTTCTTGGGTGCTTTCGTACTTATTTGTTTGTTTTATTATTTGTTTTTGCCTTCAGCAAATAGCGAATCAAGTTTCTTTTCGTATTCGTGATATCCCAGGTAATCATACAGTTCCATACGGGTTTGCATGTTATCTATTTCTGCTTTTTGAACACCATCAGCAAGTAATGTTTTATAAACTGATTCAGCCGCTTTATTCATTGCTCTAAATGCAGTAAGTGGGTAAAGCACAATTTGGCATCCCCACTCACCGAGTTGCGCTTTATTCCAAAGCTCTGTTTGACCGAATTCAGTGATATTTGCTAACACTGGTACATCTAACGCTTCAGTAAACGCACGATAGTGTTCTTCCGTTTTTACCGCTTCGGCAAAAATACCATCTGCACCAGCTGCTACATATGCTTTCGCGCGCGCTAAAGCTTTTTCTAGCCCTTCTTGAGCAAATGCATCAGTTCTTGCCATAATGAAAAAATCCACATCTGTTCGTGCATCTACAGCCGCTTTAATACGGTCAACCATTTCTTCTGTCGAGACGATTTCTTTATTTGGACGATGACCACATCGTTTCTGCGCCACCTGGTCTTCTATATGAACGGCAGCAGCACCTGCTTTTTCCATATCCTTAATTGTTTTAGCAATGTTAAATGCGCCACCCCAACCTGTATCTATATCAACAAGTAAGGGTAAACTTGATGCTGAGGTGATCCGCTGAACATCAACAATGACATCATTTAACGATGTCATGCCTAAATCGGGTAAACCATAAGATGCATTTGCTACTCCTCCACCGGATAAATAGATGGCTTGATGACCTAGCTGTTCAGCCATCATGGCGCAATAGGCATTGATAGTTCCAACTACTTGCAATGGCTTATTTTTTGTAATGGCCTGACGAAACTTTGCGCCAGGTGATAATTGTGTAGACATCGTGAGCTCCTCACTTGCTATATATGAATTATGTTATTTATTGCGCGTTTTGCGATAATTGTTTAATTTTTTGTTCGATATTTTTGCGTGATGCGCCGATGTGTCGCCGCATTAGAATTTCTGCTAACTCGCCATCACCGTCAATAATAGCTTGTAAAATATTGGCATGTTCATTAAACGCCTTAGTAGCTCTTGGACTGTTCATGCCAAACTGAATACGATACATACGGACTAAGTGGTACAGTTGCCCACAAAGCAAATCAATAAGTTGTTGATTATGACTTGCTAAGATGACTTTATAATGAAAGTCGAGATCGCCTTCTTCTTGATAATACGCAATGCCATCTTTCAACGCTTTTGACTTAGCATGCATATCAAGCATAGCTTGCATGTCGACAATTTCCTGTTTTGTCATATTTTCAGCAGCAAGTCGGCACGCCATACCTTCAAGTGCTTCTCTTACTTGGTATATCTCCAATAATCCTTCAATAGTGCATTCAACAACACGCGCCCCCACATTAGGTTTTCGCACAATTAAATGGCATTTTTCTAGGCGACTTAATGCTTCCCGAAGCGTTGCTCGACTGACATCAAAGCGTTTAGCCAGTTCAGGCTCGCTAATTTTACTACCTGCTGCTATCTCACCTTCAACGATGGCAAACTGTAATTGTTGAAATACTTTATCTGCAGTTGTGACTGCTTGGCGATGTGTTGGGTTATTGTTCGGCATAAATTGTCGACAATCTAAAAAATATTGCAGCGATCATAACCGATAATAAAACTAATTCAAGGGTTCAATAAATATAATTGTCGACACTTAAGGTGTAAAATAAAAAATAAACGCTGTGATGCGACGCTAATCATGTTTTAAACATCATCACATATTGCGTTTGATTGCTTAAAAAATTAATTGATAAATTAAAGGGCTGATCAGAAGACCGCCGATGATATAACCTAATGAAACACTCCATGAAGGATAACTACCTTGCATTTTCAAGCCAAAGAATGGGCGTAATAGCTCAATACGTTTGATCAACTCAAAAAGCAGAAAACACATGGCTGTTGTAATAAATAGCAGTATCAGTGACTCAAACACTGCCCCTAACGATAACTGTGTTAAGTAATAGCCTGCCACCAAAATTATAGACTGATGTAAAAGATAAAATGGATATACTGCTTCGTTAAAGTAAGCGAGTTTTTGTGTTTTTTTAGTTAAAAAACGATGGCTAAGCGCTAACACTAAAAATAAACCTACTATGCGTAACGCACTATAAGTAAATAAACTAATCGCTTCAATTAAGTGAGGAAGCTCAATTCCCTTATACATATCAAGATAATAAAGGTTATAGACAATCAGAAAGCAAATACAAAGCACAATAAAACTAGCGCATAATGGCCTTATAGCCGTAAGCAGTTTTTGCCAAAATACCGTATGCCAACCGACCAGATAACCTAGCATTAAAAACAGAAAGCCTATGGGATAACGTGTCTCATCATTTCTCCATATTATTTGAACAGCAAAAACGCAGACAATTAAGCATAAAACCGTCCAAAACCCATGTCTACTCGCTAGCCATGACTTAAGCCCTTCGATAATGTTACTGTTTAAAGCGGGTAACAAAAATACCAACGTTAATGAGTAATACCATAGCGATCGTAAGTACCATAAATGGTTCACATCAATATGAGGCCATATACCTGCCTGATACTGTTCAAATAATGTTGATTGTGGATCATAAAACGCCTGCATAAATCGCCAAAAATCCATGACAATATCGCCATTTGCCGTCATTTCTATATATAATTGAGGAGGGACGACAATAAAGATCCCGAAGGCTAATGGTAATAACAGTCGTAAACTGCGTAGTGAAATAAAAGATAAAATCGTCACTTTTATTAGAATAAACCTGATAGCGACACCGGAAATAAACCAAATGGCTGGCATACGCCAAGGCTCAACCACTAAAAGCACACTTTCTAACCATTCATAGCGGTATTGGCTTTTTGCATGGAACCCCCAATTGAGTACATAAAACATACCTACATGATGAATAATTAATAAACTAAATAAAATGACTCTCAACCAGTCAAGATCATAACGTCTTTGTGGCATCTGTGAGTGATCTTGAGGTCGAAAGTTAACCTTTTTTATAACATCCTTTATTGATGGGTAACTCATAGTATTGATATTCCTTTGTGTTCAAATACTGTTATGATGAATGAGTTTATTAACGGAAACTGTGAAAAAGGCTTAATAAACAATAGTTAGGGATAAACGGTGGCGTTTAGGGATAAGGTTAATTACAAAAGAGGTAAAAATCGTTGTGGATACATTAATGCATTACCAGCGGAATAAAATGCGCTATGAAATGCTGTTTTTATTTTGTTATTTTTTCATTAATGCCACAGTACTAGCAACATCTGTACTGATGGAAGCCAAGCGTACCGGAGGCACTTTACCTTTTAGTTTATGGGAGCCTTTTACATGGGAATATACTAGCGCTTTAAGCTCACTTCTATTGTTTCCATTAATCATCACTTTAATCAATAGAGTCCCTCTTAACGGGCAACAAATTAAGCGTACATTCGCTATCTATTTTAGCGCTGCAATTGTCTTTTCATTCTGTCATGTCTTATTGATGGTACTTATGCGAAAATTTATCTACGCATTAAATTCTCGTCACTATGATTTTGGTAATATCAGTTTCGAAATGCTCTATGAGCTGAGAAAAGATACCTGGTCTTTTGTGTTTTTTGTGATCTTTATTCACGCTTACCGCTTTATACTCAGTAGATTACAGGGTGAAGCAAACCCTATTCAGGAAGGAGAGCCACAAATTGATAACCAACAACGAACCCCAAATATTGATCGGTTGCTAATCAAGAAACTTGGCAAAGAGTTTATTATAAAAATTGAACATGTAGAGTGGATGGAAGCCTCCGGAAATTATGTAAATTTACATATTGATGAGCGTGTGTACCCTATTCGTTCGACCTTAACGGCATTAATAGCAAAATTGGAAAACAAAGGGTTTTGCCGAATTCACCGTTCTCATGCGGTAAGGTTAGATGCAATCGAATCAATTACTCCGCTGAGTAGTGGCGATAGCGAAGTAAAAATGCAATCAGGCAAAAGGTTAAATTTATCTAGGCGCTACAAAGACGGATTAAAGTTAATGTTAAGCTAACCAAGCAGTAAAAGAGTCAGCTAAATGAGTATTCACAGCTTCAAACATTATCGTTCTATCCCTAAAATATCTTAACGCTTTCATACAAGTACTAAGTAGGCATAAACAAAGCACAAAGCAAACCCGAAATAGTTAACATCGTGTCTGATAGGGCTGATACCCACGTCTAGTGTTTTGAACCCCCTTAATAACTCTGTGCATAAGGTGTGGCAATGTCGTTCATAACCTTAGGATAACTTTTATTTACCATACATCTATATGAATAATTATCTTTTATTATCAAGGAACTACAAATAAATAAAAAATTATCTAGCAATTCAACTTTTATGCACTACAATTACTTTTAACAGTTCAAATATTAAACAATGATGCTCGCTTACCTATTCATTGATTTGCGATAGAACTTGTTAATTAGCGCACGGCTCATTTCTTATTTTGAGCCATCCCCTGAGCCCGAAACTCCTCGTTTCGGGCTATTTTTTGGGGCTAATAAATCAATTAAAGTTTAAATAACCGACGGTAATTTTCAGATGATAGCCTTGCAATATCTTCCACAGATTGGCCACGAATACTCGCTAAGTGTTTAGCTACTTCCACGACATAAGCGGGTTGATTCTGCTTCCCTCTATGAGGAACCGGCGCCAAATAAGGAGAGTCTGTTTCAATTAAAAAACGATCATCTGGCACTAATTTAGCCACTTCCCTTAAAGCACTGGCGTTTTTAAACGTCACGATACCTGAAAATGAAATATAAAAACCTAATTCAATCGCTTGCTCAGCCATGTCCCAAGTTTCAGTAAAGCAATGTAAAATACCACCAACATCACTTGCTTTTTCATCACGTAGAATTGTTAATGTATCTTGTTGAGCATCACGAGTATGAATAATAAGCGGTTTATCACATGCTCTAGCAACACGAACATGTTTACGAAACGAATCTAATTGTAGGTCTTTAGTTTCAGGTGCGTAATGATAATCTAACCCTGTTTCACCTATAGCAATAACACGGGGATGCGTCGCTAACTGGGCAAGGTTGTTTTCATTTATGGCATCTTCTTGGTTTAAAGGGTGTGCACCGCAAGATAATAATACATTATCAAAATGCGCAGTTTTCTCAGCCATTGCGGGGAAGTCTTTTAGCGTCACACAAACACACAATAAGTGGCTCACACCAGCAGAAGTTGCTGCTGCTACAACATTATCTAAATTATTATCAAACTCTGATAAATCAAGTCGATCTAAGTGACAGTGAGAATCAATATACAACGAATATTCCTTAATATTTACATGGTAAGTGTAGGATCAGATGAACTCAGCAAGCGTCCTATCGATTTTTCTATTTGGCTTCGAGTACTTTCAGGATCTTCAATAAAGCTGATCCCAATACCTGCCGGCGTGCCATTTTGTGCACCTACGGGTGTTATCCAACACACTTTACCGACAATAGTTGAAGGCTCTAATGAATCAGGCAAAAGTACCTGTAATTCTATATCTGTATCAAGCTCAAACGTTTCTGTAGTTCTCACAAATAATCCGCCTTTTTTTACAAACGGCATATAAGATTGATATAAATCTCTTTCACTTACAAACTCAAGATAGAGCGGTTCCATATTCGTTCTCCTTGTTTTGCAAAATCATTTGTATATCGACCAGTAGTTTTTCTAAACCAAATTCACGATTAAACTGGCTTAATTTTGCACTTTTTTGATTAAATTGTTTGATGATATTATATATTTGCCAAAACTGCTGCTTTGTTAGGTCATTAGTAAATGATACGTTTGTTGGTTCAACATGCAACCATTGTGATTGCCCTCGTACTAAATCAGTTATTATTTTTTCTAGCCAACGAGCACTATTATCATTAGATTTTAAAAGTTCAAGCAATGCCATTCGACCATGAGTTGTCGTGATAAAATAATGAAACTTTTCACGTGTTTGATGAAACTGTGCCATTATTTTTGGATCAGTAATTTCAGGTAAATGTGACAAATTTACAAATGGGTCATCACTTTGGCCGCCTAATTCCTGTAATAAACCCTCACCGATAGGCGGTCGAATAGCAACGACACGGCATCGACTAATTAACGTCGGTAATAAACGTTGTTCATCATTTGCAATCAAGACAATAAAGCTATTTTTGGTTGGCTCTTCCAGTGTTTTAAGTAACGCGTTACCAGCCGATTCCGTAAGTTTATCTGCTTGATGCACAATTGCCACTTGGTGTTGGCCAAACTGCGCGGTTTTTTCAAGAAATCGGCCTAATGCTCTTACCTGATCAACTCCAACATTATTGCCGGTTAACTCAACATGGAATAAGTCAGGGTGAGACGCTTGTTTGACTAAATGACAACCTTTACATTGTAGACAAGGCACAATGCCGTTTGTCTCATCTACGAATGAAACTTGGCACAATAGTGCTTGTGCTAACCAATTCACTAATTCAAGTTTTCCTGAACCTGCAACGCCTGTAACCATTAAAGCATGCGGTAATGTTTGCTGTTTTATCTGCTGTAAAAGCAGTTGCTTATGTGACGATAACCAAGATGTAGTCATTACATTAACCTGTGATAAGCTGGAGAAACTTCTGCTTGTGAATTGCAAAAAACGAATAACAGCACAAACACTTGATAATTACACTATCGAATATGCTTGAATTTAACACCTTGATCTTACCATTAGTTATTTTAGTAAAACATAGCTAAAACGTTAAATAATACCACGAGCAACAAGCAATGAATTTAAACAGCGAATAGCATCGTCAGCAACCTGTTGTTTAGTATTAGCAGCATCAATGACGGTAAAAGTATCTGGATTCTCTCGTGCCTGCGCAAGGTAACCTTCTCGTGCTTTGATCAAGAAATCTAATTTTTCATCTTCCATCCTATCTAATTTATCACCGCGGCCATATACGCGCGATAAACCAATAACGGGATCAAGATCTAAAATAATATTCATATCAGGCTGGAAGCCATTTTTTGCAATGTCATTAATGGTTTTTATCAAGGTTAAATCAATACCTCTCGCATAGTGTTGAAAACTAAAGGTCGCGGCATCGAACCGATCGCAAATAACCACGGCACCGCGTTCTACTGCCGGAAGAATCTTTTCATTGACGTGTTGTGCTCTAGATGCTGCAAATAATAACAGTTCGGTAATATCAAACATTTCTGCGTTATTCTTATCGAGTATTATTTCTCTAATTTTTTCGCTTATCGGTGTACCACCTGGTTCTCTTGTTAAAACAACCTCTAAGCCTTGATGAATAACATGCGCTTTTAACTTTTCGATAACCGTTGTTTTACCTGCCCCATTACTGCCATCGCATACAACCATTAACCCTTTTTGCATCTTTACTCTTAATAATGAATTCATTTTAATGATGATTACATGATATACGTATCAAGAAAAATATTCAGCTAATGCTTTTTAATCCTTGCAGTTTCTTTGCAATATCTTCTTTCCTTAATATCAATATTCGATTAATTAAAGGTCAAAAAAAGGCACAACATAAGTTGTGCCTTGTTCTTCATTCTATCATCACTGAATTTACTGTGGATTCACACCTGAAATATTTACTGGTGGTTGAGGTAAATTTTTATCCGCTACTTTTTGATAACTTGCTTCGGATACATTAACTCCCCAGGTTTTAAAATGAGTTGTTAAGTCATAGCCAGTAATATCGCTAAGCAATTCAAACGTCATGCTAAAACTAGCTTCATCACTTTGGCATACTGATGCTTGCTGCGTAGTATCCATCTCTCTAAAACGTCTATTTAATTGTCTAAACATATCCCAACCGATATCAGGTAGAGCATGTTTAATTTGCATTAAAAAGACTAATTTATCCCAGACATCTGCATCGTTTGTAAAAGAAAAGTTATCATTTAATTTATTAATCGCATTGGTATATCTATTTTCTATTTGAATTCTAGAAGGTTGATTGACGTTTTCTTGTGCGTAAAGTGAAAATAAATTCACGGTTGATTCTGTGCCAAACGCGCTGCTCCATAAACAGAACTGCTGGTAGTTATGACCAGTTTCATGCCAGTTACCCCAACCATTATTTTGTGCGGTATCTAGTGAATATAAATTCCAGCCTGGGCTAGCCATAATGGGAAAACCTGCATGGGCAAAACCTGCGGTGATTTGAACATCAGAAACAAAACGTTCTTTTAAGGTAGGCATTTTATGTACGCCCGTAGCATCATCTTCAAAGCCAGCGAGATCGCGTACAAGGGTTACAGTTTGATCGAAGGTTTTTAATAACTTTTCTGGGTCATCAACTTTTTGCAATTCAGCTTTAGATAAATCAAGTACCGCATGCTCGCCTTCTAGTACGCCCCAAGGGGCACTTTTATCGCGGATTGCTAACCAGTCACTATAATTATCTCGACCAAGTTTGAAATAGGTAGTTTCAATAACATTAGACACATTTATCGTCACATCACTATCATCTGACTTATTCGATGCGATCACAACTTGGCCACCATACTGGCTTCGTAGTTGATTCTTGCCGTTGTGTAATCTAATTTTTGTAGACACGCTAGGAAAACGTTTGACGCTATTATCGGCTACCACATTTGCTGAATTTAACCCTAATGCATCGGTATGCACATTGATAATGGCATATAACTCATCAATATTTTCTTCAGCTGTTACGTCAATTTCAATAATTTCACCTGCAACAGCGTAGGTGCCAGTATTTATCCAGTGCTGTCTATCCAATGTATCAGACGTGGTATCTTCATAAAAATATCGATTAAAAGTGACTTGCTTCGTAATACGCGGTTTATCAGCTGAAACATCACCTGGAAATTCACTCACATCTCGCGGAAAAGGTAATGGTTCGTCGATTGGGGTTCTTCTATTGATGATATCCATGGTTTGTTCCATGGTGTAGGCACTTTTATTAGCGCGTGAAATAGGAAAGCTGCTTACATAATTCTCATCAATTGATTCAGCGGCCACAGAAGGTACGAACCATTGCTGATTAATACCACCATGAGTTGCATAAACAATAAGGCTTAACTCACTCATATTCACATCAAAGGAATGCCCATCTTGTGAGAAAATATTATCCTCAAATACCCATTGTTGGTTTGCTGAACCTTGACACGTATTAAGTACCAGAAGGCTATCAGCGCTTGTTACACATTTATCTGTTGATTCATTAACCAGTAATTTATCTGCTAAATCATAACGCCATAACTGGCTAGGCTTAGTGTTTTGACAATCTGTCAAGGCAACTTTATTGTCAGCCGTAGTATCGATACAGAGGTTAGGATCAGCTGCTGTTACAATAAATTGCTTTTCAAATGACAATGTTGATTGTTCAGGCTCCTCTGTGTTGTCTGGCACTTCAACTACATCTTCAGTAATTGTTTCTTGTTTTGATTCAGAGCTTCCCCCACTACCACAACCAATTAAAACCCCACCTACAACGCTTGTGCACATCATTAAAGCTAAGCTTATCTTATTTTTTGTTATTTTCATCTTTTATTCCCTTTCAAAAATGCGTATTAATTGCGAGACGATTTGCACTTTGTAACAAAAGGAAAGATAAAGATCAACAACTGAAAGAATAAGAAACCTTCAGTAGGCAATCAACAAACTAAAGAAAATGAACTTTTTAATAGCAGTTTATGCCATTAATGTAAGATAAAAAGAAACGTGAGATATGAGAAAAACAAAATATCTAGTGGCAACTTCTACTGCTAATAATACTTAATATTATCAATGCGCACTATGATAAAGTTCGCCTTTTAAATACTTGTAAAATTGAAAGGCATTACTGATAGTTTAACGCTAATGAAAGCACATTAAGCATGTCGCTATTGATCGGCTGGATTACAAAATTAAAAAGTAAGTTATTGCCCTAATTGATATTTAGCGACTGCACGATTGTGATCTTTCAAATTCGTTGAAAAGATATGCTTTCCATTACCATCACTAACAAAATAATAGTAATCAGTCTGTGCGGGTTGCATTGAAGCAATGATTGCTGACTTTCCTGGCATTGCAATAGGCGTAGGAGGTAAGCCATTGATTCTATAAGTGTTATATCTTGTTTTTTCTCTTAGATGCTTTCGTGTGATATTACCTTTATAGTTACTCCCTATCCCATAAATCACAGTAGGATCGGTTTGTAAGCGCATGTTTTTTTGTAATCGATTTACAAATACAGAAGAAATGACTTGATGTTCTGAATGTTGACCACTTTCTTTTTCAATAATTGAAGCCATAATTAACGCTTCATAAGGGTCAGCATATGGAAGGTTCCCTTGCCTTTTTTGCCATGCGTTATTCAAATGAATTTGCATTTGTTGATACGCACGCTTTAATAAATCTGTGTCTTTTGTTTTATGCGTAAATGCATAAGTTTCAGGAAAAAAGAGTCCTTCAGGGTGTGCTGTTTCAAGTGTTAATGCAGAAGCCACTTGTTGATAAAGTGACGTGTTATCTTTGTAATTAAGCGTTTTTGTAATATTAGGATGTTTAACGATTTGTGCTAGCCATTGAGTTAGCGTAGAGCCTTCAACAAATGTGATACTAAATTGATGTTCTTGCCCTTGGCTGACCATCAATAAAATATCTTTCACGCGCTGATCATTACGTATTAAATAATTTCCTGCTTTTATCTGCGTAAATGAAGGATTAAGTTTACCGTAAACCTTTAACCAAAATGGTTGTTTAACGATTCCTAACGTTGATAATTGATAAGCAAAACGATTAAAACTCATTCCCCGCTCTATCTCTACCATTGTGTTTTGTTCAAGCGGATTCACACGCTCCATTTTGTACTGTGTTATTCCAAGTATACAACTTACGCTAATCACACAAACAATGCTCAGCAACATTAGTGCATAATTAAATTTTTTCTCAATAAAATGTTTTATGAATTGCATGTTAATTTTCCAATAAAACGAGAAGCTGCTGACAGAGATAATGTTCGCCCATTAAAGTTTGCTACGGGTACATAACCCATCACACTATTACAAATAACCATCGCATCAACATCTATCAGAGCATCAATAGTTGCTTTAACAAGGTTCATTTTGGAATATTGCTTTATCGCCTTATTTCTTAGTAAACCTGCGACGCCTGAGCTATCAAGTTCAGGTGTAAAAACAGCATTATTTTTAATCCAAAACACGTTAGCACAGCTTGTTTCTACAATGTGACTTTGCACATCAGTGACAATTAAATCTTGCCAGTTGCTTTCATCAAGCTCTTTTCTGATCAGCACTTGTTCTAAACGATTTAAATGTTTAACACCTGCTAACTGAGGGTTTATACCTAATTGAGTTTCAGCAATACCAATGCTAACGCCTGTCTGTTGCCAGTCGATATAATGCTTCGGGAATTCGTGCACCATAACAATCACGTTGGGCTTTGATACGCCAACTCGTGAATACCCCCTACCGCCAATGCCAGCAGTGATCATAATTTTTAATACTGCTAAAGGGAAAGCTGCCGATTGTTTTACAATTTCAGCTTTTAATCCTTGCCAGTCAATATTCGATAACGCAATGCGAGTACAACTTTCTTTTAAACGTTCAATGTGTTCAGCCAATAATAAGATTGTACCATCAACAATTTTTGCCGTAGTAAAAACCCCATCACCGTACGCTAAACCTCGATCTTTGATAGGAATATCTTCAGTATTAATACCATTAAGTGAACAATACAACATGAAATTTTATGATCAGATATAAAAAAGCCCGAATAGATAGTATTCAGGCTTATTCATTGAGTTTCAAGAAATTTTCTAGATTCTTTTTAACACTAAAGAACCATTTGTACCACCAAAACCAAACGAATTACATAATGCATACTCTAGCGAAACGTCACGTGCAGTATCTTGTATGTAATCAAGATCACAGCCTTCATCAGGGTTCTCAAGATTAATCGTCGGTGCTACTTTTTGTTCAAACAAAGATTGCGCAGTAAAAATAGTCTCAACAGCACCAGCAGCGCCGAGTAAATGACCTGTCATTGACTTAGTAGAGCCGACCATCGTTTGATACGCAAATTCACCAAAAATGGTTTTTACTGCATTCGTTTCAGCGATATCGCCAGCTGGTGTAGAAGTACCATGCGCATTAATATAACCAATTTGTTCAGGCGAAATTCCTGCATCACGTAATGCATTAGACATTGCTAATGCAGCCCCAGCGCCATCAGCAGGTGGCGATGTCATATGATAGGCATCTCCACTCATACCAAAACCAACCACTTCAGCATAAATTGTTGCGCCACGCGCTTTGGCATGTTCGTATTCTTCAACAACAACCATACCTGCACCATCACTTAACACAAAACCGTCGCGGTCTTTATCCCAAGGTCTACTGGCACTTTGCGGATCATCATTACGGGTTGATAAAGCCCTAGCGGAACAAAATCCACCAATGCCAAGCTCTGTTGATGCTTTTTCAGCGCCACCGGCAATCATAGCATCAGCATCACCATGAGCGATCATACGCACGGCATGGCCAATATTATGAACACCAGAAGTACAGGCGGTAACAATAGATATGTTTGGCCCTTTCAAGCCTAAACGAATAGATAAATTGCCTGCTGCCATGTTTAAAATAGTAGAAGGACAGAAAAACGGTGAAAGCTTTCTTACACCACCTTGTAAATACTTGCTATGGTTTTCTTCGATAAGGCTTAAACCACCAATACCAGAACCAACAGCCACACCGATGCGGTGAGCGTTTTGTTCTGTCACGGTTAACCCTGAGTGATCCATGGCTTGGATACCAGCTGCAAGACCATATTGAATGAATATGTCCATTTTGCGGCTATCTTTTTTCGTAATACCATAATCTTCAGCATTAAAGCCCTTCACTAATCCGGCAAATTTAGTGGGAAAGCTGCTAGTATCAAAATGTTCGATGGTATCTATGCCACTTTTACCCGCAAGTAATTGCTGCCAAGTAGTTTGAGCATCATTGCCAAGTGGGGAAAGCATACCAAAACCGGTTACTACAACACGACGCATGGGAAGAGTTGCCTCCGATAGAATTGAATCGTTGAATGGTGAGCTGTTTTTTTGAATACGTCAGCGGGGCGTATGAAACAAAATTCAGGCGGTAAAATTACCGCCTGAATACTTTACATATTACTGGTTCGAAGTGATGTAATCGATCGCAGCTTGAACAGTAGTAATTTTCTCTGCTTCTTCGTCTGGGATCTCAGTATCAAACTCTTCTTCTAACGCCATTACTAATTCTACTGTATCTAATGAATCAGCACCTAAGTCGTCTACGAAAGAAGCTTCAACTTTTACTTCGTCTTCGCTAACACCTAATTGCTCAATAGTAATTTTTTTTACGCGTTCTTCGATAGTACTCATTTTTTTTCCTTTAGTAGAAAATACAATTTTTCAAAATTGCGTGTAGTGTATTCGCCTACAGGCTAGCTTGCAAGCTTATCGTTTTGCTTTTATTGCTGGTCTAACCTGTTGACAGTTATGCTATTATGCTTATTTATTAAATATTATCAATATGTTAAATAAACATTGTTTAAACCATGTACATGCCGCCATTAACATGTAATGTTTCACCTGTTATGTATCCTGCAGCATCAGAGGCTAAAAATGCAACAGATTTAGCTATTTCTTCTGGCTTACCTAAACGGTTTGCAGGTACCTGTGAAAAAATACCTTCTTTTTGTTCGTCTGTTAGCGTTTGTGTCATGTCGGTATCGATAAATCCTGGAGAGACAGTATTAACCGTGATACCGCGTGATGCAACTTCTCTTGCTAACGATTTCGTAAAACCTATTAAACCAGCTTTCGCCGTGGCGTAATTCACTTGACCTGCATTACCCATTGTTCCAACAACAGAGCCAATGTTTATGATCCGACCAAAGCGCTTCTTCATCATAGGGCGCATAACGGCTTTACTAATTTTAAATACCGATGATAAGTTCGTATCGATGATATCATTCCACTCATCGTCTTTCATACGCATAAATAAGTTATCACGCGTAATACCTGCATTATTCACTAAAATATCAATAACGCCAAACTCTTGTTTAATCGTTTCAAACATTGAGCTAATTGATTCATCATCAGTAACATTTAAGACTAAACCTTGACCGGCACCTAAATATTCGCTGATTTTTTCAGCACCATGTTCAGACGTTGCAGTACCTACTACGGTTGCGCCTAATGCTTTAAGTTGTTCTGCAATAGCTTTACCAATACCACGACTAGCGCCTGTCACTAATGCAACTTGACCTTCTAACGAAAACATATATGTTCCTATTGTAATAAGTTATTTGCTTGTTCCAATGACGCATTGTCATTCATTGAAGTACAAGAAACTGATTTATTGATCCTTTTTACTAACCCTTGTAAAACTTTACCTGGCCCTATTTCTAACGCAGTATCTACACCATCTTGGGCTAATTTTTCTACGGTTTCAGTCCAGCGCACAGGGCTATATAGTTGTTTAATTAACGCCATTTTAATGGCTTCTACATCTGATTCAACAGTCACGTCTACATTATTAATGACTGATATGTCAGGGGTATTAAACGTGACTTGTTTAAATTGTTCAGCAAGTTGCTCAGCCGCGTCTTTCATTAAGGCGCAATGCGAAGGCACGCTAACTGGTAATGGCAAGGCACGCTTTGCACCTGCCTCTTTACAAAGTATACCTGCACGTTCAACCGCCTCTTTATGACCGGCAATGACCACTTGTCCTGGTGAATTAAAGTTAACTGCAGACACTACCTGTCCGTCTGCCGCCTGAGCACAGGCTTCAATCACTTTATCGTCAGCTAAACCGATAATTGCATACATTGCTCCAATTCCCTCTGGGACAGAAGCTTGCATAAATTCACCACGTTTTTCTACCAATTTAACGGCATCTGATAAAGAAAGGACACCAGCACAGACTAAGGCAGAGTATTCACCTAAACTATGCCCTGCGAGAACAGCGGGTTTAATGTTAGATTGACTTTGCCATAAACGCCAAAGGGCAACACTTGCAGTAAGTAAAGCGGGCTGTGTATGGTTAGTTTGATTTAACTTCTCTGCTGGACCTTCATTAACAAGTTGCCAAACATTATAGTCTAATGCCTCAGAGGCTTCGTTAAAGGTCTGCTGAACAATCTCATTATCAGTAAAGTCTTTTAACATACCTACAGCTTGTGAGCCTTGTCCGGGGAAAATAAACGCTAAATTTTGTTGCATAGAGTTACCTATTGACTTTTAACTGGCTATTCCAACCAATTAATCTGTAATCTGTTTATGATAAATGGGTATTCGTTATACCATGTTCAAGTTTTTTCGTTATTTTTTCAGGAACTTGACGTTCAACTTCTTTCATTGCTTCAAAAATTGCATTGGTAAACGCAGTTACACCAGCATTGCCATGACTTTTAATCACAATGCCGCGCAATCCTATCAAACTTGCGCCGTTATACTGGTCGGGGTTCAGGGCTTTAAAGATTTTTTTTAAGGTTGGAGCGAAAAATCGACCGAGTAATCGGGCAAAAATATGTTGCGATAACACACTTTTTAGTTTTTGATACACCAAACGAGCAACGCCTTCACACGTTTTTAGGGCCACATTTCCAACAAAACCATCACAAACGATAACATCAGCTTTGTTATTAAAAATATCATTGCCTTCAATAAAGCCTACATAGTTAATATCAGGGTTCTCACTTAATAAGGTTGCGGCCATTTTAATATGATCGCTACCTTTAATTTCTTCAACGCCCATGTTTAATAAAGCAACCCTTGGCTTATTAATCGCTTCAACTTGCTCTGCCATTACCGTGCCCATAACGCCAAACTGGTATAAAACCGATGAATCACAAAAAACATTAGCACCAAGATCAAGCATAAAAACATGTTTATCATCGTGGTGTGTAGGTAACGCTGAAATAAGTGCTGGTCGCTCAACAGTAGGTAGTGTTTTTAACACAAAATGTGCTATTGAAAACAATGCACCTGTATTGCCTGCACTAACACAAGCATGAGCTTGACCTGAATGCACAAAATCAATCGCTTTACGCATTGATGAATCTTTTTTGGTTCGTAATGCTGAA
Source organism: Thalassotalea sp. PP2-459 (assembly GCF_001913705.1). Lineage (GTDB taxonomy): Bacteria > Pseudomonadota > Gammaproteobacteria > Enterobacterales > Alteromonadaceae > Thalassotalea_C > Thalassotalea_C hakodatensis. The sequence goes on along the minus strand of NZ_MKQD01000054.1, from coordinate 55,188 downwards.
CTTGGTTTTTCGTCCATTGTCACCACATCAGTTGTGTGTTTAATGGATAATCGAGGATGGTCTTCTAGCTGATGCTGTTGAAGAAAATTTGAAATAAGTGTGTTGTCACCACATAAAATCAACTTAAGATCAGCAGATTTTTCTATGGCAAGCATTGCGGCTGGCAATGTTACAAGGGGGCCTTGATCGCCCCCCATAACATCGATGGCGATGGTTAAATCGCTCAATGTAGTATCCGCTATTTAGCGACTACTTTAACACCTTTATAAAAGCCATCAGCGGTAACGTGATGACGACGGTGTGTTTCACCTGATACTGGATCTACTGATAAGTTTTCAGCTGTTAATGCGTCATGTGAACGGCGCATGCCACGTCTTGAACGAGACTTCTTGCTCTTTTGAACTGCCATTGCCTAACTCCTAAAATCAATTAATTATTTAAGTTTTTTTAACACGTCAAATGGGTTCGGCTTCTCTTGCTCTTCAGGCAACTTTCCCCAAACACTATCAGCCGGAGACTGACAATCTTGTTGATCATGCCTAGGAATTAGTGGAATCGCAAGGATTAACTCGTCTTCAACTAACTCACGCAGGTTCACTTCACCATTTTCATCTAATTCTATTGCGTCATAATATGACGGCAATTCGTCAGCAGCTTCCTGATTTTTCACCGGACTGAAAACAAAGTCAATTAATAATGTTGACTCTAAAGACTCAGTACACCGCTGACATGTTAACGTAGCAGGAACCGACCCTTTGCCTGATATAGTTATCAAACCCAGTTCATCCACTCCGAATGCAACATTAACATGTATTTGTTCACTACAGCTTTCGCACGCAGCCAACAATCTATTCATTTCCGACGACTCAAAAAAGCCTTCACACACTAACCGACGTTGTGCGCTTTTATAGGGATCTATCGTGATCGGAAGTTTCAGATTCTGCATAAGGCGCGCATGATATAGCCGTTCAAGCCGTGTGTCAAAAGAAAATTAGCGAATTTGATTTAAAAATTCTTTATTGCCCTTATATTAGCAGAAACCGATTAAATTTTGAGTCATATCAATGAAAAAAATAGTGTTAGGGTCAACATCCCCCTTTCGTAAAGAAATTCTTAATAAACTAAAGATAGAATTCATTTGTGATAAGCCTAATATCGACGAAACCGCCCTTCCTGATGAGTCGGCTATTCAGTTAGTGGAGCGACTCGCCATTGAAAAAGCACAAGCAGTAGCCAAGCTACACGATAATGCGCTGATCATTGGCTCTGATCAAGTTGCTCTTTGTAATGAAAAGATACTAGGTAAACCGCACACCAAAGAAAATGCTATTAAACAATTAATGAGCTTTAGCGGTAAGCGTGTAACATTCTATACGGGCTTATGTGTACTTGATAGCGATAGTGGGCAGATCCATGCTGTGGTTGAACCTTTCCACGTTTACTTTAAAACATTAAATAAAGCAGATGTGGAGCGCTACGTTGATGCAGAGATGCCACTTAATTGTGCTGGAAGTTTTAAAAGCGAAGGATTAGGTATTTGTTTATTTGAAAAGTTAGTGGGAGATGATCCAAACAGTTTAGTCGGGTTACCGTTAATAAAACTCATACATTTATTTGAAAAACATGGCTTTCATGTACTACAAGCAATTTAATATCGTGTGATATTGTTAATGTTATAGCACAATGGTGGCGACGTAACCCCCTAAGTGAATCGTCGCCAAACATACTCTAATGGACCAAGTTGATACTTCTTTAACCAAAAGCGAGCAAACAGAAGTTGTATTGATATGATGCAAGTGCCAAAAACAATAATAGAATAAAAAGGCACTTTCCCCATCCACGCAAAACCATAACCATAAAATAAGAAAACACAAACTGTGGTTTGCATCAAATACATGGTTAGTGCCATACGGCCAAGCTGCGATAAGCCTGAAAAGTTCTCACCGTTATGCGATAAACGATAAAGCAATGCCATATAAGCAAGCGCCATCATTATACAACCCACCTGATAAACTAAGCCTTGAAATAAACCGAGCAAATCCGTAGAAAATGGGCTGCCCGTTATTGCTTTAATATAAGCATAAATAAAACTAAACCCTGCTCCAACAACAAATAACTTTATAATGTTATCCTTCGATGGCACATGAACTTGTCCACGTAAATATAAGCGAGCTAAATATACGCCAAGTAAAAATTGCCCTAACACCTGAAACGGCCGGCCCGTTTTTAAATATGCCATAGGACGTGGAATGGCACTAAAGATATTGCCCCAAAAAACATCCTTCGCTTCTTGAGCAGTGCGTAAAGATAACAAACTGACTTCTTGATAACCTAAGCTTTTTCTCAAATTATAAACAGTTTCTGTTAATGCATTCCAACCATTTAATTGTGAAGTTAACGATAATAATAGATGCATCAAAAGTGGTGCACACAACAATACAATAATCCAGCGGCATAAACGCGTATCGTCGATATCCTTAAAATACAACAAACAAACACCTAATAAACTATATAGGGTTAAAATATCACCATGCCATATTAAATACATATGGCTTTTGCCCATGACAAATAAAACCAACATTCGTTTTAACCAAAAGGCGGTAAAATTTTTATTTTGTCGTTTCAATTTAGCGTATTGAAGAGCAAAACCAGCACCAAGTAATGTGGCAAAAACACTATAAAATTTACCTTCAATTAAAAAATCAATAACAAACAAAACCCCGCGATCCCACCATGGTAATGCTTGAATTTCATTGAAGTTAAGTGAATAAAAACCAGTAAAGCTGACCAAATTAGCAAAAATAATTCCACATAATGCAAAGCCGCGCATGGTATCTAGCGCACCAATACGCTGTTTAGTCGAGTGAACTCTATCTTTAGCAGTTAACAGCATTCTGGTTAATTCCTCTTACAAGCCTGTCGCTTTGTTATTGCCCTGTTAATAGTTTATTGATATCTTGCAACCAATATTGGTTATGTTATAACATAACTTTAAATAGAATTAAAAGATTAATAACGAGATCAATTTATTACACATCATTTTATTGTTTAGCTGGTTTCTCAAGTGCATTTACATTTTGTGTGCTGTTTGTCGGCTAACTGAACAAAAAACAACTCAATATAGCCTTTAAGCTTTATTAACAAAGAACTAACTTATACTACTAGGAGTATTTTTATGCATAGTATCAACCGCTATGTGTCACGCTTTACTGCATTAAGTACAGCACTATCAATAGCTTTTGTTACTCAGGCGCAAGTATCAGATACGACCGCTAAAAACGAAGACATTGAAGAACAACAAATCGAACGATTAGTGGTCATGGGTAGCCCCGTTGGCACCCTTGGCCTAAATAATGAATCAAGCACAGCAAGCGGACTAGGCTTAAATGCAATGGAAACACCTGCAACAATTGAAATTGTTGATGCCGAGCTAATGCGTGCGCGAGGTTATACAAAGTTATCTGATTCATTAGCAAATCTACCAGGTGTTGTAACCGGTGAGCACCCTACTTCACCATCAACATTTTCAATGCGAGGCTTTAGTCGAGGACAAATTACCGTATTGCGTGATGGATTATGGATTGGACCAAGCACAATGGTGATGCGGCCACAAAATACTTTTAACCTTGAACGTGTAGAAATACTGCGTGGCCCAGCATCCGTGTTAAATGGTATCGGTTCTGTAGCAGGAACGGTAAATGCAATAACTAAAACAGCATACGCTGGCATGAACAATGGCACAAACTTACAACTCGGGTATGGCAGCCATAATTCATATCATTTAGGTTTAGGTAATCAAGGTGAATTAGATGAAAACCTATGGTACACCTTTGATGTAAGCCGATATGCCAGTGACGGTTACGTTGATAACACCAATTCAGAATCAAATAATTTCACCACCAGCCTTTTATGGCAAGCAAGTGACAAACTTTCCTTGAAATTTAGTGCCGATTATTTAGAGGATGATGTAGGTAGTTATTACGGAACGCCTTTAATACCAGCAAATGATGCTAAAGATCCGTTGGGCATTATTGAAACAGGACGTGGTGAAGTACTTGATGGTGCTATGCGATACAACAATTATAATGTTGCAGACGCATACGCAAAATCAGATCAATTGTTCCTAAGGCTAGATGCCGACTATCACATACATGAAGATATGCGATTACAATATACCCTGTTTAAATTTGATGCTTCGCGCGCATGGCAAAATGCAGAAGGTTATGTTTATTGTACTGAAGTAGCCGGTACTTGTAACAATTACGGGGAGCTACAACGCTATTATGGTTACTTTATATTAGATCATGAGCAAGACGTTTTAGGTAACCGTATTACCTTAAATGTAAATTCGACGTTTGGCGAGATAGAAAGTCGCCTGGTGACTGGCTTTGAAACCACATCATTAGACTTTGTTAGATCTCGTGGTTTTCGTAGACAAGTTGAACAAACGCCCGCAGATGCCCTTGATCCATATAGCCCACAACCTGGCGTTTATGGTCAGCGAGAGTTACGAGGTGTCAGCCCAACAGATATGACAACGCGTGCATTTTTCTTTGGTAATGCATTACAACTTACCGATAAATTAAGCCTTGTTACAGGCGCTCGCTATGAAACATTAAAACTGACAAGAGAAAACTTTAATGCTGAAGGTGAAAATGAAAACAGTGGCTTTAAACGAGATTATAACTGGATAAGTTGGCGTATTGGCAGTGTTTATAAACTCACTGATGATACCGTACTATATGGCCAATATAGCAATGCTAAAGATCCTATCAATTCAAATATTTTTTTAGTTAATAACAATCAAAACTTTGACTTAACAGACGCAACTCAATTTGAAGTTGGTCTAAAAGCCAGTTGGATGCAAGGTAAAGCAGAAACTACTCTTGCTTATTTTAACATTGAACGTGATGATATTTTTGAACGATTTGCTCTTGATAGTGTTACCAATGTTGGTGGTCGAAGTTCAAAAGGTATCGAAGCATCAACCTCATTACTATTAAGTGACAATTGGCGACTTGGCGCGAATGCCGCCTATACAGAGGCTACCTTTGAACGTTCTGCAAATGTTGAATTATTTGCAGGGAACACCCCGCCTAATGTACCTGAGCTAACGGCTAATATTTATTCTAGTTACGATAACATCGCCAACTTACCAATAGAAGTTGGGGCATCAATACATTTTGTTGATGACCGTTATGGCGACAATCCTAATACCGTTACCTTAAAAGCCTATACCTTGACCAATATTTTTGCTTCTTATAAAGGCGACAACTATCGAGTTACGGCTCGCATAGACAACCTTTTTGATAAAGCATATGCACCTTGGTCTGATGTGTTTTATTTACATCAAGACAGTCCAGGCTTTATTTATGCAAATGAATTATTAATCGGTGCACCACGTAATGTACGTGTGATGTTTGATTACCAATTCTAAAAGCAAAGGAATAATTATGTTTAACGTCAATCATGCATTATTTTGGCTAAGTTTATCTGTTATATGTGCTACTAACATACCGTTTAATGTAAAAGCTGCTGAGCATAAAGACGAAGTTTATTCAACGACGTTTTTTGATCAGTATTCGCCTTTAACAGCATTAGATATGGTGAATCAATTACCAGGTTTTACGTTAATTGAAACCGACGATGATATACGAGGCTTTGCTACAGGTGCTGGTAATGTATTGATTGATGGTCGACGCCCAACCACTAAATCAGGTGGAATAAACGAAACTCTTTCACGTATTTCCGCTGCACAAGTCGCGTACATAGAAATTTTACGCGGTGCATCTGGTTCCTCAGACGCCGCAGGTCAAGCCGTTGTTGCCAATGTAGTAAAATTGAAGCAAGGCGCAGCTAAGCATTGGAAACTTGCCTTTGAAAAAACAGGTAACGGTGAGCTTTCACCAAGTACTGAATGGGTTTTATCTAACCACATAAAGGGATGGGACAGCGCGTTTAAGTTTAATGCCATCAGTCAAAAATCACCTAGAGATGCTAACATTTCAACTTATGGTCCCACAATGGAGCTGCTCAGCTATCAGCAGGAAACCCGGCCCAGTACGCTAAACGATATTTTTATTTCAGGAGATAGCAAAAAACAATTCAATCAACATACCTTTAGTATCAACGCGAGAGTTGGTTGGAGCCAGTTTGTTACCGATAACGAGCGTTTAAGCTATACACAGCCGCAACAAAATCAAATCATTAATCGATATCAAAATGATCGTGATAGCCAATTTTATACGGGCGAATTAGGTCTAGAATGGCAAAAAGTCCTTGCCCCACACTGGCAGTGGCGAATTTTAAACATTAACAACGTGCAGAATTGGTTTGTTAATTCATTTTCATTCGACAAGCCACCTAATGAAGATATTAAAAACGCCACCCGTTTACGATTTGATGAACATAAATCTGAACATGTTTTACGTAATGTATTTAGTAGAACGGGTGGAGAACAAGGCATGCTAAAACAGCAGGAATATGGGCTAGAAGTCGCCTTCAGTAATTTAGAAAGTTGGTTGGCACTTGAACGACAAGATTTATTAACGCCGCAGTTAACGAATAAACGTTATTCACAGGCTAAAGAAATACGAGGTGAAGCCTTTGCTAACCTTAACTGGCAATGGCAAAAATTAGTATTAGATACCGGTATTGCTGCAGAATACTCTCAACTTAACGTGACTGGCGATAATAGCGATGAACAATCATTATTTTTTTTCAAACCCTCACTTGCGCTCGCTTATAACAGCGATAAAAATCGCCAATATCGAATTAGTCTGCGTCGTTCAGTAGGTCAACTTGATTTTAGTGATTTTGCTGCCAGTGCTGATTTAGTTAACGATCGTGAAATTTCAGGTAATCCCCGCCTACGCCCAGAAACAAAAACAAAAGCCACTCTAGCTTTCGATCAACGATTTGCTGAAAAAGGCGCATTCTCAATAGCACTGTATTATGAATGGCGACAACATGTATTAGAGCACATAATTTTACCTTCAGGGGACTACGCACTTGGCAATGCAGGTAAAGCAGAAGTTAAAGGTATCACATCCTCTTTAAATTTACCGCTACATCAATGGGTCAAAGGAGCACAAATAGCATTTCAAGCAAATTTTATTGACTCAACCTTTATTGATCCCGTGACTAACCGTAACCGCCAGTTAACAGAATTAACCACCCCTGACATTACGGTAGATTTTAGACAAGACATAAATCAACACCATATTTTTTGGGGGATCAGCTATCAAGACTACCAACGTCGTAAAGAATTTTATGTGAATGAATATAGCCATTTTCACACATACGGGCGATGGCATGTATATGTTGAAGGGATAGTCTTTAACGACTTAAAAATACGAGTTGATATCAGCAATATAGGTGATGACGAAACGAAATGGCAACGAAAATTATATCACCCCTCTCGTCACGATGCCCTACAACAATTACAAGTGACACAACGTCATCGAGATCCCACCGTTAACATTAGCTTTAGTCAAACATTTTAATTCAAGGATAACCCTATGTTACGCATCGAAGAATTAACGAAAGCATTTAATGACAATTATGCTTTGCAACAACTTTCATTAAACATTGAACCAGGTGAAATATATTGCCTACTTGGTAGTAATGGTGCCGGTAAAAGTACAACACTCAACCTGTTACTTGGTTTTTTAAAAGCAGACAGCGGACACATCTATATTGATGAACAACTTGTGGATGTAAATCAAAAACATTCACTTGCTACAGCGAGAGATAAAATTGCGTATATCCCAGAACAAGTAAATTTATATCCGCAGTTTAATGCCATGGAGAATCTAGCATATTTAGCGAATTTAGGTGGCATTAAACCCGCCTACGAGCAATTTGAGCAAGCATTAACACAAACAGGCCTTGCTAAAAATATGTGGCATAAGCCGCTAAAAGATTATTCAAAAGGTATGCGACAAAAAGTCGGTATCGCATTTGCTATTTTACGCCAAGCAAAGCTATTACTGTTAGACGAACCAACCTCTGGGCTTGATCCAAGTGCTACACAAGAGTTTATTCATATAATAGATAATCTTGCACAACAAGGTGCTGCAGTATTAATGGTTACTCATGATCTTGAGTGTAGCACTACATTAGGAGATAAGTTTGCCATCCTAAAGGAAGGAGAAGTCATAGAGCAGTTTAGTCAAAAAGATCTTGCTAGCGTCCCGCTTCATCAACGCTACCAACAAGCCATTTATCCTCAACCCATTAATTTAAGTGCATAGCAGGTGAAACGATGAAACAAATTCGCGCTATTTTTATCCATGAGTGGCAACAAAAACGTCGTAGTGATCTGCTGATTTTATTGTTTATCACGATGCAAATTTTATTATTAATTGCCTTACTAACCGCCTGGGGACAATTTAAACATACGCTAAATCAACAACAAAGTGCTCAAACCATCGTTGAACAGCAATGGCAACAGCAACCTGAACGTCACCCACACCGCGTTGCTCATTTTGGACATTTTACCTTCCGACCACCAAGTTCATTAAGCTTTTTTGATAATGGCGTTAACCATTTTGTTGGTAATGCCATATACATAGAAGCCCATAAACAAAACAGTGCTAATTTTGCCAATATTCAAGACAGTGATGTGCTATTAAGGTTCTCAGAGTTGTCTGTCGCTAATATTTTATTATTATGTTGGCCCTTATTGCTGATAGCACTTGCCTATAACAGCATGGTGACTGAACGAGAAACTGGCACATTACGTCCGCTTCTATCGATGAATATACCTCTGACACGCTTACTCATTGGTAAAGGATTAGCTTACTTTGTTGTATCTATTTTATTTATCTTTCCCATTTTTATCTGTACATTTGGTTTGATTACGTTTAGTGGTCTTGGCTTTAATGTCGATACATTATTGCGTATTTTAACATTGTTCGTGCTATATCTGGCGTATTGTGGTTTTTGGATAGGGCTAATTTTAGTCATTTCTAGTGTGGTAAAGTACTCCTCACAAGCACTTAATATTTTGATCGCCATTTGGTTTTTATTAACCATTATAAGCCCGCGATTATTAGCGGATATTGCAGGTGAAAGCTACCCTCAACTTAACCGTAATGCGTTTAACCAACAAATTAAACAAGCCATAAACCAAGTAGGTGATAGCCATAATCCAGACGATCCACACTTTAACGATTTCAAAACAAAAGTATTAGCACAATATGGTGTAAACCATATAGAAGAATTGCCCGTTAATTATAGAGCACTGGTTATTCAAGAAGGCGAACGTATTAGTTCTGAAATTTATACGCGATTGTATCAGCAGCAAGTTGAACAATTACGTAAGCAACAATCGATGCTCGCTAACTGGTATTGGATCAATCCTTATTTATTAGTACGTGATATATCAATGGCACTATCTGCTACTGATGTATGGCACTTTTATGACTTTGAACAGCAAACAGAAGCACATCGCTTTGCTAGAATTTCAAAACTCAATAAAATACATGCTGAACATATCGAACGTGAACATGATAGTTCATCAAAAGCTGATTCAACTCACTGGCAAGACTTTGAACGCTTTGAATATCAAGTACCGTCACTCTCTTTCTCATTAGCACCATTTAAGCAAGTTTGGTTTATGCCATTAATATGCTTTTTTCTCATTGGTGGTTTGTTATTTAGCAAAATCTTACGTAGGAGGATTTATGCATTGGCTTAAATTTGAAATTAAACTCTTATTATCTAGCGTTGTCACAAGAATGACACTTTTGTTAGTGATCACATGTGCGTTATTCGCGATTAAATTCGGTGATAATGCATTACAACAGCAAAAACAAGCGCAGGCCCAAAGCCATGCAAAATTTGAACAAACACTGACGCAATATCAAAAACAAACGTCGCCCCCAACTGCCGGTCATTTAGGTTATTACTTATTTGGAGCAACACAGTGGCAGTTATCACCTTGGTCAGCTTTATTTATAGGCCAAAGTCAAACCGCCTATGCTGATATGCCGGTAAGAGCGTTAGCATTACAAGGACAGATTTATACGCAAGAAATGTTAAACCCAAACCAACAAAAAGCGGGTCGTTTAGATTTAGGTTTTGTGTTCATATATTTAATGCCTTTATTACTGGGAGCGTTAGCGGTAACAACATTAAGTGATGAACGACAAGCAAACCGGTGGCGAATACTTAATTCCTTAGTTCAAGCAGGTACAGGATTAATCTGGCGGCGATTAATACTTTGCGGTTTGTTGGTATTAGGGCTCAGTTATAGCTTACTCGTATTAGCCGTGATTTGGTTAAACCTTAATATCAGTGAAATTTTCTGGTGGTTAATTTGCGCGCTAGCCTTGTATCTTTGTTTTTGGAGTTTAGTGGTTGCCCTGATCATATGTTTGGGGAAAAACTCCGTATTTAATACCTTCTCATTTGTCGCTATTTGGTTAGCGATAACCATATTACTGCCAGCAAGTATACAATTGTATTTAAATCATCAGTATCAAGACCACCCTGCACTTGCGGCAACACTAGAACAGCGAATGATAATGAATAATGGCTGGGATGCTCCGCCACAACAAGCATTTCAACAATTTATTAAACTGTACCCACAATACCAGAACTTTGAACTTCCTGATGCAAGTGGTTCTTGGCCATGGTATTACGCACAACAACACCTTAGTGATGTGCAAGTAAATCATCAATGGCAGCAATATTTGCAACAATCAGAAAGTAGATTCGAGACTTTAAAGGCCTTAAGTTGGTTGACGCCTAGTCTACAATTACAATTGAATGTCAATCACCTTGCTGGAAGCGACGGTGAAAGTTACTTACACTACCTTAAAAGTATTGATAACTATCATCAGGAAATTCGTGAGTATTTATATCAGCATTTATATACTGAAAATAAAATTAATCAGCACAGCTTACCCCAGTTTCCTCGTTTTAATAGCCAGCAAATACAGAGCGTGAACTGGTCAGGTTTACTCAAACTCGTCGTACTCATTTTAGTGCTGTTAATATTCTTTGATTGGCGGCGTAAAAAATTACCTGAATATTAATCCTGAAAATTCATTAATAAAGGGGCTAAATGTTAACATTTAGCCCCTTTAATTTTTCATTGATTAACTTCGCTAATTGACGCGTTAATTGCGTTTAATACTTCTGTTGGTTGCTCTGATTTCGTGATGGGTCGCCCAATAACGAGGTAATCAACACCATCTGCCACCGCTTGTTCAGGCGTCACGATACGTTGTTGATCATCACTTGCTGCACCTTTTGGACGAATTCCAGGAGTGACCAAAGCGAAATCTTGTCCAAGCTGCTCTTTTAATAATTTAGCTTCTTGAGCCGAACAAACGACTCCATCAAGCCCTGCTTTTTTTGCAAGCTGCGCTAAAAATTGCACTTGCTCAGCAGGCGTTTTATTAATACCAAGGGTCATTAAATCATCTTGGCTCATACTGGTGAGTACCGTAACACCAATAAGTAATGGCGCTTTGTCACCATATGGTAGTAACGCTTCTTTTGCTTTCTGCATCATGGCAAGACCACCAGAAGTGTGTACATTAACCATCCATACACCCAACTCAGCCGCTGCAGTTACTGCCTTTGCGACCGTATTAGGAATATCATGAAATTTAAGATCTAAGAATACATCAAAGCCTTTAACTACCAATGTTTTAACAAACTCAGGTCCAAAGTAAGTAAACATTTCTTTGCCTACTTTTAATCGACATGTCGTTGGGTCAATAGTATCAACAAACGCTAACGCATCAGACTGATTATTAAAATCTAATGCAACAACAACTTTTGCATGACTCATAGAATTATCCTTAAAATAAACTTGGAAGTATTTTACCGTACTTTGTACCAATAAATAAATAACGACTTATATTCTAAATAGAAAGGTACTAATTGAAGCGGAGAGACGCAGTTTGCTAATGCAAATGAGTATCGACAAAAGCGGTGCCTTTATATGACGAATATAAGCGTTATACCAATTCGCATAAATATTCGGTCATTCAGCGAGAATTAAACGCTTTAGAGGCACGGCGTTGATTGCAGAGAATGGTTATTCCCTTTTCAAAATCAACAACACAGGCTATGAAGCGTTTAAACTCGCCCTTTGGGAGCGTGTTAGAGGCGCGATAATTGCGCAAAACGTGTATGATGTAGAACAGCACACGTTTCGCTTATTCTCACACCTCTGACATCGCTCTGAACTGACTTAATCTTTATGCGAATTGGTATTATTCGCCTTCTAGGCCACGCACGGGTTTAAGCTGTTCCCAATCATGACATGATGGGCATGACCAATAATGTGTACTACTATTAAATCCACATGTACGACAATTATAACGCTGTTTTACATTTAAATAGGCAGAGATAAGTTGCTTGATCATCTCTAACGATTCAGAATCATTTTCAGCAGACTTGTCTTGCATTTGCATTTTAATAAAATGCTTAAACCCTTTGATCGTTGGTCTACGTTTTAACGCTGTCAGCAAGAAATCTTGTGCTTTTTTATTACTATGTTTTTGTTCGATATATGAGAGATATTCAATTAACGCACTACTTGAACCCGTTTCATCATAGACTTTTTTAATAAAGCTATAAAAACTATCTAACTCTCCTAGCTCTTTAAAGCAATAGTACATTCTATCAATAACATCAGGGAAAAACTCACTATCTTGACCGTAGATTGCCTTGTAACATTGGCAAGCTTCATAATACTGCTGATGTTTTTCATATATTTGTGCGAGTAACCAATTTGCACGACAAGAATTTTCATCATACTTTAGCGCTTCTTCTAACAGTTCTATTACATCAATAAATTGATCATTATCTAAGGCAACTGTAGCTAGCTCACAATAAAAATTTGCCAACACATGAAGTAGCTTTTTATCTTTTGACTTTACAATGACTTTCTTTAACGCAATGCCTTGCTGCCAATCATTGGTAGATTGGTAAATTTGCAACAGATAATTAAGTGATTTAAGACCAAACGCTTTGGTTTTTAATAGGCCATGAAACATTGACTCAGCGCGATCATATAAACCAGCACTTAAAAAATCTTTACCAAGCTCATATGCTGCTTGTTGTTTTGCCTGAGTGGGTAAATGCTTTTGACGTACTAAATGTTCATGCACTTTAAGCGCTCGATCTAATTCGCCCCGCTTGCGAAATAAGTTCGCCATGGCAAAGTGCGCTTCAACAGTATCATCTTCTAGTGTAAGGGTTTCTAATAAGTATTCTATTGCTTTATCTTGTTGGTTAGACAACAGATAATTTAAACCTGTGGAATACTTGATAGAAAGATCTTGTTTTGCTGTTTGCTGGCTTTGTTTGACGCTATTGCGCCCCATGAACCAGCCATAGCCCATTGCAACAGGTAATAAAAGGAATAAAAGTTCCAACATTATTGAATAATAGCCTTATTTTATTTGCTCAACGTGTTTGCGACGCTTTCTCATTGCCATGGTTAACTTCCATAGCACAGAAAATAAAATACCAATGAAAAAGCCGATAACGGTAAATAAACTAACCGCTGAAGCCACTGTCATTTCTTGTTTTGCAATTAAATAATTCAGGGTAATGTCTTGATTATTTTGACTGCCAAATACGAACGCGATGAGTAAAAGCAAGACAATAAAAATTACCGTAATGTATAAGCGCACAGGCTATGGTCCTATTCAAGCTATTTAGTCTTATTAAAACAAAAACGGCATGCTAATGCATGCCGTTTCTTCAATTTTTTAATGCTATGCTATTGAAGCATTTACGCGTTCGCGTAATTCTTTACCGGGTTTGAAATGCGGAACATATTTACCAGCCAAATCAACAGATTCACCAGTTTTTGGGTTCCTACCAACGCGTGGTGCTCGGTAATGCAACGAAAAACTACCAAAACCTCTAATTTCGATACGCTCGCCTTTTGACAAAGTTTGCGCCATCATCTCAAGAACTTCTTTAATAGCTTGTTCGACATCTTTTGCTGATAAGTGATTTAACTTATCAGCTAACTTTTCAATGAGTTCTGATTTGGTCATTCGACCCTCCAGTGTCCATCCTACATCACGACAAAGGTAACAAAATGGAGAGAACGTTTCTCTCCATATTACCGGTTAAAATTAGCTCTTAGCGTTTTTAAACGCTTCAGCCATTGCACTTAAACCTGTATCTTCTGGTTGGTTTAAGTTATCCATAGCTTCACGCTCGTCTGCTTGATCTTTCGCTTTGATTGATAAGCTAATAGTGCGGTTCTTACGATCTACACCCATGAACTTAGTTTCAACGTCATCACCAACAGATAATTCAGTAGTAGCATCTTCAATGCGGTCACGTGAAATATCAGAAACACGTAAGTAACCTTCAACGCCTTCTGCTAATTCAACTTTAGCACCTTTTGCGTCAACTTCAACTACTTTACCTTTAACAATAGCACCTTTTTTGTTATCTGTCAGATACATATTGAAAGGATCGTCTTCAGTTTGCTTAACGCCTAATGAAATACGTTCGCGCTCTGGGTCAACTTGAAGTACAACAGCTGAGATTTCATCACCTTTCTTATATTCACGAACAGCTTCATCACCGCCATTCCATGAAATATCAGATAAGTGAACAAGACCGTCAATACCACCGTCAAGACCGATGAAGATACCGAAGTCAGTGATTGACTTGATCTTACCAGATACTTTATCGCCTTTGCTGAAGTTCTTAGCAAATTCTTCCCAAGGATTTGGAACACATTGTTTCAGACCAAGAGAAATACGACGACGTTCTTCGTCTATTTCTAATACCATTACTTCAACAGTATCACCTAAGTTAACAACTTTAGATGGGTGGATGTTTTTATTTGTCCAATCCATTTCAGAAACGTGAACTAAACCTTCAACGCCTTCTTGAATTTCAACGAAACAACCGTAGTCTGTTAAGTTTGTTACGCGTCCAGAAAGTTTAGAGCCTTCTGGGTAACGGTTAGCAATTGCTACCCATGGATCTTCGCCAAGTTGCTTCATACCTAATGAAACACGAGTGCGTTCACGATCAAACTTTAATACTTTAACTTGGATCTCGTCACCAACATTTACAATTTCACTTGGGTGCTTAACACGCTTCCAAGCCATATCAGTGATGTGTAAAAGACCGTCAATGCCACCTAAGTCTACAAATGCACCGTAGTCTGTAAGGTTCTTAACGATACCTTTAACTTCAATACCTTCAGCAAGTGACTCAAGAAGAGCATCACGTTCAACACTGCTTTCTGATTCGATAACAGCACGACGAGATACAACAACGTTATTACGCTTTTGGTCAAGCTTAATAACTTTGAATTCTAAATCTTTACCTTCAAGGTGAGCAGTGTCGCGAACTGGGCGTACATCTACTAATGAACCCGGTAAGAAAGCACGAATGTTGCTAACTTCAACCGTGAAACCACCTTTAACTTTACCGTTGATAACACCGATAACAGTTTCTTTTTCTTCGTAAGCTTTTTCAAGAACTTGCCAAGCTTCGTGACGTTTTGCTTTTTCACGAGAAAGAATTGTCTCACCGAAACCATCATCTGTTGCATCTAATGCAACATCAACTTCATCGCCAACATTAATTTCAACTTCACCCGTTGAGCTTTTAAATTGGTCAATTGAAATAACAGATTCAGATTTTAGGCCTGCATCAACTAAAACGTTGTCTTTGTTGATAGCTACTACGGTTCCTTTGATAATTGAACCTGGGCGTGTTTCGATTTCTTTTAAACTTTCTTCAAAAAGTTGTGCAAAATTTTCAGTCATAATAGTTATATGAGCTCTATATAATTTATCCAATCCACATTCATGTGTCATGGGGTTATTAAAAACGCCTTAAGCATCCATACTTTTAGGCAGCTTCATCAAAGCTTTTTATTAAAGCTCTGATGATTGTGTTAATTTTTCATTCGTAAATGAAAGTATTTTATCGACGACCTGATCTATAGAAAGTTCAGTAGAATCAATAACAAAAGCCCCTTTAGCAGGCACGAGTGGCGCAACCGAACGATTCTGATCTCGCTCATCACGCTGACGTATGTCATCCAAAAGGCGCCCGATTTTAACATCATAACCTTTGTCTTTCAACTGATTATATCTACGGTGCGCGCGTTCTTCTGCACTTGCCGTTAAAAACACTTTAACAGGCGCATCAATAAAAACAACGGTGCCCATGTCTCGGCCATCAGCAACTAAACCAGGAGAGACACGAAATGCTCGTTGTCGCCGTAATAACGCTTCTCTAACACGTGGAAATGCTGCAACTTTTGAGGCAATAGCACCAATTTCTTCCGTACGAATAGTGTCAGTAACATCTTCGCCTTCTAAGATAACTTTGCTTTGCTCTTCACTGCTAATGTCAAATTGCACATCTAAGTGTGCTGCAATAGGAATAAGTGCCTCTTCATCACTGATATCAAGATGATGATATTGCGTTGCAACAGCTAGAACACGATAAATTGCACCACTGTCAAGTAAATGCCAACCTAACTGTTCAGCAACTAAGCGTGCTGCAGTTCCTTTACCAGCACCACTAGGGCCATCAATTGTGATCACTGGGATGCTTTCCTGCATACATTTTTCTCCTAATGTCGAAAATCGGCAGAAGTATACGAGATTTAGCGCGTAAAATCGCGTATAAATTGTGAAATTTTACAGATTAACAAGACACATCGGCTAATTTTGTAAAATAATCAGGAAACGTTTTCGCTGTACATTTAGGATCATTTATCGTGATAGGCGTCTGACTTAATGCCACTAATGAAAAGCACATTGCTACACGATGATCGTTATAAGTGTCTATGTCAGCATGGTTTAATGTTTCAGGTGGCGTGATAGAAATATAATCTTCCCCTTCTACAACTTCAGCTCCAACTTTTCTTAGCTCTGTGGCCATCGCGGTTAAGCGATCAGTTTCTTTAACACGCCAATTATAAATATTACGGATGGTAGTAGTGCCTTTGGCAAAAAGCGCAGTCGTTGCTATTGTCATCGCTGCATCAGGAATATGATTCATGTCCATATCAACGGCTGTTAGTGGTTGTCCTTTAACCGTGATTGATTCATCTTGCCAGGTAACTTCTGCGCCCATTTTTTCTAACACATCGGCAAAGTGTTTATCACCTTGCACACTTAACGTACCTACTCCGTGTACGGTAATTTCTCCACCTTTAATAGCGCCTGCAGCTAAAAAATACGAGGCTGATGAAGCGTCACCTTCTACCATATACTTTTCAACGGCTTGATATGATTGATTGCCAGTAACCTGAAAAGATTGATAGTCATTGTTTTGTACCGTAACACCAAATCGTTTCATAATATCTAACGTGATATCAATGTAAGGCTTTGATACAAGTTCACCGTCAATATTAATATGGGTATCGCTAGCTAACAATGGCGTGATCATTAAAATAGCGGTTAAAAACTGGCTTGAAATCGAACCGTCAATGGTCACAGAGTTACCTGATAACGCCTTACCACGAATATTAACTGGTGGATAATCTTTAGTCTCAAGGTATTCGATATCAGCATTTAGTTGCGCTAATGCATCAACTAAGTGCCCTATTGGACGCTCTTTCATGCGGGGTTCACCGGTAAGCACAAATTCGCCTTCACTCGCTGCAAGTGCAGCACATAAAGGGCGCATTGCCGTACCTGCATTTCCGAGGTATAACTCAAGCTTCTCTTGAGCCTTAAAGAAACCTCCGTTACCGATCACGGTACATTCTGTACCACAATCACTTAAGGTAAATTCTACGCCTAATGTGGTTAACGCATTTAACATATGCTTAATATCATCACTCACTAATAAGTTTGTGATTTTGGTTGTACCATTAGCTAATGCAGCAATTAACAAAGCGCGATTAGACAAGCTTTTTGATCCTGGTAAGAATACTTCGCCATTAATTTTACCGATGGGCTGTACTGTTAATTGCTCCACTTAACTATTCCTCTGTTCAAACGTTTTCATAAAATCTACTAATTTTTCTACACCTTCTAACGGCATAGCATTGTATATACTTGCACGCATGCCACCCACCATACGGTGACCTTTTAGTGCTACTAATCCATTTTCTTTCGCTGCTGATAAAAACGCATCATTTAATGACTCGTCTTTAAGCCAAAAAGGTATGTTCATTCTACTTCTGAACATTTCATCAATATGGTTTTGGTAAAAGCTACTACTATCAACATAGTCATAAAGCAATTTAGCTTTACGTTTATTAACGTTTTCAATCGCACTTACACCACCAATACCTTTTAACCATTCAAATACTAACCCTGCCAAATACCAAGCATAAGTTGGCGGGGTATTATACATAGAGTCGTTTTCAGCTGAAGTTGTGTAATTCATAATACAAGGCGTATCTTTACGAGCATTGCCTAGCAAGTCTTCTCGAATAATAACAATGGTTAAGCCTGACGGTCCGATATTTTTCTGTGCGCCTGCGTAAATCAAGCCAAACTTATTAACATCTATATCATGTGACAAGATGGTCGAAGACATATCTGCGACAATTGGAATATTTCCAAATTTTGGGATATCAAATAGTTCTAAACCATCTACTGTTTCATTGGGGCAATAGTGAACATAAGCAGCATCAGGTGAAATTTTCCACTGGTCAAAAGGTTTAATGGTTTTAATACCGTCATGCTCTTCAACAACAGATTGTTGACGTATTTCACCAAAGTTTTCCGCTTCTTTCGCTGCCGCTTTCGACCACGATCCAGAAACAATATACTCTGCATGACCACCAACGGGTAAAAGGTTCATCGGGATGGCTGAAAATTGCCCACGACCGCCGCCATGACAGAAAAGCACGCGATAATTTACCGGAATATTCATTAATTGTCGCAAGTCAGCCTCTGCTTTCGTTGCTAACGCCATAAATTCTTTACTACGATGGCTTAATTCCATGACAGAACACCCTGTATTCTGCCAATTAATAAATTCTTGTTGTGCCTTGCTCATTACCGCTGTGGGTAACATTGCGGGTCCTGCACAAAAGTTGTAAACCGATGACATGCTTTTCATAACCTTATGTAAAATTTTAATCAAAAAAAATAGGCGGTTAAATAACCGCCTATTTCCATTCCGTTCTAGCGGTGATTATTCATCATCGCCTTGGTCAAGGCCTTCTGGCTTTTGCTCCGTTTCTGATGCAATATCGCCCTCAGAAGTGCTTTCGCTTCCTTCTGTATTTTCTTCAGTGCCTTCTACAAGTAGCTCTACATCTTCTACTTCATCAATACGCTGTAATGCAACAACTTGTTCTTCATCACCTGTTCTGATAATACGAACACCCTGTGTATTACGACCGATAATACTCACTTCGTTAACACGTGTTCTTACTAAAGTACCGTTGTTAGTAATGAGCATGGTTTCGTCGTTATCTTCAACTTGAATCGCACCAACTACTTTACCGTTGCGGTCACTCACTTTGATTGACACCACACCTTTAGTAGCACGACTTTTTGCAGGGTATTCATCAAGTTCAGTTCGTTTACCATAACCATTTTCAGTAATGGTTAATACTGCACCATCGTTCTTCGGCACAATTAAAGAAACAACTCGCTGCTCACCTTCAAGTTTGATACCACGAACACCTGTTGCCGTTCTACCCATGGCACGAAGTGCTTGTACTGGTTCACCTGTTTCAGGGTCTTTTTTCACTTCACCTGTTTCACTATCGCGAGCAAGTTCATTGAAACGTACCACTTTACCCTCATCAGAAAACAACATAATGTCATTTGTGCCATCTGTAATATCAACACCAATTAACGTGTCATCATCACGTAAATTCAAGGCAATAATGCCGTTAGCACGTTGATTCGAATATGCTGTTAATGGCGTTTTCTTAACCGTACCAGAGGCAGTAGCCATCACAATATATTTACCTTCTTCGTACTCACGTACTGGTAATATAGCGGTGATACGTTCATCATTTTCAAGTGGTAATAAATTCACTATCGGACGACCACGTGCTGTTCGACTAGCCAGCGGCAATTGATACACTTTTAACCAATATAATTTACCACGGTTAGAGAAACATAAAATGGTGTCATGTGTATTAGCCACCAATAAACGCTCGATGAAATCTTCCTCTTTCATGCGTGTAGCAGATTTACCTTTACCACCACGACGCTGTGCTTGATAGTCAGTCAACGCTTGATACTTAACATACCCTTCGCTTGACAAGGTAACAACAACGTCTTCTTCGTTAATTAAGTCTTCTAACGAAATATCATGAGAAGCATCAGTAATCTCGGTACGACGCTCATCACCGAAATCATTACGAATCACTTCAAGCTCTTCTTTTATGACTTCCATCAAACGCGATGGATTTTCTAAAATGTGCAACAATTCTGCAATGATGTCTAATAACTCTTTGTACTCACTTAGAATTTTCTCATGTTCTAAACCAGTAAGTTTATGCAAGCGAAGATCGAGTATTGCTTGTGCTTGTTGTTCAGTCAGGAAGTATTGATTGTCTCGGATGCCAAAGTGGTCTTCTAACCACTCTGGGCGCGCAGCATCATTACCGGCACGAGCGAGTAACTCACCAACGTTGCCAAGTGTCCAACCTTGCGCCATTAACTTTTCTTCCGCTTCTTTTCTTGAAGGAGAAGTTTTAATAAGCTCAATGATTTCATCAATGTTAGCTAAGGCAATCGATAAGCCTTCTAAAATATGTGCACGTTCACGCGCTTTTCTTAGTTCGAAAATAGTGCGACGTGTAACCACCTCTCTGCGGTGAAGAATAAACGCTTCGAGCATTTCTTTAATGTTAAATAATTTTGGCTGACCTTCGATTAAGGCAACCATATTAAAACCAAAAGACACCTGCATTTGCGTAAGCTTATACAGGTTATTTAACACAACCTCGCCTACTTCGCCGCGTTTCACTTCAACCACCATACGCATACCGTCTTTATCAGACTCATCACGTAGGGCTGAAATACCTTCTAAGCGCTTTTCTTTTACTAGCTCAGCCATTTTTTCAATTAAGCGAGCTTTATTAACTTGGTAGGGTAACTCATGAACAACGATTGTTTCTTTACCTGACTTTTCGTCAACTTCAATCTCAGCGCGCGCACGAATTTTTATTTTACCTCGGCCAGTTTTGTAAGCTTCAACAATACCAGCGCGGCCACTAATAATACCTGCGGTTGGAAAATCTGGACCAGGAATATGTTCAATAAGTTCATCAATGGTGATGTCATCATTTTCTATTAACGCCAAACAACCATCGATGACTTCCGTTAAATTATGTGGCGGAATATTTGTTGCCATACCTACCGCAATACCTGAAGTACCATTCACTAATAAATTAGGAATACGCGTAGGCATAACCGCAGGAATAATCTCAGTACCGTCATAGTTAGGTACAAAGTCAACGGTTTCTTTGTCTAAGTCAGCAAGGATTGAATGCGAAATTTTTGCCATACGGATTTCCGTATAACGCATCGCAGCCGCTGAATCACCATCGACAGAACCAAAGTTACCTTGACCATCTACCAACATATAACGCAGCGAGAAAGGCTGGGCCATACGTACAATCGTGTCGTAAACAGCAGTGTCACCATGTGGGTGATACTTACCGATTACATCACCAACCACACGTGCTGATTTTTTGTAAGGCTTATTGTAGTCATTACCCAATACATTCATCGCATAAAGTACGCGTCGATGCACGGGTTTTAAACCATCTCTAACATCAGGAAGTGCGCGCCCTACTATTACGCTCATCGCGTAATCTAAGTAGGAACTCTTAAGCTCATCCTCGATATTGACTGGAAGTATTTCTTTTGCCAGATCGGTCATAAATTGACAGTATCCCTAAATGTATTTTTGGAAATTATTATTTTATAAAGGCAATACGTATACGCTAGTAACTAGTGGACAGTATACGGCCATATAACCTGACATTTTGCTCTGGTTAACGCCGTATTTCAAGTGATTATTTTAATTGAATCTCTTTTTAACTAACATATTGAATATTAATGCGTTATCCACGAAGCACACTGTACAACATTTGAACAGTTATTCATTTTATAACAACACCGTCGTTTATTTGAACATCGCTTTCTCTAAAGCAGTACATACGATAGGCTAATATCGGTTTTTCATCACGAATATTTAATAGCCTAAAGCAACTAAACCCTAACCGGGTATTTTATCTTTCTCGAAAACTTGTCGCTTTTCAATCGCCAAACGTGTCACTTCTTTGTTTAAATCAGACAGTTTTCCACACGCAAAACAAAGTTCAGCCAGTAAAAAGAGTGGGCCAATTAACAACTGATTTAAGTCATCAACAAATGCAGGCTTTGCCTTCTCATACCCATGACCAATAAATTGAAATATCCAACCGATAGAAAAAGCACCAATTGCTACAAACCACTTATGATCCATCGACGAAAGAGCAAGAGCACTATAAATAAGCGGCCCGAATAACAAAAAAGCCACCAAAGCTAATGTCGGTGACAAGATAAAATAATATCCCAAGATCATTAATGAAATAATTGTTAACAGGTTTACCTTAATATCTGTACCGGTAAACGTTACCGTAAATTCTATAGAAGATAACATTAATGCTGCAGCCCATATGATCAATGGAATGCCTACCACATGTGTCCATATATTTTTGTGATTTAAATGCACACTTTTATACGTTGAAAGCTGCGTAGTTAACGATTTCATGATATCACCTAATAATTATACATATGTACTAAATTATAATTAATGCATTATTAGGTCAACTTAGTATGGTGAATTTTTACTGCCGCTTTTATCTGGTATGGTTTAACATAGTCAGCAATTGTAAATAAAAAAACGACACTATGACCAACTCTATTAATGTAAACCAAGATGAAATAGCCAAATTTGAAAAGGTTGCGCAATTTTGGTGGGATCTCGAAGGTGACTTCAAGCCGTTACATCAAATAAATCCCATTAGACGTCAATTTATCATTCAGCATGCGCAAAACCTATTCGATAAAAAGGTGATCGATGTCGGCTGTGGCGGCGGAATTTTAGCGGAAAGCCTAGCAAAGTTAGGCGCAAACGTAACAGGTATTGATATGGGCGATGAACCTCTTAATGTTGCAAAGCTGCATGCACTTGAATCAGGTATCAATGTCGAATATTTAAAAAGTACTGCAGAAGAGCACGCCGCTAAACATACAGCACAATATGATATTGTGACTTGCATGGAAATGTTAGAGCATGTTCCTGATCCGGCTTCTGTCATTGCCGCCTGTGCAAAAATGGTTAAACCAAAGGGTTTTGTTTTCTTTTCAACGTTAAACAAAACAACAAAAGCTTATTTATTAGCCATTTTAGCGGCTGAAAAAATATTAAAAATAGTCCCTGATGGCACACATGAGCATGACAAATTTATTCGTCCTTCGACATTAATTGGTTGGGCTGAATCACATGAGTTAACATGCCTCGATGCTGCAGGTATCCATTACAACCCTATCACTGAAAATCATAAATTAATTGATTCATTAGACGTAAACTACATTCTATGCTGTCAAAAGGTGAGTGAATGAAAAACAATAAATACCAAGGCGTACTTTTTGATTTAGATGGTACGTTATTAGACACCGCAAATGATTTAGGCGCGGCATTAAATTATGTGTTATCACAATTTGACTTACCCACAGTAGAAAAGCAGGTATTTAGACCCGTTGCTTCTGATGGTGCTCAAGGTCTACTTGCATTAGGGTTTGCAGATAAAATCACTGAATATGATCAGCCAGCCCTTCGTCGTATGTTCTTAGATTATTATGAAGAAAATTTAGCCGCTGAAACATGTTTGTACCCTGAGGTACCAGAGTTACTTCAAGCGCTTAATGAGCGTGATATTCCGTGGGGAATCGTTACCAATAAGCCAGAATACTTAACCACACTATTGTTACCTAACTTTACAGAATTTACACACAGTCAAGTCATGGTAGGCGGTGATAGCCTTGCGGAACGAAAGCCTCATCCGTTGCCACTATTACACGCTGCAGAGCATATAGGTGTTGCACCTGAACAATGTTTGTACGTTGGTGATGCATTAAGAGATATTCAAGCAGGCAACGCTGCAAACATGTCAACAGCAATTGCTCAATGGGGGTATATAAAAGAACAAGATAACCTTGCTACTTGGCAAGCTAAATACATTAGCGCATCCCCTGAAAAATTATTATCGATTATATAACAGACAACCTGTTCAAGAAAAAAACAACTAATGTAACTAATTGTTTTTATTGATAAGTTATTTCTATATTACTTTTTGTAATATGGGAATAACTATAAAACCTAAAATAAATCTATTGGATAAAAAAAACAAAAATAAAGATTGCCTTTTACAAAAAAGCAAATCAATTACTCTTACTAAGTTAGTTGTTACTAACAAAAGAATTTGTCAAAATTTATCAAGTAAATTTATGTTTTTTTTATGCTTGCAATGAAGCTCAAACCTCATTATCTTGTGATTAGTTTAGTGCTCACCCCCTAGATATTGTGTATTGAGTATTTTGATGCACCGTTGTGAGCTTACAGTCTAAAAAATTAAAAAAACAAAACACATATACAGGTTTTTCATGAACAACAACCTTTTTGTCACCAAGCGCAACGGTAAGAAAGAACCCATCGATTTAGAGAAAATTCATAAGGTAATTGCCTGGGCTGCTGAGAATTTAGAAAATGTCTCTGTTTCACAGGTCGAACTGAAATCTCATATCCAATTTTATGATGGTATTAAAACGGAAGATATTCATGAAACCATCATAAAATCTGCCGCAGATTTAATTTCTGAAGAAACACCCGATTACCAATATTTGGCCGCTCGGTTAGCTATCTTCCATTTACGTAAAAAAGCCTATGGGCAATTTGAGCCACCAAAATTATACGAACATGTGGTGAAACTTGTTGAGTCTGGTCGTTATGATCAACACATATTAGCTGATTATACCCCAGAAGAATTCGAAGCAATGGAGCAATTCATTGATCATCGTCGTGATTTAAACTTTAGTTACGCTGCTGTTAAACAACTTGAAGGTAAGTATTTAGTACAGAATCGCGTTACCGGAGAAATTTACGAAAGTGCACAATTCTTATATGTATTAGTGGCCGCATGTTTATTTGCAAAATACCCTGCCGAAACAAGACTGAGTTACATAGAAGGCTTTTACAACGCCATTTCTACCTTTAAAATTTCATTACCTACCCCAATAATGGCTGGTGTACGTACACCTACTCGTCAGTTTTCTTCATGTGTATTGATTGAATGCGATGATAGCTTAGATTCTATAAATGCCTCTTCTAGTGCCATTGTGAAATATGTATCACAACGCGCAGGTATTGGTATTAATGCTGGTAATATTAGAGCACTAGGTAGCGCAATAAGAAACGGTGAAGCATTCCATACAGGTTGTATACCGTTTTACAAACACTTTCAAACAGCCGTAAAAAGCTGTTCACAAGGCGGCGTTCGCGGCGGAGCAGCTACGCTATTTTATCCTTTATGGCACTTAGAAGTTGAAAGTTTACTGGTATTAAAAAATAACCGTGGTGTTGATGAGAACCGCGTGCGTCATCTTGACTACGGTGTTCAATTCAACAAATTGATGTACCAACGTTTAATAAAGGGTGAACACATTACGTTGTTTAGTCCAAGCGACGTACCTGGTTTATACGATGCCTTTTTCGCAGATCAAGATGAATTTGAAGCGTTATATGTAAAATATGAAGCAGATGAGTCAATTCGCAAAAAACGTATTCAAGCCATTGAACTGTTTAGCTTATTTGCTCAAGAACGTGCAAGTACCGGCCGTATCTATTTACAAAATGTGGATCACTGTAATACACACAGCCCGTTTGAACCAAGCCAAGCACCTATTCGCCAGAGTAACTTGTGTCTTGAAATTGCCTTACCCACGAAACCTTTAAAGGATATTAATGATCCTGAAGGTGAAATTGCATTATGTACGTTATCAGCATTTAATTTAGGTGCTATTGATAGTTTAGATGAGCTAGAAGAACTTGCTGATTTAGCAGTACGAGCATTAGACAGCTTATTAGATTACCAAGATTACCCTGTTCCAGCTGCATACAATGCAACCATGGGTCGAAGAACACTTGGTATAGGTGTCATTAATTATGCTTATTATCTCGCTAAAAATGGCGTGTACTATTCAAATGGCAGTGCAAATAACCTAACTCACCGTACTTTTGAAGCGATTCAATTTTATTTATTGCAAGCATCGAATAAGCTTGCAAAAGAGCAAGGTGCTTGTCCTAAGTTTAATGAAACACGCTTATCTCAAGGCATTTTGCCCATTGACACTTACAAAAAAGAGATCGATAAAATCACCAATGAGCCGTTACAGCTAGACTGGGAAACGCTACGTGAGAACATTAAGCAATATGGTGTGAGAAACTCAACGTTATCAGCCTTAATGCCTTCTGAAACATCCTCTCAAATATCTAATGCGACTAATGGCATTGAACCACCGCGAGGTTTGATCAGTATTAAAGCAAGTAAAGACGGCATTTTAAAACAAGTTGTACCTGAGTACGCCACGTTAAAAGATAATTATGAATTACTTTGGAAGATTCCAAACAACGAAGGTTATTTACAGCTTGTTGGTATTATGCAGAAGTTTATTGATCAAACTATCTCAGCTAACACGAATTACGACCCTTCTAAATATGAAGGTGGTAAAGTGCCTGTTAAACAAATCATCAAAGACTTATTAACTGCTTATAAATTAGGTGTTAAGACACTTTACTACCACAATACCAGAGACGGCGCAGCTGATGGTCAGGTAGAAGCAGAAGACGATGACTGTGAAGGCGGTGCGTGTAAAATCTAAGTTTTAATAGCCACAAGCAATGTGGCGATTATTTAACGGTAATATTTCTGAAGAATTTAACGAAGCAGCTTACTGAACAATAACACTAAAAGCTGCTTCAAGGAGCAATAAATGACCTATAGTACCTTTAACCAAGTTCCCAATAACCCATTGCTAGAACCAATGTTTCTGGGTAACAGTGTTAATGTTGCACGCTATGATCAGCAAAAGTTTTCCGCGTTTGAAAAACTGATTGAAAAACAACTTTCATTCTTTTGGCGTCCAGAGGAAATTGATGTATCTAAAGACCGCTCTGATTGGCAAGGATTGACTGACTCAGAAAAGCATATCTTTATTTCCAACCTTAAATATCAAACGTTACTTGATAGCGTAGCCGCTCGCTCAGTTAACGCGGTATTATTACCGATTGTCTCTTTACCTGAATTAGAAACTTGGATTGAAACGTGGGCCTTTAGTGAAACCATTCACTCTCGATCATACACACATATTTTACGCAATTTATTTACCGACCCAAGTGAAGTATTCGACGATATTGTTGTTAACCCCGCAATATTAAAACGTGCTTCTAGCATTGCAAAGTATTTCGATCATGTCATTGTGACAACGCAATTAATGCAAGCGCAAGGTGAAGGAACCTACGAGGTTGAAGGCAAGCAATTAGAAGTAAGCATGCGTAAGTTAAAAGAACGCTTATTTCTTGCTATTTGTTCAGTAAACGCGCTTGAAGCCATTCGCTTTTATGTGAGTTTTGCCTGCTCTTTTGCATTTGCAGAACGTGAACTTCTTGAAGGAAACGCTAAAATAATCAAGCTTATAGCTCGAGATGAAGCGTTACATTTAACTGGCACACAGCATATTTTAAATAATTGGTTTTCTGGCAAAGACGATCCAGAAATGAAAGAAATTGCTCATGCATTAAAAGATGAGGGATTGCAAATATTTTTAGATGTTGTAGAACAGGAAAAAGAATGGGCGCAATACCTTTTCAAAGATGGCTCAATGATCGGGTTGAATGCTCAAATATTAAATCAATATATTGAGTATATTAGTAATCAACGTTTAGCCGCCATTGGCTACGATATGCCATTCTCTATTAAAAGCAATCCACTACCCTGGATGAATGCTTATCTTGTTAGTGACAACGTGCAGGTTGCACCACAAGAAACTGAAATCTCAAGTTACTTAGTTGGCCAAGTAGATTCGGCTGTTTCAAGTGATGATTTTGATGATTTTGATTTGTAACATATCTCTAATACGCCATAGCTTTCTTTGCTATGGCGAACTGCCCTACTTTTAATATGTCTAAGCCTCCTGCTAAAATCGTTACTGCAAATCAACAAAACATTGAATATCAAGATCAAGATAAAACCCTGTTAAATTGCCTAGAAAAACACGATGTTGAAGTACATTATCACTGTAGAGATGGCTTTTGTGGTGCATGTCGAGTGACATTAAAAAAAGGTCAAGTGTTATACCCTCAAGGAGAACCTTTAGCCTTTGTTGGTGACAACGAAATTCTTCCCTGTTGTTGTATCCCTGCTAGTAACATTGAAATTGAAATTGATTAAAATTTATCGCCTAACTTAGCAGATATACCGCCAACAACAATATCGAGTTGATCCGCTACCGGTGAAAATAAAGCGTTATACTCATCAGAATTATGTTCATTAATCGCCACATCTAGGTGTTTACAATACTCATATAAGCTCATTGCACCTATTGAACACGAAACCCCTTTTAACGTATGTACAAGTGACTTTAGTAATTCGTAGTCGTTATTTTCAATGGCCTGCGCGATCTTTTCTTTATCTTTGCCATGATCTTGACAAAACATCACCAAAATCTCTTCAAACAGTTCTTCGTCACCTAAAACATTATTCACACCAACTTCATATTCAATCCCTGGGTATTTCCCTTGCTCAGTATCACTGGTTGCTGAATTAGAAGCTGACAATTCATCGCTTGTATCATCAATCATCATGGTATTTGTATCACCTTCTATATTTTCGTCTAAAATGGTTTGGTTTCTGCCAGATTGTTTAGCGTTATATAATGCGTTATCCGCCACATGTAATAACTCATCGAATGTCATAGACTGCATGTTTTGGCAAGTAACTCCAATGCTTACCGTAAGTGTAAATTCTTTGATGCCGTCTTTATACTCAACTTTCATTGGGTATTTTTCTAGCATCGTTCTACATCGCTCACATGCAAGGTAGGCATCATCAATTTCTGTGCCTGGCATACATACTGCGAACTCTTCACCGCCTACCCTACCGACAATATCATAATCACGAAAACAGTCTTTGAGAATAGTAGCAAACTCTTTAAGTGCAATATCGCCAGCTTCATGACCGTAAGTATCATTAACCTTTTTAAAATAATCAAGATCAAACATTGCAAGGGAAATTGGCTGATGCTTACGCTTTGCTTGACTGATCACTGAACTTACCAATTCCTTAAAGCTACCTCTATTATGCACTCCCGTTAAACTATCAGTTCTCGCCAATTGCTCAAGCTGCTTAGTTTTTTCCATAAAGCGTAACGAGTTTCTAATTCGTGCAAGTAACACGCTTGGAATATACGGCTTTGTTACATAGTCGTCAGCACCATTCTCTAATGATGAAACTATCGCTTCTTCTTGCCCTGAGGCAGATAACATAATCACAGGGATATTTTTAAAAGCGCGGCTATTTTTAAGTGTTTCTAAAAACGTTAGCCCTGACATTGCTGGCATGTGCATATCTAATAAAATGAGATCAACATTTAACTCTTCCAATAATGATAAGGCTTGCTCACCAGACTCTGCTGTTAACACTTCATACCCGGATTCAGACAAATCAAAGGCTAAAAGCATTAAAGTGTCTTTGGCATCATCAATAGCCATAACCGTATACTGATCGTTTTTAATCATTTATGTACCTGTTTTTGCAGAGTATTAACATTGATAATGCTAGAAAAATAGCAACTATTCAATTCGTTTATCATACTCTTATGAATTTTTTACTTTATTGTATAAATCTTGACAAACGTTATCTAACACTTGAATCAGTATTACCATTTGATTATAAGAGACTTTGTTAATCACAGCTGTCTCAATTTGCCCTGCTACCTTACCCAGTTTATTCGCGCTCAAATTAACACTCATACCTTTTAATTTATGAATATTGACCTTAACACTTGCCATATCATTTTCTTGAACCGCTTTGTTAATTTCTTGTAGAAGTAATGGTGCTTCCTCAAGAAAAAACAATTGTAACCTCTTCGCAAGCTTTTCATTATGTTTTATTCGCCGATAAAATTGAGCTTTATCCCATATATCGTTCTCGATAGATTCATCTTGGTTAATCTCTACCCGTTGAGAAGCTGATGTTAAAGATTGTTCCGATACATGATTATCTTGTCGTGTTATTCCTAACCAATAACACAGTTTCATGTGCAGCAAGTCTGCATCTATTGGTTTCGTTGCATAATCGTTCATTCCCACCGATAGACATTTTTCTCTATCACTAGCTAAGTCACTTGCTGTCATTGCAATAATGATGATATTTTCATTATTTTTGCCAGCCTCGCCACGTCTGATCGCTTGTGTGGTCTGATAGCCGTCAAGTATCGGCATTTGGCAGTCCATAATAATCAGGTGATACTGGTCACCCTCAACGCCATTTTTTAATATATCAAGCGCTTCCTGGCCATTATTTGCTATGTCAGCATGTAGGTTCAAGTTAGATAACACGCCCTTTAATACCATTTGATTGATACGACTATCTTCAACAATCATTATATTCATTGGTTTATCATGTTTATCTGTCGATGAAGTTTGATGCATGTTTTATCGTTATTTTTACCTAGTGTTAATTATATTTGTTATACGTTAGTGGTTTATTAAATATAGCAGCATGCGCCAATCTATTTAATAAACATCACTTTACTGCCACACATAAGTTGCTTTAACTTGATTTCCTCGTTCACTGTACTGTAGTGATTCACACAATTGAGTCACAAGATGAATGCCTCTACCACTTAATTTTAAACCATGTTCAGCCTTATCTTTCTGCTGTTGGCTGATAATGCCATTATAATTCTTTACCTTAAAACCATTACCGCTATCAGAAATAGCGATGATAATACGCCCGCCAGAGGTAAGCGGATAATAACTTAAATTAACCTCAACAAATCCATCTGTAATAGATTTTAAACGTTGTTCACGCTCTAAAAAATACTCAGCAAAGCCATCAGCACATGATTTCATCGTAGAGTCTAACCCTAATACTCCATGATCAAGTGAATTAACAAATAGTTCAGTCAAAATGGTTAATAAATTTTGCCAGTGCTCTGCGTTTCCTTCAATTTCTTGTATTTGGTTCATTGCTATAGGGATAGGATTAACACGAGAGAGCCTACTACCCATTAATTTAAGCCGCCACTGCCAAGCCGCTTCTATGCTAGAGTTAGTATCGTTAACTTCGCTTGCTACTTGTGGTGTATTAACAACATGTGGTTGTTGCCAACCTCCACATGGAATATCAATTAATGAAATATCATCTTCTTGTGGCATTTGTTGACAAAATTGATTGACACTCATTAATACTGCTTCTGTGATATTTCCATGAACAATGCCTGTTGTTGCCGCACGTTCAAACCGCTCAATATCAAACATTTCGCCTTGTGGATTACGTGCTTCAAGAATTCCGTCACTAATTAATACGACACGGTCAGCTTCTTCAATAGAAATAACCGATAAGCTAACATCGCTTATTAATGTTGGTAGCACACCAATCGGAGGGTGCTGCGAAGGTACACGCTGTTTAATACCCCCTGATTGGTCAAAAATATACGCATCAGGAAGGCCAGCATTAAAAATATAAACGGTATTTTCATGACTAGATACCGTCACAAATGCTGCCGCTAAAAAGAGATCGGTGGGCAAAAGTTGATGTAATTGTTGGTTTACTTGACTAATGATATCGACTAATGTGAAGCCCTTTTTCGTCATAGTACGAAAGGTTTCCGATAGCGGTATTGCACCTATTGATGAGCGTAAACCGTGACCAGTAAAATCTCCCAATAGCACATTCACATCGCCATTTGGGCAACGCGCAGTCAGTTGAATATCACCACTAAATAACGTAGCTGCCTTTTTAAGAATACCTATTTTATCTTGTGCAAAATTCCTCGCTTCAATGACCCCAGACATCAGCTGCTCTGCTAATTCAACATCTTTTTGTTGCGCTTGTTGCAATGCTTTATTCTTAATGATTAAGTCACTAATACGTTGTATTGATTTTATTTTTGCTTTAAAAACTTCGGGAGAAAATGGCCTGACTAAAATCCCGTCGCCACCTGCTTCAATACTTTCGATATAGGCTTGATCTGTTGCCATACTGGTTATAAAGATCAATGGACATAGGCTATTTTCATGGGTTAATGTTTTTATTTTTCTGGCTGCTTCATATCCGTTCATCACCGGCATATTGATATCCATCAATACCAGATCAGGTTGGTATTTGATATACATTGAAACAGCCTGAGCACCATTTTCGGCACAAAGCACGTGATACTTCTCTTCTTTGAGCAAAACACCAAGTACGGTGCGTTGCATTTTTGAGTCATCAACAACTAATGCAAGCTTTGCATTACCCAAGTCTTGATTCATATCAGCGCTCAATTGTCATCAAACGATGAAACTGTGCTATTTCCAAAATTTTATTGACTGCATCATTCGGTTTTACGATTTTTAATTGTCCTGATACATTTTCAACATGATCTTTAAGTAATAAAATCATCCCTAAAGCTGAACTATCCATATAGGATGCTTTTGACAAGTCTAATACGAATAAACTTCCTGGCGTATTATGATTAACATAAGCTTCTTTAAAAGATTGATGGGCAGAAAAGTCGAATCGTTCTTCAACTGAAATTGTAATGGTTTTATTGTCAGCGGAAATTTGTTTTTTAACGTTCATTGTTATTCCTATATCCATTGCCTAAAAAATGCTGCCTCATGTTTTTCTTTTAAAAACAGAGGAGATATGCGCTTAAATCTCATCGTGTCTTATTTTCTCATTTTACATATACTAAAAATGAGTCAAAATATTGCTATGTTACTTTCACACAGTACCAATAAAGATACTAGCCTGCCTAGGTGAAAATGTCCGTGTTTACGTATTAATTATCATGAAGAATATTACCACTACCTTGTTCATTCGTTAGCCACAACGATAGTTGTGTATCAATACTGAAACGCCACAACTAAAATTATTTTATACTGTATACGATATTTCTTTATAAAGACTATCGTGTCATAATCCTGCCCTTGCTTAAATCGACAATGTAGAGTTAAAAATCATGACAATTGGAATTGGCGGCTCAACAGCCGAAATTGAATTAGAAAAGCTTAAAAGCCTTGCGCCTACTATGCCAGGTATTTCCATTGAAGAGTACCAAGCACGAATAAATAAAGCGACTGAACTAATGTCAGCTAACGATATTGACGCTGTTTACTTAAACGCTGGAACAAATCTCCACTATTTCACAGGTACGAAATGGTATGCGAGCGAACGCTTAGTTGGTGCCCTTTTAACTAAAAATGGAACTGTAACTTACATAGCACCCCATTTTGAAATTGATACATTACGCCAACACATGGTGATTGAAGGCGACGTTCAAGGATGGCATGAACATGAAAGCCCTTTTCAATGTTGTATAGACACGCTTAGTGATATAGCGCCTCATTGCAACACATTAGCCATTGACGAATCTACCGCTTTTTTTATCGCAAATGGTATTCAAAAGGTTGCCAAAAACCTTGAACTTATTGATGCAAAACCAGTTACCGCTGGTTGCCGCATGCAAAAATCTGATCATGAAATAGCAATTTTACAAACAGCAATGAACATGACATTAGAAGTGCATAAAGCTGTTGCAAAAATTCTTCGTGTTGGTATTTCAACACAAGAAGTAGAAGCATTTATTGATCAAGCTCATCGAGCCGTTGGCGCAACGAACGGCTCTTATTTTTGTATCGTGTTATTTGGACAAGACTCTTCTTATCCTCATGGCGTTAAAACCCCTAAAAACCTTGAACACAATGATATGGTATTGATTGATACTGGTTATCAACTTCATGGCTATAATTCCGATATCACAAGATCTTATGTGTTTGGTGAAGCAACTGACAAGCAACGAAAAATGTGGCAAGTAGAAAAGGATGCTCAGATTGCAGCCTTTAATGCCGCGCAGATCGGTAAGCCTTGCGGTGTTGTTGATATAGCTGCTCGTGACTTCCTTACAAGCCAAGGTTTAGGTCCTGATTATCAAACACCCGGTTGTCCTCATCGTACAGGTCACGGTATTGGTTTGGATATTCATGAATGGCCATATTTAGTTCGAAGTGAACAAACACCACTAGCCCGTGGTATGTGTTTTTCTAATGAACCTATGTTGGTGTTTCCACAAGAGTTTGGCATTCGTTTAGAAGATCACTTTTACATGACAGAGCAAGGGGCTAGATGGTTTACAGAACCTGCATACAGTATAAATAACCCATTTGGATATCCACAAAACGAAGAATAAATGCGTTTTAATATGTCAAAGACGTTATAGAGTAAATAAGCGGGTTTTATTTCTACAATTAAAGTTTGGAGATCTAGCCCGCTTTTAGATAGAATCTTTATTATCAGTCAACAACAAACTTTCGTATGCACGCATTTTTAGAATACCTTCCTCTTATTGTTTTCTTTATTGTTTGGAAAATAGCCGGCATTTATTGGGCAACAGGTGCGTTAATTATCGCCTCAGCCATTCATCTTTTATCGTTTGTTATTCGAAAACAACCAATCCCTAAAAGACAATGGATTTTCTTCGGGCTTATCGCTATTTTTGGTGGCCTAACGATTTTTTTCCAAAACGACCAATTTCTAAAATGGAAGGTAACAATCATTAATGGCTTATTTGCCAGTGTACTCATTATCAGTGATACCTTTTTTGGTAAAAACTTGATCAAACAACTCATGGGTGAGTCTTTAGCACTTCCTGAAAATATTTGGAAAAAATTAAACCTCTCTTGGGCAATATTTTTCGCTCTTTGTGCGATACTAAACTTATATATCGCGTATAATTATTCTCAAGAATTTTGGGTGAATTTTAAAGTATTTGGTTTAATGGGCATGACGTTTGTTTTTGCCATATCAACCATTTTTGCTATTTATAAATATTTACCTCAAGAAGAATCAGAATCCCCAAAAGATCCAAAATAAGAGATAATAAATGTATTATTTGATCTATAGTGAAGATATAGAAAACAGCTTAGCATTAAGAATGACCGTACGAGATAAACATTTAGCGCGATTATCTTTGTTACAAGAACAAGGCCGATTATTAGTCGCAGGTCCTTGCCCTGCGATTGATAGTGAAAACCCAGGAGACGCTGGTTTTACTGGTTCATTAATCATTGCAGCCTTTGATAGCCTTGAAGCTGCACAAACATGGGCAAATGACGACCCTTACATTGATGCTGGCGTGTATAAAAATGTTACCGTTAAACCTTACAAAAAGGTATTACCTGCGTAATGAAGCTAATACGTAAATATACACATTATTCACTGCTATGCATTGCAAGCATCATCAGTTATCAAGCAAGTGCCTTGAATGAAAAAACAATTGAAGTTTGTGAGCAAAACTATAACAAGGTTGACGAGCTTTCAATGTGTTTTGACAGCGTAAAAGAAAACGTAGATAAAGAAATGCAAACGTGGATTAATAACCAAACATTTGTATTGGAAGAGTTTTCTATCGTTACTGGTCGAAGAGCAGCATTAAATATGTTTAAGCGTTCACAACGTAACTTTATTACTTACCGCGAGAATAACTGTCGATGGCAGTATTTACATATTTCACCAGACAAAAAAGCGGCTTCTGCCTACAAAAAGTGCTATATCTTGTTAACGCAAAGCCGTATTAAAGAACTTAGTCGTCTTAACTAAGCCGTCAATTTTTCATAATTTGCTCTTGCATTCTTCATAATATCCCCCTCGCATTAGTGGCACACAAGTGCCACTAGCGTTAATTGATAACACATTTAATTTGATTTCTATGCGTCCTTCCTACTATGCAATGTAAAAATAAGCATAATGTAAATTCGATTAAACCACGCAATAATCTTTAAAAAACCTATGTCTCATCACGTAGAAGTTTCCCAACTAATTGCAAAAATAATCTAAAAGCAATTGATCTGAAATGATATTTTATACAATTGTTTATCTCTCTGAACATAAAGTTGAATTATTTACACGCAAGCTGTCTTTGATCATCAAAAATATTGGTATTTTTTTCTTGATTTACGTTAAAAATACATATACTGTTGTTTTATACAGTATATGTACAGGTGAACAGTATGAACAATTTAACAACCGTTTCAACAACAGCTAAACGTCCAATTCACTGGCTTAATGTAAAATCAATTCAAGAGGTTAGCCAAGCATCATTGCAATATGTGGATATATGCAAACGACATGCGCTTGACAAAAAATGGGTACTCTTGGTAAATCCAGAAGGTGAAGCGATTGCAGCATTAAATGACCTACCTCATTTAGATAAAAGCAAAATATTGAAAGTAAATACCACCAAAACGCCTGTCAGTTTTGACAATATTAAATCTGCATTATGCAAAGGAAACTGCTCAGCTGTCGTGCTATGCAACCCTTGCTTAAAACAACAAGAAATTGCAGAGTTACAAAAATATGCACGTTTAGGTAAAACAGAATGTGTGGTATTAACAAACAATAAAACGATCCATTAACACTAGGTTGGTTGCAAATATCTCGAATCACCATAAAATAGCGCTCAATACTATTTTTGGGGATAATGATGCTTTGTCTTTGTGGCAGTAAACAAAACGAAAACGCGTGTTGTAAGCGTATCGTTGAAGGCAGTCGAGTCGCAAACTTCCCAGAACAGCTAATGCGTTCTAGATATTACAGTTATGCTGTGAAAAATGTTAACTACTTATGTAATACATATACTTCACCTCAAAAGGTGGCAAGTCTGAAGGCTGATATTTCAGCATGGTGCCAACAAACTCAATGGTTAAAGCTCGTGATACATGATGCTGAAAACATTTCACGAGAAGAGTTCATGCAACGAGCGTCTAACGCTCAGTCCTCGCTTTTACCAACGGTGACCTTTTCTGCATTTTTTATCGTTGATAATGTATATTGCCAGATGTCTGAGAAGTCACGCTTTACCGTTGAAGATAACCAATGGCGATATGAATCAGGCGACGTTATAGAGCAAATTGAGATTGCAAAATTAACACGAAACTCTCCATGCCCCTGTGAAAGTGGTAAAAAATACAAACGCTGCTGCATGCGTTAAACAAAAAGCTTTTTGATTTTGCGTTGATAAATTAACTCGGGCTTTCAACCTCAGTGATTAACGCGCCTAACGTTTTTAACGCTACTAATCGCTTACTTGTCATTGAATGATTAAAACTCATTCTCAGATAATGTGGATAATGCTCAGACACAGAAAACAGTTGCCCTGGCGTTAAAGTAATACCAAATGCTTTTGCCTTTAAATATAATTGATGACTATCCACAGTTTCAGGCAAAGCAACCCACAAACTATTACCACCTTCAGGGTTTGTATAAAGTACGCTACTAGGTAAATGTTTATTGATAGCACTGATCAGTTGTTGCTTTTGATGAGCTAAGTTTACCATTAATTTTTGTAAGTGTCGGCGATAGCCCCCATCGGACATGAATATTGCTAAACCTTGTTGTTGTGCACGACTCGTTGCCAAGCTCGTTGCCAGCTTTAAACGAACGAGTTGAGATTGAAACTGACCACCAACTACCCATCCAATACGTAAATCTTTTGAAAGCGCTTTTGACATTGAACCACATAAAATAACATGACTGTTTTCATCAAGCGCTTTTAATGGACTACGTAGATGAGAAAATGACATATCTCCATAAATGTCATCTTCGATGATTGTAAAGTGGTATTCATTAGCTAACGCTAATAATTTCAACTGATGCTTTATTGGCATACAAGCACCTGTAGGGGTTGCAAAGTTAGGAGTAACGACACACACTTTAACTTGCCATTTCATCAAAGCTTCTTCTAAGGCATCAACCTTGAGTCCTGTTTCTGAGCAAGATGGAATTTCAATAATATTGAGGTTTAATTGTTCAAGTGCTTGCAAAACACCATAAAATGCTGGGCTTTCAACAGCTACATTGTCTCCTGGCTTAGTTGTACATAATAGTGATAAAAATAAGGCATGCTGACAGCCCGAAGTAATACAAAACTGCTCTTCCGTAATCGAAGCACCGCGATGCCGATACCTCAGACTAAGTTGCTGTCTTAGCATGGGCTCACCAAGAGGTTGATCGTAATACATTGCGAAGTCATTAGGTTGATTACGTGTTACACGATTGATTATGCGGTTTAGCGCTACAATTGCATTATCAGCACTTATCTGTTCACTTTTTGGTAAAATATCGAAAGCCGCACCCGTTGCCATCACATCATAAAACAACACAGGTAAATTTACTTTCACTAAGGCTAGATCATGTGACAATGTCATTGTTTGCTGATGTTGGGACACTTTGTTTTTCACGAAATAACCACGCTTAAACGACGCTTCAACGATTGATTGAGCCTCTAATTCACGTAATGCGTGCACGACGGTATTTATCGAATACCCATACTTTGAAGACAGTTCCCGGATCGACGGTAATTTTTCACCATTTAACCATTGATGTTGGTTAATTTGTCGCGTTAGCATTTTTGCTAATACTTTATATTTATGCATGTTTTCAATAAAATTATTATTCTGTACCCATTGTAATTAAAAATTCTGTATCTGTAACCAATAAACGTAACATTCTAAAATTCTACTATTAAGTAGTATTAGAGCTAATGTTCATGTCTCAACCAAAGCAAGATCAAGTAATTTTTCAGACAACACATATCGATAGTCCCATTTATATAAAAGAACAAAAAGGTCATTATCAACGGGTCAGAAGGCTTTTATCTTCAATGTTACTTTGTTTATTTATTGTTATTCCATTTTTTCAATATCAAGGGCAACAGGCTGTCCTCTTTGACTTAACATCACAAAAGTTGCATTTCTTCTCATTCATTTTTTACCCGCATGATCTCTTGCTTTTTGTGTTTATTTTTATCATTGCAGCATTCTTGTTATTTGTTGTATCTAAAAAATATGGTCGTGTTTGGTGCGGGTTTACGTGTCCTCAAACAATTTGGACCTTATTGTTTGTTTGGGTAGAGCATAGAATTGAAGGCAATCGAGCACAAAGAATTGCGCTAGATAGTACGCCATTAACGATTAAAAAAATAATGTTAAAAACCACTAAGCATTTTATATGGCTTTTAATTTCGGCACTCACTAGTTTAGTTTTTATGTCTTACTTTAATCCTGTAACGTCCTTGTATACTGATCTAGTTACCGGAAACTTATCCAGTACTTTCTTAAACTGGACATTCATTTTCTTAGTGTGTACTTATATCAACGCTGGCTGGATACGTGAAAAAATGTGCGAACATATGTGCCCATACTCACGCTTTCAATCGGTAATGTTTAACGAAAGTACCAGTATTGTTACTTATAACAATGAGCGTGGCGAACAACGAGGTGCACGAAAATTAAAACATTCAAAGCCCGCTCACTTAGGCGATTGTGTTGACTGCAACTTATGTGTGCATGTTTGTCCTGTTGGTATTGATATTCGAGAGGGCCTTCAATATCAGTGCATCAGTTGTGGGCTTTGTATCGACGCCTGTGACCAAGTGATGGCTAGGTTCGGCTATAAAGAGCGACTAATAAGTTTCGCAAAAACGGTTAGGCAGACAAAAAACACTGCAGTTATTTTTTACACTCTTACAATTATAGCGTTAGCGATTGCCTTTTCAGTTTGGTTATCATACCGAAGTCCAATTGAGTTAACCGTTATTAAAGATAGAAATACGTTATATCGTCAACTTTCTACTGGTCAAATTGAAAATGTATTTCAACTAAAGTTTATCAATAAGTCTATGCAACCAATAACGCTTACACTAAACACAACTTTAGAGAATACTTTTTCAATCAGTGGCGGTAATAGTATTACATTAATGAGTCAACAAAGTTATCAAAAGACTCTCGTGATTAAGTCCCCTGTTGACTACAATACGGTAGTAAAACCTTTTAATTTTATTCTTAAGGATGCTAAAACCAATAACGTTGTGCTAGCGAGAAAATCAAATTTTCATGCGTTATCGCATACTCAATAACACAGTAAATATATAGAATAAAATCCTACAACGTTACGTTGTATTAGTGCTTATACAACGTAACTTAAGTTCTTTATTATTATTTAATGAAGTAGCCAAGCGCACGCCACTGCCCACTGCTTTTACTTAATGTTATCGTTTCAACCGCTTCCTTTTTATTGGAAAAATTCGTTTTATATTGGATAACGACATAATCACCTTTAGGCATATTGGGTAATGAATCATATTCTTTATGAATTAAAACTTCACGTGAGTTCACATGACCTAAAGGAGTACGAACGCTCTTAAGTGCCTCACCCCATTTTTGTTTGGTAAGTTGATCTTTAAATGTAGGATCTGCCTCTTGCCAGCTTTTCGTATAATTTGCTTTATCAATAATATTTAACCACGCTTTTCCCGCGTTTAATGGTTCATTAGCCAACACTGGCACGGTAAAGCATAAAGATAATATGAACAGTAACTTTTTCATCATAACTCCTTTTAATAAATCGTAAGTCCACCTATAAACGGCAGAAAATACACATTGAATTTAATTTTCAATATTGACGATATACATCGTATTCACTGAGGAATATATCGTGTATTGATTAATCGAAAGGCTAGCATAAAAAGGCAGCTTACCCAAATTAGTAATATCAAAGCTTATACTTATAAAATTATATCGCGGCTTTCACCGCTTTTTCGGCGTGAATTGACGTGGTGTCTAACAGCGTAACACTCGTATCTGGTTGTTGAACCAACATACCGATTTCAGTACACCCTAATATTACAGCCTCTGCGCCTTGTTCAGCCAAGGAATTAATAATTCTTAGATATTCCGCCTTAGACGCTGACAAGCATTCGCCAAAACATAGCTCTGTATAAATAACGTTATGAACAATCCGTCTGTCGTTTTCATCGGGTACCACTACTGATAAACCGTATTTTTCACTTAACCGCCCTTTGTAAAAAGGTTGTTCCATTGTGAAGGCGGTGCCCAACAAACCCACTTTTTTGATACCTTTTGCAACAAGAACCTCAGCGGTTGCATCAGCAATATGTAATAATGGAATAGTTATTGATGCTTCTATTTGTGGCGCCACTTTATGCATAGTATTAGTGCAAATTAGTAAAAAATCAGCACCTGCAGATTCAACTTTTCTTGCGGCATCAACAAGTATGTCGGCAGTACCTTGCCAATCACCACTGTGCTGTAGCTTTTCAATCGGTGCGAAATCAACACTATACATTGCAATTTTTGCCGAATGTAAACCACACAGTTCTGCTCTAACCCCTTCGTTAATCGCTTTATAATAGCCAACTGTGCTTTCCCAGCTCATACCACCTAAAAGGCCAATTGTTTTCATACGTAATCCTTCTTTAAACTCACTTAGATTTAATATGAGTTAAACAATAACTACAATTTGAATAGCTAATGCTACTTAACAAAAAATCGCTTAGGGTTTTAGTGTCTATATTTGCAAAACTTGCCTTAACGCAATAACACTAAAATACCAATGTATTTAACGTTGTGCTACCAAATACGTTTGGATGCATTAAAAGCAGTCATTAGCACACAAAATACAACGGTTAGTATAAATGATCATTTCGACACTGCCTGTTCAG
The DNA here is from genome assembly GCF_001913705.1 of Thalassotalea sp. PP2-459. Lineage (GTDB taxonomy): Bacteria > Pseudomonadota > Gammaproteobacteria > Enterobacterales > Alteromonadaceae > Thalassotalea_C > Thalassotalea_C hakodatensis. The sequence continues at coordinate 13,402 of NZ_MKQD01000054.1, read as the reverse complement.
CTTTTATTGTTTTTTTCACTTGCTGATTAAAAAAACCGACAGAAAATGGCCTAAACTTTTTACTAATTTCTTTTAGTTCTTCGTTATTTAAAATAGCATCAACCGATACACCTTGCGCACTTAACTCGGCTATTTTGTTATACCACAAAGTTGCTTTTTGTTTAAAGTTTGAAAGCTCTGATTTTTGTGCTGTCAAACGCCCATGTGCGGTAACGATATTAGTTGATTTATTTGCTAATAAGAGGGCTTTATTGATAACGCTAAACTGTCCTTTACTACCACCAACATAAGCATGTGGATAAGTATTATGCATATACGTATCGCCCATGAAAATTGCATTACTGTTACGAAAATGAATAAGAATGTCATCTTCGGTATGTGATATAAAAGGGTATAAATCTATTCTGTCAGCTCCTAACTCTAGGGAGTATTTTTTGTCCATCGTTAAACGCGTGTTATTTTCATAAATGGCACCGTTTTTATTTGAAATTACCGTAGCACCAAGCTCAATATAGAACGTATTTGCACCGGTATGATCCCTATGACTATGTGTATTTAGAACATACTTAATGGGTTTTGTTGAAATTTTATTGATCGCATTCACTAGTATTTTATTATGAGATTTACCAACCACAGGATCAATTAACACAGTATACGCATCACCAATATATACCCCGACATTGGTGTTTGAATTATTAGATTTAACTACGAACAAATGGTCCGTTAATTGTTGGCTCGTAAAATTTGCCAATTGCTGAAACGAATTATCAGCTGCAAAACCGGCCCAACATACCGCACTAAATAGAAAACTCAATATAGTTTTGATAAGTCTCTCCTTAATTATTATATTTATGTTTTAGCTTTTATTTAAAGTTCGCTTAAAAATCATACAGTACCATATCAAATTCAACGTAAAAATACATAGCCAACGTTGACTTTCCACTTTTGATATTATTTGTCATTCACTAGAGCGTGTTGATCTTTGTTGTTTAAGTTTTGTTCAAATTAAATGCCTTCTGATCGCGGCACTTGGATTATTGCATAGTCATTCTATGGTTAATTCAAGTAACAAAGAGCAGGAGGCCGTAACATTACCAATCAGAGGAGTTGCTTTTTATGAATAAACGTATTTAATTCTGCAACTGAATGAATAATAAAAATTGATTTACTCTCTGAAAGTGTCGCTAAATGTTTTGCAAAGTTATCATTCCAAAAATTAGGGCAACGCTGTAACACCTGATAACTTTTAATCGTGCCCTTTATAATTGAACTTCCTTCTGGCCAACCTTCTGGCTTAATAAATAGACCTTTTAACAGTCGCTTCGTTACATACCAATAACTAACCCTGTAAGGTAAGTCTATATAAATCAAAGTATCAGCAGTTTCTAATCGCCTGTAAAACGAATTCATCGAACCTAAACCATCGATAATCCAACTATCTGAACATAATATTTTCTCATGTTCGCTTTCATAAATATGGCTTTCGACCAGGTCACCATTAGGTTTATATGTCATAGAATCGAGTTGGTGCAATGATATACCTGTTGTTCGAGATAAATTTTTACTCAACGTAGACTTACCACTACCTGGCTTACCAAAAATAGCCACTTTGTTCATATTGCCTCCACAAATAGGGTTTACTCTATAAGGCAGAAGCAACAAACCCGCCTTATAGCGGGTTTGATAAAATTAAATACATCAAAGAGCCACCATCCCTAAGGAATGATGATAATAATTTGATCTATCTGATGATTGTCTATATTCATATGGTAATAATGTTCAATGATTATAATAATGTCAATGTGTTAGTGTCTAAATATCAAAATAGCATGGCAACATAAGTAGCATTTATGGGGTTCAGCTTTACAAACTAGGCCAATTGACAACAATAAAAACTAAGATTTCGTTACTTTTTTCGCTCTTTCTCGCCCAACCAGTTGCTAATAAGATCACAAATATCATTTATTGACGCTATTTCATCAACGATCAAATCAGCATTGTTTCTTACTTGATTTGTTACCGTTATATAGATATCCCTTAAATGATCTTCATATTTATTAAGATACGCTAAAATAGTTTCTGTTGAATGTGAATGCTCAGTATGCCTTTTTATAATACGCGCTAAACAAAGTTCTAACGGGGGCTCTAATAAAACAACGTAATCAATTAATTTTGAAATAGCATCACGTTGCTTACCAAAAGGTTCTTCAAGAAAAATATAACGACTGTTATTGATTGAAAGTAACTGTTCCAGCGAACTGACTAACGTTGGTGTTTTAATCAGTGAGACATCTGCGCCACTTTTTAGCCATTGCTTCATATTGTCAGGATATGTTTTTGTGTCTGTATGTTCATCAAACAGTAAATAAGGGCAACCAAGTTTATTTGCTAATTGTGTTACCAAAGCTGTTTTGCCAGAGCCAGATGCCCCGCTTAACGCGACGACTTTTGTTCTATTCATGCTATCTCATTGCGACAGAAACAATATCTGCGGTTATATTTTTGATTGTCTTCACGTTGTCAGTGCTTTTAACGCCAAATAATATTAAAGGAGTATTAACCTTAAATTAACTTTTCTAAATATTCTTTTAAAACATGAGCATGACTATATTTTTTATCTTTTGCACCATACAATAAAATGAGATTTTTATGGCTCACTTTTTCTAAGCACTCTTTCGCATGCTCTTTGTTTTCACTTAACTCGCTCATGTATTTTTTTCTAAAGTCGTTCCATTTTTCTGGTTCATGGTCAAACCATTTTCGTAGCTCACTACTAGGAGCTAAGCTTTTCCAATGATCATCAAGTTGTGCTTTATCTTTCGATATGCCGCGAGGCCATAGACGGTCAATAAGGGCATAAAAGCCTTGTGGAAATTCATCTTCATAAATGCGGTGGATTTTAATATTCATTTACCCCCCCCATTTTCTCGTCACTTGCGAAAAACATTATATTTCACTTGAATACACTCATTCCGAAAGGCGCTATCTTCTGCACCTATCAACTTTACACTGTTATTAAATTTCAGAGGCTACTTTACTTGTATTAATCAGTAAAAAATACGGTTTATCTTAAAAAAGCGCTAACTTCGCCAAGAAAAGTCATCTCAAAAAGCATTAAGGTTTTGTACGACTAGCTAACGCTTTTTTATATTTGTATTCAGTTACATACCATACGATAACACCAAATAAAAAACCTGCAACAGGCCAAGCAATATAGTGGATGATGGCCGCTTTAGACAAAAAGCCCTCGGCAAAAGGTTTAGTCACAAAGGCCATCATGATAAACATTGGTAAGCCATAAGATAAAACACCGCTGATCAAGATAAAATTCAATTTTCCTTTTGAGCGTGTAACCCCCCATGCTTTAAATTGCTTATCTTTCATCTAACTAACTCCTCATTATTAAATGGCAAACGGTGAGTATTATTAGCCATTGTAGAACTATTACGAACAAAAGCCTGTTATTCGAAATTATATTGATTCATTAGATCAAATTTACAGACTCCGTTCAATCATTTATCCTTTACCACAGTGATAATTGAGATGAATAAAATCTGGTCCATTGATTCTCAATTCATATCTATTCTCCCTAAAGTCAATTCCATTAAGGACAATTAACACGTGCTCAACCCTCTTAAACTACCTTTAGCTGCGAAAATATTAATCGCGATGTTTCTTGGATTAGCCTTTGGTAGCCAATACACCATGCACACCAGTATTGACTCAATCGCCAATGGCTTCGTCATGCTATTACAAATGACAGCCTTACCTTATATTGCATTAGCCCTGATAGTGGGGATTGGTGGCTTATCACCTGCCAAGGCAAAATCAACCTTACGTTTTAGTGTGTTAGTACTTTTAGGGTTCATTTCAATCAGTGTTTTCTTTATTTTATTAACCTCTATTGCTTTTCCTGACTGGGAAAATGCCTCGTTTTACAGTGCGAGTACCATAAAGCCACAACCAGAATTCAGCTTCGTTGAACTATTTATACCCGCTAACCCTTTTAGCGCCTTTGCCAATGGTGTGATCCCTGCGGTAGTTTTATTCAGTTTATTAGTGGGTGTAGGATTAATGACCATAAAAGGCAAACGCCATACTTTATTGGTTTTAACCAGTCTTCAAACGTCTTTAGCCAACATTGCTAGTTTAGTGATGAAATTAGCACCAATCGGTATTTTTTGTATTGGGTATCGTGCAGCAGCAACACTAGACCCTTCATTACTAGAAGGCTTGACCGTATATATCGTTACAACCGTTATCTTAGTGATACTGTTAGGCTTTATTATTTTTCCAGCTACTGTGGCTATTATCACACCATTTAGTTACCGCCAAACGGTGAATATTTGTCGTGTAGCAATGATCACTGCCTTTGCTACAGGCAGCTTTTTTGCAGTATTACCTGCTATTATTGAACACACCAAAAAAGCATTAGCAGAATTAGAAGATTGCCCATCTGAGGTAATTAAAATTCCAGGTATTATCGTACCCATTGTATTTAGCTTGCCCGTTGGCGGCAAGCTATTGGCATTATTGTTTACTTTGTTTTCAGCTTGGTTATCGGGCGCATACATTTCAACCGACGATTACTTCAACCTCATTATTTTTGGTGTTCCACAGCTTTTTAGTAATGCAACCGTTGCCATACCGAGCTTACTAGAATTATTTAATGTCTCTAGTGCTATGTTTGAGTTGTTCTTAGTCGCTGAAAATTTAATTATTGGCCGTTTAAGTGCCCTACTTTCCGTGAGTTTTGCAGTTTGTTTTCCTTTAATTATTGCTTGTCATTTCGCCAAAAGAAATCAAATAAAGTGGCGTTATTTAATTCGAAACTCAATTGTAATTCCCTTGATAGCAATCGCCAGTTTTATGGTATTAAAAGTGAGCTTTGAGCAGTTAAGTTTGCAATATCAAGGATACGATAAGTTTATTCAACGTGATTTAATTTTTACAACCACACCTTCTCGTTACCTTACCGAACCTGAAGAAAACATTAGTGACACAGCATCATCAAGTGATGTTTTAACTCGCATACAACAAAGGGGCTTTATTCGCGTTGGCTATTTTCGCGATGATTTACCATACTCTTTTCACAACGACAAAGGCAAACTTGTAGGCCACGATATTGAGATAATCAATTTACTCGCGGCAGATTTAAATGTTGATATTGAATACGTCAGAATTTTTCATCACCAAACAAAGTCACTCCTTGCTTCTGGTTATTTAGATATAACCACTGGCATTCCAGTTATTCCCGACAATATGAAGCAATTCACGTTAACTAAACCTTATTCAACGCAACCTATAGCGTTACTTGTCAAATCAGAACGCCGTGAAGAGTTTACCCATTGGCAAAAAATTCTCGATAATAACAAACTCATTATCGGCATTCCTGAAACATTTTTTTATAAAGACAAAGTTCAGCAGAGTTTTGTCACCACCACGGCATGGGAAATTTCTACACCACGTTTATTTTTTAAAGAAAAATATCAACATATTGATGCAATGTTATTTGGTGCAGCCGCTGCTTCGGGTTGGACGTTATTACACCCAGACTACACTGTAGTTGTTCCTAAGCCTGTTAGACCACCAATATTTATGGCCTTCCCTATTAATAGGTATGACCATGATTTTGAACAATTTATGGCCAATTGGATTGCAATGAAAAAACAAAACGGTACTTTGTCTATTATTTTTGATTATTGGATAGAAGGGAAAAAAGCGTCGCCAAGCATGCCAATTAATGCATTAGACAAACATTAAACCAAAAACTATTAAAGCTACGGCATAAGAGCAGCACTACACTTATGCTGTAGCTAAGTGATTTAACCTAAGCTCGGGTTCTTTAGTTTCAATCATTGATTAAGGTTTGTCTAAGCAATGAGATATTGATTGCCTACCACATTGTGTTGCATGTTGTTTCAAAATGAAGCAAGGTTATTGTGCCTTTGCAAAGTGAGCAAGTTGATCTGCGTGTGCTTTCTCAAACTTAGGACGAGACGTCGCCCGAATCACATACTCACGACAATTTGGATAATCGTCAAGACCATCAAATCGATGAATAAGCCGCAATACATCAGTCATCGCTATGTCTGCAATTGAAAAAGACTGTGCAAGCCACTCTTTCTGCTTCAACGTTGCCTCCATATGCTGAAGGCGAGAATGAAGAAACGCTCCTATACGTTTTTGCTCTGGTGACTCACTGTCACCGCCAGTAAACTTAAAAATGAACCAAGGTAAACTAGCCATTTCGACTGAATTTAATGCGGCAAATAGCCATTCTTGAACCCGCGCTCGTTCTCGTGGCTCGGTGGGTAGTAAAGTCTCGCTATACTCACCAATATGCAGCAAGATCGCCCCGCTTTCGAAGATTGAAATATCTCCTTTTGTTAGCCAAGGTACCTGTCCAAAGGGTTGATGCTCAAAATGATTAGAACTACGTTCATGAAATGGGACACTATGAACATCATAACTTAAGCCTGCTTCTTCTAATGCCCATCGTGCACGAAGGTCACGCACATATCCACGAGGAAATTCCGGAACCCAATCAAATGTAGTGATAGTAAAGTCAGCCACCGTTCGCTCCTTTATCAATTATTTGTGATTTACATGTGGTTCGTTAGCTTCGCTAAAACGCCCACGTAAGGGCTTTTTATAAGTTTACTAACATTGTGTAGCCAAGCAAAGCCGAGCAAACTGTTACGTATTCAACTTGAAAAACCTTGTTAGGCATTTGATATACCCAACGGTTTTATATTTCTTTTTTCATAATTCCAGAAAATTCTAACCGGCCTTCGAGTTCACGAAAATCTGCATTCACGAGTTCCCAACCTTCTGTTCCAAGTTTATTAAGGTAAGCTTCTACGTCTTCGCGTTTTTTACCTTTAAATAATCCCGCTGAATCAACATCCTTAGAATCTACAATTTTATATTTATACTTTCCCATGAGTTCTCCATAATCTACTTAATTTTGGAATGCCTAACACTTCACAAATGGCCGCATAAGTGCTTGGTTAAAATAAACGACAAAGAAGCAAAAACCAACTGTTATTTTTCTTAAAGTGACTATGATGGGCCAAGCTTTTGACTAAACTGCAAGGCGACTAAACACAAAGGAGAAAGCTCTACGAAATTCTCTACTCCGTTTCATCAATTTTATTGTAGAATCGAGCTACACGCATGACTTTTATATGTTTTTATCCTTGACGAACGCGGTAACAAGGTGCTACACGCGATTTATTTCACCTAAAACATTTCATTCACAATTAGCAACCTAAAAAGGTAGCATCGCACGTAATTATTAATCATCATATTTAATTATTCCGTTTTTAAATACTCTAAAGTATCAACCATTTCAAATTTAGGGCTTCGCTTTATAAACTCTCTTAAAAAAGCTGTATGTGCCGCTCCCATTAAAATAAATACTCGATCGTTTTTATTCATTTTAATCCTGTTAAGGTTAGAGTAAATTTTCATGTTTCTGTGATAAAAAAGAGCCGCATTGTCTGCCCCCTCAAAATTATCATCCAGTCCAACATATAGTAGTTTATCGGCATTAGCATTTATTGAAGCATTCAAAGATATTGGATGATTTATAAACTTTAACTTCTCAAGTAACGAAAGGGACTCGTATTTTTCGTCTAATGCAGCAAGTTCAGGATAATGTTTATATGGGTTATTGGTGATCTCTAAATAAGTTTTAGGATCTATCGAATTGGTTAGTTCGGGGCTATTTTCAATAAAGTCACCTACGCTATAGTTATATCCCATGTGATTATCTATGCCATAAATTTTTTCAATGTTGTTTAATCTCGCAACATCAAATGCGATCATACTGGTTTCACCGCTTGACGTAATTAATTCAGACGGATGCTTTAAAAATTGTTGATATAATAAATTAAGTTGCTCATTTTTTTCTGGAACTGACTCCACACAAATAATAGTTGGTCGAAATTTCGCAATCATTTTAGAGATTGCTCTTACTTCTTTATGTAAACTTTTGTTTTCTTCGTCAAATTCGGTGCTATTTGCATCAGGCGTTGGTCCAAAATGAAAAGTACCAAAATTAAGGACTTTAATTTTAGAGTGGTTAGCCTGAGCCTTAATTGTCTGTAAAGCATGACTTTCACGACTCAGTACATTAAAACTTAATAACACTAAAAGACTAATTATTACCGCTGTATATCGCATCGTTTAATTTTCCTTTTAATGAGGAGTATTCCTACATTTATTTTCGAAAACGTTATTAACATTAAAAAATTTATCTAAGTAAATGCTTCAAGCCTTGGTTACTTAAATGCATTCACCTCAGTTTTTTTTTGCAATAGTACATAACCACAAACTTAAACGGACTAAAGTTGGTGGTTATGTCAAACCAAGCCGAATTGAGCCACTTTAGTAGCCCTATGCTTTACGCGCTTGTGAGACAACAATTACAACTTCCAAGCAATTTCATTTCTTAGTTTTTCAACCAGTTTAACATCAGCTCCCGCAACAGCCGTGTACACAAAAGTTTGTTTATTAACGCTTACACACTTTATTGCCGCTCGGTTACTGCTGAAATTACCATAAACATAGTTGCCATTTTTAACAATAGATTTAAAGCCTAAGGACGATAAAATAGACACACCTTTCACTGCACATAATTCAGGTGTTTCTTTTAATAACTTATGATGTGACCACAGCTGAGGTGTGTATTCTTTTTCAACTGTGATCAATTTAGTTTTAGTGATTACTTTTGGTTTAGATGCATTCTCGGGGCTTAACGCACAGCCTGATAATGCAATGATGTATGCTAAAATTAAATATTTAATGAGACTCTCCTTATCTTTTATCGCTTCGCCTCACATCATCTTCTGCACAAACAGGGCAATATATGAGCAGCGCATTTTAGTGTACGAGTGCATGCTATTATTATATTTTGTTAGCAATTGCTCATAATTACATTAATGATCTTATCTTTTCGCTGTTGAATAATTACCCTGCTCCAAATTCCGTTTTCAGGCACAAGTCCTTTAACCTCACGTTGCTGTTCATTGTGAATATATGTTTCCAGCTTTTTATTCAGAGGAATATTACCCACAGCGCAATTATGCGACTTTGACAACAACAAATAATTTCCCAGACAGTTCAAAAATTGATTCCTAAATTCTTCGTCATAGTTGTCATAGCCATGAGGCTTGCTTTTTGGCTCAGTGGTAGGCGCAATATGTTCAAGTTCTGGACTAATAACTCTATCGAACCGAGTTTGTGAATAACCGGCTTTTCCTTGTTGCTCTAGATAAATTTCATATTTCCAGAGTAAATATTTTGCAACCAAATGGTTGATACTTCCTTGTAGAGATTCGTTAAATCTTTCATTGTTCCAATAACCCCACCACCAGTCTGTTGTGGTTTTCATCCACTCAATGCGTTCAATTATTGGTGAAATATCTTTTTTGCTTTCGGTGAATTTCTCAAATACATCATTAATTCTTGAAGTAATATCAGCCCGCGTTCCTATCAGACGATGCCTAAGTACCAAAGATTCCAATGACGAGCAAAGTTTTCCAATTTCATCAAGCGGCAAGCCATATCGGTACGCCTTAATGACAAATGGAATCGCGACCGCTATTCCGCCAAGAGAGATGAGGGAGTGAATGGCAAAGCTTTCTCTCTCATTTCGGCCAAAAAACTGTGATAAATGTTCAAAGCTTGTCGAGAGTGACCTAGAGAAAGATTTGATAAAATCGAGTGGTTTTTCATTAGCCAACATCTTATTAATTTTGTCTAAAGAATTTGTTTCCCAGAGCGAATTAAAGTAAACCCGCAAAGTATAGAGCAATACATCATCTTCATTAATTCTGTATTCAATCGATGAAATAGATTTGTAGATTTTCTCAAAACGCCCTTTTATTTCATCAATTAACGACTCCACTTCGTCGCTACCCTTGCCGTGCAAGTGAACTTGATGCATGAATTGAGCTTTGACTATTTCAAGGTTTGACGGTCGCTTTCCACGGCTGTTTTGAAAGATAAACATCTGTATCGCCTCTGATTCATTTTGAACCGGATGCGTGGTACAGGTTGCATCACCAACGATAGACAACATTTTGGTCAGATACCCTTCTGACTTGTTAGAAAGATGTTTTTTGAAAAAATCGAATGCTCTGACAATTCGGCGTGACGACTCTGTTTCAAGACCATTATGGTCAAACTTATTTTGATCTATTACATAGTCAACGAATATTTGATTATCGTAATCAACAGTCCAAAAGCGAATTGCGCTTCGCCTCTTCACCATATCTTCAAAGCAAATTTCTTCTTCCTCAGATAAAGCCCTTATGGATTTCAGCTTGGCAAACAGAGCAGATAAAAAAATGACAATGGTAGTTAAGCGTTGTTGGCCATCTATTACGTTGAAAGATTGTGCTTTTTCCTCAAAAAGGAAGTGGCCGAAATAATAAGGGTTAATTGCATTGCTTCTGCTATATTCTTCTAAATCTGACACGAATACATCTGTTTGCGTGTTTTTGTCTGATTTCTCCACCGGAGTATCCCAAGAGTATGCACGCTGATATGAAGGCACGACAATTTTGTTGCCCGCCATCATCTTTCTAATGGTTGTTGAAGCTTCCAATTTTTTACAGCTCCTTTTGGTTGTGGTTTTGAAGCCTAGCGCCCGTTGAATGGACAATAAAATAGTTGGTAAAAATAAGCGACGAAGATGCAAAAACCAACTGTTTTTTCTTTTATATTTTCGTGTTAGCTGATTACTACCTCATACAGTGGTTATTGCTTAGCTGCCATATAAAACAGAAAGAGCACAAAAGCACCAAGCAAAATAAGCCCAATTATGACCATAACGGTTAAGGCTTTTGATTTTTGCATCGAATCTGTTAAGCCCTTTGCTGGAACTAATCCTAATGCCATTAGAATGTTAAGCAGAAAGTCCATATAAATAATCTCTTTTTACTCTTTGCCTGATAAACGTTTAACAAGTCATTAATTTAGTAGTTTATTAAACGCTCTATTTACCACTATTCTTTTTTAAAGATTTTTTTAAAGCTTCCACTTGTACATCTTTCTTTTCTCGACAATTTACTCGATCTTGAACGTGACCTTGTTCACAATTTTCAGAGGCTCCCTTACCTTTTATAACAGCGGCAGTACCTGAATAAATAGCATCTAAAGGATCAAACCCTGTATGTATGGTTCCGCAAGCTGATAAGAAAATCAGTAATGGAATTAATAAAGCAACATCTTTAAGATAGTTTTTGCAAGGCATCAATAATATCCTCAGGCTCTGAACGTATCCTATAATCAACATCGACAAAACGCCAAGTAACTACCCCATCACGATCTAATACAAATGTAGCAGGAATGGGTAAAACACTGCCGTTGCCATTATTGATTTCTTCAAGATTAAGGTTGCGATCTGTACGCATGTGTTCAAGAAGAAACTCTGGTACTTCCCATGCGATACCATATTTTGAAGCAACTTTTGCATCTTGATCAGACAAAACATCAAAATCCATTTCACTAATTTCATCTCGATTCATTGATCCGTCAGGCACTTGTGGACTGATAGCAACTAACGTAGCCCCCAGTGCATGAATATCTTTTAGGCGTGCTTGTAAAGCTCTAAGTTGTAGGTTGCAATAGGGACACCAACTTCCACGATAAAATGTAAGAACAACGGGACCTTTTGTTAAGAAAACATCCAATGATGTCATTTTTCCTTCTGGATCAGGAAGCTGGAAACCCGGTGCTTTATTACCTACTTTTATGGCATCACTGCCTTGTTGAAAAGCTTTTGCTTGTTCAATAATATCATCAACTCCCTTCATGAAATCAGGGTTAGCTTGTCGCCCCGCAGCAATTTTAGCGTCGGTTTGTGTTTTTAACGTTTTCATCTTTACTCTCTTAATGAGTTTTGCTCTTAACTAATTTTAAACCAAAACCGCTGCCAGAAAAACATTAGTGGACAGTACGCTATATAGGTTTGATCATATGAACCGTTTCAGGTTTAAATCCAAGATCTTGATAGAAGCTATCTGCTTTTTTATTATTGGCGAAAACCTCTAGATGTAGCAACCTACACCCTAAATTTTTAGCCCACTTTTCAGCGTGATTAATTAAAAGTTTACCTATACCTAAACCTTGTGATTTAGAAGAAACAGCAAGAAGCGGCACAGTTCCACATGTTTCACCCGAAATACTATCTTTATGCGTGCGAACATGAATAAAACCCAATGAAACATTATTGGCTTCTGCGATAAATGTGGCATTGGGATGTGATGTTTCAGCAAGCATTTCAGCAATATAACCATATTGCATTTTCTGAATGGTATCATCGCTATGCCACTCTAATTGAGCAACTTCGGCTAAATTAGGTGACAGCTCAAAAATAAATGGGTGATCACTTTTTTGCGCTTCTCTAATAACAACTAAATTTTCCATACGATCTTCTTAATATTACACTAAAACCTGAATTGCATATAACGCCCGCATTTGCGGTTGGTTTGGAGCGCAGCGGAAAGCCAATCCGACAACATGTGTTTGTTATGCATTGGCTTAACCTCTTGCCTTGCTTTCCACTAGGCCTTACTTCTTAGAGTTTCTTTCAATAGCGGCTTCTAATGCTTCCTGAATCCGCTTTGCCCTCGTAACGGGTTTGGCAGCCTCACCTATCCTTCGGATTAAATAGTTCCTTTTTCCAGGTGGAAGATCTACGAATCCATCTATCATGCCACTATCTTCTAGTGAAGCTAGTAAATCATCTGGTATATCTACGTCTTCTGGGTCAACTACAACGAAATCAAGTTTAATATTATCGCCCAATTTTATATTCGTGAGCTTACGTATTTTTGATTTAATTCGAATATAATGCTTTCCACCGCCAACAGGAAAAAGGCTTACTTGAAATGGTTCAGAATGATTAACACTAGCATGAACCAATACAGGCCCTTTAGTTCCAAGTGACTTGGTTACGCTTGAAGGTACGCTGATTGCACAGTAATCCATACCCTCAGCCCAATTCTCTAAAGTCGCATTGAATTCAAACTGCTTTCCAATTAAAGACCTATCTATCATGGATCATTCCCAGTTTTGCCTAACGAGCCTGTAGAATAACTCGTTATTATTATTTTTGAATTCAAATACTCTAACTTCATTAATTCTTTTTAACAATCAAAAACGTGTACGTTTTTGCCGATCTATATTTTTGGGTATCTGATAATTGCAATATGGCTGATTTGACGTGTTTTTGAGTAAAATTAAGCTGTTATTACTGTGACTTAATTTGTGACTTAATTTGTGACTTAATTTGTGACTTAATTAGACATCCATTATACCACTGCCAAGAAGTAACTGAATATCTAAACTTGATTAAAGTGCATAAAAATCGGTGATAAATCGCCTT
>NZ_MKQD01000053.1 GCF_001913705.1 Thalassotalea sp. PP2-459 | reverse complement strand
GTTCTCCTGAATAACCATTCTCTGCAATCAACGCCGTGCCTCTAAAGCGTTTAATTCTCGCTGAATGACCGAATATTTATGCGAATTGGTATAAGTGCGGAATACGAGACATTTATTCTCGTTATTAACAATTGGAGAACTTATAAAGAGAAGATAAATAATGAAAATTTTGATAATACAATGAAGATAAGTTGGCGGAGTGGACGGGACTCGAACCCGCGACCCCCGGCGTGACAGGCCGGTATTCTAACCAACTGAACTACCACTCCGCACAGGGGAACGTATTTTATAAGGCGACCCTTATGAAACATTGGCGGAGTGGACGGGACTCGAACCCGCGACCCCCGGCGTGACAGGCCGGTATTCTAACCAACTGAACTACCACTCCGCATTGTCTCAATTCTATTACTTGTTTTTCATTATCTATTGGCGGAGTGGACGGGACTCGAACCCGCGACCCCCGGCGTGACAGGCCGGTATTCTAACCAACTGAACTACCACTCCGCAGAGATAACATTTAGGAAGAGTTGGCGGAGTGGACGGGACTCGAACCCGCGACCCCCGGCGTGACAGGCCGGTATTCTAACCAACTGAACTACCACTCCACACAAGTATTCCTAAATTCAACAACAAGTCGTTGAATGCGGCGGGAATAATACGGATAACAGTGCAAGGCGTCAACCCCTTTTTTACATTAATATTACTGCTTGCACAATTGCTGAACAATAAGTTGAATTTAGCAGCATTTTATTGCTTTTTACGTTTCATAAAAAACACTGCAACCCCAGCTAGTAGCAATAAAATCACATTCGCGACAATTACCATAATAATATTTTTTTGTGCTTGTGCCTCTGCTTCAGCTGCTTTTTGTTCTTTTGCTTGCTTCAATGCTAATTCACGCGCTTCTTTTTCTTGCTCTAACTTTAAAATTAACGCCGCCGCTTGTTTTTCAGCTTCACTTTGTGATGATTCATCTAAGCTAGGGACTAAAGGCCCGCCTTCTCGTTCAACATTAAAGGTAAAGTCTGGCACCACTAAACGAAACTCTCGCCCGTTTTTTGTATTTCCGAATGCATTTAATGTGATTCTATGTACCCCTGGTTCGGTATAACCAATTTCTTTAACCCGAGCGGTTCCATTACCTTCCATAATAGCGAAAGGTTCAGATTGACGATCTGGATAAGTAATTTTACCTTGAAAAATTAAACTATCAGGATCAACATAGCTGTCATCGATATGAATAGTTACTTCATGAAACGCGAGCGGATCTGTTGTTGGCTTAACCTCGATAGAAATAGGGTTCGGACGAACGATAACAAGTTTTTGTCGTAACTCCCTAGTTGCCATTGGCATAATTACTCGATAAATGGGTGTCCACTCACCGGGTGAAAAGTTCAATTCAAATTCACCAGTAAAAATACCGTCGCGAGCATATTCATCTAACTCGTAACCGTCGTCTCTAAACGTACCTATTTCTATAGGCTCTGCACCAAAATTATCGTAACCCGTATTATTAGTGCTGTAAAAGTCGATGGTTAATTTGATCACATCATTAAACAGTGGATCATCTATCGCTTTTTCTTGGTTATATAATTTACTGGTTATCTTGAGGGTTTCACCGGAAAGTAAAATGTCAGCTAATGGTTCTACTTCTAGCTTAACTTCTGAAACAATCATTATTTTGCTATCAGGTAAAATTGCGCCTATCGCTTGCCATGGTCCAGGCATAGGACGCACAATACGTATCATATCGAAAGTAGTATCATCGTACCATTCTACTTTACCTTTCTCCGCATTAGTGACTTTAATCTTACTGCCATCTGGGCGCACTAAAATGATGGGAGGTGTTCCACTTCGACGATAAAACAACAAGGTAATTTCTTCAAGCTGTGCATCAATGTGAAACCTATTGTCAAAATACGGAACACGATTTGTTACGTTATCTTGCTCATAATAATGAATTTCAGTTTTAGTGTCTTGAACAGCAACGCCTGGTATCGCATAAAGCCCTACTGTTAATAACACTGTCAACCATTTCATTATTGCCATATTGGCTCACTCCCTTTGTCAGCGATTAGCGCTAACCTTTTTTTATGTCGTTCTTCTTCATCGGCAGATGCACGTACAATCTTTAATTTTTGTCGTTCACTTGATAAACGTTTTATAGCATTGCTGTCTTCACCGTTTTCCTGGCCGTCACCCATGGAAAAATTAAGCGTAGATTGTTTACGTGTCATTTCAATATAAACAAATGCAAGTAACTGAGCATCAATCAATGCGCCGTGATAAGTACGATCAATTAAGCCATCTACCCGATAATGTTTTGCTAAGAAATCTAAGGTTTTTGGTGAGCCAAACTCATCTTTAGATACTTTTAACGTATCAGTAACTGTACAAATGTCTTCAGTCATTGGCAGCTGTGC
This sequence comes from Thalassotalea sp. PP2-459, assembly GCF_001913705.1. Classification (GTDB taxonomy): domain Bacteria; phylum Pseudomonadota; class Gammaproteobacteria; order Enterobacterales; family Alteromonadaceae; genus Thalassotalea_C; species Thalassotalea_C hakodatensis. The sequence goes on along the minus strand of NZ_MKQD01000053.1, from coordinate 50,693 downwards.
CCTAGCCATGCTAAATTCATGATCCATAAAGCCAACATCAAATTTAGCATTATGGATGACTAATTCGGCGCCTTTGATAAAATCAATAAAAGCTCCAGCTACGTCAGCAAACAATGGTTTATCGCGTAAGAATTCATTCGTTAAGCCATGAACGTCGATAACTTCCTGTTCCATCTGAAATTGAGGGTTGATATACGCATGATACGTTCGCCCCGTTAATTGGCGGTTTATCATCTCTACACAGCCAATTTCAACAATCCGATGACCTTCTCGAGGGTTTATACCTGTTGTTTCGGTATCTAGAATAACTAACCGATGCTCTTGTTTGTCATTACTCACGTTCTCACCCTACTTTTCTGGTAATTTTTCTGGGAATTCTTGTACATTGATATTAACTCTTTTACTCGAGTATAAATAAATCACGGCTATTATTATGGTAACTGAATTAATTAATAGCCATTCTTTACTTTGCATTTGCCAAAAGTAATAGGCGACTAAATTTATCAACCAATCGAAAAACAGCGCAATAAATAAAATGTTTTTTAACTGACGGCACATTTTTTTGATAAAGCTATTTGCACCAGGCCGGCGTAAGCTCAATAGAAATACTGTTAATATACCGCCTAAACCAGATAGCAAGCTTAAATAAAATAATTTAGGATCAGGGTAAACCCACGCAATAATACTGACACGGTCTTGCATATTAGTGACAGACATTAGCCAGATAAGATAACCGCGTAAGATAAACAGTAGAATTAAGTAAACCCCTAAGGCAATTTTCACACAGTCAAACTTGTCAAAATCCGCCGGGCCAAAATTTTCGTATTGCTTTGACATTCTGCTAGCGGCTCAATTTATTAAGCTTCTCATTTCGTTCACTATGCAATATTTCTTGCCCGGCTGTGATGGCACGCACGGCCTTTGATCTAAACTCGCGATTATATAACGTATATACAACCAACACGCTAGCTAGAATAAATAATAACGGGTGAAAAAACCAACAAATCGCCGCTATTGAAAAATAATAAGATCGCAAACCATAATTATAAGAATGTGCCGCTTGGTCTTGCACTATCGCCATTTGCTTTGCGTAAGCTAATAAGTTTTTATTGGTACCTGATTGATCTGTTGGTGAAGCGCCAACCATAACATTAATAAAGCCGTACTGCCTCATTGACCATGTAAACTGGAAGAAGGCCATGACAAAAATGAACGCAAGTAAGCCTAGCTTTAGCTGGATTATGGTATGGTTAGGAAAATCAGCATAAGGAATAGTTGCAATAACCGCCTCTAGTTTTTCTACTTGAGCAAAAAGGGTTAGTACGCCCGCTAAGACAAGTAACGTTGATGACGCAAAAAAAGCAATGTTTCGCTCTAAATTAGCAAGTAATGCAGCTTCGCCAACTTTGATGTCTCGTGTGATCACTTCGTACATCCAAAGTATTCTATGCTGATGTAAACTACGCGCTATACAGTTAGTGGTTTTTGCTTTTTTTCTGGCAAATTCTGTGTAACCCATCCAGCAAACAATAAAGACCACCAGCGCCAATAAATTAAATAACAAATTAGACATGAAGCATCGAGAAAATGTTAACTACGTTACATAATAAGTTATCATATTTTTGAAGTGGTTAAACCTTTTATCTGAGCGTTTCATTAGGGCCTGTTGATCTTTCGCGTTTATTTTTACAGCCGTTTATTGGTATTTAGACAAGGCATTACGATTAATATGTGGTTATTCCACATGAAAAAGCAATAACGACGTATAAATGACAAAAAACGCTGCTCTTTGGGGTGAGCTAAATATGAGACTAAAAATGTACAGCAACATTCAACACACCCTACAAATAAATACGTTATTAAACTGATGTAAAAAGCAAGTCATCGAAAATACTTTGACATAGTAAGGCACAATTTTTACATTGCGCGCTCTCAACAATGATAATGATAAAAAAGAATGCTATCGATGCCCTCTGTCAAAACGCTGTATTTTTTGGCTTGTAGCCTAACCATCTTCTGTTCATGTATTACTAGCCATAACGCTTACAGTAAACAAAAAAAAGACATACATATTCCCCGTATTCAAGGTGAAATATCTGTTGATGCTGATTTAACAGACCCTCAATGGCAACACGCAACTAAAGTGTCGTTAGACATAGTAACCCGTCCATATAACAACACAAAAAGCCCGATAAGTACCGAGGCTTTATTGATGGAAAATGGTGAAGTATTTTATCTTGCTTTTGTTGCACAAGATCCAGACCCAACCCAAATCAGAGCCTTTATACGTGATCGCGATAAGTCATGGGGCGACGATATTGTTGGCATTAAAATAGATACCTTTAACGACCAGCGCGCTGCCTACCGGTTTTTAGTCAATCCAATGGGATCTCAAATTGACGGTATCGAAAATGAAGTCACACAAAAAGAGAGTGATGCTTGGGATGGTATTTGGGACAGCGCTGGTCGTCTTACCGAAAACGGTTATATTGTTGAAATGGCACTTCCGCTTCGCATGCTTAACTTTAAAGAAAAAACAAGCTTGCAAGACTGGGGCATAGAATTAATGCGTTTTTATCCTCGAAATGAACAATTACGCATTTCAAATATTGTACTGGATAGAAATAATAGTTGTGAGCTTTGTCAACTACATACCGCAACAGGCTTTAAAGGAGCCAAGCAAGGCGATAATTTAATCATTGCACCTTCACTGGTATCAGGTGTACACCAAGAAAAAGGTAGCAATGATGAATGGAACAAAAACAATAACACCGAAGCTAGCCTAGACCTACGCTGGGGCATTACCGCCGATACATTGTTAAATGCCACTATCAACCCTGACTTTTCAACCGTTGAAACTGACAATGCACAGCTAAATATTAATAATACTTTTGCATTATATTACGACGAAAAGCGCCCTTTCTTTCTAGACAATGCTGATTATTTCGACACCAACTATAACCTTATTTATACACGTAACATCAATGCTCCTAACTATGGTGCGAAATTAACCGGCCGACATAATAATCACACATACGCACTGTTTGTTACTGACGACGACACCACTAACATTCTAATTCCAGGAAATAGATCCTCATCGGTTGCCAGAATTGATGATAAATCAAACGCAGCAGCTATTCGTTACCGCTACAGTTATAATAAAGATATTACCGTAGGTTGGGTATCAACCTTACGTGATGCAAAAAATTACCATAATGCTGTTCACGGTATCGACGCAAGATTTAAGCTATCAACGTATGATGTATTTAAATTTCAATATTTACATTCAAATACTGAATATCCTGACGACTTATTCCAACAATTTTGCAATGAAGACAACCCCGAAGCTTGCCAGCAAACTACACCAGTAGATTGTCAATTTGGTTCATGTGCTTACAATGAAAATGTATTAAGAACACAAAAAGAAAAGCCTTTTAGCGGCAATGCCTTACGTGCAGGTTACTACCATAATGATGAAAAGTGGCATTATTTCGCTACTTACGATACCCAAAATGCAGGCTTCCGTGGGGATTTAGGTTTTATTTCTTATGTTGATCATAACAAATTTGCTATTGGCGGAGATAGAACTTGGTACGGAAAAGCAGGTAGCTGGTGGACCCAAGCAAAAATATATTCTGATTGGGACATTACCCATAATGATGCAGGTGATTTAATAGAGCGTGAGTTTGACATTAATGCCTCGATAAACGCGACTTATAGTTCATGGGTTCAACTTTACTATACACAGCGAGATAAAGTAGGCACAAGACACAATAAATCAATCTTAACGATAAATGATAATACTACATTGTTTACAGAACAACAGCTTGGTATTCGAGGTAATATTAAGCCGATTTTAGGGCTTTATTTATCGGCAAACGCCAGCTATGGTGACGCCATTGATTACAGTAATAATCGCTTAGGCCAAAACAAGAAATTTGACACGCAAGTCAATTGGAATGTTAACAAACACTTAGAAGTGCGATTAAAGCATATCTTTAATCAATTAGACGCCGACAACCAGAATGTATTCAATGCACGATTAACAGAACTGCGTACTACCTATCAATTTGACGTAAAAAGCTTTTTACGTTTTTCATTTGTGTATAACAATACAAACCGAAATGCGAATAACTATTTATATACCGCACCTGAAAACATTACGCCTTACCATAAAGGTGTTGGAACCGAATTATTGTATGCCTATAAAATCAATCCACAAACGGTGTTTTATCTCGGATATTCAGACAGCCACCAAGCAGAACGTAACTTTCATGACTTAGAACAGCAACAACGAATTGTTTTTATTAAAGTGAGTTACGCATGGATAAAATAACTACAACATTCAGCACTTTTATTTAATGATTTAAAAAGCCGTCTGTGATGGCTTTTTTTATTTTATACGTTGTTAAGTTTGTAAAAATTTGTAAAAATTCGCCTTCAAAAGGATATCCAGAAACATTCTGGTTTAACAAAACAATAATAAACTTGGAGCAAAAATGCAGTTTTCGTTTAAATACTGCGCCATCGTGATGTTAATTTCACTAACCTCACTATGTAGTAACACCGCACACTCAGAAGAAAAAAATTATCAAATTCCATACGTTAATCAATCCGCAGTAATAGACGGAGAATTAACTGATGATATCTGGAAAAAAGCAAAAGAAATCCCATTAACAATTGTCAACAGTCCATGGAACAACAAGCCTAGCCCTGTCAGCACAACGGCTAGAATAGTTGAGAATGGTGAATTTATTTATTTATCGTTCGTGGCAAAAATCAGAGATAATGAAGAAGTGAAAGCCTTTTTAGGTGATCGTGACTCTCGATGGTCTGACGATATTGTTGGCATCAAATTAGATACTTTTAACACCAGACGATTAAATTATGAGTTTTTTGTTAATGCTTATGGTGTACAGCACGACGGCATTAATAATGAAATGACACAAACACCTAATCGCGCCTGGGATGGTATTTGGGATTCATTTGGCAAACTCATTGAAGGCGGTTATCAAGTAGAAATGGCTATTCCCTATGGCATTTTAAACTTTGAAAATAGCACAAATATCAAAACATGGGCGTTTGAATTAATTAGGTTATACCCTGGCGATACAAAACTTAGAATATCCAACCAAGAAATAGATAGAAATAACGATTGTTGGCTTTGTCAATCTCCTGAAATATCTGGTTTTAAAAACGCTAAAGCCAGTAAAAACCTAATGCTAACACCTGCCATTGTTGCAACAAGAAATGAATCGAGAGATATCTATGATCCTTCCGATGAATGGCACAGTAAAAATAACGTTGATGCAGGACTTGATTTACGATGGAATATCAACAGTAATAATTTATTAAATGCTACCATTAACCCTGATTTCTCTACGGTAGAATCAGATGCAGGTCAATTAAATATTAATAAAACCTTCTCGCTTTTTTATGATGAGAAACGCCCTTTTTTCCTAGATAACGCAGATTATTTTAGCTCTAATTTTGATTTAGTATATACCCGTAACATTGCTGATCCAGATTATGGCGCCAAGGTAACCGGTACTGAAGGTGCGCACAGTTATGGTGTTTTTGTGACTAACGATACTGAAACTAACTTTATTGTGCCGGGTAATACTGGCTCAAATATCGCCTCGTTAGCACAAGACAGTCACTCAGCGGCTATGCGGTACCGCTATGATATTCATGAAGATTTTTCAATTGGTACCGTTTCAACATTACGTGACAGTGATCAATATCACAATTATGTTATTGGTATTGATGGTAATTATCGCATCAACGAATCAAATCAATTAAAAGCTCAATTACTGGGTTCAAACACTCAATACCCGTCCGATTTATATCAAAGCTTTTGCTACGGTAGCGCTTTCAATGATTGTGATAAACCAAAACAAACAGCGTGTAACTTTGGCGATTGCGCATACACCGAGCAAGTACACAGAAGTAATAAACAAGATGATTTTAGTGATCATGCCTTTCTTGCCAGTTATGAGCATAGTTCAGAATATTGGGGCCTGCTTGCCGAGCACAAACAAATCGGTAAAGACTTTAGAGCCGATTTAGGGTTTATGACGTTAGCAGATTATCAGTCGAATAAGCTAACCTTAGATCGCTTTTTTTACGGCGATGAACATACACCGTGGCAAGAAGTTAAAGTAAGTGGTAGTTGGCAAATCAAACATAATGAAAATGGTGAGTTGCTGGAAAAAAACTTACAGTCATTAGTAGGCATAGATGGCCCGATGCAATCTTACTTCGAGCTTATTTTAAATTATGACGATAAAATAGGCTTACGACGTGATGAAACTCAGCTAACCATTGATAACAACGCAACGTTATTTACCGAGAAAGCGATCACACTGTACGGTCAAGTAGAACCGGGAAATAATTTATTGTTGCAGGCAGAGTTTATTGCTGGTGATAAGATTGACTATAACAATAATCGACTTGGTGATTACCAAGAAATATTCGCTGGTATCACCTATAGTTTCACCGAAAAACTATCAGGCGAATTTTATTACACAAACGCCAGCCTAGATGCAGATAAACAAGATGTCTATCAAGCCAAACTGTCAGAATTACGATTATCTTATCAATTTAATGTACACAGTTATCTGAAACTTAACCTTGTGTACAGTGATATTGACCGTAACCCTGATAACAACCCCTTTATTGGTGTGTCAGCACGCAATAATGATCTATCAACACAGCTTATATACGCCTATAAACTTAACCCACAAACCGTCTTTTATTTAGGGTATTCAGATAGTAGTTACCAAGATGATTTTCTAGACCGGTTAACACGAGAGCAACGCACATTTTTTACTAAAATAAGCTATGCGTGGTTGCCTTAAAGTAAGCAGTTATAGAAGGCTGTATTATAGCCTTCTATAACTTTATCACTATATGCCTACTTTTTTTTAAAGCACTAATGACTAAAATGTGATTTCTTAGCGCACATTTAACTACAAATTATTTGAAAATAACCTCTTTATCACTGCGTTGATATACTCTTGTTTCAGGTGTTGTCCAAGTACCTTTCTTAAGGTATGACGTTGATACTTTCATTGAATTACCTAACAGTTCATTTGTTGACTTTACCTGTGTTATTCCTTCTTTGTTACCACTAACCTCTTCATAAGCAATTAAGGTTTTTTCATCGATCAATTCCATATACCCAGAGGTATGAAAACCTGCCGTAGTGAAATAGTAAAACACAATTTTTTGTTTTTCTTTATCATAAAAGATTAGTGACTCACCGCCATATTCACCTTGGTTAATTGAGTGCAATGTTCTAATAGCCATGCCATTTAAAGCTCGCTCCCAACGGGCAACATCTTCAACTTCAGATTGCCCTTTACTTACCGGAAACTGTGATTGCCAAGTCCCTAAGTAGTCTTTAAATAACATAAGTTCCGGTGCTAACGTTTTGCTAGTTGCCCATGTAGTTGGAGCAAAAAGTATAAAAAGTAATAATGGAAAATAACGTAAAACTGTCGTTTTCATAAGCGGCCTCATTGTTCTGATTTAACGCGATAGCCAGCTTGTTGAGCTGGATGATTTTCGCGCTTTGCTTTTGTCACATCAATCACGATTGTAGATGATATTTTATCGTGTATTGCTTGCCTGTTAGGGTCCCAATAAATTTGAATAAAACCAAGTAACCCTGTTGCTAATCCGGCACCATACCCGCCATACCTACCGAAACTGTCCCAAACAGACAACGGCGTACCATCAAGCTGTACAACACGAATTTTTAGTAATTTTTTTCCTGGTGTTTGACCGTGCCAAATAGCAGTTAATACAGAAAAGTATAGTGCAGCCCAACCAAAACCTAATCCCAAATCTTTCACCACGCTTTGTGACCACTCAACCCCTTTATTAAAAGTTTGTTCAGCAAACGATGTTTTATCAGCTGATGTAACTTCAGGTTCAGCTTCAACTTTTACTGACTCCGTGTCGCGGGATTTCCAATAGCTTTCATTAAACATAGGCGGTATGGTATCAATAAGCACAACAAAAATAACAAGAGCACCTGTGGTTTTTAATATAAAGCGTCTAATCCCTCGCTTTTTCCCCATTTGTTTAGCGCGTTTTTTACTGCCTAAACGAAAAAAGGTTAACGCAGCTAATAACGCTAACAGTTCGCCTGGCGTCTCAGCAAGCATGGCAATAATGATAAAGTCTATCAATAATGCAACGCCTCTGCGCCACGGAACAGCTAAGGGTAAACCGAATAACTGCTTATTTATCTCAAAAGCAAAGGGGGTCAATATTGTTTTGGTTTCTTGTTTTGATAATGGTAACGCATGTTGCGTTTCAGCTTCGGGTTCAGCTAACGCACGTTGATTTTCTTCCATCATATTGCATATTTCTTTTTAATTATTGTTTAACTAGCTAATTATTTATTACTTTTTAGAATATAAGATATAACTAATTGGCACTTCTTTTTCTATTTTTTATGTCTACTATTAATCATTAGCATACTAGGGTGTGATGACTTTTTGAAATGTACTATTAGTCTGAATGCTAGCCTTTGTGAATACCTCAAAAATGTATACACATTGGCACTTTATTAATGTAAATATACAAATAATTTTTTGTAAAAACCATGACAAAATACACACTCCCTAAAAGTATACAAACAAACAATGATAAATTCGATCATGCTGATCAACATTGAAATTGATTAAGCAAGAATAAAGGATGCGCACATGGCAAATATATTCCAAGATAACTCAACCGCAATTGGTAACACCCCTCTAGTAAAATTAAACCGCGTTACGAGCGGTAATGTTTATGCAAAAGTTGAAGCACGCAACCCAAGCTTTAGTGTTAAATGCCGAATTGGTGCAAACATGATCTGGGATGCTGAAAAGCGTGGTGAGTTAGTCGAAGGCAAAGAAATTATTGAGCCTACAAGTGGCAACACAGGCATTGCATTAGCCTTTGTTGCTGCAGCAAGAGGGTATGCTATTACCCTAACGATGCCAGCAACTATGAGCTTAGAGCGCCGTAAATTATTAGCGGCCCTTGGAGCAAAATTAGAGTTAACCGATGGCGCAAAGGGTATGGGTGGTGCAATTGCTAAAGCACAAGAAATTAAAGATTCAGCACCAGAAAAATATGTGTTGCTAGGTCAGTTTGAAAACCCTGCGAATCCTGAAATCCATGAAAAAACAACCGGTCCTGAGATTTGGGAAGATACCAACGGTAATGTTGATATCTTTGTTGCAGGTGTGGGTACTGGCGGTACGATTACAGGCGTTAGTCGTTACCTTAAAAAGACACAAGGTAAAGATGTACTCTCTGTTGCCGTAGAACCTACCGATTCTCCTGTGATTAGTCAAAAGTTAGCGGGTGAAGAATTAAAACCAGGGCCACATAAAATCCAAGGCATTGGTGCTGGGTTTATTCCTGGCAACTTAGATCTTTCTGTCGTTGACGCTGTTGAACAAGTATCAAATGAAGATGCTATGGCAATGGCGCACAAGCTCATGAAAGAAGAAGGTATTTTAGCCGGTATTTCATCAGGTGCTGCAGTAGTAGCTGCGAAGAGATTAGCTGAAAAACCCGAAAATGAAGGTAAAAATATTGTCGTTATTCTACCGAGTTCAGCAGAGCGTTATTTATCAAGTGCGCTTTTCACTGATAGCTTCTCTGATAAAGAACTAGTGCAATAAGCACATAACTCAATAAGATAAGGCGCACCATGCGCCTTTTTTATTGGCCAAAATAATGTATTATTGCCTTATATTCAGTTTAGATTGTAATATCATCATGAGAAAATATATTTTACTTATTATCCTACCTTGTTTGGCCATGTTAGCTGCTTGTGGCGGTAATGAAGATGAGATTAAAGAATTAGACAACCCTGAGAAAATCACCATAGCGTTTTTTCATGCACTTTATAACGAAAGAGATGTACAGAAAGCTGCGTCTGTTTGCTCTCCCAAATTAGCGCGCATAATTTTACATTACAAGTCACCTCGTGCAGTGGCTCGTCACTTATTTAACATGTCATTTGATCAAGTAGAAATTAAGCCAGACGATACCGGTGTAAAAGTGAGAGAGCAATTTAAAGATCAAGCCGTCATTACCGTTTATTTTGATGGAACTTACCACGGAGAAGTATATAAAGATGTTAAACGGATCTCGTTAATTCAAAAAGACGATACTTGGGTCATCAATAAAATTTTAAAAGATCCGTTCTAACATACGAGCATGGAAGTAGCTAAAAGCCTGAGAATACTCGGGCTTTTTATTTCCCCATTACTGTCCCTTCACGTCTTGGGTCAGCTCCCCCCACTAAACTAGACTTTTTTACTTCAATAGCGTGAATACCACTATTTAAGTCACGAATGGCAATCTCGTGCCCTTTCGCTTTTAGTTCTGTTGCTAAATCCACTATGGACGTTCCCTTTTCTAAGGTGGTAATACGATTGCGGTTAGTCACCTTAGGCATATTAATCGCCTGTTGCGGATCAAGCCCCCAATCTAATACCCCCATAATAGTTTGAGCAACATAGTTAATAATTCTGCTGCCTCCTGGCGATCCAACCACCAGTGTCAGATCATCTCCATTAAACACCATGGTTGGTGCCATAGAACTTCTTGGTCGTTTATTTGCCTCTAAACGGTTAGCAACCAACTTACCATCAACCGTAGGTGCCAATGAAAAATCTGTTAGCTGATTATTTAATATAAAACCTTCTGTCATCACTGCAGAGCCGAATGCCATTTCAATACTCGTCGTCATAGAGATAGCATTACCGTCAGCGTCAACAATCGAAATATGGCTCGTTGAAGGTAACTCTATCGATACGTTATCAGCTAATGCTGTTAATGATTCAACTTCACCTGCTGTTGCTTTACCCATATCTTGATGAATATTAATGAGTTTACTTCGTTGATTAAGGTATTGTTCACTCACTAACGTACTTGTAGGCACGTTAACAAAATCATCATCTGCAATGTATCTTGCTCTATCAGCAAAAGCTAAACGCGAACTTTGTGTAAATAAATGGACTGTTTGCGCATCTTCAAAAGCTAATTTTGCTATGTCAAAAGGTTCAAGTTGTTTAAGAATTTGCAATACCGCAACACCACCTGAACTAGGAGGCGCCATACCGCATATACGGTAATCACGATAGCTACCACATACTGGTGGCACTTCTTTCGCTTGATAGCTTGCTAAATCTTCAATAGACAGCTTGCCAGGAGCTACCGGTGAAGATTGCACAGCCTTGACGATACTCTTTGCAATCCAGCCTTGATAAAAAGGACTGATACCTTCTTCTGATAAACTACGATACACCTTAGCTAACTTTTTATTTTTCAGTGTATCGCCCGCTTTTACTGCATGACCATTAGGGAAAAAGTATTCCCTAATTTCATCAAGTTCAGTGATGCCTGGGTTGTATTGCATTTCAACTAATTTTTGTAAACGAGGTGAAACGATAAAACCCTCTTCGGCAAGCGTTATCACATCAGTAAAAAGGTGCTTCCAAGGAAGCTTACCATATTTATCATGCGCTTTTTTTAGCGCCGCCAACACTCCAGGAACGCCGACAGAACGCCCACCAACTACTGCTTTAATCCATGGAACAGCTTTATTTTTTTTATCTAAGAAAATATCAGGCGTTGCTGCTTTTGGTGCAACTTCTCGCCCATCAAACGTTGTTAAATGTTGATGCTTTTTGTCCCAATGAAGAATAAAGGCGCCTCCCCCAATACCTGATGATTGAGGCTCCACTAAGGTCAACGCTAATTGCACAGCGATAGCGGCATCAATAGCGCTACCTCCTTGATCTAAAATATTATAACCAATTTTCGTCGCATAAGGGTTTGCGGCAGCAACCATAAACTGCTTTTTAATTACAGCCTGCTTAACCGTGATCCCAGTCGCTGCTTCAGGCTCCCTATCTTCTTGAACATGATATGGGGTATTACTAGCCCAGCTTTGCATAGGTTGAAAAACGAATAAACTCGCAATTAATGCACTTGTAACGGAGTACGACTTAAACAAAAGTAATTTCCTCATAAAGTAGAAGGTCTAAAGGCTAATAGTTGTTGGTTAAACGCTTTAAAGCTATTTAATAATTCTTGGTATTTTATATCATTGTCTTCTAATTCTGACAATGTATGACAAGCAGCCTCTAAAGTAGATAAGCCACCTTTTTTAGTGGTTGATCTAGCATCATATAGGCTAGATATATTATCAGGTAAGCGAATATGCGGTAACGAGTGAAGTTCAGGGTTACACATATACATTCGATAGGCCTTCTTCCATGTACCATCTAATAAAATTATTCTTTCAATTGCACCTTGTTGATGATTTTTGTTACTCAGCTGACTAATTAATGCAGATTTATCACTAGGATATAACAAAACCGTGTTATGATTTTTTTGCAAAAATAATTTTTGGTAATCGGCATTACCCTTAAAAGACTCTCCTTGCAATACATGGCAATTTTGCAAAGAGCCCTTTAACAACGTAACACTACCTTTGCTTTGCTTAACCTCACTTGGGTGTTGTAAAATAACAATTTCAATATCATTGATAATTGAAACAAATAAACGGCAAATACAACTGGTTTTAGGTCGCTGACAACTTTGGCATATTGCTCTAGGCATAAATAAAATCTTGAATTATGTGATTGATAAACAGAAACTAGCAGGCTGAAAATGCAAAGAAACCCTATGGTATGCCACTACATTATTAACACGAGACAGCCAACTTAAAAAGCCATTATATGCCTATGCTATTACCTTTCCCACTACGCCGTACAGATCTTTATCCAATAGCGCTTTTTCTCATTTGTATTTTAGCATTTTTCCTAAATGAACAATATTATCAACTCTTTGAATTTGACAGATCTTCTCTTGAGCAAGGACAGTTATGGCGACTGCTTACCAGTCACATGTTACATACAAACCACCTCCATTTACTACTTAATTTGGCAGCCTTAGCGTTATTATTTTTACTACATCGCCGTTATTATTATCGCTATGAATTTCCTTTACTTATGTTTATTGCAGCCATTATTGTTAGTGTCGGTGTTTATTACAGTTCACCAGAGTTACAAAGATACGTAGGTATGTCAGGGGTACTACACGCATTATTTATTTGGGGTGCTATTCAAGACATAAAGCAAAAAGATCACACCGGCTACCTTCTTCTTGCTGGCGTGCTCATTAAGGTTGGTTATGAACAATTATTCGGCGCTAGCGAGCAACTCGCCAATATGATTGATGCGAATGTTGCGATAGATGCACATTTATGGGGAATAATTGCAGGAATTATTTACGTGATAAGCACTGATTTTTTCTTCGTAACAAAAAAGAATAAAGCCTTGTAAATAAAAGACTTTATTCTTGAAAATTACATTTAAGGTTTGTCCATTCTGATCACAACGCGGCGGTTTTTTGCTCGACCTAAAACCGTTTGGTTAGAGGCTATGTGGCGCTTTTCACCATAACCCTTCGCTTCAATTCGGCTAGGTTCAATACCATTTTCAATAAAATATTGGCGTATTTTATTCGCACGTTTCTCAGACGTTTTTAAGTTTGTATTTCTACCGCCGTAACTATCAGTAAAGCCATCAATTAACACAATATCTAACTCTTGATCTAACGATAAATACTCTCTGATCATGTTAATTTTTCTTTTCGACGCTTTAGTAAATTTATCGCTACCAAATTCAAAATTTAACACCGTATATGAAATATCATCAAAACTATAGTTTAATAAGTTACCAACACACGAAACAAATTTTTGATATGCCTTGTGGAAACGTGAAGTTGATAACCCTACTGACACTTTATCGTGATCGTTGTACCAATCATTATAATAGAAGGTCGGTGACATGCCTTTTTCTAATTCAGAAAGTAATGTCCACGCAACTTTTTTAGGGAGATCAGGAGAAAACTGTTTATGAAGCTTCATGTTCGCGAGCGTTCTACCGGCATTACCTGGTCGCCAATTAGGCGCAACTGAACGTACTTCCGCTAATGAATAGTTATCGGGTAAACCAAGCATATCTAACTCAAAGAGCATATTTGAATTTCGATTTGCTTTCGCAGAAAATGTGGCTTCACCATAATTGGGAATACTGTGCGATAACGTACATTGTAGCCTTGATTCATCGACCAAGTGCCACTTAGAACTTGCTATATCTGCTTGATATTGTCGAATACCAGCACTAGCTTGGCTTACAAACAAGGCGATTGAGGCAGCAATAAGTATTTTTTTCATAATCACTATTCAATTTTTTGGCTTAAAACTTATATCGGCACGGTTCAAAATTACTTTAAAAATTATTTAACAACAACACGAGTGAACATAGCAAGGAATCCCATATCTTGTTCACATGTCTAAATAGGTCATTAATCTGATAAAATTAATTGAAAGTTCACACAACCAAAGGCTAGAAAACAATCAACGTCATAATGAGTTTACCGCAAGTGATGTAAAACTGCGAATTGATAACGATTTATTCTCCATCGAGTTAGTTTTCACTAAAAATTTCTGCGATAATAGCCACAAAGCACGTCCAAAGATAAAAAATTAATGCTCGATAACAGTAGTAACCAGCAATCAAACATTGAAACGCCAACAACGTATAAATTTTCAGAGCGTTTTAGAGGGTATTTTCCCGTTGTTGTTGATGTAGAAACCGCAGGTTTTAATGCGCAAACAGATGCATTATTAGAGATAGCAGCTACTACGCTATCTTTTAATGAAGAAACCGGCATGTTATCACTCGATGAAACCATACACTTTAATGTTGAGCCTTTTGAAGGAGCAAACCTTGAACCTGCAGCATTAGAGTTTACCGGAATAGACCCAACTAATCCGCTAAGGGCTGCCGTTTTAGAAAGCGAAGCATTAAAAGAAACATTTAAATTTATTCGTAAAAAAATGAAAGCTGCTGGCTGTAAACGTGCCATTATGGTCGCGCACAACGCTGCTTTTGACTTAGGCTTTGTTAATGCAGCTACTGAGCGCTGTTCAATAAAACGCACCCCTTTTCACCCTTTCGTCAGTTTTGATACCACAACATTATCAGGCTTGGCGCTTGGACAAACCGTTTTAGCAAAAGCGTGCGAAGCAGCGGGATTAGCCTTTGATAACAAAGAAGCGCATTCTGCGCTATATGACACTGAGAAAACTGCAGAACTTTATTGTTACATCGTAAATAAGTGGCAACAATTAGGTGGATGGCCATTACCCGCCTCCTCTGCAGTTGACCCCGTTAGCAACGATTAAAACAGCGATTGTTTACGTTGTCGATTATGACGCCGGCAAACTAGGTTTCTTACCGCCCAAACAATCAATGCAAACGCAGAAAATTGAAGCAAATCACTTGTTCCAATCATCAGTAAAAATACACCAATCGCAAGATAAACAAATGGTAAGTATTCATAGATAAGTTCAGGTAACCATCTCTTGTTTTGTTTACGGTACTGTTTATCTAAACGACGAAATGCCGACCTTTTGACCAAAACAATGCAAGCCGCCATATAAAAAATAAATGCTGAAAAAATGAATACATGGCTTGTTTCACCTAGTGTTAAAATTGCACCACTGATCAAAAAATAGAGGTAAGGAAGGTTTTCATAAATAGACTTTGGTAACTGCATATTTTTCCTTAACGGTCGGTGCTATCTTATATCATAGATGCATTTGTCTATTTTGTTTAATCCCCGTTACATAAAAAGTCGCAGTAATCACTATTGGCAAACTTAATATTTTAATGTCTCTTCACCCATTAACCTATATTAACCTCAGGTTTGCATAAGAAATAGTGTAATACTAATAAGTTCAATAGCCTAACAAATGTTGTTCTTTCTAACGAGGTACTTTTTTGCTGAATTCAAGGCATATTACTGTAGGAATAGCCCGCTATTGCAAAGCAACGTTTGAAAGGCACAAAAAACCGACGTTATACGTCGGTTTTTAAAAAGCATTAACTTAAATTATAAGTTATCAGCGTTATCCGTTAAGTAAGACGAAACACCTTCTGGTGAAGCAGTCATACCTTTATCACCTTTATTCCAACCTGCTGGGCATACTTCACCGTGCTCTTGGTGGAATTGTAAAGCATCGATCATACGTAACATTTCGTCAACGTTACGACCTAATGGTAAATCATTCACTACTTGATGACGTACATTGCCTTCTTCATCAATTAAGAATGAACCACGGAATGCAACACCAGCTTCTGGATGTTCAACATCATATGCTTGACAAATTTCGTGTTTAACATCAGCAACTAACGTGTATTGAACTGGACCAATACCACCTTCATTTACTGGGGTGTTACGCCATGCATTGTGTGAGAATTGTGAATCAATTGAAACACCAATGACCTCAACACCACGACTTTTGAATTCTTCAATACGACGATCGAATGCAATAAGCTCTGATGGACAAACAAATGTAAAGTCTAAAGGATAGAAAAATACAACAGCTTTTTTGCCTTTAATTGCTTCGGATAATGTGTAGCTATCTACAATTTCACCGCTACCTAATACTGCTGCTGCCGTAAAATCTGGCGCCGGACGACCCACTAATACACTCATTTTATTCTCCAATGTTATTTATGTATGTTTACTAATACCTCAATAGTATTGAGGCATCAGGAATAAATTCAACCTGTTCTGAAAATTATTTTTCTTCTGATTGTTCTTTTGCAGCTGCACGCTCTGCTGCTTCTTTTACTAGAGGCGCTAATTCACCTTGCTGATACATCTCAATAATAATATCGCAACCACCTACTAACTCACCTTCAACCCATAGTTGAGGGAATGTAGGCCAATCGGCATAAATAGGTAATTCACTGCGAATATCAGGATTTTGCAAAATATCAACATAAGCAAATTTTTCACCACAAGACATTAATGCTTGAGACGCTTGTGCCGAGAAACCACAGTTTGGTAACTTAGGTGAACCCTTCATGTATAGTAAAATGCTGTTTTCTGCGATTTGCTGTTTAATACGTTCTACTGTATCCATTTTATGCCTCTATCTATTTACGCGAACACAATACATAGTGGAGATTACATTGCCATTATTCAATGATGTAACTACTAATAATAAAAATATTTAAATAAAAGCGCTTAGCCTTGATAATTGGGCTAGCAATACCTATATATTTGAGTACACTATGCATAATTAAAAATACCTGAGTATTTTACTCGGATTATTTTAAATTCAAACCACTAATTTATTTTAGGGCAAAATAAATATTTCTAATCAATTCCTGGAGAGTATAAATGGCTATTGAGTTACCAGCATTACCTTACGCGATGGATGCACTTGCTCCACATATTTCACAAGAAACTTTAGAGTATCACTACGGTAAACATCACAATACCTACGTAGTAAAATTAAACGGCTTAATTGAAGGTACTGATTTCGAAGGTAAATCTTTAGAAGACATAGTTAAAGCTTCAGACGGTGGTGTTTTCAATAACGCAGCACAAATTTGGAATCATACTTTTTACTGGAACAGCTTAAGCCCTAACGGCGGCGGTGAGCCAACAGGCGCACTTGCAGAAGCAATTAATGCAAAGTTTGGTTCATTTGAAGCATTCAAAACCGCTTTTAACGAGAAAGCAGTGAATAACTTTGGTTCAAGCTGGACATGGTTAGTGAAAACAGCGGATGGCGGTGTTGATATTGTAAACACGTCTAACGCAGCTACGCCATTAACTGATGATAGTTTAACACCGTTAATGACAGTGGATTTATGGGAACATGCTTACTACATTGATTACCGTAATCTTCGCCCAAGCTATTTAGAAGGATTTTGGGCATTAATTAACTGGGAATTTGCTTCTGCAAATTTTGCTTAAGTAAAAAACTCTTGCTAAAAAACCAGCGCACTGCCGCTGGTTTTTTTATGTCTGACTGATGACGTTCTACCTCGTTATATTTCATGGTTATATATTTCTCTCGATAAATTCTATCATCTTAAAGAATCCGTACTAAGCTTAAAGTAGCGCTTTAAAAATTAAGACTTTTAATTGCCTTGGCAAGAATTGCTTAACTTAGTAAACGTACAGTAAAGCCCGTTAACTGAAAGCAGTCGCGCCACCGCATTCGAGTACATTTTTCGAGGAGACGGTTATGAGCATCTTTAAACATTATCAATCTCGATATGATGAACTTCAGGAAGAAACTTGTTCAGTGCAAGAGTTCCTGTCTTTATGTAGAGACAACAAAATGGCGTACGCAAGTGCAGCAGAGCGCCTATTATCAGCCATTGGTGAACCCGAAATGATCGACACTGCCAATGATCCCCGATTATCACGTATTTTCTCAAACCGCGTCATCTCTCGCTACCCTGCCTTTAAAGAGTTTTTCGGCATGGAAGAAGCAATAGAACAAATAGTTTCCTACCTTAAACATGCCTCTCAAGGGCTTGAAGAAAAGAAGCAAATACTCTATTTACTTGGTCCAGTAGGTGGGGGAAAGTCTTCGCTTGCTGAAAAATTAAAAGCCCTAATGCAGCAAGAGCCTATTTACGTGCTTAGCGCAAACGGACAACGTAGCCCAGTAAATGATCATCCTTTTTGTTTATTCGATAAAAATGCCGACGGTAAAATTTTACTCGAAGAGTATCAGATCCCAGAACGCTATTTAAATACCATTATGTCACCCTGGGTTGCCAAACGTTTACATGAATTTAAAGGCGACATCAGCAAATTCGACGTTGTAAAAGCCTACCCTTCTATCCTTGATCAACTTGCTATCGCAAAAACAGAGCCTGGCGATGATAACAATCAAGATATTTCTGCGCTGGTAGGTAAAGTTGACATCCGCCAATTAGAACATTTCGCCCAAAATGATCCAGATGCATACAGTTACTCAGGCGCCTTATGCAGAGCAAACCAAGGGTTAATGGAGTTTGTAGAAATGTTCAAAGCACCAATAAAAGTATTACATCCCTTACTAACTGCAACGCAAGAAGGCAACTACAATCCAACAGAAGGTTTGTCAGCCCTACCCTTTGATGGAATTTTATTAGCTCACTCTAACGAATCTGAATGGCAAACATTCCGAAATAATAAGAATAACGAAGCGTTTTTAGATCGCGTTTACATTGTTAAAGTACCCTACTGTATGCGTGTTTCTGAAGAAGTTAAAATTTATGAAAAGCTGCTAACCAATAGTGAATTATGTCACGCACAATGTGCGCCTGATACCTTAGAAACATTAGCGCAATTTAGTGTGTTATCACGATTAAAAGAACCAGAAAATTCAAGTATTTTTTCTAAAATGCGCGTTTATGACGGAGAAAGTCTTAAAGACACCGATCCTAAAGCAAAATCTTTTCAAGAGTACCGAGATTATGCAGGCGTAGATGAAGGTATGTCAGGGCTTTCAACAAGATTTGCCTTCAAAATATTATCACGTGTTTTTAATTTTGATCACGCAGAAGTTGCTGCCAACCCTGTCCATTTATTTTATGTACTCGAACAACAAATCGAACGAGAACAACTACCTAAAGAAACCAGTGAACGTTATGTAAACTTCCTAAAAGAATACCTAACGCCACAATACATTGAGTTTATTGGTAAAGAAATTCAAACCGCCTATTTAGAATCTTATTCAGAATACGGACAAAACATATTTGATCGCTACGTAACTTATGCAGATTTTTGGATACAAGATCAAGAATATCGCGATACGGAAACGGGGCAATTATTCGATAGAGAAGCATTAAACAATGAACTAGAGAAAATTGAAAAACCCGCGGGGATCAGCAATCCGAAAGATTTTCGCAATGAAATTGTTAACTTTGTTCTACGGGCTCGTGCAAATAACAAAGGTAAAAATCCTAATTGGACCAGTTATGAAAAACTGCGCACTGTGATAGAGAAGAAAATGTTTTCGAATACCGAAGACCTACTGCCAGTTATTTCATTCAATGCAAAAACCTCCAATGATGATCAGCAAAAACATGACGACTTTGTCAAACGTATGATGGCTAAAGGCTATACCAAAAAACAGGTAAGACTATTATCTGAGTGGTATTTACGTGTAAGAAAAGCGTCATAACAAGCGTTTGGCAGGAGCAGTAATCATGGCAAACTTTATTGACCGACGGTTAAATGGTAAAAATAAAAGTACGGTGAACCGACAACGCTTTATTAGGCGCTATAAGTCGCAAATTAAAAAATCGGTTGAGCGCGCTATAAATAATCGTGGTGTCACCGACACAGAAAGTGGTGAGAGCATTACCATACCGAAAAAAGATTTATCCGAGCCTGTTTTTCATCAAGGTAAAGGCGGCGTGCGTGATCGAGTACACCCAGGAAATGATCAATATAGTGCAGGCGATCGCATTAAACGTCCGCCACAACAAGGTGGCCAAGGCTCAGGTCAAGGTAAAGCAAGTAATAGTGGCGAAGGGGAAGACGATTTTGTCTTTTCAATTTCTAAAGACGAGTACTTAAATTTACTGTTTGAAGATCTGGAATTACCTAATCTAGAGAAAAACCAACTCAATAAATTAATTGATTACAAAACTGTTCGATCTGGTTACTGTGCTGAAGGTGTGCCAGCAAACATTGACATTGTAAAATCATTACAAGGCTCTGTGGCCCGCCGCATTGCGATGACATCCTCAAAAAGAAAACAATTAAAAGCCTTACAATTACAACTTGCTGATCTTGAAGCAGACACGTTTGATCACGTAGCAGAAATAAAGACGCTTAAAAAAGCAATAAACGCCCTCGAAAAGAAAATAGCAGCTGTACCTTTTATCGATACTTTCGACTTACGGTTTAGAAATTATGCTCGCCAACCAATGCCTACATCAAAAGCCGTGATGTTTTGTTTAATGGATGTTTCTGGCTCTATGGATCAAGCCACTAAAGATATTGCTAAACGTTTCTACATTTTACTGTATCTTTTTTTAACGCGTACCTATAGCACAATTGATGTGGTGTACATTCGCCATCACACCCAAGCAAAAGAAGTCGATGAACAAGAGTTTTTTTATTCACAAGAAACTGGCGGAACTATCGCATCAAGTGCTTTAGAGTTAATGATACAAGTCATCAATGACAGATATAACCCAACAGAATGGAATATATACGGGGCACAAGCATCTGACGGCGATAATTGGGCAGATGATTCACCCCATTGCTATCAATTAATGATGGATAAAATTATGCCCGCCTGTCGGTACTTTTCCTATATTGAAATTACCCAGCGCGCTCATCAAACACTATGGCAACAATATGAAAAAGTAGCGCAAACAAATACACATTTTGCTATGCAACATATCCAAACAGCAGATGATATTTACCCTGTATTTAGAGAGCTCTTTAAGAAAAACACGCAACAAGTAGCGTAGTACTCTGCCCTATTTGGAGGAAGCTGAAATGGTTAAAAAGAAGATGTTATCTGATGGCCCTGACTGGACCTTCGAACTATTAGATCAGTATCAAACAGAAATAGCTCGTGTTGCTAAACATTACAAATTAGACACCTACAAAAATCAAATAGAGGTAATCACCGCTGAGCAAATGATGGATGCTTACGCCAGTGTTGGCATGCCTATAGGTTACAACCATTGGACTTATGGGAAAAAATTTATTCAAACGGAGCAAAACTATAAACGAGGTCAAATGGGGCTCGCTTATGAAATTGTCATCAATTCAGATCCGTGTATTGCTTATCTAATGGAAGAGAATTCAATAACGATGCAAGCGTTAGTGATGGCGCATGCCTGTTATGGCCATAATAGTTTTTTTAAAGGAAATTACCTATTTAAGTCATGGACTGACGCCAGTTCAATAATTGATTACTTACTCTTTGCTAAAAACTACATAGCAAAATGCGAACATAAATATGGAATAGATGAGGTGGAATCTTGTTTAGATGCTTGCCATGCACTCATGAATCATGGCGTTGATCGATACAAACGCCCACAAAAAATTTCACTCGAAGAAGAATTTAAACGTCAAACCGCACGTGAACAATACTTACAGTCTCAAGTGAACACCTTATGGCGCACGTTACCTGCTGATAAACAAATAAAGACCAAACATGCAGATAACTTTCCAAAAGAACCACAAGAAAACATTTTATACTTCATTGAAAAAAATGCGCCATTATTAAAACCTTGGCAACGTGAAATAGTGCGAATAGTACGAAAAGTATCACAATACTTTTACCCTCAAAAACAAACACAAGTGATGAACGAGGGCTGGGCATGCTTTTGGCATTACACTATTTTGAACCACTTATACGATGAAGGGTTACTGAGCGATCAATTTATGATCGAGTTTCTACACAACCATACTAATGTTGTTGCACAGCCCGATTACAACAGCCCATATTATTCAGGCATAAATCCATACGCTCTTGGTTTTAATATGTTCATCGATATTAAACGGATTTGCGAAGCCCCCACCGAAGAAGATAAACAATGGTTCCCTGATATTGCCGGCAGCGACTGGTTAGAAACGCTGCACTTTGCAATGGAAAACTTCAAAGACGAGAGCTTTATTAGTCAATTTCTATCACCCAAACTAATGCGTGATTTTAAACTTTTCCATATTCACGATGATGAAAAAGAAAATTTTGTTGAAATTGCAGCGATACATAATGAGCCAGGCTATCAAGCATTAAGAACGTCACTTTCTAATCAATACAATTTAAGTAATATTGAGCCTAATATTCAAGTAACAAACGCAGATGTGAGTGGCGATAGATCATTAACCCTAAAATACACACCCCACAATGAAATTCCGCTAGCCGAATCGAGCGAAGAGGTCATGAAACATTTACATTACTTATGGCAATTTGACGTTAGGTTAGTTGAAGAACATAACGGCGAAGAAAAGGTTATCGCGCAATGTCCCGCATTAGAAAAAGAAAAAGCGAGCTAACGACACGTTGCTCGCCATTACTTTCTTCAATATTAACAATGCAATTAAGCAGAAAGCTCTTTTAATACGTCATCTTTAAGCTCAAGCCACAGTTTTCCTGATTCAACACCATACTTACGCACGGTTAAAACTGAATCATCAAATTTATTTTCTTTTGCTAATTCAATAAGTTTATCGTAATAAGCTCTCGAGATTTCTCTACCTTTTGGGTGAGCAAAATATAAACTACCAATACGAGAATATAAGCCTTTAAAGCCATTTAAAATCAATAAATATATCGGATTGCCTGATGCAACCACCAATTCTTTATTGAGTTGGTAATCAAATTCAGCGTACGCTTCACCAGTATCTTCAATATCTTTATACGCTTCAAGTAGTTCAATGGTTTTTTCAGGATTGTTTCTGATTGCACCACGAACATAGATGGCACTGATGTTTGTGCGAGCTGACATTAAATTATCAACTAAGTCAGGAACGCCCTCTTGATCTAATTGTGCAAGTGTTTCAAGCACATTTAAACTAGATGTATCCCAGAAATTATTCACTTTAGTTGGTTTACCGTGCTTAATGGTTAACCAGCCATCGCGAGCTAATCGCTGTAATACTTCTCTAAGTGTCGTTCTGGTTACTCCAATCAATTCAGAAAGCTCTCTTTCTGCAGGTAAAATTGATCCTGGAGGAAAGCCCCCATTCCAGATGGATTCGACTATATACTGCTCAGCAAACCCTGCCGGACTATGTGCTTTAATAACCATAAGGCTCCACGCAACGACGTTAATTAAAAGTGAACTGATTGTACCAGAAGAATATTTTGGCACAAGAAAATTAGTAACAGTAATAGTTAAGCAACAACGAAAATATAATTTAAAGATTAAAAATCAATGAATTAAAGATAATTCAGGTAAGCAGCAATCATAAATATTTAAACAGTTTTCTAATAATAATAATGAATCTATTTTACAAACGATACTATTAGACATAAACTGAAAACTCGTATAATTTACAATAACTAATATAAACATTATAACGAGAACCTTCGACGAAATAGCGTTAACCTATACAACATAAATTACTGCTAACAGATAATACGTATCGACGTTTGCCGATAAAGCCGTCGAACGGGTGTAACTAACCCTTTAACAGATTATCTATCAAAGTAGCATGTTTAATATAAAAAGCCTGTGCTTTTACGTTGTAATGTAAGTTAACGAATTGAATATAAAAATTATTAGAAGTCCGTTAGGTTTTAGTGATAACAAAAAGGTCACGATTATGCATCTGTTGAAATGGGCAATATTACTTTTCGGTTTCTGGCTTCTGCTCTCTGGGTATTATCAACCATTACTGCTCACCTTTGGTTTAATATCAGTTGCTATTGTTATTGTTGTGATTAAACGCATGGATAACGTTGACCAACAAGAAAAGTCAGTAAGTACCGGGTATAGGGTTTTGCGTTACTTCTTATGGTTAATTAGCGAAATCATCCGCTCGAGTTTACAAGTAACTAAGCTTGTTTGGGGCCCCTCTAAAAGTGTATCGCCATCATTATCAAAAATAAATGTCAGCAAAATACCGCATAATTCTCGTGTTTTATACGTCAACTCTATTACCTTAACACCAGGAACACTGAGTGTAGATTTAGAAGGTGATGAATTAACAGTCCACGCGCTTCAAAAAAAATCTATTGATAGACTTAAGAAAGGTGATATGGAAAATAAATTAAAAATTATTTGGGGAGAAAACGAATGACACCCGTTCTTGCCGCTGTATGTATTACAATTCTAGTGGTCATGGCATTAGCTTTAGCACGAGCATTTAAAGCTGAAACCGTTTATGACCGAATCCTCGGTGTTAATATGTTTGGCACTAAAACTGTTTTGTTTATTGCTGTTGTTGGTTATCTCATGGGGCGACCTGATTTTTTAGATATTGCCATCGTTTATGCACTCATTAATTTTATTGGTATGGTAGCTGTACTTCGTTTTTTCGAATATACAGCACCGATCGACTAATCATCACCTATAAGGGTTAATTTATGTTATTACTCGACATTATCAGTGGTGTATTACTTATCTTTGGTGCTTTTTTCGGGCTAAGCGGTGCCGTTGGTCTTTTTAAGTTCCCTGATTTTTTTACGCGCGTTCATGCCGCCAGTGTTACCGATTCGATTGCAGCAATATTGGTACTTGGTGGTCTTATATTACAAACCAATTTAGATCTGAATACTGCTAAGTTATTATTTATTTTGATTTTTCTATTAATCACGAGTCCGACGGCATCTCATGTTCTAGCAAAGTCAGCCCGACATGGTGGCTTACTTTCTATGCCAGAAAAAGAACAACAAAAGGAGAATGAGCCTTAATGGAACTATTAATCGATTTAGTCTTACTCGCAATGCTAGCATTAACCGCATTGCGCATTATTTTTCTTAAAGATTTATTCGCAGTTGTAATGCTATTTAGTATCTACAGCTTTCTTTCTGCGTTAATTTTTATCAACCTTGATGCTGTTGATGTTGCTTTTACTGAAGCTGCCGTAGGTGCCGGTATATCAACCGTATTGATGTTAGGCACAATCGCTATAACCGGGCGTACAGAAACACCTCCTGCCAAATCAAAGCTTTTACCGTTACTCATAGTGGTCGTTACAGGCGCTGCCCTCATATACGGTACGCTCGACATGCCTCCTTTTGGTCATGCCGAAAACCCTGTTCATGAACACGTTGCGCCAAGGTACATTGAAGAGTCTCCAAAAGAAATTGGTTTGCCTAATATGGTGACTTCAGTGTTAGCAAGCTATCGAGGGTTCGATACGCTAGGAGAAACCGTGGTTGTATTTTCTGCAATGATTGGCGTGTTGTCGCTGTTAAGGCTTAGAAAACGTGACGCAGATAAAAATCCTGAATCTGGCATTAAAGCGCATAGAGTATTACAAGTGATCGCTAAAATTGTTATTCCTATGATTATTTTGTTTGCGCTTTATGTGCAGTTTCATGGTGATTTTGGTCCAGGTGGAGGATTCCAAGCAGGTGTAATTGCTGCTGCTGCATTCATTCTTTATGCATTGGTCTTTGGTTTATCAAATGTCTTTAAAGTGGTTGGTCCTACGTTTTTACGAATCCTCGCCGTGTTTGGCGTACTTCTGTACGCTGGAGTTGGCGTATACAGTATGGCAATGGGAGGCAACTTTCTTGATTACAATTATTTAGCTGAAAATCCGTTATCCGGTCAACATTACGGCATTATTCTAATAGAGCTTGGAGTGGGCATAACAGTCTTCGCCGTTATGCTCAGTATTTTTTATGCCTTTGACAGCCAAATTGAGAGGGCGAATATTCAATGAGTTTTATTGCAGATTACTACAATTACTGGATCGTCGTATTCTTGATGATGACAGGGTTTTATATTGTTATTTCAGCGAGCAACCTAATAAAAAAAGTTGTTGGTTTAAACATCTTTCAAACCTCGGTTTTTATGCTTTATATATCAATGGGTAAAGTTAAAGGAGGCACGGCACCTATCTTAACCGAAGGGGCTACTCAATATTCTAACCCATTACCGCATGTACTGATTTTAACCGCTATTGTTGTTGGTGTTGCTACTACAGCCGTTGCTTTGTCTCTAATTGTACGTATTAAAGAAGAATACGGTACGGTTGAAGAAAATGAATTTGAAAACAAGGATGATGCTATCTGATGATTGAACAACACTTAGCCGCTCTACCTATTATACTGCCTCTTATTGCAGCACCTATTGCGCTTATTTTAGGGCGTTCAATGCTTACTTGGGCGTTCGCAACGTTAGTCAGTGCTTTATCTTGTATCGCGTCATGGCAACTGTTAATGACAACGCTTTCTGATGGCGCATTAAGTTATGCGCTGGGTGGTTGGCCACCTCCTTGGGGAATTGAACTTAACGTTGATGTCACGAATGCTTTTGTTTTATTAGCCGTCAGTGCAATGTCAACCTTGGTATTAATCTATTCAAAAGACAGTATTGAAAAAGAAATCAATGCCTCTAATCATTCACTTTATTATACAGCGCATTTACTCTGTTTAACGGGTTTATCTGGTATATTAATTACCGGTGATGCCTTTAACTTATTCGTCTTTTTAGAAATATCTTCGTTAGCTACTTATACATTAGTGAGTCTAGCGTCTGATCGCCGTTGTTTAACAGCAACCTTTCGTTATTTAGTCATGGGTACTATAGGAGCTACCTTTATTCTCATTGGGGTTGGCATGCTCTATATGAAAACGGGTACGCTGAACATGGCTGATCTCTCAACGAAAATGGCAGCCTTTGAAAGCAATCGTACATTAAATACCGGCCTCGCTTTCATTATGGTAGGTGTAAGTTTAAAGCTCGCACTTTTCCCACTACATATGTGGCTACCTGCTGCTTATACCCATGCGCCATCGTCAGTAACCGCATTCCTTGCAAGTACTGCCACCAAAGTTGCCGTTTACGTGATGATACGCTTCATATTCTCGGTGTTTGGTGCATCACATGTATTCGAAACAATGAGCATGGAAATCATACTGATGATTTTAGCCATTGTTGCTATTTTTAAATGCTCATATATGGCAACTGTGCAAAGTAATGTAAAAACCCTACTTGCCTACAGTAGTGTTGCTCAAATAGGGTATATGGTACTGGGTATTAGTTTAGTGAGTGTCCCTGGCCTAATGTCAGGGTTAATTCATATTTTCAACCATGCATTAATGAAAGGCGCATTATTTATGGCGGTAGGTGCGGTGTTCTATCGTATGGGTTCAGTTAACATAGAAGCCTTTAAAGGTTTAGGTAAGAAAATGCCACTTACTATGGCTGCTTTTACTATTGCTGGGTTAAGCATTATTGGTGTGCCCCTAACCGCTGGTTTTGTCAGCAAGTGGTATTTAGTGACTGCAGCATTAGAACAGGATTTATGGATAGTGGCAGCGCTAGTGTTATTGGGCTCTTTATTAGCCGTCGTTTATATCGGCCGCGTATTAGAAGCTGCATACTTTCAGGAACCGCCGGAATCTCAAGATGCTAATAACATTAAAGAAGTGCCATGGTTAATGCTTATGCCGATGTGGATACTTGTTTTAGCAAACATTTATTTTGGTATTAACACCAGCTTAACGGTTGAAGCTGCAACAAGTGCATCGCAATGGCTGTTTCAAGGATATAACCCAGCGGGGGTAGCATTATGAACCTCTGGCAAAATATAGACCCATCACTCCTGATTAGTTTATCAATATTAGTCCCTTTTATTGGGTCTCTACTTGTAATTGCAGTAGGTAAATTCCCTAATTTAAGAGAAACAATAACGTTAGTAACGGCGGCGATACTCTTTACGATAGTACTCGCCATTACCGATTACACATTTCAAGGTGTCGTATTACAGCAACACGTCATTGATTTGTTTCCGGGGTTAGCGCTCAGCTTCACCGTAGAACCTCTTGGGGTACTATTTGCGCTAGTAGCCAGTTTCCTTTGGATCGTCACCAGCATTTATGCCATCGGTTATATGCGTGGCCACAACGAAAAGAATCAAACACGATTTTTTTATTGTTTTGCCTTAGCGATTAGCTCCGTAATGGCTATCTGTTTTTCTGGAAACTTGTTAACTCTCTTTATTTTCTATGAAGTGTTAACATTATCAACTTATCCATTGGTAACACATGCTGGCAATGATGCAGCCAAACGAGGCGGACGTGTTTATTTAGGTATTTTGTTAAGTACATCAATCTTATTTTTACTTTTTGCCGTTATGGGTACCTATGCTTTAACAGGTAATTTAACCTTCCAAGCCGGTGGAGTTTTTGATAACTCGCATAGCAAAATGATAATGGCTATTTTATTAGTATTATTTTGCTACGGTATTGGTAAAGCAGCAATTATGCCGTTTCATCGCTGGTTACCTGCAGCAATGGTGGCACCTACGCCTGTCAGTGCATTGTTGCATGCTGTTGCGGTAGTAAAAGCTGGGGTTTTCAGCATCTTAAAAATCGTCATTTATATCTTTGGTTTAGATACCCTTAAAGAGTTAGCGACCACTGATATAATGCTCTATATTGGCGCCGCTACTATTTTACTTTCTTCATGTATCGCCATGACTAAAGACAACTTAAAAGCTAGGTTAGCCTACTCTACAGTTAGTCAACTAAGCTATATTGTTGTTGGTGCCCTATTAGCATCCTCTATAGCGAGTGCAGGTGCTGCACTCCATATTGCAACCCATGCGGTTGGTAAAATTACACTATTCTTCTGTGCTGGCGCCATTATGGTTGCTAGTCACAAGAAAAACATCTCAGAAATGGTTGGTTTGGGTAAGAAAATGCCGATAACCATGGCCGCGTTTGCTATAGGTGCTATTAGCATTATAGGCCTACCGCCAATGGCTGGTACTTGGAGTAAATGGTATTTAACCATTGGTGCCCTAGAAACTGATAAATTATTAATTGTAGCTACATTAATGATAAGCTCATTACTGAATATAGCGTATTTATTACCTATACCAATCAAAGCATTTTTTAATAAAGATAGTACTGATAACCAACCTTGGAGTTGGCAACAAACACAAGAAGCACCTTTACCAATGTTAATCGCTATTTCGGTAACATCTATAGGTTGTATTGTATTATTTTTCTATCCTCAGCCCTTGATTGATTTAATCAATCTTATTCCGGGCGTTGCTACTAATGGAGAAGGTTAAAATGGCTGAGCAAAACCATGAACAAAGTGGCTTCTTCGATAAGCCTGAAAATATTCGTAAAATGTTAAGAGTTTTTTATGTTATTTGCGCTTTACTCGTAATTGTAGACCTTATCGTTAACCGCCATATTTACCATGATTGGGAAAATATACCTGCATTTTATGCTATTTATGGTTTTGTTGGCTGTGTCGTTTTGGTATTAATCGCCACGGAAATGAGAAAGTTTTTAATGCGTAAGGAAGATTATTACGATGAGTAACTTAATTCTGCTTCCGCCCTTTTTACCGCTATTATTCGGGGCGTTAGCCGCTTTGTTTTTGCGTGGTTGGTTACGAAACACAGTCATGTTAATCGTCCCCATTATTGGCGCATTAAATATTTATGGTCTTGATACTGGTGTATTTTGGTCTTTAGAGTTCATGGGCTATACCTTAGAACCGGTAAAGGTCGATAAGCTCAGTTTAATGTTTGGTTATCTTTTTCATATTGCTTCGTTTATCGCTATTATTTACGCGATACATGTTAAAGATACCGTTCAACATGTTGCAGCCTTAGCCTATGCAGCAAGTGCTGTTGGTGCTGTGTTTGCCGGTGACTTATTAACTCTTTTTGTCTTTTGGGAATTACTCGCACTTACCTCTGTATTTTTAATTTGGGCCAGAAGAACGGATAAAGCTTATTCTTCAGGTCTACGGTATTTAATTATTCAAGTGCTATCAGGGGTTCTGTTGCTTGCTGGGTTACTTATCTACGCACAAGTCAATAATAGTTTATTATTTACTGAGATTGGTTTGGAACATCAAGGCATTGCACAAATCGGCGCTTGGTTAATCTTTTTAGCCTTCGGTATTAAATGTGCTTTTCCTTTTGTTCACAATTGGTTAACTGATGCCTACCCTGAAGCTACGCCTACAGGAACAATATTTCTAGCTTCTTTTACGACCAAAGTAGCAGTCTATGCTTTTGCTCGTGGCTACCCTGGCACTGAATTACTTGTTTGGATTGGTGTCACTATGGCATGTTTTCCAATTTTCTTTGCTGTTATAGAAAATGATCTAAGGCGCGTACTTGCGTACAGTTTAATTAACCAAATCGGCTTTATGATAGTCGGTATAGGTATTGGTACAGCGGTCGCGTTAAACGGTGCTGTTGCACATGCTTTCAATGACGTTATCTTTAAAGGTTTGTTAATGATGACGATGGGGGCTGTGTTACATATGACAGGGAAAATAAATGGCTCCGAATTAGGAGGCTTATACAAAAGCATGCCTAAAACGACCATTCTCTGTATTGTCGGCGCTGCATCTATTTCAGCCTTCCCGCTCTTTAGTGGCTTTGTCTCTAAATCGATGATTATGAGTGCGGCAGTTGCTGAAGGCTACGATGTCGTTTGGCTATTATTATTGTTTGCTGCAGCAGGTGTATTCCATCATGCAGGGATCAAAATTCCTTACTTCGCATTCTTTGCTCATGATTCTGGCATCAGAACCACAGAGCCACCTCGTAATATGCTAATTGCCATGACTTTAGCAGCCGTAGCTTGTGTGGTTATTGGTTCATTCCCTGCACAAACGGTTTATGCATTGCTGCCATGGGAAGCAAACTACCAACCGTATGACTTAACGCATGTATTAACGCAATTACAATTGTTATTCTTCTCTGCACTTGCTTTCGTATGGCTTAACCAACGAAACATGTATCCACCTGAGTTGCCCTCTACAAACTTAGATGCGGATTGGTTTTATCGTAAATTGGCACCGAATGTAATAAAACGAGTTGCCAGTGCTGTCTATCACAGCTATCAACGTGCTGAACTTGCTGTGGTAATGTCAATTAAGCATATAGTACAGCGTTCATACGATGCAGATAAAAATGAACCTAGAGGCTACTTTGCTCGATTTTGGCTTACTGATACGATGGTAGTTTGGGTGGCAATATTACTTGTTGCCTATTTATTGTTGTATTACATCTAGCCTATTAACGAGATTTAATACCAGTTCATTTAATAAAGCTCCTACCTATTAGGAGCTTTATTTTTTTATCTAATAGTATCGTTCTTCTCTCGATAAAAGATTAAAGATTGGCACTTGCCCACGAATAGAATTAGTTTAGATGAAAATAGTCTTTGCAACCATTATATGACCCTGATATAAATCTGCCGATTTTTTAGCTAACCTAGAAAAAAGGCTCTTCCGAGATGAACCAATCAGCCATTAGTGCGTTTTACCAAAACTTTTTAGGGAACTCCCCTAGATGGTATAAGCAAGCCATTATTGCTTGTCTTATTATCAACCCAATATTATTCCAAATTAGTCCATACCTTGCTGGTTGGGCACTAGTTCTTGAATTTATCTTCACACTTGCTATGGCGCTAAAGTGTTATCCACTACAACCGGGTGGTCTACTAGCTATTGAAGCCGTTGTTATTGGCATGACAAGTCCTGAGCAAGTCATGCATGAAATTCAAGCGAACATTGAAGTATTACTGTTATTAATTTTTATGGTAGCAGGCATTTATTTCATGAAAAATTTATTGCTATTTCTCTTCGCTAAAATTGTTACCAAAATTCGTTCTAAAACAATCGTTTCCTTATTGTTTTGCGTAAGTAGTGCTTTCTTGTCAGCATTCTTAGATGCTTTAACCGTGATTGCCGTTATTATTGCAGTAGCAGTTGGTTTTTACGCGGTTTATCACAAAGTAGCTTCTGGGAAAGATAACCACCAACATGATCATGATCATACTTGTGATCAAGGTGTTCAAGAGCCCTCACGTCTTGATTTAGACAATTTTCGCGCATATTTACGAAATTTAATGATGCACGCAGGTGTTGGTACAGCTCTTGGCGGCGTCTGCACCATTGTTGGTGAACCACAAAACTTAATTATTGGTCAACAAGCAGGATGGGATTTCATTGAATTTTTCATTCGAATGTCTCCGGTAACAATTCCTGTTTTTATCTCAGGTATCATTACCTGCATTTTGCTTGAAAAGCTAAAGTGGTTTGGTTATGGATCAACGTTACCTGAAAGTGTACGTAATATCTTAATCGATTATGAAAAAACTCAGTCTAAAAAACGCACCAAGAAAGATAAAGTAAAATTAATCATGCAGGGAGTTGTCGGTATATGGCTAATTGTTGGTTTAGCCTTGCACCTTGCTGCTGTGGGTTTAATTGGATTAACCGTGATTATTTTTGCCACTTCTTTTACCGGGATCACTGAAGAACATCAAATTGGCCATGCTTTTGAAGAAGCACTCCCCTTCACCGCCCTTTTAGCCGTATTTTTTGCCATTGTCGCTGTTATTATAGATCAACAGCTCTTTACACCGGTTATCACTTGGGTATTAACGTTCGAAGGTAATATGCAATTAGTGATGTTCTATTTAGCAAATGGCTTTTTATCCATGGTCAGTGATAACGTTTTTGTTGGAACTGTTTACATTACTGAAGTACAAAAAGCGCTATCAGCTGGTGTGATTACGCGTGATCAATTTGATTTATTAGCGGTGGCAATTAATACCGGTACAAACTTACCTAGTGTTGCGACCCCTAATGGACAAGCAGCTTTTTTATTCTTACTTACTTCTGCAATAGCGCCACTTATTAGGTTGTCTTACGGCCGTATGGTAATCATGGCATTTCCATACACAATTGTGCTGACCATTGTTGGTTTATTAGCCATATCAAGTGGTTTATTAGAAGGAAAAACTCAAGAATTTTATGATGCAGGCTTAATATCACATCATGTTGCAGATGACAGTAAAGCAACTTCAAACGCACATTAACCGTGAAAGGCGCCGAAAGGCGCTTTTTTATTAACTATTTACAATTTGCTTGATGACAATAAATTCGCTTAAAGGTAATCTAGCGATCAAAAAACAATAAGGAATACCTGTGAATTTTTTAAGTAACTTAACAACAAATAAAAACGCTTGGTTATTACTGTTCATTAGTGCGTTATCACTAGAGCTTGCCGCTTTGTATTTTCAATACATGATGGAGTTGAAGCCTTGTGTGATGTGTATCTATCAACGTGCTGCTATGTGGGCCATTGTGTTTGCTGGTATCGTTGGTTATTTCACTTGCTCTTCTGTTTTTGGACGTTTGATTGCTTATGGTTTATGGGCAACTGGTGCTATTTGGGGCCTATTAATCGCTAACGAACATGTTGATATGCAAAATGCTTCAATGGCGTTTTTATACGGTTGTGAGTTAGTACCCAACTTTCCACAATGGGCGCCGTTACACGAATGGCTACCTGCACTTTTTAAAGCTGATGGTAGTTGTAGTGATATTGATTGGCAATTCTTAGGTTACAGTATGCCACAATGGATGGTGGTCATTTACAGCGTTTATACGGCTCTATTTGCTGCGGTTCTTCTAAGCAGACTTAAACAAACCAAAATGTTTTAATTTACCAACCCCAAAGGTCATGTTGATGGTCTTTGGGGTTGATTATCATCAGGTTAATTGAACAT
The DNA here is from genome assembly GCF_001913705.1 of Thalassotalea sp. PP2-459. GTDB lineage: Bacteria > Pseudomonadota > Gammaproteobacteria > Enterobacterales > Alteromonadaceae > Thalassotalea_C > Thalassotalea_C hakodatensis. The sequence continues at coordinate 16,588 of NZ_MKQD01000053.1, read as the reverse complement.
ATTTTTCATACTGTCAGCAAAAGCTACAAACTTTTCTTTAATGGTACGTTTCAATTTAATATCAACACCACCAAACACAACAAACCCTTCAATGATAATTGTTGGTGCGTTTTTGTTACCAAATGAAGGGGCTTTATTCGAAACACCACCAAAAACACAAAAGGCTTTTGAAACAACGTTTACATTTTCGGGAACATAAACATTTTCACCACCGAATAAACAAAACACTTTTAACGTTGTACGCTGTTGTGAAAATACTGCTTCACTAAAATCAATGTTGCTTCCACCAAAAACACTGATGGTTCTTAATTCCTTGGCAACTGACCAGCACCCACTACGATCACTACCACCAAAGATATTCACCATGTAATCAACTTCTTCACCCTCATGAGGGGCAAATTGTGGCTCAAAATCGCGTTGCTTGTTTTCAACATAGTCTTTATCTACTTCTAGATCTAAGTCTTCAGCTAGCGCTGCGATTTCAACATTGTTTTGGCTATTCATTGCGATATCTAGCCGTCTTTCAAAAGCTTCAAATGATAGTTTTCCATGACTGTAATTCATCACGAGTTGGTCAATCACTTCATCACGAACTGCTTCTGTTGGTCTATCTTCAATTTTCACCGGCATAAGAACGTCCTATTTCATTGTAATATTATGATTCAAGCAAATTACACACCAACAGAATATAACTATTTAAAACAATAATCTAGGCAAGTTAATTAAGAATTTAAATAGTCAATTTCACGTTTATTCGTTAAATTAACAACATTATCGCTTAATTAGCCACTGCTAAGATTCCAGCCGTTAATAAGTATTAGCGTTTTTAATAACAAATAAATCAGATAAACGAACACGCTCAATTACAATTGTCCCTTATTCTATAGTCAAACTTTTAAAAAAAAGTGAATAATGGGTTACTCAATGTAGGAATGTGAAAATATTCCATGTAAAATCTGAACGATTATTACGTGACCCATAATTTGGCATATATTGAGACTTTAATGACCATTAATATTAAAAGCCTAGAAGAAATAGAAAAAATGCGTATTGCTGGCAAGCTAGCATCAGACGTTTTAACAATGATTGAGCCGCATGTAAAAGCAGGTATTACTACTGACGAGTTAAATACTATTTGTGCACAATACACAGAGCAAGAGCAACAGGCTATTTCAGCCCCGCTGAATTACCATGGTTTTCCTAAATCAATTTGCACCTCAGTTAACCATGTTGTATGTCATGGTATTCCTAATGATGTGCCACTAGAGGATGGCGATATTATCAATATCGATATAACCGTGATAAAAGATGGCTTTCATGGTGATACCAGCAAAATGTTTTTAGTCGGTGATGTTTCACCGGAAGATAATCGATTGTGCCGTATTACCCAAGAAGCACTCTATGTTGGTTTGAAAAAAGTAAAACCAGGTAACACTTTTGGTGAAATTGGTAGTGCTATACAAAAATTTATTAAGAAATCAGGCCGCTATTCGATTGTGAAAGAATATTGTGGCCATGGTATTGGTACTGAGTTTCATGAAGAACCTCAAATTGTGCATTATAAAAATAATGACAAAACCAAAATGCAAGAAGGTATGTGTTTTACGGTTGAACCGATGATTAACCTTGGACGTGCAAACACGGTATTAGATAAACAAGACAACTGGACGGTATATACAATAGACGGCAAAAAGTCTGCACAATGGGAACATACCATTGTAGTGACTAAAACCGGTTGTGAAATTCTTACTTTGCGAAAAGAAGAGTCTATTCCGAGAGTATTACATAACTAATTCAGTAATTAACTTATAAGTGAGTGCAATTTTGCTTGATGAAAGTATAGTTCCTCAATGCTTTACCGATCGCCTTTGTATTAGCGCTCCCAGCATTGACACCGTTGATATTTGCCAGCTAAATGAGGAATTCTACCTTTGGCAAAAAGAACAATTTATCAACGAAGATGTAAGTTTTGTACTGAATGCAAGGGCACACTTTGTTGATAAAGTATTAACAAAACTCTGGGCACAACATCAACTTGACGAATACCAGTTAAGTTTATTAGCAGTAGGCGGCTACGGTAGAGGCGAATTGCACCCTTTTTCAGATGTCGATATTCTACTGCTAACCCAAGAAGACCTACCTCAAGATTTGGCTGACAAAATTTCAGCATTCATCACCCAACTTTGGGACATTAAACTCGATATTGGTCATAGTGTTCGCAGTATAAAAGAGTGTTTAAAACAAGCAGTAAATGACGTAACCGTTGCGACAAACTTAATGGAAATGCGAAAAGTGTGCGGAAACAATGCACTCACAGAGCATTTACAACCCTTATTAAATGAAGATGTCTTTTGGACATCAAAGAAGTTTTTTGTTGCCAAACGTGAAGAGCAATTAGCACGTCATAAACAATACAATGGTGCTTCATATAACCTTGAGCCTAATTTAAAAGCTAACCCTGGTGGACTTAGAGATATTCAAACCATCGGTTGGGTTGCTAAACGTCATTTCAATGCAGATTCACTCGAAGAGTTAGTAGAACACGAATACCTCACCAACAACGAATATAACGAGCTACTTGAGTGTCAAAATTATTTGTGGCGTATGCGTTGCGCCTTACATTTTATCGCTAATCGTAGTGAAAATAGATTGTTGTTTGATCACCAAGCTGATGTTGCCAAGTTACTTGGCTTTGGTGATCAGGGTAAAGTTGCCGTTGAACGAATGATGAAGCGGTTTTATCGCATTATCGGCCGTGTTGCTGAACTTAATAAAATGTTATTACAACATTTTGATTACTCCATTATTCGTGATAAAAAACATAATAAAGAAGTCATACTTAATGATGACTTTGTTATTTTAGATGGTTATATAAAAACAACCAACAAACATATTTTTATGCGTTCCATTAACATTATGGAAATGTTTTTGTTGATTGCAAAGCATGAAGAAATCATTGATTTACATTCTGAAACGCTACGATTAATGCGTAACGCACGCAGACGTTTAGTTTCAGGTTTGATGGATTACGCGCGTTGTAGAGAGATTTTCTTAGAGATAATCAAGCATCCTCGAGGGCTAGGTTTAACCCTTTCATTGATGCACAGACACTCAATTTTGAGTGCGTACCTTCCTGCTTGGCGTAATATCGTTGGGCAAATGCAGTTTGATTTGTTCCATGCATATTCCGTAGACGAACATAGCTACCGTTTATTGAAAAATCTTTATCGTTTTACACTAAAGGAGCATTCTCAAGAATTTCCGTTGTGTAGCCAAATAGTACAACGGATCAGAAAACCTGAAGTGTTGTTTTTAGCTGGCATTTTTCACGATATCGCGAAAGGCAGAGGTGGCGACCATGCTGAATTAGGAGCTGTTGACGCCCTACAGTTTAGCCATGATCATTTACTAAACAAACACGACGGTAGAATGATTTCTTGGTTAGTTAAAAATCATTTATTAATGTCTGTTACCGCACAAAGACGCGATATTTCAGACCCAGAAGTGATCAAAAACTTCGCCAGCATTGTTAGAGATGAAGCGCATCTTGATTACTTATATTGTTTAACGGTTGCAGATATGCGAGCAACCAATGAAAGTTTATGGAACAGCTGGAAAGAGAATTTATTAAAAGAATTATACTCTTCAACAAAAAGGGCCTTTAGACTTGGTTTAGAAAAACCAGTTGATTTACGTGAACAAATTAGAGAAAACCAGCAAGGCGCTACGCAATTATTATTAGCGCAAAATTTCAGCGAAATTGAGATTAAAACGCTTTGGCGTGAATTTAAAGCAGATTATTTCTTACGCTATGCGCCTGTGCAAATTTCATGGCATTGTTCGCATATTTTAAAACATGACCGTGAACAACCTTTAGTATTGATCAGTCCCACACCCTATCGTGGCGGTACTGAGGTTTTTGTTTATACCAAAGATAGAGCAAATATCTTTGCAACAATTGTTGCACTGTTAAGCGTTAAAGGCTTTTCAATTCATGATGCTAAGATCATCACCAGTAAAGCAGGTTATACCGCTAATACGTTTGTTATTTTAGACCAACAAGGTAACGCCATCGACGATAGCTACCGAGCAGTTGAATTAGGGCAGTCTTTAACAAACGTATTAGCGCAAGGCACGATTGAATTTACATCAAAACCAAGAACAAAACGATTACAACAATTTAGAGTGCCTACGCAAATTAGCTTTGTTGAAACACCTACGCAACGTAGCACATTACTGGAAATAGTCGCCTTAGATAAACCTGGGTTACTTGCTGATTTTGCCGATGTGTTTCAACTTTGTAAAATTAACATTCACTCAGCCAAAATTACTACCTTTGGTGAAAAAGCAGAAGACGTTTTTATTATCTCAAATGCTGAAAACAAAGCGCTGACCGAAGAAGATAAAGCGCAATTAACAGCAAAATTGAAAGAAGAATTAGATAGTTAGAATTAACCAAGATTAGGAAGAACTATGTCAGAATTACAATCAATCATTGAACAAGCGTTCGAGCAGCGTATGGAAATAACGCCAGCAACCGTACCAACGGAAATAAAAAATGCAGTGTTAGATGCGTTAGAAGCACTAAACAATGGCTCAGCTCGTGTTGCAGAAAAAATTGCCGGTGAATGGGTCGTTCATCAATGGCTTAAAAAGGCTGTTTTACTTTCATTTCGTATTTGGGATAACGAGATTATTGACGGTGCGGAAAGCAAGTTTTATGACAAGGTTCCTCTAAAATACAGCGATTATACGGAAGAAAAGTTTGCCCAAGAAGGCGTACGCATTGTACCACCGGCAGCAGTTAGAACAGGAAGTTACGTTGGTAGGAATGTTGTAGTGATGCCGAGCTATATCAACATTGGCGCATTTGTCGACGAAGGTTGTATGGTTGACACTTGGGCAACTGTTGGCTCATGTGCGCAAATTGGTAAAAACGTACATTTATCTGGTGGTGTTGGCATTGGTGGTGTTCTTGAGCCTTTACAAGCTGGTCCAACGATCATTGAAGATAATTGTTTCGTTGGTGCTCGCTCAGAAATTGTTGAAGGTGTCGTAGTAGAAGAAGGCGCTGTTATATCAATGGGTGTGTATATCGGGCAAAGTACACGTATTTATGATCGTGAAACTGGCGAAGTTCATTATGGGCGCGTACCTGCAGGTTCAGTGGTTGTGCCTGGTAACTTACCTTCAAAATGTGGAACTTACAGCTTGTACGCTGCGATTATCGTTAAAAAGGTAGATGCAAAAACAAGAGCAAAAGTCGGTATTAACGCACTTTTACGTTCTGTTAGTGAAGAATAATCGCTAAACTTTAATCCGTTAATAACGTCTTTCTTTGATAAAAAGTAAAGGCGTTATTTTTTTGACACCTACGGATTGAACAAATATTTCCTTTAACCTCACAGCTAAACCCCCTTTTCATCACCATATTTATTAATCTTTATATTCAATAGGTTAAAGAAATATCAAACACTAATAAAAAGATAAAAACACTTCTGGCATACCCTTTGCGATAGCACATTGTGTTTCAAATTAGGTGTACAATGATGAATGTGATCAAATGGGCAATGGTAACCGCAATACTGCTTTGCACGGGATGCAGCAGCACAGAGCCTCAAGTAAGGTATATTGACAAAAAGCCACTCGTATCAGATCACGAATTAATGATGTCATTACTCGATCGACCAATTACCACAGACCAGCGTATCATGCTTGCCTTTGCGAACTATCAAACTGAGTTACAACATACTCTAGATACCACGACTTTTGTGCGCCCAATTTCAATCACAGGAACGTCTAGTTCTAAGCAGAGTAATTACATTCCTAATTACTACCAAACATTAATTGCTAACGATATTAATGCAACCGTTATCCGTGGGCCAGAGTAGTTTATATCACTGACAGTGACCAGCCTAAGGTGTGAAACACCTTTAACCATTGTTCATCAAATTCAGCCTCGATAGTAATTTCCCGTTTTAATATCGGATGAACAAATGACAACGATTGAGCATGCAACATTAAACGCTTAACACCAAAATGCTGATAAAAAAATGGGTTTTGTTTATTGTCGCCATAATTCACATCACCAATTATCGGGTGCCTTAAATGCGCTAAATGTCTACGTATTTGATGACGTCTACCAGTTTGAGGAGATAATTTAATCAATGAATATCGCACACTTGAATACTTTCCTAACGGTATTGGTAACGTTGCTGTTGCAACACTTTGATAATCTGTAATAGCATCTTTCGCTTCTTGATCTTTGTTAACAAACTTATCGCCAATTTTGTCTAACTTTATTTTGATAGGATGTTCTATTCGCCCTTCTCCTTCAAGATGTCCACGGGTTAACGCATAATAGGTTTTGTGCATTTGTTTTTCTTGAAAGGCACTATTTATATCTCGGGCTACATGTTCTGAAAGTGCAAACAACAGCACGCCTGATGTTGGTTTATCTAGCCGGTGAACAGGGTAAACATATTGGCCTAAATGATCTCTTAATAACTGCAACGCAAAGTATTTTTCGTCTTTATCTAGAAAGCTTCGGTGAACAAACAAACCTGCTGGTTTATCAATCGCTACAAGATGCTGATCTTGATATAATATTGTCAATTCTGGTTTTTCAGTAATAATCGCAGACAAAAAGATGCCACCTAATGTTTAGTTTGTTGTGTATTATCTCTATAATACGCGCATGTTTCGAGAGTTATTTTCCCTATGAGCACCATTGCAACAATCACCGAATTACTCACTTTATCCCAATGCCAATACCGCATCTATGACTTAGGACGCCGAGTAGAGAAACTAAGTAAAGAGCTCTTCGAAAAGCTCGAACACAATCAATTACCGCACCCTACGCCTATTCAAGGACATGCTCACTTTGCTGTATGTTTTTGGCAACAAAAATCAGCAAGCCCGTACTTATGGTTTATCAAATTACCACTTGATGAGCGTGGATTGATTAACCAAGGGGCTAGAAATCATTTTATTGCCATCATTGTTGAAGCTTTAGGTACTGATTTATCAGTAAATCCAACAGAAAAACAAGAAGAGCTACTTAAAAACAACCCCTATATTTTTACCCCAAGCCAATACAAACTTGCCATGCTTAATAGTTTTATCACCGATGAACTAAAACAGCCTGCAAGCAAGTACTACCAAGGGGTTGTCACATACTTATCAGAGCAGAATTGGCAAAATTGGCAGCAAATAGGTGCGCAAGGTATTACTGACTTTGCTGTACGCTTTAATCACGATAATCATCAAGAACTTCTTATTGAAGCTTTACCTCAGTTGCCAAATGACGTATTGCAACCAATGTGTAGCGCACTTGAAAACATCACTTTACCTTTAAAGGTGATTCAAGCCGTTATTGAGCGCTTAAAAAACACTGAAAATGCGATAACACAACAATCAATGTTTAGATGTTTAGCCACAAGTGCCGAACACCCATTCGTTGTTGACTATGTTGATCAGATGTTAGCTGATGAAACACTTACCCCTGAAATGCTTGTCATTTTAGCTGGTAGATGTTGGCAAATACTTGCTGATAAAAACCGTTGTCTGGTTTTTTTAGAAACCTTAGTGCGAAAAGCCCCAGATATGTTTGCCGCGCTATTTAAAGATTTAGTTGCGATCCCGAGTGTTCGCCCTTATCTCTTCCAATGTATGCGGGATACCGAACGTAGCCCTGCGCTTGCAAAAGCAATTGGCACCTTGTTTAATTAAGGAACATCATGGGCGATTTTTACATTATCATTTTAATTTTTCTAATTTTTTGGTTCTTTATTTTTCAACGTAAAGTGTCTGAAACCGCCAAAAAGCATGTAGATCGCTATTGCCAACAGGAAGGTTTACAATTTATATCTGTGGCTAGGCGGTCTACTAAACTCTCATTTTCAAAAAGATACGGGCCTTATTGGCAATGCGTATTTGATTTTGAGTTTAGTGGTGATGGAGAGTCTACGTATACCGGCGTATTATCCATGGCGAATTTAAAGCTAGAAAACATCATAACGCCCGCGCATCGTATTTAGCTTGATATCTACTTTAACCATTGCAAAATCAAGTTGATGGTTAATATCAGGATTTGACATAACACCAAAAAGAAAAAGCGACATAATGTCGCTTTTTCTCTATGCTCCGGTACGTCCTGTACCTGAACTATTGCCCAGTGTCTTCCTGACGGGTGTCCATACTTATTTTACAAACGCTCCTTCGTACAAATAATAGTTGTTCCCTGTATCAACATCCTGTTGAAACGTTATCCTTATTAGCATCCTGCTACTATTATTTGAGTAACATCCTTTGTTTATTTTCCGTTTGCTTTCCTTTTTTAAACTGAGCCATAACAGTTATTTGATTATCCATAACCAATTATTACTACATCGTCCCTAATACAAAATTCCTTTTCGCATTGTCTTCCTGACACGATTAATTCTAGCAAAACGGTATAAATGGAAAACCAAAGAAAATAAAAAAATGTCAGAAAATTATAGGCACATTAAAACAAAAACTATTTAATCAAATAAATTCAATAACTTAAATAACAATAAAATAACTAACTTACAATTTTCATCTCTAAATCTGACATCATCGTAAGAAATATCTCACAGGCTTAACTTCCAAATGCGCATCACTGAAGTTTTCAATATCGAACAAAGATTAAACGAAAAAATAAACTTCTATATGAATAGTAAAAATTTCGCTGACATTTAAGTAAAAAATGATTACCCTTGCGGTAGCTTTATTTCAATCCTCTTAAGCGTTTCATTTGGAGAGTTTGTGCCGTTATTTTTATCTCTTTTTTGTAAACATGGTGTTGATAATAGAATTCGCTTTAGCGTTATTATTCTTGCATGCCATATATGTTTTTTACTTTTTTCAGCAATGTTTCACACTTTTATCGCTATAAAACTGTTTAGCGCAGTTGTTGGTAGTATTATTATTTTCTATTCAAGTAAACGTCGCTTAGCTGACGCACAGCTTCATGGCCCATGGTTGTATGTTCCTGCCGTTAGCTTTTTATTTTCAGCATGTTTAATGACCTTTATCGATATTGTCGCATTATATTGGTTAATCTTGTTACCTTTGGCATTAGCGTCTTTGTTGCTTACATATCCAGGTAAAGCAAAGAACATCCGCAGGAAGTACATTCTTGGTTATGCTGGCCCAGTGGATTTATCTATCTATAAAGATAAGCAAGTACAAGCCAATCAGAGTCGTGTTGAGCCCAATATAGGTGGCGTTAATCAGCCATTAATTGCAGAGGCAGAATTGGCAACTAACCACTATCAACATCAAGCGCATCAGGCTAAACCAACAAATAGTACAAGTGATTTAGGTGAACTGATTAGAGCCAAGCTACTCGGTAAAAACAGCAAATATACGCTTAGCGCATTAGCTGCGATAGTCATTTTAGGTATTGTCATAACGAGTCTATTATCCATTGACAAAAACCCAGAAGAACCCGAGCCATTAATCTCTACCCAACCAAAGCTTAATAGCAAGGTTCTTGAACGCTTCAACCCAATTTCACTACCTGATGAATTTACATTAAGTTTAAGTGCGTACGAAGGAATATTTATAAGTTGGCAGGCCGATATTGTTGAGCAAAACATCGTTTGGGAACTTAAAACCGGTCAAGGCGATAAATCTTGTAGTCATTTAACTTTTAACAATCAAAAAACATTCAGACCGTTACAAGTAACAGTAGAAAATCAAGACACCTATATTGCATATTTTTCACCGTTAGATAGCCCAGATATTTTAAACAATATAGTGTATCGAGGCAGTTTTACCTTGTGTGGATATGACTTTTCATTAAAAGGTACCCAAGCAATAATAGGCAAAAGTAACGAATACGCAAAATTGTTACCTTAATGCATTGCTATTGTTTTGTAAGCTAATTAATAACTCAAATATAGCAAAACAACCCTGTGATTGATCATTTTAGCCACCATTCACAAGGTTGTTTTGTTGGCTTTACCTATGCAAATACCACAACTTTTATGGTTCGTTTTTTGTTTCAAAAATATTTCCTTCAAAATGCTCCCCTAATATTGTTTTTATTAAGCCAAAACGTTTAGGTAACGATCTACCACGCTTTTTCACAATATATAGTGTTTCCACAACGTGCTTTTTAGTTTTAAATATTTGTAGTTTTTCACGATCATTAAAACTATCGACTGCACTTTTAGGTAATACAGTAAAACCTAGACCCCTTGCAACGGGTGCCAATATCTGGCTAATTTGATTTACATAACCGGTCACAGGTATTTTCTCTACATTAAAATCAGCCTTAATAAGTTGATCGTTTTGTGCAAAATATCGCGTTAAATAATGTGTTGCATCAGGATGACTAATTAAGCCTAGGCGCATTAACATATCTTCTGTATCAGGTTCCTCATCAGCATTAGCGTCAGCCGGAACCACCAAGCAAAGCTGCTCTTGACCAACTTTTTGAACATCAAGTATCCTATGGTATTGCACGTCAGTGACTAAGCCAAGATCAACTTCCCCATTTTCTACTTCAGTTAAAATCTGTTCATTTGGTGCTGCCTTTAATTGCATGATAAGTGCAGTATAACGGCACTGAATCGTTAACAATTTTGGATATAAAATCAACGCAAGCGCACCTGAGCATGCCAATGTGCACTTACCTGAATATGGGTCATCAAAGGTTAACTGTTCAAGTACCTGTTCTTCATTCTTTTTAAGTTGCTTTGCATAATCATAAATTAAACGGCCTTGTTCTGTTATATCAAAACTTTTCTTATCTCTACGAATAAGTTGATGTTCACACGCTTCTTCAAGCTTTCTAATATGCTGGCTAACACCTGGTTGTGTCATATACAACTTTTGTGCTGCTTTAGTGAAATGCCCAGTATCGATTAACGTAACAAACGTTTTAAGCCAGTTAGGGTTTAACAAAATGCCACCACAATAACAAAATATTATTATTTTGATTATATATGATAATTTTTGTTAATTAAAATAACTCAATATACTTACCCCATCAAAATCATAAGTGAAGAAATAGATCGGGAGAAGATAATGAAAATGAATCATATAGGCATCATGGTTGGTGATATGAACAAAGCGGTCGAGTTTTATACCAAGGTACTCGGCCTCAAAGTAATTATGGATAATACGCAAGTCATTGAAGAACGTGAAACAGCAATTGGTAGAATGTGTATAGCGGTTTTTGGCCCAGGTTTCAAAGGGTTTAATATTGCTCACTTAGTTACTACAGATGGTATTGGTGTAGAATTATTTGAAATGAAAGATCGTCAAGAACGTCACCCTGTTGACTTTTCTCGTATTGGTATTTTCCATTTTTGTTTACAAACAGATGACTTTGAAAGTGTGATTGAACGCACCAAAGCCTTTGGTGGTAAAGTACGTATGGATATTATGCGTTATCACCCTGAAGATGATAGTAAACCTGCTAAAATGGTGTATTTAGAAGATCCATTCGGTAATTTATTTGAACTTTATTCACATAGCTATAAAGAAACCTACGCTGTTGAATATGAATAAACCCCTGACGTTTTTCTGTCGGTGTATTAATCTTTGATGACACTAAAAATGGTATGAGTGTATTAGGGCTAATATGATTAAGCACATTCAATGGTAACATGCATGTGCTATAAGAAATTACCGCAGTAAAAAGAAAAAATGCGGCTCATCATGAGCCGCACTTCTCTAACTAGCTGTATGCATCCTGCATTCAAGTATCCCGCTTCATCCTTAAACAGCTATCCTTAGCCTTTCCTCGTTAATTCCATTAACGTCCTTCTAGCTCCCTCTAAGTAGCTTTCCTAAGCCACAACAAAGTCCTTAACTATCCGTGTTTCAGCGTTCATCCTTAATACAAGTCCATTTGGCCTGCAATAACCCCATCCTAGGGTATCTCCCTGAGAGCGCTATGCTCTTGACCTTCCTAGTCAATGTCTTCCTGACATGATTAATAATACGCTGACACAGTTATTTTTCATTAATCTATTCACATAAAAAATTTTGTAAAGTATATGTAAAATAAGTATTAATTTAAAAAGTCTTTTTATAACAATAAGTAATGAAAATTTATTTCCACTTAACTACGGTAAATAGCTCAATATCTCACGACCTTGTAAGACATGTCTTACAAGGTCTGTTGTTAATATCTGCATTGGAAATATTGAATAGAATCGTGAATTATAAATAATTAATAGTGCTATACGGTTTATCGGTTGTTTTATCGTGGTTAATTTATTTTATTCGCTAATAATAGCTGTGATTAACAAAAAATATCTTGCTTGATTTAGTTAAGGTTCACCTCTAACACTTTAATGGTTTTGACAACTCAACTACACTTACTTCATGAACAGCTTTTAAAGCAACTATTACTATGCATAGGTAAATTTATACCGTAATGGTACCTTTTAAATACTGCACAGCTTTACCTAATAATTGAACGCTATTTTTACCAACATTACATATAATTTCGCCACCACGCTTTGAGGCTTGATAAGCAACTAATGATGATTTGTTCAACTTCTCTGCCCAATATGGAGCTAACCCCGTATGAATAGAGCCGGTAACAGGGTCTTCATCTCCACCATTTGCAGGCCAGAAATAGCGTGAAATAAAGTCATATGTTTCTGATTTAGCGGTTACAACAACATCGTACGGCGCTAGTTGTTTTAATAAATCATTATTAGTAACCACTGAAATTACATCCATTTCGTTTTCGTAAACCACAAAGTATGCTTGGTTATTTTGCAACACTTCAATAGGCTTAATTGAAAGCCCCTTGAGTAATGCAAGCGGTACGTCAGTAACTAATGCAGGAGGTCTACTTGGAAAGTCCATTTGAATATAACCGTCACTCATTTTTGTAATTGATAAATGACCAACAGCTTTAGCAAAAAAATGAATGTTCGATACAGTTGGGTTTTTCGCAAAAATAACAAAGGAAGAAGCTAAAGTTGCATGTCCACAAAAGTCGATTTCCGTGATTGGTGAAAACCAACGAATTTCATAGTGTTGAGTATTTATAGTTTTTACAAAAGCAGTTTCTGATAAGTTATTTTCAGTAGCAATAGACTGCATTAATTCATCTGATAGCCAATCGTTGGTGATAATAACCGCAGCTGAATTGCCCTTAAATGCAACATCTGTAAATGCGTCAACTATGTTTATTTCTAAGTCCATTATGTAGCCTTATTTCATAGTGGTTGTTATTTTAACACCATTGAGAGCGTTATCTTCTACCTTGATTAACTCAGCAATAACATACATGTTTATGGCTATAACTTTTCCAAACCCTCTAAAATGACAAACCACCCCTTAATTACCCGTTGGTTTTTCTACCTTTAATTTAAATGTTTTAACATCGCAATTAGTATCAACACCGCAACCACTTACAATAAACTGTAAACTAGATAAGTCACTCTCCTGAAAAGCTTCGCTACCTAATGAGTCGTTTTCAATAGAGCAAGTTAAGTTGTTATCATCAATTCTACATTCAACCTCACCTGTTGCATTAGGGCACAGTGAGTAAGAAGTGTTACCGCATCTTAGGCTGACTATTTGATTCGCGTCAGAAGGCGTTTGATCATTAGCCGATAAGTGTAAATCTATTCTATAGGCTGATGAATCGGGAGCTACCCATTGCACCTCAAAGTTAGTGCCTTCTGTAACAGTAACCTGCTCTCCTTCATAATAGTCTTGTGAGTCAAACCTCACATTATGTAAAGTAAAGCTGCCTTCATCGGGTGACAAATTATTGTTGTTAGCGTCATTTTTATCAGAACCGCCCCCGCAAGCAATAAGCAGAAGTAAAATAATGGTTAATAATATATGTTTCATTTAAGTGATTTCCCTGCCAAAATTTACACCTTCCATTTTAAAGTTCCTGCCAATTCAAATTCAACAGGTGTTTGATATTCTAAACTTTACTTAAAAAATCACACTAATCATAGTAAAAATACCCATACGATTTTTACATTAGTTAAAACGATACCCTTTAAAAAATAAACGAGTTAAGAGTTTAAAAGCCCACCTTGTTTCGTGTTTCAAAGAAGAAGCTTGCAAGCGTTTCGTTTAAGTGCGCCGGTTTTCTCGTCATGTTTGCGCAATTTGTTATAAGTTTGAATACTCACAACTTTACAATTTTCATTTAAAATAAGCTTTTGCGATTTGCTTGGCATATTCACGAGGGTTTTGGCTACTGTCATTACACAGAATAATGGTGGAGAATCTATCTGCTGGAAAACGTTCATAAAAGGTTCTGACCCCTAACCACCCACCGCCATGCGAAAATGATTTTCGGCCATTACTTTCAACAATCATCTGCCCATTGGCATATAGCATCCCACGTTTGTCAAAGTTGCTATTGGGTTTATTGAGTAACTCAAGCAATTTTGCAGGCTTTTTTCCTACTTTTGGGTTATAGAAATTTTGATCCCACTTCAACATGTCAGAAACGGTTGTATGCAAACCACCATCACCCACCCAAAAAAGGTTTGTCATATCCGTTATATAACCTCCCTCTTCCGTTGGTTTGTATCCACTCGCTCTGTTCTTAACGATCTCAGTAGGGTTATCGCTAAAAAATGTGTTCGTCATACCCAGAGGTTTAAAAATGCGCTTATCTGCATATTGTCGAAGGCTTTCACCTGATACTTCTTCTACCAGCATCGAAAGTAAAAAATAGGCCAGATTGCTATAGTCCCATTTTTCATTGGGTGCGTGACGAAGTGGAACTTGTTTAACCAAATCATAAAATTCTTCAATGGTCAGATAATCTTCATTTCCAAGCCGGAACGGTCCACCTGCAACAGAGTGAATATTCAGTCCGTTTTCAACTTCCCCTCTTTCTCCTCCGGAAATAAAATCATAATCAGCCATTCCGCTAAAATGACCAAGCATAGAATTTATGGTTATTTTTTCACCGTAGTTTTTCAGCGATGGCAAATAAGTTCGAATATCATCTTCCAGATCAATCTTGCCCTCTTCAGCCAGTAGTAACACTGCCATTGCAGTGAACTGTTTGGATACCGATGCTATCCGATGCACATTATCACCACTCAAAGCCACATCAAGTTCCATATTAGCAAGACCATAACCAGCTTTATGAATGAAGGTGCCGTCTTTAATTACACCAACTGAACAGCCAGGCGTATTCTTATGGATATTCGTGGAAAAAAGTGTATCTACCTTTGCGCTAAATTCATTTGAAAATGAATCAGTGGAAGTCAGTAAAGAACCTACAATTATCAACATTAGATATTTCATCAGATACCTTATTATTATCACTTTGAACGCTGCATTAAACGACATAGTAATACTAGCTAAAATGTGTAAAAAAGCGAAACCGAGTAAACTGTTAGCAACCTCGCTTTAAATTACGACTATTTGCTCATAGGCTACTTCTTAGCAAACAACTTCTCGAACAACTTTTCTGACAACTCAAGGCCTTCATCTGTTAATTGCACTGACTTAGCCTTACCTACGGGGTCACAAATTAACCCTTTTTCATAAAGCCTATTTGTTACCTCCCAGTCGATTTGTTTCCACGCTCGACCATGATCATGTAAAGTCAAATACATTAAAGCTAGGGCTGCTTCATCTATTTTATCTTCATCGATATCCATCGTAACCTCCCAAGTTTGGTGAACAAATAATACCTTATTGAAAAACTCACTGATGATTAACATAAGACACACAGGAGCAAAAACCAACTGTTTTTCTAGGTTGTGTATATTTGGGCATTGTAGCCTCCTCAATGTGATGAGGAGGTGTCCACTAAAATGGGGGAGGTGCATAGTCCTTTTAAACGACTTATGTGCCTTTATTACTATCCAAAGATTTCATTTTCAATTTCTTTGTATACTTGTGTTTCTTCTGTTATCAATGGGGCGATAGTGTCTCGTAGAAAAGCGCATTTATTATTGCCACATTGAGACAACCCAAGAATTCTTTTAATTTCTGTAAATATTTTTCCACTCGCAGACTTTATATCATCTTGCGGATTATCTCGATTTACACTTTCTTGAATTGCTGAGTTTTTCGCTCGCAAACATTGCTCAATAAGGTCTTCTTTTTCTATGCTAGAACATAACTTTTGAATTATTTCATCGTCCAACAAGTAGCATTCAATGTGTCTTCTGGAAGCCGTTTTTATTCCTTTTTGTAAAAGTTCTTCAACTTCAGCATCACTTTTATCATCCCTATCAACAAATTTGATAATTTCAGAAGACCTCAAAATATTTGAAACAATTTTGACCGATTGATTTTCAATGTCCTCGATTTCTGAACATGAGCCTACTGAGACAAATGTAGCTCCATGATGCTTTTTACCCGGCAGACTTAATTAGACACCCACTATACCACTGCCAAGAAGTAACTGAATATCTAAACTTGATTAAAGTGCATAAAAATCGGTAATAAATCGTCTTCAACGAGTCAAACAAGTGAAATTTAGTATTTCTGCAGAGTAATGATCAAATCTAGGTCAAACAAACCTCTTCCATACAAGGAATTGTTAGATTCGATTAGGATAACTAGGTGTTTACGCTAATAGCTTTTCACAATTAGC
>NZ_MKQD01000052.1 GCF_001913705.1 Thalassotalea sp. PP2-459 | reverse complement strand
TCTGGCTCTGGCTCTGGCTCTGGCTCTGGCTCTGGCTCTGGCTCTGGCTCTGGCTCTGGCTCTGGCTCTGGCTCTGGCTCTGGCTCTGGCTCTGCAAGGTTTTGTTCGATTGGTGCTGTTGGCAAGTCTTTTTCTTGAGTTTCTGCCACATTTTCAACTTCAGAGCTTTGCTGTTCTTCGTTTACTTGCTCTTCTTCAGACGTTGGTTTTTCCGCTTTACTGCCGAAACCTAACCAAGAAAACATACCTTTTTTTTCTGACATTTCGTAACTTCTTTCTATTAAAAGCGAACAACAGGTGTTATTGCGTGTTAAACAAGGATAAAATTGCAGCTAGTTTAACACCTTAATTGCCGACAAAAAACAAAAGCTTGATCTGATGCGACCGACCAAACAAAAAACAACGCCGAAGAAAAATTCTCTCGGCAGTATACGTATTATTGCAGGTAAACATCGTGGCAGAAAACTTCCCGTTATTAATGCAGATGGTTTAAGACCAACAACCGATAGAGTTAAAGAAACGGTATTTAATTGGTTAATGCCATACATGAATGACAGCAAGTGTTTAGATTGTTTTTCTGGGGCTGGCAGTCTAGGTTTTGAAGCAATATCTCGTGGAGCAACCCGAGTAGATATGCTTGAATTAAACAAACATGCAGCTACGCAATTAACAAAAAACAAAGCGTTATTAGTTGCTGATAATTGTCATATTCATCATGTTGATTCGCTCAGCTTTCTTGCTCAACCAGTCACTGAAACGTTCAACATTATTTTTATTGATCCACCTTTTCGTCAGCAATTGCTACCAAAAGTCATTATGCTTTTGCAAAAAGGCTGGTTAGCCCCCGATGCACTTATCTATGTTGAACAAGAACTCGATAATACTACAATGACTATTCCTGAAGATTGGCAACTTGTGAAAGAAAAAATTGCAGGGCAAGTAAAGTATCAATTATTTCAGCAGGTATGATAGCCAGCTTTGATCTTATTCTTTACTGAACACGTAATATCACGCATGTTCATTAATGGAGTATATGATGTCTAGAATTGTAAGTGTTTTATTGGTTGTAATGTTGACGGCATGTTCATCAACTTATCCTAATAGGAATGTTTCTGACCTTAAGTTTCCTAACATAACAGGTGAAAGCTTGTTAGAAGAAACTGTTAAATTGCCCGAAGCGATTTATCAAAAGAAAACCATATTGTTATTAGGATATAAACAAGACAGTCAGTTTGATATTGATCGCTGGTTGATCGGTTTAGATATGACCAATACTACAATTGATGTGATAGAAGTACCAACAATACAAGGTATGTTTCCTCGTATGTTTAGCACTCAAATTAACAATGGTATGCGAAAAGGCATACCCAAAATTATGTGGGCTGGAGTTATTACCGTTTACCGTGATGGCGATAAACTGCAACAGTTTACCGGTAACACGAACCCGAACAATGCCAGGGTGATGCTTTTAGACAAAACAGGTGTTATCCGGTATTTTTACGATCAAGGGTTTTCTGTAGATGCGTTAAATGCTTTGCGAAAATCGGTAAAGAGCCACTAAGCGATTTCCATTCCTAAATTAGATAATCCTTGACCAAGCGCCATGTCTTTTATCGCTTTAATTGTTTGTATGTTTTCTGGCGATTGTTGCAATAAATCAAACATGGCATTTTGCATTTCTTGTTCCCATTTCATAAGCGGGTCTTGATTAATTAACAGTGGATCTACATCTTCTATTTCGCTATTTTCTTCTAAGATAAGCAGTTCAACATAGGCAGATACACTGTTATGCGAAAGACGCGATATCTGATTAATTAGCTCAATATCATTATCTTGAATATATTGCAGTAAAGCATTTAGCGCCATACAAGCATCTAATGCGGGAAATACACCAAAAAAACTAAACTGCTCAGGATCAGGTATCTCTGCTTCTAACTTTTCGAGTTGCACCTCACAGTTAATATTTACTTTTTGCTTTTTATCGAGCCGTTGCCAAACCAAATTTAGTTGATTACGTAAGACTCTATAATCACCAACATCTGTCGCTTCACTAAACATTTTATAGTTAGGCAGCATACGCTCAAGTAATGCTGCGCTAAACGTTATTTGTTGCCATACAGATAGTTTATTTATCGGAAGTCGCATTTAAAACAAGTCACTTTTAATTATCATTATGCAAAGTATACTGGTTACGAAAAGATGTTCCTTATTTTTTTGCTAATTCTTTTTGTGCATATTCAAATCGTAACCGGTACTCGGTTACTTGTTGTTCAAAGTCATTAATTGTTTCTGTTAACGTTGCTGTTAATGCTTGATTTTCATCTCGCAGAGACTTAATCGTTTCGCGCGCTTTAGCGTATTCGCTTTCCTGTTGGTATTTTTTAGCTTGTTGGCCATCAAATTTTTGCTGACATTCAACAAGAGACTGTTTCAATTGTTCAGTATTTTCTTGCGAATCAATTAACTGTGTTTCAATGGCTTTAATATCTGATATAAGTTGTTGCGATCGAGCTTCCGCTTTGAGTACCTGTTCGCGTAATTGCTGGTTTTCTTTTTTTTGTGTCGATATAAATACTTGCTGTTCGGTAGTTTCTTCGGATAATACCTGATATTTTTTTTCTAACGTTCGTAATTGATTAGTTTGCTGTTTGTTTTGTTGTTTGAGGGCTGTTAATTCTTGCTCAAAAGCGCGTTCTTTTTCAAGATAACGCATTTGATGCTTTTCTCGTTCGCGATGAATCTGATCAATTTTTTGTTGCTGACTTTCCTGCACTTGCTCTGCATCCGCTTGGTAGTGCTCAAATTCAGCGGTGACTTCATTTAATTGACTATTCAACTGAGTAATTTGTTGGTTTTGTACATCTAAGGTAGCAGTTTTAGCTTGCGCTGTTTTTTGGAGGTTAGCCGTTATTGATTGCTGTTCTTCAAGTTGACGATTTAGCACTTGGCATTGCTGCTCTAACGCTAAACTATGTTCATCATTTTCAGCAGAAGTAATTTGATGTTCTAATATATTAAGCTGTTGTTGGTGCTGTTGCTTTAATTGGGTAATTCGTTGTTGTGCTTGTTCGTTATGTTCACTTACTTGTGCAAGTTTATTTTCAAGCTCAGTGACATACGGTAAAGAAGATAGTTGCTCAGCAGTTAATGAATCAACCTGCGATTGCGAAGTAATAACCGACACTCGCTGCTTTATTTGCTTCGAAATATCATTTGCAAGCGTTTGGATTTGTTGATCTACTTCGCTCGATTTATCAAGTTTTTCTTCCATGCACATTCCTAGTGTTCTCACGCCACTTTAAAATTAGCACAGCAGTTAACAATAAAAAAGGGAGCAAATGCTCCCTTATACGATTGGTATCAGTCAAGATAAATAAGAGAGTTACTTTTCTTCAGCTTTCTTTACGTTGTACTGAATATTCGCAACTTTCTGCGCATTTCCGCTTGCGTTACGTAATTGTGCTAAACGATTTACCTGTCCAGAAGAAGCTAACATTGAGTGGATCGGCATGAAAATACCTGTTTTGTATAACTCAAGAATCTTTTCATCTGATAAGCCTTGTAGTTTCTCTTCGTTAATGCCGTATAAACCAACAAGCTTTTTGTTTTGACCGTCAGAGAACGATACGTTTAACTCAAGCTCTTGAAGTAAATCATTTTCTGTTAGCACCTTTAAAAAGTTTTGGCTCGTCATTTCGTTTTCGTATAAACGACCTAACTGATCATGAATGTTTTTGAAAAAGTCAGTTTCTTCGCCTTTGTCATCAAACAAAGCATTGTCTTTATCTTCGCCAACAAACGGGCTGTCTAAATCGACACACGCTGTTAATGTATTTTCTTTTTCAGGATCTAAACCTAAAGAAAAAGGCACTAATGAAATCGCTTGAGGAATATAAATTGCCTGCCACTTTTCACCTTCAAGGTATAAATTTTCACCTGACTCTAGACCTAACATTACCACACTGCGATATTGACCTGACTCTGGATCTTTAATGAATACGATAGGGTAACTTGTTGAAGCTTGTGCAAACTCACGAACATTAATTGGGGCGATATGTTGATCAGCAAATTGTCTTAAGTCACGTTGAGTAGCAACTTTTACATTTTGATGTTGCTCTTTTTTTACTGCTACGATATTTGTCATGTTTATTCCACTCTAAGCTTTGATTCACTGCGGTTAATTATTTATAGATAAGTCGCAGAATTTCTAATAGTGAAGTAGTTATATAGACACCTTTCTTGGCTTTCAATGGCTAAACCGGAAAAATATAGTATTATTAACAGTAATATCGTCAATATTTGAATGTTTTTTCTATTTATTTCTCTATAACTTGTTAAGAATAATGAACTTTATTTCCTTTTCAGTACAAAGTAATTTACCCACTAAAAAAAATTATCTTTTTTTAAGTCTTTTGCTATGTCTTGCGTTATTTACGATAACGGCATCAGCAAAGTCGAATATCAAGCCTATTTTCGGTTATAGCTTAAAAGGCTTTCCAAGAATGCAGATAAAGAATGAATCTAATCAAGAGCTAGCATGTTGGGTGGCAATAGATGGGTTTAAAAAGAAATTTCGCTTGCCGCAATTCACCACCTCTCAATGGATAACGGTTTACGACAAGCGTTATAATTATCAAAATTTTAGTACTTGGTGCGATAATATTAAACATCACCCTGAATATCGTAAATACAACCGCGGTTAATACATTACGTAACCAGAGTTCGGGGTAACAACTTACTTTCTAGTAGTTGTTTGCCTTATTACTGCGTTAAATTTAAAAACGTAAAACATATACAAACCGCCAAAGGATAAACTCGCCATTCCTATCACCAGAAAAATGCTTGGCCATGGACTTCGTCGCTCACGTTCAGACATTAAAGAAAAATAGCGCCTATCTTCTCCGTAAGCCTGTACGAAACCCTCACCTCTATAACGATCTGACATCACTAATAATTCATTAATACGACTTTTATTTTTTGCGATACGTTCTATTCTATGTTCGCGCGTTTCATTAATAGAATGTAGAGAGCCAGGAGTATAATGGCTGTTAAGTTCATGAGGTTTTATAAGCCCCATCGATTTATATTGAAACACCGTTTGAGAGAATATACCTGAAGAGTTTGAAAGGAATGTAAACGCTAAGCCTAGTACAATTGCAAAGGCAGCTTTAATGTAGCCAGTGCGCATTTTATGTCGCGCCTTTTCATGTCTACGACCAAGTTCCTCGGCTACCTCAGGCAAATGACCTAATTGAGATTGCACATAATCATTATCGAGTGAAGCGATTAAAGCCATCACGTCTGTTTCGAACGCCGAAGCTATTTTATGCAATATCTCAAATGAAGGTGAACCCTTATCATTCTCTAACTTTGAAAGGTATGACTGCTCAATACCTGCTCTATCAGCCAGTTCTGGTTGTGTTAAGTTTGCTTGTTGTCGAAGTTGTTTTATTTTTTTACCTAATTTCATCTTAATTCCTTTACGCTATAAACTCTTATTATTAACGTTAAGTGTTGATCATTAATAACTAACACTCGCGCTGCTCAAGCAAGATTCTTTAGTATCATATCAGGAATAAAAAGATGAATATTGAGGCATAATGAAGAATATTAGCGGAGATAAAAAAATCGACGCCTTTAACAGCGTCGATTTTTAAAATTTATTACAGCAAGGTTAACTATTTCTTTCACGGAAAAGCTGTATTAACGCATTCGTTGAACCATCCATCGTTAAGGGCTCATCATGATCAGAAAGCTTTGAAAGCACTTGGTTTCCAAGAGCTTTTCCAAGCTCTACACCCCATTGGTCAAATGAATTGATTTGCCAAATAACCCCTTGAACAAAGACTTTATGTTCATAAAGTGCTATTAAGCTACCTAACGTTTTTGGATCTAGCTTATCAAAAAGTAAGGTATTACTCGGTTTGTTGCCTTTCATCACCTTATGACTGGCAAGGTTTTGGATTTCATCAGTGCTACATTTAGCTTTTTTCATCGCCGCTGTCACTTGAGCTTCTGATTGCCCTTCCATTAGCGCCTGTGCTTGCCCAAAACAATTTGATGCCAGCATGTCATGATGATTTTCCACATCGTGATGCGGATATAATGGCAACATGAAATCTACCGGAATAGGTGTCTTACTTTGGTGGATAAGTTGATGAAATGAATGCTGGCCGTTAGTGCCTTCACTGCCCCAAATAATAGGGCCGGTATCATAGTCTAGTTCTTGGTTATTGATTGAAACAGATTTACCGTTACTCTCCATATCAAGTTGCTGTACGTAAGCAGGTAAACCACGTAAGTAATGGTAATATGGTAATAATACTTGAGATTGTGCACCATGGAAATTACGATACCAAATACCGAGCAAGCCCATAATTACCGGAAGGTTTTCTTCTAATGGCGCAGTTGTGAAATGCTGATCCATTTCAAAAGCACCCTGTAAAAATTCTCGATAGTTTTCATACCCAATGGCTAAAGCTAACGGTAAACCAATAGCCGACCACACCGAATAACGACCACCAACCCAATCCCACATCGGAAAAATGTTGTCAGAGTCAATGCCAAAATTTTCAGCCGCTTCTATATTTGTAGAAACACAAGCAAAGTTATATTGCACATCAGATTGTGTGGCTGTAGATAAAAACCATTCTTTTGCTGACTCAGTATTTCTCAGAGTTTCCTGTGTCGTCAATGTTTTTGAAGAGGTGATTACCATGGTTGTTTCAGGATCAAGCTTTGCTAATACATCTTGTAAGTGGCAACCGTCCACATTTGCGACAAAGTGTACGTTTATGTGCTTTTGACGATAAGGCTTAAGTGCTTCCGACATTATCTTAGGGCCTAAAAAAGAACCACCAATACCAATACTAACAATATCGGTGAACGCCTTACCTGAATAACCCTTTTTGCTACCACTGGATACAGCATCAACAAACGTTTTAACTTTTTCTAATGCTGCATGCACTTGTGGCATGACATCTTGATTATCAACGGTAACACTTTTCCCTGAAAAATTTCTTAACGCTGTATGTAGTACGGCTCTGTTTTCCGTTAAGTTAATTGGTTCACCTGAAAACATTCTTTTGCGATAATCTTCTAATTCAGCATTTTTCGCTAAGTCAATCAGCAAACCCATCGTTTGTTCAGTGATTTGATTTTTTGAATAATCTAGCGTTAGTCCAGCAGCTGTCGCAGAAAACTTTGTGAACCTTTTATCGTCAGCTATAAACAAATCACGCATATGTGTTGATTTAATTTCTTGAAAATGCGATTTAAGCGCTTGCCATTGTGGTGAACTTGTTAACATAACTAACTCCTATATGATCCTCTTCCAGCTCAAGTTTAAGCAAATATACATATCTGACGGTGGTTATTTACTCAGCATGATCTAAACATGAAAAAAAACACCATTTAACTGGTGAATTAACGCGATTATAACACCATGAAGCGGATACAAGCTAGAAAACAAGATAATTTTGTAGTTTTTTTACATCATTTTTGAATATTTATCCGCTTTACTGATTCATTTTAAAAACGAATTAAAACCCACAGTAATAATGTTGATAGCAAAAAAGTTCTTTCTATCGATAGGGCAATTAACAAAATGTATTTTGATGATTGAAGATCATGAACTTACTATAGCTAGCTTAATAATTCACTCATTTAAAGTGCTAACTAAAAGCTTAAAATATCCTCCTCAATTGAATACATGTTAGGATACAAAAGCGCTAATTTTGCATACCAGCGCTCGCTAATTTCACGTAATTTTCCACTCTGCTTTAAGTGATAAAATGCTTGAGTAACGTTTGCTGCTACTTCAGGTGAAGTACGTTTAGACATGAGCAAGTACACATCAGATTGATGAACAGTAAAAATAGATTTAAATTCGTTTTCTATGTTAAGTTGACGGCAAATATAACTGAGTCCTTGCTGTTCATAGATAATAATTGGCAACCTTTTCTTAGCAAGCAGACGAACATTTTGAGCTGGGTAAGTTACTGAATACAAGTTATTAAAGCCACGATTAATTAACCACTCTTCACGTACATCACCGCGAACAACACCAATGTTATTTATTTGCTTTAAATCCTGAAGCGAATTTATTTCAAGGGTATTATCAACAGTCGTAAAAGCCTGCCACTTCTTGGTTAACACTTTACCTATCCAGTGAAAGCTATGCTCTCTAAACGCAGTGCGTGAAAAGCTAAACAATAAAATATTCTCATTGTTTTTGGCTATATTTATTACACGAGCTTCTGGCGATATTTGTATATTGGTAGATATATTCAATTCATCTAGCAATGCTTTAACTATATCAACAACATAACCTTCAGCTTGACCATTATCAGCAAGATAACTTGCAGGGGGTTCGTCTACTCCTATAACACGCATTGATTCACTTTGACCATATGCATTGCCAATAAAGAGATATACACTAAGAAAAAAATAGATTAATCGTTCCATCGACATCCAACATTAACACTAACTTTAGTTAACTGTAGCAAATTTTGAATGTTTTGCTGTATTAAATAGAACAATTGTTATTTAACCTGAGCTCGGGATAAGAAGTTAGCTAATCAACTGAAACGATAAGCTTTTTATTTATCACACTGTTGCTAGTACGGAGTTTTTTCTTAGTGCAAGGCAAATTTGTGCGTCAATAACGTGTCTATTGCAAATAAATTTAACGCAATAATAAGGAGAAACAATTGCTAGAAAGCAAGTTGTTATCCCGAGATCAGGTTATTTAATTATGTATCTCAATGACATTACTAAAATCAGATACTATATATAACTTACCTGATTTATTAAGCGTACCTTTTATATACTCACTGCTAATTTCCGTGCTCGTTGTATCAATTTCTAGTTGTTCTGCACTAATAATTTCCCCGACAAAATCAACTGCAACACCGACTAGCTGATCTTCGCTTTCCACTAAAATAATGCGGCTTTCGCACCCTTCATTTTCCTCATCAACGTGTAACATCCTGCGACTAGAATTGATTGAAACAATACTACCGCGGATATTTTGTATGCCTAAGGTAATATCTAATGCTCCTGGCACAGGTGTAGGTACATCATAAGGCAGAATTTCTTTAATTTTTGATACCGGATGTAAATATTGTTCCGAAGCTACTTCAAAACTTATCCATTGACTTTCGTTCAACTTATCCTCCCAAAATTCGTTATTAACACATTAGTTTACATTACATTCATTACATATATTTAGATGTCTAACTGTTTTATGATACATGTTTAGACTAAAAACTTTAATATAAGAGGGTTACATAAATAAAATAACCTTAGTATACTAAACATTGTAATTGACTATATCTTTTAATGTTCTCAATTTTAGTTAGTTATAAAACTAAATAAGCGTGGTTATTTTGAACATAAGTGAAAAATTAGTACTAGAAACTCCCAAGCTGATTGATGGGATAGAAATCAACGAACTGATCAGCAATAGTCCGCCTTTGGACACCAATTCGTTGTACTGCAACTTTTTGCAGTGTGGTCACTTTGCCAATACATCTATCGTTGCAAAACTAGATGGGAATGTCGTTGGCTTTATTTCTGGATATATCGTGCCAGAAAGACCAGAAACCTTGTTTATCTGGCAAGTAGCAATAGATAAGCAGGCACGAGGGCTAGGTCTGGCAACACGTATGCTGTTGGCCATTTTATCAAGACCCGTAAACGCTAATATCTCCTTCGTAGAAACAACAATAACGCCTGACAATCAAGCCTCATGGTCATTATTTAGAGGTTTAGCCAAGAAGTTATCTTGTGAACTAACACATGATATTTGGTTAGATAAACAAACACACTTTCGTGGTGAGCATGAATCTGAGTCGCTCCTACGAATTGGCCCTTTTAATGTAAGTGAATAAAAAACTATTATGAAAATATTTAATGAAATTGAATCAGAAGTACAATGTTATGCCCGTTCATTCCCTAGAGTTTTTAACCGAGCCAAAGGCGAATTTATGTGGGATGAAGACGGCAACAAATATTTAGACTTTTTAGCTGGCGCAGGAACACTTAACTACGGACACAACAATGATAAATTTAAGCCAGCACTCCTTGAGTACATTGAAAATGATGGCATCACGCATGGTTTAGATATGCACACACGTGCTAAGGGTGAGTTTCTAGAAACCTTTAACGAATTAATTCTCAAACCTCGTGATTTACAGTACATAGTGCAATTTACCGGTCCAACCGGTACAAACGCTGTTGAAGCAGCAATTAAAATTGCTCGTAATGTAACAGGCAAACATAACATTGTTAGTTTTACTAACGGTTTTCATGGTGTAAGTTTGGGAGCTCTTGCCGCAACAGGTAATTCCCATCATCGAGGTGGCGCCGGCGTTAGCTTAAATGGCGTGCACCGTATGCCATTTGACGGTTACTTAGGTGATAACATAGACACCACCGAATACCTAGACAAAGTGTTATGTGACTCAAGCAGTGGTATTGACTCTGTTGCTGCAGTATTAGTAGAAACCGTACAAGGTGAAGGTGGTGTCAATGCTGCAAGTATTGATTGGCTTAAAAAGCTTCAAGCAGTGTGTAAGAAGCACGAAATCTTACTCATAGTAGATGATATTCAAGCAGGTTGTGGTAGAACTGGCGACTTTTTCAGTTTTGAAAGTGCTGGTTTATCTCCAGACATCGTCACGTTATCAAAATCATTAGGTGGCTATGGTTTACCATTTGCCGTTGTACTGATGAAGCCAGAATTAGACCAATGGAAGCCAGGTGAGCATAACGGTACGTTTAGAGGTAATAACTTAGCGTTCGTTACCGCAAAAGCTGCCTTAGAACACTACTGGGCAGATTCTCATTTTTCAGATGAAATTAAGCGCAAAAGTGACTATATCACTGAGCGATTAAATAGCATTGTGGAAACGTACGGTGAAGGCAACTTCACTGCGAAAGGCCGAGGCATGTTCCAAGGCATTAATTGTGTTGATGGCGACATCGCTGGACGAATTACAAAACTTGCCTTTCAAAAAGGCTTGTTAATTGAAACGAGCGGCGCAGAAGATCATGTTATTAAGTTATTTTGTCCATTAATCATTAGTGATGAAAACTTAAAACAAGGTATTGATATCATCGAAGAGTCAGTCAAAGAAATCTGTGCAAAAGTCGATGACATGCCAGAAGCATTGTTGTACTTCGCTTAATAATACTTATTGAATAAAAATTATAGGAAAATTAATGATTGTACGTAATTTATCAAAAGCCAACGAATCAAACCGTCGTATCGTATCACCAGATGGTAACTGGGAAAGTACACGACTTCTTTTAAAAGAAGACAATATGGGTTTTTCTTTCCATATTACCACCATTTATGAAGGTTCAGATTTTCTATTGCATTACCAAAAGCACTTAGAATCTGTGTATTGTATTTCTGGTGAAGGTGAAATTGAGTCATTGGAAGATGGCAGTAAACACTCAATAACACCTGGCACAATTTATATTCTAGATAAGCATGACAAACATATGCTTAGAGCCTTCAAAGAAATACAATTTGCTTGCGTATTTAACCCACCGTTAAACGGCAAAGAAGTTCATAACTCTGAAGGTTCATACGAATTAGAAGCTGAGACAATTTAGTTTAATATGGTCAAATACTGAAACCCAATATGCGGTTGTTTGAATAATCGCATATTTCATTTTCAGCATTTCATAGCAAGAACGGAAGTCATCAAAACGTTAAATCATTACCGATTTATTTTGCTTGAAATATTGATTATTGAAACGGGTTTCTTCATTTGCCAAAGAGAAATAAAACCTAGATCAATTGATGACTTGCTGATCAAGTTTTTATTTTTCAGCCTGAAACATGGAATGCGTATTATGCTATATAAAACAATACGCGCGATAACTTAAACAACTTTCAGGCGGATTATATTAAGGCGACTCACCTAATAACGTTACTTAACATTTAACATTAACGTAATTGAGATTAACATGCATACAGTTGAAAAAATCGGCGGAACGTCGATGAGTGACTACAAGTCAGTAAGAGATAATATTTTCTTAAATCCAAATCTTTCAACACCTTATAATCGTATTTTTGTCGTATCTGCATACGCAGGCGTAACTAATAAGCTTTTAGAACACAAAAAAAGTGCTCAGCCAGGCGTATATTCATTGTTTGCCGACAGTATGGTCGATTCAAACTGGCAAGAACACTTTAAGCAATTGTCTGTCAGCCTTCAAAAGATTAATGAAGATTTATTTACTGATCCAGAGCAATTGATTAGCGCGAACAATTTTATTGAAGAACGCTTAGAAGACGCACGCAATTGCTTGTTAAACTTACAAAAGCTTTGTCAACACGGGCACTTTTCATTAACCTCGCATTTAGAAACCGTTAAAGAAATGTTGGCAAGTATTGGTGAAGCACATAGTGCGTGGAATACCGCCTTACTACTTAAAAATAGTGGTATCAATGCCTGCTTTGTCGATTTAACAGGTTGGCGTTCTGCTTCACATATTTCTTTAGATGAACGTGTTAACCTTGCCTTTAAAGATATCGACTTAGCGAGCTGTTTGCCTATTACTACCGGTTATGCACACAGTGAAACAGGCTTGATGTCAACGTTTGATCGAGGTTATAGCGAGATGACATTTAGTCGAATCGCAGTACTTACTAATGCCACCGAAGCAATCATCCATAAAGAATTCCATTTAAGTAGTGCTGATCCAAATTTAGTTGGCGAAGAATCTGCAGTTCCTATTGGTAGAACCAATTATGATGTTGCCGATCAACTGGCTAATTTAGGTATGGAAGCAATACATCCAAAAGCAGCAAAAGGCTTACGTCAAAGTCAAATTCCTTTACGGGTTAAAAATACCTTTGAGCCTAAGCATTTAGGTACTTTAATTACCGGTAGCTATGTCAGTAAATCACCGTGTGTTGAAATTATTGCCGGCTGCAAAGGTATATATGCCTTAGAAGTATTTGACCAAGCTATGGCTGGAAATATTCATAATTATGATCCGGTTATTTTAAAGACAATACAGCGTTTTAAAGGCTACATTGTATCAAAAGACGTCAATGCCAATACTATCACGCATTACTTAAAAGCAAGTTTAAAAACAATTAAGCGAATATGTGAAGCCATTCAAGATGACTTCCCTGAAGCTGAAATAAATCAGAAAAAAGTGGCTATTATTTCTGCCATCGGTAGTGATATGCAAATACCTGGCTTACTCTCAAAAGCAGTAAATGCTTTAGCAAAACAACAAATTAGTGTACTGTCAATTCATCAAGCCATGCGCCAAGTGGATATTCAATTCTTCATTGAAGAAGATGATTACGACGATGCAGTAAGAGCATTGCATGCTGAATTAATTGAAGTACATGATCACGGAGATGCTATTTGTTTAGCCTCGTAAGTACAGTATTTAAGGTAAAATAATGACTTTATCATTTATTTGTTTTCTTACATTGTTTGCCTTAATAGGCCTATCTTCTGCCTTTCAAAGCAAAGGAAATAAATCAGACTACTACCTGGCAAGTGAATCTGTATCGCCTTGGTTAGTGGGTTTATCTGCCGTAGCAACTAATAACAGCGGTTATATGTTTATTGGTGTTATTGGTTACACCTATGTTACAGGTCTTGCTTCTATTTGGTTAATGGCAGGCTGGATATTCGGCGATTTCCTTGCCTCTCTCTATGTCCATAAACAATTAAAAAAAGCGACTGCAAATACCAAAGAAGTTTCGTTTGCGGGGGTATTAAGTAATTGGCACGGTAAATCTGGCAACGGATTACAACGCATAATAGGGCTAATCTCACTCGCTTTTTTAATAACTTACGCTGCAGCTCAATTGCTCGCAGGAAGTAAAGCGTTACACGTGCTTCTAGACTGGCCTCTATGGTATGGTGCAGTGATTGGCGCAGTATTAGTCTGCTTATATTGCTTTTTTGGCGGTATTAGAGCCTCTATTTGGACCGATGCAGCACAATCAATTGTAATGATAGTGGCAATGTCAATTTTACTTGTTACTGCTGTAAACAGTGTGGGTGGCCTCGATCAGGCATATACTAGCTTGGCGACTATCGATGGTTACATGGATTGGACCCCTGAAAAGTTACTACTTCCTGGGGTATTTGGTCTGGCATTGTTTATTATCAGCTGGATATTCGCCGGCCTTTCGGTAATAGGTCAGCCCCACGTGATGGTGCGGTTTATGACTTTAAACAATGCTGATAATATGTTTAAAGCCAAGCTCTGGTATTATTTATGGTTTACGAGCTTTTATTGCATGGCAACAGCCGTTGGTATGTTATCTAGACTCTTTATTGCTGACACTGGCAGTTTCGATGCAGAACTCGCTTTGCCTACCCTTGCACAACATTTATTACCGGAAGTATTAGTAGGGTTAATTCTAGCCGGTATTTTTGCGGCAACTATGTCAACAACAGACTCTTTAGTGTTAAGTTGCTCTTCGGCAGTAACCCATGATATATCGTCAAAAAAGATAGAAAAAACATGGGTGTTAAAAGCAACAACGACGTTAGTCACTTTTATCGCCTTGCTATTAGCACTAACCAGTAAACAAAGTGTTTTTAATATGGTTATCATGGCATGGTCAGGTTTAGCGAGCGCCTTTGCTCCGCTTTTAATAACCCAAAGCTTAGGTGGAAAGCCCAATCAATTGTTAAGTATTATCGCAATTTTTGTAGGTTTTGCTGTAGCGTTACTGTGGCGAATGGCAGGATTGACCGAATTCATCTACGAAGGTTTGCCAGGTATTATCACAGGTTTGTTAATATTTTATATTGGACTTTCTCACTTTAAACTTCGCTTACCCACTCAACAACGGAATGTATAGTAGTTGTGTTTTTTCTTGAAGATGAATTAGCAGAAAAAATTGTAAACAAGTCAGCAGTTAATGTTGATAAAGACACTTTATCTGCACTGAAAAAAGCGAGTTATAACGAGTTAACTCGCTTAATTTATCAAACCCCCCCTTTATTAACGCTTGTTAATACTGCTACTCAAGAAATTCAACAAGAAACACAAGAAAATAACGACACAGAAAATATGGTAAACACCTTAGGAAGACCCGCCCTATTAAAATTAGCACGTTTCGCCTTACGTAAATAATACTGGTACTAAAAAATGACTGATTACACGCTCTTAATGCTTCAATAGTTGCAATATGCGATTTCTAGGTTAATAATTATCTTCTATCAATGACCTATTTTCCGACTGATTGGTGGTTATTATTCAACGCTTTGCAACTATCTGCACACTATTAATCTTACTTTTTTCATCTTCAACTTCTTACGCTAATGCAAAAAAAACAATCTCTATTGCCGTAAACCTTGGAGCGCCGTGGGCATATTATGATCAGAAAAAAGGTATCACTGGTATTGATGTGAAAATAATTGATCGCGTTTTTACCGAACTGGGTTACCAAACTGAATTTCATTTATTGGCATACAATCGCCTTATGGGACAGTTTAACCATGGCAAATATGATATGGCGAGCCCCGCCGCCTTCACATTTAAAAGTGGCACACTTACCGATACTTATTTACCTTTTGAAGACGTAGCAATTTCGTTAACGAAGCAGAGCTTAAAAATCAACAAAATTGATGACTTAATAGGTAAAAGAGTTATTGCCTATCAGCATGCTAAATCTGTTTTAGGTAATGAATTTACGCACATAGTTGAGCAAACTAGTTATGAAGAAATGGGTCTTCGAGAGGTACAGATTAAACTGCTGGTGAATAACAGAGTAGATGTCGTCATTGGTGAGCGAAGAGTACTCCAATTCCTTATGAATAAGCTTTTCCCTAACGAACACATCACCATTCACCAGATATTCCCGGTAGTTAATTATGGGAGTGTAATTAGAGAGTCAGAGTTAGCTAAAAAATTTAATCAAGAGCTCAGAAAACTCAAAAAATCAGGTGAATATGATGAAATACTGAAGTCATGGAAAGACTAAATTAACAGGCTTAATGTTAACAAAACCTTCCGTTAATGCTCTCTTGTTGATTAATTTTGAAATAGTTAACTGATTAAACCGTTCTTAATATCTACATTTCAAATTTAATTTTTATAGAGTGACATGAAAACATTACTTACTACGTTTATATTCGTCTTTTTTAGTCTATCAGCCAATGCTGAAAAACTACCGTTTACAGAAACGCTTTACCAAGAATACCAAAATAACAACGAAACTTTTCTCGTCGATGTGTTTGCAACTTGGTGCCCAACCTGTAAAAAGCAATCACAGATTATTAACCAATACTTTAAAGAAAACCCAAATAGCAACATTAAAGTACTTGTAGTTGATTACGATGATCAAAAAGACTGGGTGACCCACTTTAGGGCACCAAGGCAATCTACGTTATTAATTTACAAAGGGAAGGAACAACTTTGGTTTTCAGTTGCTGAAACCAACAAGGACAAAATATTCTCAGCATTAAAACAAGCTGAGGAATAACCAATATGGAGTTTACCGCAATACCGCTTGCTTTTCTGGCGGGCATTCTGAGCCTAGTTTCACCTTGTGTTCTACCCATGATACCTGCGGTAGCTGCATCAGCAATGCAGTCCTCTAAGTGGGGACTTGTGACTTTAGCATTGGGGATTAGCTTAGCTTTTGCGCTAGCAGGCACCATTTTAACGTTTGTCCTGTTAAATTTGGGAATATCAACAGAGTGGCTACGCTATTTTTCCGTAGGTATGTTGCTTTTAATGGGGGCAACGTTATTAATACCGCAATTAGCAGATGGATTAGCGCTAATACTCTCTAGGCTTACCAACAGAGCTGCCAGCGTTCAAATTCAAGGCAGTTCACCGTCAATGCAATTTGTTATCGGCGCATCATTAGGACTCGTTTGGTTACCCTGTGTAGGCCCAACGTTAGGCACCGCTATCGCACTTGCTTCAACGGGACAAAGCATGCCAATGGCTTTTATTGTTATGCTTTCATTTGGTATCGGTACCGCTGTTCCACTGGTTGCGTTAGGTCACTTTTCAGGTAAAAAATTAACCGCATTAAAAACATCAGGAAAATTTGGCAAGTATTTTCTTGGTGTTACATTAATATTTCTAGCACTCATTATCCTGACAGGGATAGACAGAATATTAGAAACATGGGCTTTAGATATTCTGCCTGATTGGGTAACCTCTATTTAATCCTGATAGCAGGGCTTATGATAAAATGAGCCCTGCCTTTCTATTTATTGCATTGCCAATATTTCAACCATTTTTTGTGCAACAAGCGTTGATGATAAATGGTTTTGTCCCGTGACAATTCGACCGTCAACTTCCACATGCGCTACATTCCTACCACTGTGAAAAAACGAACCGCCTCTCTCTTCTATGGTTTTTTGAATCAAAAAGGGGAACTCTTTAAAGTACGCTTTACTTTGATTTTCAAACGATTCTGGATAACCACTTATTCTTCGCCCTTTTACTAAATACTCTCCATTTTCAGTCATCAAATTAACAATTCCCGCTGTACCATGACAGACTGATGAGACGATACCGTTATGCTTTTCATAAACGTCCATCGCAATCTTCTGTATTGCTTTATTCTCAGCTACTTGATACATGGCATTGCTTCCTCCTACATAATGAACAGCTCGATAATCCGCAGCATATACCTCGTTTGGAGATTTAGTGTGGCCAATGGCATACATAAAGTCACTGTCGTACAAGTACTTCTTATGTATTGGATCTGATGTATTAATATAAGATAAGGGAATGGCACCTCCTTCTGGGCTTAGGAAGTCAACGGTATAACCTGCTTGTTTAAACGTTTCAAATGCTTTGACGACTTCAGAAAAACTTACTCCGGCAGGTAAACGAGAGTCACCATGAAAATGTGCGTTAGAGACGATAAATAGTATTCTTTTTCCATGACTAATTGTTTTCTCACTGACCGCCATTTTGCTGATTATTTTCCAGTCAGAATCAAGCTTTTTTAATAAGAACAAGTCAATATAACGCTTAGATGTTTTAGGGGTTATTATCTCTACTTTTGCTGTTGCGGCTCCGCTCGCTAAATCAATTGATAATATTTCACCAATCCGCCCATTAAATTTTCCTTTTTTGTTAAACCATGAAATATATTCACTCGCGGGAACAGGCCATACATCCTGATTTTGTTTTTCTAATAATAGTGTTGCATCACGATAAAACGCCTGCTCAATTTTCTCTTTGTTATTAAAAGCAGTACCTTCAATATAATGTTTTAACGTTCGCTCTATTTGCTTTATTTCGTTTAAATCCTCTTGTATATCGTTAGCGCCTACAATGTTACTCAATAACATAAGTATTATACTCAAACTAAATAACCTAAATGAATTCATATGATCCTCCTCTTGATGGTCACATCAACATTAAGAGAAGAGATGAATTCATACACTCATAAAATATAAAATCGAACTTCGGAATTATAATTTAAGAGTTATTAAGAATAGAATGACGGTATTTCGCAGGCGTTAACTGTTCAAATTGCTTAAACGCACTGTAAAAGGTAGATTGTGCATTGTAACCTGATAATTCAGCAATGACTTCCATGGTCATATTCGGCTCTGTAATAAGTAGCTGTTTTGCCTCTTCAATTCGCCATTCATTCACATAACTTGAAAACGACTTGCCCATATTATCGTTCAAAAGTTGTGAGAGTTGTGGTACGGATACATGCATTCTTCTCGCTAACTGACCAAGCGTTAAGTTAGCGTTTTTATATAGTTTTTCTGTTTCCATTAGTACGTTTAATTGCGTTAAAAGCTCACTTGCGGCCACCTCTTCAATTTTTTTATTTGCATAGCGCATCTCTTTTTTATGATGAGTTTTTAACATCACTGTTGACACACTCATGTATAAAATAAAAGAGAATGTTAATGCACCAACAATATAAGAGGTATACGACGCCGTAAAATAGGCCAACCAAATAATGCTCACCCCAAAAAACACATTAACGCTTACTAAATCGCTTCTTGCTAACGCTCTCTTATTGGTAATTAAAAGTGATAATGTAGGATAAAGTAACATGCATGATGAAACTAGGTATGCAAACCAACTCCAGTTAATAAGCTTGTAGAAAACACCCCATAACTCTACATTACTTTGATAAGGATATAGCGTACCAACTGCAATAATTATTACGCAAAGTAAACTGATATGAATTTTCCAATGCAAGGTAAGTCGTTCTAATTGCTTTGTTACACAGGCGATGTAAAAGTACAAGAAGGGGCCTATCAAAAAGCAAGCCGATAATCCTATTTGTAAGAACTGTTTACCAATGGTTGGATCAAAATAAAACCAAATAGACTTCGAAATTCGTAAACTAATAACCAATAATAATGCAGCTAAAAATCTCTTTTCTGTGGTAAAAGGTTTAGAAAACCATAGATACAATGCCAAAAATAAACCATTAAACGCACCAAGAGCGCTAAAAAAGAATAATAATTGACTTGAGAGTGCCATTGCCAAAAACCTGCTAAATGCGATGCATTAAAATGAAACTAATATTCATTTATCAATAAATGCTCATTATAGTCAATTGATAAAGGCATAATAGTGTTATCTTTCACATTACTTAGCAAGATTTAGTTCACCCTCATTTTAGATTAATTAATATCTTTGTAGGAAAGCCGTTCAGTTATCAAACCTTACTGTTTGTTGCTTTTACATCGCAAGACCTTATTAACCAATTAAAAAATAATAAATTTATCAATATTATACAGTTATAACAGTTCAAAATTTTCCCATACCTTAAAGTCAATTTTCTTGATACAGAACCACCTAGCAATAATGTAAATTACTCATTTTTACAGAGGTCTCCTGTTTACATTAGATATGTTATATCATAACATTTAACAATAATAATGTTATATCATAACACTTATAGTTAATATCACTCTATTGGAGATCTAATGTTCAAAATATCAAAGGTAGCAGTTCTTGTGGGCAGCTTATTGCCTGCTAGTTTGTTCGCACAAACAATTGAAGGAACGGTTATTAATAGCAAAGGTGACATAATTGTTGGCGCAAAGGTTGAAGTTGAAGGTACAGCGATTACCACGACAACCGACAATAACGGCCGCTTTGTCATCAACAATTTAGCCACAGGTACAAAAGAGTTACATGTAACGGCCAACGGCTTCGCGCACTTAATTAAAGGCGTTGCAATCTCTGAAGATATCAACCAACTCACGTTAACGCTCAATCGTTCACCGATTGAAGTGATTGATGTTGTCAGCTCACCTGTGCATATGTCAGTGATGGAGTCAGCGTCGCCGGTTACCGTATTAGCGGGTGAAACGTTACGTCGCCAACAAGCTTCAACACTCGGAGACAGCTTAGAAAAAACTGTCGGTGTTCATACAAATTTTCATGCCAATGTTGCCAGCACGCCGATTATTCGTGGTTTAAGCGGCCCTAGGGTTATGATCAGCCAAAATGGCCTAGATGTTAGTGATGTATCACGCGTTGGGCCTGATCACGCAGTAGCAACTGAAGCATCAACCGCAACACAAATAGAAGTGTTACGTGGACCAGCAACTTTATTCTACGGTAGTGGCGCAGTGGGTGGCGTGGTGAATGTTGTTGATGGACGGGTACCTACTGACAGCACAACACGTGGCGAATGGTCGCTTGAAACAAATTCAGCGGACCATAAAAAGCTCGCTTCTTTTAATGCCACAACAGGCACAGAATCTTTTGCATTTTATGTTGATGGTTATTGGCGAGAATCTGATGATTATGAAGTACCTGTTGCCCCAGAATTAGAGGATGATCACAATGATTCATTTGTCGTTGAAAACAGTGCGGAAGAATCCAATGGTATAACCATTGGCGCTAGCTACCTTTTTGATAACGGTTACTTAGGCTTTTCTGTTGAAGAATTTAATCGTGAGTACGGCATTCCTGGCCATACCCATGGCGGAGATGGCGATGACGACCATGATCACGGGCATGATCACGATAATGAAGCTGCAGAAGATGAAAGTGTGTATGCCGATTTAGAACAAACGCGCGTTCAATTACAAGGTGAATTCAATGTTACAGGCAACTGGCTGCGCCAAGTCAAGCTTCGTGCTGGCTTTACAGATTATCAACATTCTGAAATCGAACATGGTGAAATAGGCACTGTCTTTGAAAACGAAACCCAAGAAATCAAACTAGATTTTTTACATCAGCCACTTTCACATTGGAAAGGGGGTATAAGCTTACATTACAAAAATAGTGATGTTGCGGCACAAGGTGCTGAAGCATTTACTCCGCCTTCTGAGAATGAGACATTCGCCTTAGCACTCATGGAGGAACGCCACATAAATGATGATGTGTTATTACAATTAGGCGCTCGTATTGAACGAGTAACCTTAGATGCAAGTGATGTGTTATTACCAGAATTAGCAGCACATGCTCATGACGATGAACATAATGATCATGGTCATAATAATGATGAGGATTACATACGAGTATTTTCTGTCGACCACGAATTTACTCCGGTAACCGTATCAACAGGCTTAGTGTGGAATTTTACACCTGGGTATAATGTTGGTGTTTCACTTTCTCGATCAGAGCGTGCCCCTTCTGCTACCGAATTGCTGTCATTCGGCCCGCATATTGGTACAGGTAGTTATGAAATTGGTGCGTTATTTGCGCGCCATCAACACGATGACGAAAGTCACATCGGTTTAACAGATGAAGTGATCGATTTAGAAACGGCAAACAATATTGATCTCACCTTTCGCAAAACTCAAGGTGATGTTGCCTTTGTGCTAAACGCCTTTTATAACAAAATTAATAACTATTATTATCAAATAAATACAGGGTTGTTTGCTGAAAGCGGACACGAAGACCATGGTCATGACCACGGCGATGATGAACATTCAGATGAACTGCCTGTATATATGTTTCAAACCGACGACGTAACGCTCAAAGGGTTTGAAGCACAAATAGCTTGGCAAGCGACAGATGAAATTAAAGCCACGGTTTTTTCTGATTATGTCAGAGTAAAATTACAAGATGGGGGTGACCTACCTCGTACGCCACCATTAAGAATTGGTACAAATTTAAGCTATACCAACGAAAAACTTAGTGCGCATTTAGATATTACTCGTTACCAAAAACAAGACAAAATATCTTCGTATGAAACAGAAACTGACGGTTACACACTTGTTGATGCAAGTATTTCTTATGACTTACCCATACTGAATCACGATATTTCTCTTTATGTAAAAGGCAGCAATCTAACGGATACAGAAGCTAGGGTACATAGCTCATTTCTTAAAGATATTGCACCACGCCCAGGGCGAAGTTTTTCCGTAGGTGTTCGAGGCTACTTCTAATTTTTATCAAATAATAATTTTCAAGGAATTACACATGACAAATTCATTTAAACTTAACTTACTTGCCTTAACAATCAGTAGCTTAGTGCTTTCTGGTTGTGGCGATGCCGAAACCAATATTGTCGAAAAAGAACCTATTGCAGTTGAAGATGACCATGATGATGATCATGATCATGGCGACGGATATACCATAGAATCTATGGGGCGATTGGCGGTACTGTCAGCTGAAAGCGCAGAAGCGGCAATTTTTGATCTCGATGACAATACTTTGCTTGAATCATTTGCACTGACATTTGATTCGAATTCCCTTACCACTTCGGCAGGCTATCGTTATGCTGTCATCGTCAACCGTAATGACGACAGTATCGGCTTTATCGATAGTGGTTTATGGCGCGAAGATCATGGTGCACATCTACACGATTATGAGCAAGCCCCTGAAATGAGTGATTATACCTTAATGGGTAGTCGTCCAACTCATGTTGTTAATCATGACGGTCAAATGGCAGTTTTCTACGACGGTGATGCTAATATAGGAACAAGTGCCGCTGTACAAGTATTAACAGATATTGATATTAATAACGAAACCTCTGAACTACCAGGGATTGAATACAGCATAAACATGCATGGTGTTGCTGAACCACGAGGTGAGCATTTGTTGTCCACTATACGTCGTGACGACACCGACAGTACGTCAAACGCAAAAGTACTTCCGGATCAAGTAGGGGTTTATCATTTTCACGATGGCGAATATGAACTTGAACAGACGTTAGATATTACTTGCCCTGACTTACACGGTGCAGCACAAAATCATGAATTTGTTGCATTTGGTTGTGGCGATGGGGTATTAGTTGCACACGAGCATAACGACGAATACGAAGCTGAAAAAATAGCTAATATCAATGAACTCAATGGTCTACGTATTGGCACTATTTATGGTCATGAAGCAAGTGAAACCTTTGTCGGTATCGCCTCAGCACACGGTGGCGGTCAAGCGATACTAGTGACACTTAATCCTGAAGACAATGAAATGGAAACCATTGATTGGCAACCAATGCCTGACGCATCACCAGTTGCCTATGCTTTTGCATTCGAAGGCGAGCATTTCTTAATCTTAGACAATCAAGGATATCTAACAGTATTAACGCAACACTCACATGATGGTCATATGGAGTGGGAATTTGAAGGACGTATTGATATTTCAGAACAAGATGTATCAACCATGCCAGACGGAATGTCATTTAGCATGACCGTTGCCCAAAACGCTCATTACGCTTACATTTCTGATCCTATTGCCCAACATATTCTTCAGGTTCATATTGAAGACATGGAAATTGAAGGTGATATCGAGTTAAATTTTGCACCTGCCAAAATTTCTTGGTTAGGGATTGCTGAAGAAGGTGAAGAACACGACCACTAATCGTGTCTTAAGTCAGGTGTCACGATTCACAGTGACACCTGACTTGTTAACAGCAGTATAGTGCTATGGCAGGTACTGACATAAAAATGCTGTTGTTTGACATAACAATAACCTAGAAAAACCAGCAGATTCTACTCATTCATTATGACCCAATGCACCTTTGCTCATAAAGTAAAAACCTCAGAAGAGCAACTGAGGATAGCTGAAGCTCACTGTGAACGTCACGGCAGTAAACTCACACCGATAAGGCAACAAGTGCTATCCCTTTTACTTAATACAGAAAGAGCACAATCAGCCTATGAATTGATTGAACTATTTGAAAATACATACAGTGAAAAAATGGCGCCGATGTCTGTTTATCGAACATTAGATTACCTAGTAAAAGTCCACTTAGTCCATAAAATAAACGTCGCTAATAAATTTGTGGCTTGTGCTTTCATAGACAATGAAAAAGATCATGATGTAACACAACTTTTATTTTGTCAGCAGTGTCAACAAGTGCAAGAATTACCAATTAATCATGCTATAGAAGAATGTCTTACCGACGAAGTAACAAGATTCGGCTATCAATTATGCACCCATCAAATTGAGCTAACTTGCATATGCGCTAAATGCATGTCCACCTGATTAATGAATAAAATAAATGATAATCACGTTATAGAATATTGTCGCCTTCTTCTGGATCTCTTGAGTTTACCGCTTGCTCTCTAATATCGTCATGGTCACTGCTGGTATCATCATCATGATAATTATGATGCGATATATTATCGGTAGTTGTGTTAGGGGCATCTTGTTTAATTTGAGGTGTAGTGTCACCTTTTTCTGATGTTAAAATAATTCTTTCTCGTGCATCATCTGGCATCGAAATACCTTCTTGCATAAAGACTTCAACAACGCTTTTCATTAATACTGACGCAACTTTCTGTTTGCTGTTAACCTCGCTATTTATCCAAAAATACAGTCGTAAATTACACGTTGATGACCCCAATGAATCTACAAGCACTTGAGGTATTGGATCATTCAAAACAGCTTGCTGTTTTTGCATAACCTCTGCGACTAGAGATTGTGCATAATCAACATTAGCGTCATATCCTATACCAATATCAATAGTGCAACGAATATTTGGATTTGCAGTGAGATTACGTATCGCGTTCTTATAGATAGTCGCATTAGGTAGTTGAATATGATCACCGTTTAGGTCAACCAAAGTAGTCGCTCGTGAGGTCATTTTATTTACCATCCCTAAATATCCATCAACTTCTATAATGTCTCCGAGTTTAAAAGGCCGTTGAACACTTAAAAGCAAACTTGATAGAAAGTTTTCAGCAATATCTTTAAAGGCAAAACCAATAATAAGCCCAAGTACACCTGTACCACTTAGAATCGCAATAGCAAACTGAGTCAGGCCTACTAAATGTAAAAATATATACAACCCAACCAGAACAATTAAAATACTGATTGTTCTTCGGATCACCAATTGCATTAATTGACTAATGCTTGGTTTAATAAAAGGCTTGGCGACAAAACCAGCAATCGGCTTTGATAACCAAAAAAATATCAGAAATATTAAAATCCCCACAAAAATAGCAGGTAATTTTTCAATCACGATATAAACAAACTGGGCTAAGTTATCAAATATAAATTGAGTTTGCATATT
The DNA here is from genome assembly GCF_001913705.1 of Thalassotalea sp. PP2-459. Lineage (GTDB taxonomy): Bacteria > Pseudomonadota > Gammaproteobacteria > Enterobacterales > Alteromonadaceae > Thalassotalea_C > Thalassotalea_C hakodatensis. Next base: position 20,126 of record NZ_MKQD01000052.1, on the reverse strand, counting down.
ACCGACCTTTTACTTATTTTAAGGAGATCATTTTAAACACTTCGTTAATCTCTTAGTAAAAGCAAAAATAGCACCACAAGTTTAGAAATGTACAAAAAGCACTTGGGTGTGAATCCAAAATTGTGTGCTATATGACCTTGCAACGTTCAGCGAGCTCTTAAGGTTGTGTTAGCTATCATAAATTTATTGCATGGTCAGAAGATTTTTCCTGAATACCTTAACAATTACAAAATCCCGCCCTGTAAATGATACGAACGTAGAATACTTATCGCAAAGTGAAAACCTGACACATTCGTCTATAATATTTACACAACAAGCACTGATATTTTTTACAGAAATTAATTTTATTATTAAAAATCAACAAACTAAATAATGGCATGACACTTGATAGCCTAAAGAAATGTATTTTGTCCGGCTTCAAGGCAATGTTAAACGCAGAATATAAAATACCGATATTTTATAAAGGTTTACCACTGCATAGATTAATAAATATCCGTTGGACATAACAAAGAGAACTATACATAACTAAGGATCTTAAAATGAAACCAAGTAAATTATTAATCAAATTACAATCAGTATTAATGCTCACTATCTTTGCTATTTCGGTAAGTGCATGTGCAACGATTGAAGGGGCAGGAAAGGATATAGAATCTGCTGGTGAAGCCGTTCAAGATGCGGCAGATAATTAAGTGGCAATCAGATACATTGTTAGGGTTCGTAATGTTTAGACACTATGAATCCTTTCCCCTAAAGCAAAAACTATTTCATTTCTGATTTACGTGGCTGTTCTCCCGATAACCTCAGTAATGGCAATACACAACGAGTAATTGCTTATAAAGCATGAAACCCTAAATTTAACAACTAATGCTTGCTCGAAATTCAAACGTATCCGTTTAAATAAAACAAGGCATCCGTATGACATCAGAACACTCGGTTACACACCCACAAAGCTTTTCAATTAAAAGTTGGTGTCATATAACTAAGCGGGTTTTCCACAAAGTGCAACGCGACAACATGCCCCTTATTGCTGCAGGAGTTGCTTTTTATTTTTTGCTAGCAGTATTTCCCCTACTTGCAGCACTCGTATCAATGTATGGCCTTTTTGTTGACCAAGTTACACTCTCCCAACATATCAATATGCTGGTAGGTGTTATTCCTGAGCAAAGCAGAGCCATTTTAGAGGGACACATTGAAAACTTAGTGACAACGGATGATCGCACATTGAATCTGAGTTTTATGGTTAGTTTTATATTAGCTCTTTGGAGTGGAGGTAAAGGCTCTGTAGCCCTAATTACAGCTTGCAATATCACTTATCAAGAGAGTAAAAGCCGTTCATTCATTAAAATGATTATAGCTCGTGTTTTACTAACGCTAGCAACCATATTACTTATGCTACTCATGCTGTTACTTTTAGTAGGCATTCCATTAATATTTAGTTATATAAATGAATCAAGTCAAAAAATATTAAACCTAATAACATGGCCATTATTGTTATTAACCTTTTATTTATCTCTTGCTAACCTCTACAAATATGCGCCACATCGAACATCTGCTAAGTGGCGCTGGGTGACTCCAGGTGCACTGATGGCTACTTTGCTTTGGTTAACAGGTTCATTCCTTTTTAATCTGTACATCACAGAATACGCAGGTTACAACGAAACATATGGCTCAATGGGAGGAGTGATAATTCTATTAATGTGGTTTTACGTTACTACCTACACCATTTTACTTGGTGCAGAAATAAATGCCGCAGCAGAACTACAGACGCTAAAAGACACAACAATAGGCGATGAAAAACCACAAGGTGAAAGAGGAGCATACGTGGCAGATAATGGCCCAAAAACCAATACCAGTTCGCATGAATAAAAATAGTGCGGTAAAAACATCTCAAATAAAGCGTATAAATGCGTACTTAGGTTTTTAATGAAGTTAAGAGGATATATGGGAATTGTTTATTATTACATCGCTGGCGCTTGCCTGACATTTTTTGCAGGGCATTATGTGGCTAATACCCTTTATAGTATTTTGTTGTATTGGACTAGCCTCTCATTAGCTGCAGTTTCCACAGCGTATGTACTTAAGCGCCCAAGTATTTTTAGGAAAAAAGAAGACGGTTCAATTCCTTTTTATATTCGCTGGTTATTCATACCTTTTTTACTTGGAGCACAATTATACAATGTGTGGGCTCGCAAGAATGACTCTGTACCTGCAATACAGAAAATAGACAATAATGTATTTCTTGCTTGTCGGTTATTTCATTCTGACATGATCGAACTTAAAGATAATGGCATACGGGCTATTTTAGACGTAACAGCAGAGTTTGACGGGTTAGATTGGTCAGCCAACGATGAAAACCTTGATTATTTAAACTTGCCAGTATTAGACCATCAAAGCCCAACCAATGAACAATTAATACAAGCAATTAATTGGATTAATAAACATATTGAGCAACATAGTGTTGTTGTTCATTGCGCATTAGGCCGTGGTCGTTCTGTTTTTATTGTCGCTGCTTATTTATTAAGTAAAAACAAAGACTCCTCAATTACACAAGCACTTGAAGCAATTCAAGGTGTTAGAAAAACCGCAGGGTTAAACCGTCATCAACTTAAAGCACTAAAAAAAGCCCATGAATCTGGAGTACTAAACATCAATAATTCGTAGCCATAAATGCTAACCGATTGCTGAATCAAGAAAATGTCAATTTATGCAAATGTTAAATCGCTAATAAACACATGAAAATCATATGCAGTAAATAAGGAAACTAATGTCTAAAAAAATTACCGTATTAATTATGCAGGGGCTTTTAGCGTTACTCCCTATATCGTTAACCTTTTACTTTCTCGTTTGGCTTGTGACGACTATTGAATCAAGTTTAACCCCTTTTATTCCAGAAGAATTTTATTATCCAGGTTTAGGGCTTTTCTTGGGATTGGTCATTCTGTTTTTCGTTGGCTTAGCCGTAAACGCTTATATTGTAAAATCATTAATTCGATTAGGCGGGGAGTTATTAGAAAAGATCCCCGTAGTAAAAACTATTTATGGTGCTATTCAAGATGCTGTGAATTTAATAAATATTAACAAACAACAAAAAATGCAAAGTGTGGTCTCAGTAAAAATTAATGACAGCATACATTTAATTGGCTTTGTTACTAGTCACGAAAGCGCGAAAGAACTATTTAACAACGATAATAAATTAGGTGTATATATCCCACTGAGTTATCAAATAGGAGGTTACACTTTATATATAGATAAAAGCCAATTAACGCCTCTGGATATAAGTGTTGAAACTGCCATGAGAATAGCGCTTACGGGTGGTAGCGTTTCAACAGCGCCTAAAAAAGACAGCCAACATTTAGAGCCTAACCAAAAAAAATAATCATAAATAACCGCATCATTCTAATCGATCTATTCCTCGCTAACATGTTGTGGTGTGCAACGAAAAATTTCCACGTGTAACTATTACTGAACGATAAGTAATAGTTACTCATTATCCCTACTTTCATCCACAACAATAAATAAATAATATATTATTTTCAATAAGTTAGTTGTGGCATCAAAATCGCATCCTAAGTGTAGACTTAACAGGAGAAAAGTTATGAAAAAATCAACTATTTCAATTATTGTTGCAGCCGTTATTAGTACCACTTCTTTAAATGTGAGTGCAGAAAACACTTGGAAAGATGGCGCGAAAGACGCATGGATTGATGGCAAAGCCGAATCAACATTGCTTTTTAATGGGAATTTGAATTCTTTCGATATAAATACGGACGTAAAAAACGGAACTGTTATTTTAACGGGTAAGGTTAATAACTCTGTCGATAAAGCGTTAGCAGAAGAACTTGTGGCTTCGCTTGAAGGGGTTGAGAAAGTAGACAACAAATTAACCGTTATTGATAGTAAGTCAGATGAAGACACTGAAATGATGCAAAGTCTGAAAGACTCTAAAATAGAAACCGTGGTCAAAACCAGATTATTGTTTGAATCACAAGTAAGCGGATTAGATATTGAAGTAGAAGTTAAAAACGGAGAAGTAACACTTTCAGGAAAAATAGAGTCAGACTCAGAACGAGATCTTGCTGTTGCAATTGCTAAGAATACTGACGATGTAACAAATGTCGTTGATAAACTTAAATCTTAAGACTTAGTAGCCAGTAATTCATTACTTTTTACGTTCCTCCGCGCCAAATTAGGCGCGGTTTTTATCAGTTATTGAAGATAGGATAATAATCTACATGAAAGGTTTCAATTTTAAACTTTCAAGACTTTTACGCGCTAAAAGATTAGTCAATAAAAATAAACCTGTTGTTCGTCAATTTAACTGGTTTACTCGTAGTAACGAGCCTAACAATTTAAATGAAAATCAACGATAGTCTAACGTTAGACTTCACGAAAACGCTTACTTTCTTACAGGATGAGCATAAAAAGATGCGACACGCCTAAGGCTAAAAATAATGGACGCAACCAGTACAGTATGTAAAAGAGATAAATAAAACCCAAAATAAAGAGCATGATAAACATTATTAATATTCATGAAATAGTCTTCAAACTTGGCTAATAACACCGACTACAGCTAATATTATTTTATCTATTCTGTAGTAAAACAATAAAGGCTTAAACAGAAAAATATTGCAACGTAATTAATTCGCAAAATGCGCTGTTAACGACAAAAAGGAGAGGGAAATGACATCACCGAATCAACATTTATCGACATTGACAGTGCGAGGTAAAAATTATCATTACTTCGACTTAACTAAATTACAGTTTGATACTAAACGGTTGCCGCTAACCGCCAAAATTTTATTAGAAAACTTGTTACGTCACAGTGATAAGCAATATGTTCAGCCAGAAGATATTCAAACCTTAGCCAAGTGGGATACAACAACATTTGCTGACACTGAAATAGCCTTTGTTCCCTCCAGAGTGCTATTACAAGATTTCACCGGCGTGCCTGCCGTCGTCGATTTAGCTGCTATGCGCGATGCAATGTTAGCTTTAGGCGGCGATCCTAATAAAATTAATCCCCTTAAACCAGTCGATTTAGTCATTGATCATTCAATAATGGTCGACGAATTCGGTAATGCAGATTCATTTGCTCGTAACACTGAGATTGAGGTTGCGCGAAATAAAGAACGCTATCAGTTTTTAAAATGGGGACAAAGCGCATTTAATAACTTCAAAGTAGTACCGCCAGGAAAAGGTATCGTTCACCAAATAAATTTGGAGTACTTAGCGAGCGTGACTTTTGTTGATGAGCAGCAAGATACGCCACTGCTATATCCTGACACCTTAGTGGGTACTGACTCACATACAACCATGATCAATGGTTTAGGTGTACTCGGTTGGGGCGTAGGTGGCATAGAAGCAGAAGCCGCCATGTTAGGTCAACCGGTTACTATGCTTATACCCGAAGTTGTGGGTGTCGAACTAACGGGTCAATTACCTCCTGGAACAACTGCCACCGATCTAGTATTAGCCTTAACACAGCAATTACGCGCCTTTGGTGTGGTGGGTAAATACGTTGAATTTTTTGGTGCTGGCGTACAACACCTTACGGTGGCGGATCGGGCAACACTTGCCAATATGTCACCTGAATATGGAGCGACGTGTGGTTTGTTTCCAGTTGATGAACAAACGACCAATTACCTTGCGTTAACAGGCCGTACAGAGCAGCAAATAGACATTATTAAAGCTTATTCAAAAGCTCAAGGAATGTGGGGAAGTGAAGCACAAGAGCACGTTGAATATCACGCAACACTGAAGTTAGATTTAAATGCTATTGTTCCTGCTATAGCAGGACCAAAGCGCCCACAAGATAGAGTACATTTGAATCAAGCAGCGAATGCATTTAACGAATGGTTATCTGAGCAAAAAGAACTCGCTATCACCTCTGATGATAACCAAAAAGCACGTTTTGACAGTGAAGGCGGCGTAGAAAAAATAGGGGAGAAAACCTGCGTATCATACAGCCACAATGAACAAAACATTGATTTACATGAAGGTGCCATTGTCATCGCTGCGATTACGAGTTGTACAAATACCTCTAATCCTTCTGTATTAGTTGCAGCGGCACTCTTAGCACAAAAAGCCAATGCAATAGGGTTAACAGTAAAGCCTTGGGTTAAAACAAGTTTTGCGCCAGGCTCGCAGGTTGTCACCGAATATCTCAACAAAGCAGGGTTAACTGACGCACTTGATAAATTAGGGTTCAACCTAGTGGGTTACGGCTGTACAACGTGTATCGGTAATTCTGGCCCATTACCTAATGCCATTTCTGACGCTATCAAAAAAAGCGACTTAACCGTAGCATCTGTTTTATCAGGCAACCGCAATTTTGAAGGTAGAATACACCCTGATGTAAAAGCGAATTATTTGGCATCACCACCACTAGTAGTAGCGTATGCTTTAGCAGGTAATATGAAAATAGATATTACTAAAGAGCCACTTGGTACGAGTAACACTGGAAAACCAGTGTATTTGAAAGATTTATGGCCAAGTCAACAAGATATTCAAGATGTTGTTACCCGTGTCGTTAACAAGACAATGTTTTCAGAAAAGTATGGTTCCGTTTATGACGGCGGAGATATTTGGAATAATTTAGAGACGGTTAACGCTGATATTTATAATTGGCCAGAAAGTACTTATGTAAAAAAACCAACATTCTTTGAAAATATGCCAATAAAACCAGAGCCAATTAACGCGATTAAAGATGCACGTTGTTTATTAAAGCTAGCAGACAGCGTCACTACTGATCATATCTCCCCAGCAGGCTCCATTGGCAACAATACTCCTGCTGCTGACTACTTACGTGACAATAACGTAAAGCAAGTAGACTTTAACTCTTATGGTTCTAGGCGTGGTAATCATGAAATTATGATGCGCGGTACTTTTGCTAACGTTCGGTTGAAAAATCAGCTTGCTCCAGGCACTGAAGGTGGTTTTACACGTAAGCAGCCTAACGGTGAATCAATGACAGTATTCGAGGCCGCACAACAATACATAGCTAACGATATACCAACCATAGTTATTGCTGGCAAAGAATATGGCACAGGCAGTTCACGTGACTGGGCTGCTAAAGGACCATTATTGTTAGGCGTTAAAGCGGTTATTGCTGAAACATATGAGCGGATTCATCGTTCTAATCTAATCGGAATGGGGATTTTACCTTTGCAATTCAAGCAAGAAGAAGGTGCACACACTTTTAATTTAGACGGTACAGAGCAGTTTTCAATTCAAGCGATTGAAGCAGGCCAAAAACAAGTGAAAGTGAACGTTTTAAGGCAAGATCAGGTTAGTTTAAGTTTTGAAGCTGATATTCGTATCGATACGCCCAATGAGTTTGAGTACTTTCGCCATGGCGGTATTCTTCAATATGTGATCAGAACCTTGCTTTAGGTTCGATTTATACCAATTCGCATAAAGATTAAGTCAGTTCAGAGCGATGTCAGAGGTGGGAGAATAAGCGAACGTGTGCAGATATAGTTGTTCTACATCAAACAGGTTTGCTTGATCTTAACGTAAAGCATTGAAATAGAATCTTTATACAACTATTTAATACAAAGGAAGCACAATGTCTACTGATGATTTCCATATTTGCTCTACTTCCGATGTATTATTATTAACCTTTGATGAAGACTGGGCACTTGACGGTTACAAAAATCGATTTGGCGAATCTTTACTTGAGCATGCAAAAGAATTTAACGATAAAAAATGGGCTGTAATCGATGATATAAGCAATTGGCCCATCAAAATTCCTGAAGAAATGGAAATGTGTAACGAGCTAGCCACTCGTTGTGTAGAGAAAGGGTTTCGCCATTGTGCTGTGTGTGGTCAAGAATATGCGATTTCAAAATGGATGATGAATAAAGTTATCCCAAATAAAGTTGAAATCGCTTATTTTGACAGTCTAAGTGAAGCTAAAAACTGGCTTAGCTCTCTTGGTTATAATACTAATTTTCAATAAATTCTTTATGTCTAGAAAGACGCATTACTTGTAAATTTTCTAAGCTAAACCAATGATGTTTTGCAATATACCCACTACATTAATCTTAGCCCTATCATGATTAACATAACAACATTAGCGGCTAAGCCAATTAAAAAAAAGTAACTACGCAAACTCGGATTTTTCTCAGTTGCAATACCATAATATAAAGCCATATGCACAATGCGTGCAGCAAGATAAACCCACACACACATTGCAAAGATAGCGCTTTGATAGTTAAGCGAGAAGGCGAAGAGAACCGTAGCTATAAATAGGGCACTGTTTTCTAAGGTGTTATGAAATGTTCGATGCGCCCTAAACACGAAACTATGATGAGATAACTCACTGTTAATTTTTCCTGGAATGGCATTCGGTTGTTTGGCCTTAGTAAAAGTAGCTACCATCCATTGAATGAGTAGCATCACTAAATATAAATAAAATGCCATATAAGCAGAGTACGCAACTTCGTTCATAATCACTTCCTTTTTTATATTTTCTGAATGCTTTATAACTTCAAAATAGCAATTATTATACCTAACGTAACATTTCGATATATTATGCACCTAAGCTACATAGTTTATAGACGCTAATGCTGCAAAATCATAGTAAATGACTGAATTTTAGTATGTAAAAATTTCACAACTGCTGTAATCCGTTCATATTAATTAAACATTTCCATAAGATAGAAAAACAATTCACACAGGTAATCAAAGAAATAGAGTACTTTGATATCACTTAATTATCGCTACGTAGTCGTATTTTGTTGATGTTATTAATCTTTCTATTAAAACTAAAAACTTTGCGCTGGCTTATTATTTGCTAATCAATCTACACACACGATTATTTAATCCAATTCGAGCGAATGCAAACTTGATAATGTCATCGCTCGTTAATTAACGGAACTCGCAAAATGACAAACTATAAACCTACGTTATATAATTCACTATCTCACACAAATGTTCTCTCAACGTTTTTACTGCTACTCACTATATTTACAGTGAGTACGAAAACGACAGCGGCTCAACTTCCTGATAGAAACAAACAAGCATTCAGTGTTGAATACATGACAGGCTCAAGTGATATGCATGGTATGCGTATAGCTTACAAGCCAGACTTTAACTATGATTTAAACCTTCCTTTAATTGGTAATACACGTTTGTCGTGGGAAACAAGCCTCAATCTATTTGATTTACATGGCAGCGCTAAAAATGAAGCAACATATGGCATTTCTCTCTCGCCTGTTTTTTCAAAAGCCTTACCTAACATCTCTAATGATTATCCACTTACGTTAGAGTTTGGTATTGGTGTAGCTTATGTACATAATGAAAAGTTTGGCGGTGTTGATATTGGAAGTTACTACCAGTTTGAAGATCGTTTAGGCTTGCTAATTGGTTTAGATAAAAACCAAAACTCTGAAATTGCCATTCGTTATATTCATTACTCAAATGGTGGATTCAATACTAAGAACCCAGGATTAGACTTCTTGAGTGTAGCTTATATCTATCGTTTTTAAACAAACACGAATGATCAACAGGCCCTAAAATTATAGTTGCGAGTTGTCGAATAATGACAGAATGATAGTAACATTGTACCACTCGCTTCTAATACGTTGATGCTCATATTACACAGTAATTTAAACCATGAGTTCAAAAGCCCCACAATGCCTGTAATTTTTTCATAGTGAATTATAAAAATCTCATGAAACACGATACTTTGCCTATTAAATCAGCAATATTATAGCGATTTATTACCTTTTCGGATTGGCACGGGGTTTGAATATAGTGATATATCTGAATACCAACATTCAGTGTAAATAATGACAAGCAACAATGGAGAATGTATGAAAAAATCAATATTGTTAGGATCACTTATTACCGCTGGTTTATTAAGTACTAACGTTCAAGCTCAAACCTATAATGACGATACTGACGCACAAGGAATATACATTGGAGCAGGCTATGGCTATTTACGAGCAGACGGCGACGATAATTTTGATGATAACAAAGATGCTTATCAAGCATTTTTAGGTTATGGGTTTAATAAACACTTTGCAATTGAAGGTGGTTTTATTGATTTTGGTAACTACGGAAATGAGCTAGCTAATGCTGATACTGATGGGTATACCTTAGGTATTAAATTAGGGCTGCCTATTTCAGATAATGTTAGCGTTTATGTTCGCGGTGGACAACTGTGGTACGAAACCGATTATTCAGTGTTCGGCGTTAAAAACGATTACGACGATGAAGGTTTATTCGCAGGCCTTGGTGTGAGTTATCATATTAATGAAGACTGGAGCGTTAAACTTGATTACACCTTATATGACAACGACTTAGATGTAGATAGCGCAACAGATGATATTGATGATGCTAATTTTTCAACTGACTTAAAGCATGCATCATTAGGGTTTGAATATAGGTTTTAATTATTGATTATAAATGTATTCCCCCTGCATGCCCTAGGTTAATCATTACAGCAAAAGGATTAGTATTTTGATAGAAACCTATAACTAATCACATTTTATTAATAATGACCTTTTACGTAAAGCCTGATGTTTAATGTGCATCGGGCTTTATACCACTTAACGGCAATATATTCACATTTAATATCAACAGCTTTATTTTTAGATAAAAAATGATTTTTACGCTAGTTAATTGTTTCGTAATAAGAATAAAGTTTGTCTTTAACGATGAAAACGCTTGAAATAATCACCAATCACCACACATATAAGGTACACTCGTAAAGACTCAATTGTTGCAGCCAAGTAACAAGATACATCTTAAGAACCTAAGGGATTAAAGTGTTAAACATATTATTAGTCGATGATGATGCCGAATTTACCGAAGTTGCTTGCCATATTATAGAATTTTTGGGTCATGATATTTGTACTGCTGGCTCTTTAAAAGAAGCTTATGAGTGGTTAGAAAATAATACCTTTGATCATATTTTTTTAGATTTTATGCTTCCAGACGGTAGTGGCTTACATTTAATAGATCATCTCAAAAATTCTCACCATGACCCTTACATCACCTTAATAACAGGCCACCCGTTAGTGAAAGGCTTACTCGCTGGTTTATGTGGCCCAAAAGTTAATTACATTGCCAAACCCTTGCAACGTGAAGATTTAGAGCAAGCATTAACACAAGAAAAACCAATTAAAGCCCCTCGTACAGATAAGGCAAACAGCGGGTTGCCTCAAAAACACTTTAACTGTCTGATTGGCGAGTCTGAAGCAATGCAAGAATTATATACCATGATATCTCGTATTGCGCTAACCAAAGCTAACGTTATGTTATTAGGTGAAAGTGGTGTTGGTAAAGAACTTGTCGCTCAAGCTATTCACAATGCAACGAGTAGCGAAATAAGCAACGAGACTGAAATGGTTGCAACAAACTGTGGCGCATTGGCTAAAGATTTAATTGCCAGCGAGCTTTTTGGCCATGAAAAAGGCGCGTTTACCGGTGCTATTGGTAAAAAAGATGGCGTATTTTTACGCGCAGGCAACGGCACATTGTTTCTAGATGAAATAACAGAAATGCCAATAGACATGCAACCCAACTTATTACGAGTGCTAGAAAGTAATAAAGTAACCCCACTTGGCGGCACGAAAGAAGTAGAAGTAAACTGCCGAGTAATCTCAGCGACTAACCGCTCAGTTGAAGAGATAGCTGAAAACAAAGTATTAAGAGAAGACATTTATTTTAGACTTGCTGTTTTCCCCGTTAGCATTCCACCATTAAGAAAACGAAAAGAAGACATTCCTTTACTTGCAGCAGCATTTCTTGATGAATTAAATAAAGAATATCAACGCGAGTATCAATGGAATGCTGAACAAATACAACGCCTCACCGATTACGACTGGCCAGGTAATATAAGAGAGTTACGTCATGCCATTCATCGAGCATTCATCATGTCTGATCCCGATGCAAAAAATGTCACATTGCCAAAAGACTTCCGCTCACCTTTCTCTTCTGTCTCAGAAAACCAACATAGCTTAAGTGCGGGTCGTACAATTGAAGATGTAGAGAAGGAATTAATTCGCGTGACACTTGAAGATGTAGAGGGAAATAAATCACTCGCCGCCAAAATGTTAGGTATTAGCACTAAAACGTTATACAACCGTTTACATTCCTACGGAGAATTAGAAGACTAACAACCATTAACTAAGCAATGCATGGAGAAACCCAAAATGAATGATCATCAAACTAATGAACAGTCAGAAGAGCGTGACTTAAACCAATTAATTCATGATGCTCGTGGTCCACTCAATCGGATATCTATGCAGGCAGAACTTATTAAACTAGTACTCGAAAATGATATGCCCACAGATAAAGCACTTGACGCTGTAAACAAAATATTAGTTTCATGCCAAACATGTAGCCACACGCTTGAGCAATTATCAAAGTCGGCTAAAAGCTAAGGTAAGCAACTAATAATGTTATATATAAAAAGGTTATTAGATAATAAAAAAATATCATGGGCCATCATTTTTATCATCGTGATCAGTGTCATTTCCATTAATGTACTTTTAGCGATAAAAACCATTGATGACTTATCCGATGTGCAAAAAAAAATGACCAACACCGGCGAAATTATCCTTAATTTAGACGAACTGCACAATTTAGTTTTATCAGCAGAAACTGGTCAACGTGGTTATTTACTCACTGAAGAAGAAATATATTTAAGGCCTTATAAAGACGCCATAGCGCAAGTTTTTAAACAAATCGCGTTAGTACGACTGTTAGAGTCTGACATCAAAAGTCAAACAAAGAAAATAGCTGAACTCTCTGACTTAGTTGAAATAAAAATGATAGAACTGAGCACAACAGTTGAGCTTGCATTAGATAACAAAGAAAAGCGCGCTATTGCGATGATATTGACAGGGCGAGGAAGAAATTTATACAAAGAAATGCAAGCTATCTTTAACGAAGTAAAAGATCGTGAAGTTGCTTACCGTAATAGTTTGTATCAAAGGCTGGCACTTAACAAAAGAGAAGCAAAATTCACCTTTAGTATTTCTGCGATCACCAGCTTATTACTGCTTGTTGGCCTTGGTGTACTTGTTCGACTTAATTATAGAAATGAATTACTCCACCGACAGTCTTTAGAAGATAAAAATAAAGAATTAATAGAAAAGGTAAACTTACGGACCAAAGAATTAACCATTTATTCTGAGGAGTTAACTAGAAGTAACCGTGAGTTAGAAGATTTTGCCTTTGTTGCTTCACATGACCTACAAGAACCTTTACGTAAAATTAGAGCCTTTGGCGACAGACTAACAACAAATTATAGCGATGTTATAGACGAACGTGGTTTAGATTTCATAAGCCGTATGAATAATGCCGCTTCACGTATGTCTAATTTAATCAATGATCTATTAGAGTATTCACGAATTAATACCCGTGGAAAAGAGTTAGTAACCGTATCACTTGAACAAGTACTCACCGATGTGATTGACGATTTAGAAATAGCCATTCAAGAAAGCTCAGCAACGATAAAACATCAAGACTTACCTGAAATTAACGGCGATATAACGCAACTCAACCAGTTATTTTTAAACCTACTCAGTAATGCAATTAAATTTAGACATAAAGATATTGCACCTCAAATTAATATTAGCCATCATCAAGAAACAGTCATCGACCCGATTTTACGCGCTGAAACTTTATGGCATATTATCACTGTAAGTGATAATGGCATTGGCTTTGAACAAGAATTTGAAGATAAAGTGTTTGTTCCTTTTCAACGTCTGCATGCTAGAACGGCTTATAAAGGAACGGGCATAGGTTTAGCCGTTTGTCGACGAATTATAGAGCGACATGGCGGTACAATTACCGTTAAAAGCCAAGTTAATAAAGGTAGCGAATTTACTATTCGAGTACCCCATAACTATATAGCACCAACAACAGACGCTTAAAATAGCTAAAAGGAATCTGTTTCATGAGAAAAAGCACACCAATTGTAATTTTAATGGCTGATGACGACGAAGATGATCGTTTACTTGCTCAAGATGCATTAATTGAAAGCAAAGTATTAAACGAACTTCATTTTGTTGAAGACGGCGTTGAGCTCATCGAATATTTAACGCATCAAGGTAAATTTCAAGATCAGGCAAGCGCGCCTAGACCAGGCTTGATATTACTTGATTTGAATATGCCCCGTAAAGACGGACGTGAAGCCTTAAAAGAAATAAAAGCAAACCCGGCACTTAGAAGTATTCCTGTTGTGATTTTAACAACTTCAAAACAAGAAGAAGACATGGTTAAAGGTTATGATCTTGGTGCTGCATCGTATATCACTAAACCCGTAAATTTTGAAGGGTTAGTAGAATTAATGAAAACGTTAGGTAAATATTGGGTGGAATTTGTTGAACTTCCCCCATCCGATAATGCTTAACAAGCAACGTCAACAATAGCCTAACAACGCAGAAGTAAAAAATTAAACTATGTCTAAACAAGTTACACGCATACTATTGGTTGAAGACGATGAAGATGATTACATTCTCACGTGTGACTATCTTGAACAGATGCATAATCATCACTTCGACATTGACTGGGTTGATAACTCTAATGAAGCTTTAGCACAGTTAAAAAAAAATAATCACGATATTTGCTTATTAGATTATCAACTCGGTGGGCTAAATGGTTTATCTGTGCTGAAACAGTCCAACGAAGAAGGCTGCACAGTGCCAATTATTATGCTGACAGGGCAAGTAGATATTGAATTAGATAATAATGCATTAGATGCTGGCGCAGTTGACTACCTTGTAAAGTCAGATCTCAACCGAGCAAGATTTAACCGTGCAATACGCTATGCTTTAGCTAGAAAAGATATTGAAAATGAACGTCTTGAGCGTATAAAAGCTGAAACGAAGAACCGCTCAAAAGATAGGTTCTTAGCGCATTTAAGCCATGAATTACGCACTCCACTGACCTCAATACTTGGTTATACTGAGTTACTGCTAAATGATGAAAGCAACAAAGTAATACAGCCAGAATTAGCCACCATACTAAACAACGGCAAACATTTGCTCGGGTTATTAAATAATGTGCTCGACCTTTCAAAAATTGCTGCGGGCAAGTTTGAGTTAAACCGTTCACCTATTTCCTTTGATAGCTTTATCGCTGATGTATACACATTGATGTCAATGTCGGCAAAAGATAAAGGGATAAACTTAGAGATATCAACTAAGTCGATGTTACCTGTAGAAATTAATACAGATTCCCTCAGATTACGTCAGATATTGATCAATATTATTCATAACGCCATCAAATTTACTCAACAAGGTTCGGTAAAAATTGATATATGGCTTGAGGAAGACCCCGAAAATACTCGTTTATATTTTTCAGTTACCGATACGGGTGTTGGCATTCCTGAAAATTTATTATCAACAATTTTTAAACCTTTTGAACAAGTGCAAGATATTGTGTCACGCAACGAAGAAGGTACTGGGCTTGGTTTGTCTATTTGCAGTGAAATATTAAAGTATATGAGCGGAAGTATTTCAGTGGAATCAACATTAGCAGTTGGAAGCAAATTTACTTTTTTTATCGACCCTGGAATTATTACAACTACTGAACGAAAAAAATTATCTTTTAAACGTAGTGACTATCAATCAAATACTAAATCACTAAGCAAACTATCAGGCAATGTTTTGATTGTTGATGATATTAATGATGTTAGACGATTAATAGGCTATGCCTGCCAATCTTTTGATCTTAATGTGGATTACGCTAATAATGGCCAGCAAGCTATTACAAAAATAGTTTCAGCACAAGATATAAAAAATCCCTATGATTTAGTTCTTATGGATATTCATATGCCGGTTTTAGACGGTAAGCGGGCAATAGCACAACTAAGAGAGATGGGTATAGAAACACCAATTGTTGCTATAACCGCAGCAACAATGAGAGGAGTACGAAAAGAACTCTACGACTTAGGGTTTAATGACGTTATTCCCAAACCAATAGATAAATACGAGTTACATCAAAAAATTAAGCAACAGTTGAACCCGTTAAATCAAAAAGCAAAATCTAACCAAACAACAACACAAAACAAAATAGATCATCAAAATACGCATCAGCGAGTTTTGATGATCGAAGATGATGCAGATTCCGCAGAAATTACAGCGTTATTATTAAGTAGAATGGGTAACCAGGTTCAAATTGCATACAACATTAAACAAGCGAACGAGATACTTGAAACAGATATTCATTGGCAATACATACTAATAGATATGAATTTACCCGACGGTAATGGTTTACAATTAAGTTCCATATTAAAAACAAAAGTGCCTAACGCCATAATCACTATTGTCAGTGGAAACGATGTAACACAGCAAGAACTCAACCAACACGGCGCAGATAAGGCACTACTTAAACCGGTTAACTTAGCTATGTTGCAACAACATTTTAATGAAGATTGATCACATTCGCGCTTAAAAACGCCTAACCTGTTAACCCTTTACTGTGCAAGTACTACACTCTTCCCCTGTAACTTTTACTTTTTTATAGTCTGTTTTATTCATATAGTTTAAATAATTACTTAAATAACAGTAGCTTATTTTTGGCACAACTATCGCTTATCTACAGATACAGTAAACATTAAAATAAAGGAGAAAATTTATGTTAAATTGGGCACTAACATTTTTAGTCATTGCTATTATTGCTGCAATATTAGGTTTTGGTGGTATTGCGGGTACAGCTGCAGGTATTGCAAAAATAATCTTTTTTATCTTTGTAGCTTTATTAGTTATCTCATTAGTCGCTAATGCATTACGGGGTAAAGGCCCGAAAGTTTAGCGGTTTAAACTTACTTTAGCGATTTCGGACAATGATACAACACGGATGTGTTAGAGGATGGATGGCTCCTGAGCTGTATCAGTAAAAAAATACAGACAGTTGAGCCTAAATCCTTAAAGATTATAGAATCTACATAACATAACCAAAGCTCATAGAACAAATTCTCAGATTGTGCCTTAAATTTATATTTAGGACAGCCACAGACAGTGGCACTCTTAACTTCGATAGTTAAATGAATACTACGCACATACTTTTTATCTAGTTTTTAATCCGTGCTTATGGGGAAGTAAAAAAACTCCCCCTTAAAAGCTGTAAGAGAGTACTTTATTACTCTCCCACAAAAGCACTGTAGATGTTGAATAAAGTTGGATACGAAAATCGTCTATGAACCCTGAGTTATGGTTCGTAACGAACAGTTCGGTTAGAGGAAAGTCGGAAACAAAAATAACGCTAGCATTTGGGTGAGCAAAAATGGCTCTAATTTTTATATATCAAAGTTGGAAACAAAAACCTTGTTGAGATATCCAACATCAGATTACTTCAATCGAATAAGTTCTAACGTCCAACTGAATTCGATTTAACGACTGCTTTGCAGCCATTTTCGGATCTTCGGCTCTAACTCCCTTTTGCCCCATTACAAGTCAGAGAATATTATCACTCTCTAATTAATCGAGTTAACTGAGGCAACTGCGTAGGAAGCTTGTAGAGTATTGGTATTTATATTACGCTTTGATTTAACTTTATTTTTTAAAGCTTTATTAGTGTTTAGGCTCATATGCTATCTCCTACTTTACAAGGTAGCGCACCTTGTAAGTTCTCGCTAATAAGCGTTATGTGTAATTCAACTTGAGTAAACTTTCACAAAGTAATACCATTCTTCCCTAGTGGTATTATCGTCTGTTGGATTAAGACGCCAGAAACTAAAAGTTCAACTTAAATCTGGAAAAGCGGGTTCGACTCCCGACAGTACCACGCCAATCCAATAAACGGGTAATGTGATGTCTAAATCAGCTTATCTACAAAATTTGTTAGATGAAATTGGAGGAAGTATTAATAGCCTTAATACTATCGCAGTTTCACTATCTCATTTATCTCCATCCTCAGTAACACCCAGTGGGTTAAATATCACTTGGAATCCCGTAAATGTTTCGGTATCAGCTAAGAATGCTCGTAGGTTCGCGATTCGATCCTCTGTAGTATTTCATGCTGAAATGTTGTTCGAGTACTTATCGGAGTTAAGTAAAGACCCATTTTGGGCTTCTTCAGGTCTAAATTTCAACGTTCCATTGAAGTCTAAAGACTCTAAAGCGCGCAGGGTGTCTGCATTTTGTAAAACTATTCCGGATATAGAGCGCGAGTGGGTGATACTTGTCGAGCTAATGTGCCACTGGAGAAACAAAATAGTCCATGCTAAGTCTAATGCTCAGATATCTTCCAAAGATAGGCAGTACTTAGAGAGTAAGACGCAGGAAATTCACGATAATTATTATCACTTTGATGCTAACAAGGCTATAGAAGATTTTCGAGCAGACAAAGTTACTTTAAAAGAAGCAACGACGTTGACGACATTTCTAATTAAATGTTGTACAGCAATAGATACTTACTATTTATCTTTTGTTAAAAATGCCTCTGAAGCTGATGTAATCAATATTTTAAGTAAAGAAAAAGAGTTCTTAGTACTAACCAAGCAGTCAAAGAGTCCCAAAAAAATACGTCAAGTAAAAGCGTGGCTAAATATGCATTACGGCATGTTAAGCTCTGACATGATTGATGGTTTGGTTGAATATTACACACAACAAAGCATTTAGGAGTGATTCGCAACGCTTGGCGTTTTCGTTACGCTCAAGTATAGCCAAGCGCCGCTATTACCATAATGCGGCGTTACATTTTTATCCACAAAAGGAGAATAGATTGAAATTTACGGATAAGCTCAAAAAATCTAAAAAGCGTTCTAGGTTTGCTTATTTAGTTGCATTCATAGCTGTAACCTATTTTTTGATGACAGTTATAAAAGGACTCTATATTTGGACTGATGGAAGTGGCTTTCCTTTAGCACAGAACATTAATTCTGGAATTAAGTGGCTATTTGCAAAAACATGGATATTTCCTATAAGTAATCTTTGGAAAACGATACCTGCTATACCATTTGAAGGGAGAGATATTCTATCTTTCTATAAAGTTCTTATTCCTCCAACTGTTGTATTTTTTCTATCAGCATTATTTATTTCTGATCATCGAGTATTAAGATCAAAATTTTATGAGCTAAAAACTGAAATAGAAAAAGAAATCGCTCTTCGTGAATTGCGAAAGGACGCTGGACTTGAGACTATAAATGAAGCGGCAAGTATAGATGTTGTAATAAGTAACGCAACAAATGACGACCCTGCATGGCACAACACTGGCTGGGGGAAAGTAGTAATTGGTGTTGCAATAGCCGCTATTGTTGCTGCAATAGGGCTAAAATAGAAAAATAACAAGCCAATTAATTCGACCTCAATACGCTGCGCTCCTTTCGGTGCATTATTGGACGTTATATGCTGTTACGAAAAGGAATGCTGTGAGTAGAAAAAAGACTAATTTCTTAGTTAAAACTAAAAACGTTTTAGCTGGCCGTGCGGGCTATCAGTGTAGTCATCCCAACTGTAATGTTATTACGATAGGACCTGGTGAGTCTGCTGATACTGTTTCCTCAATAGGAGAAGCAGCTCATATATTCAGTGCATCTTTAAATGGACCCAGAGGGCAAGGTGGATTGTCTGATGATGAATTAAGAGATATAGAAAATGGGTTTTGGGCTTGTAAAATCCATGCGAGATTAATTGATACAAATAGTGGTAATGGTTTTACTGCCGAACAGCTTAAAGCATGGCGTGCTCTCCAAGAAACAAAAATCAAATTGCATCAAGGTCGTATACAACGCCAATTGTTTTGGTTGAATTCATTAAAAATCAAAGAATGCTCAGTATTTTCAGATGAACAAGAAATTTACTTTGGTAAAGTCACATTCATCTGCGGGTCTAAAAACGCTTCTGGAAAGTCTACAATATTAGATTTTATTAACTCTATCTCTAGTTACGAATACTTAGAGTCAAGGGTTAGCAGTGGTCAATCCTTCCGCTATGAGCTTGAGCTATTTAATCCCGACTCTAATGAGTTACAGATACGCTATGATAATGGGGCGGTGTTATCTAAATTAAACAAAGAGGATGTGCCTTTTAATCCGATACCAGTAGAAATTTTTCGATACGATTTATCCTGTCCACTTCCCCATTAATGACACAGTTCTAAATTAGAATTTTCCAGTTTTTCTCGGTAAGCTGCCGGCGGCAGGTTACCCAGACTCTCATGTG